>NZ_BAAHBF010000010.1:0-372917 GCF_054776875.1 Spirosoma daeguense
GAAAACTTTAAATCCTTTCATGGTGAGAATGTTAGTTGCTTTCGTTTATCCCCCGACCACCGCAGCCGGGGGAGGATTTATTGCTCCCCTAACCACTCATCGATTACGACCGATAGGCCAATCAGCATAATGCCGCCGATGAGAATGAGGAGATGGAGTACTATCATTTTATGGGTTAGGCCACTGCCTTGCCAGAGAGCTAAGAACAGGCGGCAGAATCCACCGCCCATTGCTTCGTGCCCTTCTCGTTGCTAATTGGTTAGTTAGTTGGGGCTGAATAGAATAACACTTCCAGAATATCAGTTTTATCAACGTGCGTAATTTCAAACGGATCGAGCGCAGATTTTAAACTTTCCGTTACACGTTGCAGAGCTTCCTGATTACTGTCTGCATTGACCAGCATTTTGGTCTTTTGTCGTTTCTGTTTACCCGTCCGTTCATCCTCCACCAGAAAATCTACTTTCACATCGTACCAGTCGTTACCCGTGTCGTATTGAACAACATCTGCATATTTCTGCCGTGCAATGGTAGTGATGGCGGAGTCTGTATGGTTAGTAGGAATGTACTCGTAGGTGCGAGACTCTGCATCAGTGAAGCTTACAGCATCGACCAGTAACGTACAGGTTTTAGGTTTTACCCGACTAAACTCCTGATTACGTGTACCTACCGTTGAATCGTCAATAGGTTCGGAGTAGGTGTATTTCGATTTGAACCAAGTTGGCATGATTGATAAGGATTTATGCACGACGATAATTTTCTGTCCGTCTTTGGTCTGGGACTGTACACGCCATTCTAATTCTGAGGGCGTTATGGGTGCGGTTAGTGTTGTCAGTTCCATGTTACGACAGTTGCGAAGGGTGACAGGTAAACGGGATGCCTCTTAGTAATACCACTGCCTGACCGTTGACGATGTGCTGATACGTAGCGATAATCTTATTGCCGTTATGCGACTTGATACTGACGGTCTGACCGCGCCGGAATGTCGGGAGTTGTTGAGGGGTTGCCATTAGCGAGAGAGTTTATAGTAATAATCTTCTTTTACCTCCCCATCCAGCAGGAAAAACGCGTTGTCACCGTAGTAGCGGACAAACTCCACCGAATAGGCCGGGCCAAACATATCCGGCTCATAGGTTAGTGTTTCGCCTTTGACGAACCTGCCTGATTTACGTGGCATCACGAACAAGGTGGTGGTAACGGTTTTGGTGGGGCTAGTATTCATTTTCTTTCGTCAAATCGTTTAACAATTCTTCCGCGAGTCCAGCAATATCAACACCTAGCCATGCTTGTTTACCAGCTACGTAAGTGGAGCCATCGGTCGTAACAAATAGCCGATATCGTTCAAAGGGGAAATCTTTAGCTGGTATGGCATATATCTCAAGAGAGAAATCATATTTCGCAAACAGGCCAGCCGCCCAGTTGCAGGTATCTGACAAATCAGTCCAGTCTGCATCAAGCAAAGGATTGATTAGCCAATCGGGTAAGGGTTGATGTTGCATAATGATAGTTGCGAAGTATCGTTTGTATCGCTCAGCAACGTTGCAACTTTCGTGGGGAGTGCTCTCTGTTGCTGATTGACTGTACAAATGTACGCAAAAGATTCAATTATGCAACAATTAAGATACAAAAAATATAACTATAAAGAACTATATTGATTATACGGTACTTTGACAAAGCCGGGAAAATGGTGTAGGTTGAAAAGAAAAAGCCAGCGAGTGGCTGGCTAGGTATTTGGGAAGTAAGAAATTAACAATCAATAGAGTGCCGCACCTATCAAGCAGCCAGCACTCCCAAGCAATAAAAACGTCATGATTGTTGCCCCCAATCTGGCTGGCGATTTATTGTCATCGGAAGTTAGTGTCCCATAATAAACGAATAGGCCAACGGCAGCATCCGCAATTCCAAATAATAATAATAACGTATTCATATATGGCTGATTTTGGCGAAGAAGCTGGTAAAGCTTTAACGGAAGTTTCGAAAGATATTTACAATGACCTAATTAAGAAATCATTCTCCCATTTAGGTACTTTTGCTGGTGATCTTATAGAATGCGCGTTGCGTTTTTCTTATCCTATGCGACTATCAAATGCAAAAAGACGTATGGAATTTGAGCGTAATTTAAAATTACTAAGTGAATCTTTTGAAAGCATTCCGGAAGCAAAAAGAATTGAAACTCCACCGGAATTACTGATTCCTACTTTTGAAAAGTTAACCTACATCACCAATGAAGACATTGCCAAGCTTTTTATTAATCTACTTAATAAAGCAAGCAATGTAGATACTATTTCTCAGGCTCACCCCAATTTTGTAAGCCTAATTGAAAAAATTTCCGCCGATGAAGCAAAAATTATTAGGCTCATCTACGCACAAAGACTTTTTCGATTTGCATATGTAATTTTATATAAAGAGCATGTTTTAACGAAACATCAAATTATCGTTGAAAGATACTTAACAGATCTTTCGCTAATCGTAGGTAGTCTGCAATTCCCAGAAAATATTTCATTTTATATTTCAAACCTAATTGCACTAGGTATTATAGCAGATATGTTGCCACAACAAATATTATACGACGCCCCGTATAATGCAATTAATGCAATACATAGTGATTTTTTAAATCACTTAAACATTCAAAAGCCTTCACATCAAGAAATAAAACAAACGCGCGCATCAATTGAGGTAACTGAATTTGGAATGAAATTTATGCGAACTTGTTTTACTTAAAGAATCAGCCCCGCACAATACCGTCGGGGCTTTTCTGTACTCAACCTAAACCTTTTACTGAAAACCTTTCTTTTTTTTACGTTCTTTTCTCATCTGCCGACAACCATCCTGCCTGCATCAATTAACTCCTGATCTTTCGTCTCCCAACCGCTAATCATTTTAAAATACTCGGGCGTCCACTTCTTTTCTGGCAACACCTCAGCATGAGCAATCATGTAGTGCTCTAGCCATTGTTTGATTGATAGTCCGAACCCATGATTAACGCCTTTATCGCGTGCTACCGACGCTTTTTTAGCCGAACTCCATTTTGGGTCTAATCCCCAGATATGTTTGATTAAGTGTCCGGCTTCCAAATAAACAAAACCAGTCTCCCTGTAATCAATACAGAGCAAAACCGTTTGTGGCGTCGTGAGCCGTTCCAGTTTGATCAGCTTCTGGGTAGGTCGATGCCAGAGGGCTACGCCGTTTTTATCCTTATCTGGATCAATGCCAATGGCGAACTTTGCCCATTTGTCGGCATGTTCTAGATAGTAAGGCTGTGGAATACTATCCTGCATTTGTCATTAATAATTTATTCACTTCACCAGGTATATCTAATAATTCTTTCTTCTGAATTTTGGCTTTTAAGCAACGCATTATTTCATTTTTAGTGTATTTGTCCGCTAGTTGACTGATAACAGTAGCTTTGTCAAGGTCAAGTTCATTTTTGCGGACATCACGAATGGCACCCAATAAAAATTTGCTTAGATCGATGTCATTTTGCAATTCGTAGTTAGGCATTACTTTACTCATGGATTTGTTTTTTTAGTTGACGTTTTAAGGCAATTGTTTGCCGTTTCAATTCGATTAAACTTTCTGGTATTTCTTCGGTCTTAAGTGCGTAATGTGTTTGTTTTTTTATGACCTGCACGACATAGCTTTTATCAAGTTGTAGGCGAAGTAGTTTTTCGTGAGGATTCCAAATGCGTTTTCGATATTGTTTTTGAGTTTGAGATACATGCTCCTTGTTCTCTTGTCTAAACTTTTTTGCTCGCAATCGATGATTGGGGTTTAGTCTGTTTGTTGCGCTCCTTCGACCACTTTCTTTGTAACGTTTATCATATTCAATGCTTTTTGCGCGAAAATCTGGATCGCTTACATATCGCTCTCGCCTTGTTTTATTAAGAGTTGCGCTATGCTTACGCCACGATTTTCTGTTTATTTCTTTTGCTCGATTAGGATTATCTTTACGCCATTGCGCTTGCTCTAACCTATGCCGCTTTTTAATTTCAGGATTGCTGCAATATTCTTTTCTATGATTGGCGCTACAGGTTTTACAAATACTTCTCACTCCGTATTTACCTCGCTTCTGTTTGTGAAACTCAGTCAATAGCTTTTCGTAAGAACATTTTGAGCAAGTTTTTGTCGTATTCATCCGCGTTTACTATCTCCGGGTAAAAGAATAACCTCGAACATATCGTTGAATCGGTCGAGAATACGACTGCCGTAAAGCTTAACTAACTGCTCTTCCAGTGCGTTTTCGCTGTCTCCAAGTCCTAAATTCGTTGTGACGTGTGTTACCTGCCCATAGCGATCAAAAGCCACGTAGCGTTCAGATAATAGCTCATCAATCGGATTTTCGACGTTGGTGAATGACATGATTTTTTGCACCTCTTCTCCTAAATCATCGAGTAGTAGATTGCCACGGCTGTATTGAAGAACTGGGTTATTTTTTTTCTCTTTACTGTCCTTAAAGTTCTTCCAAGCAGTGACAAAGGTTTTGGTCGAAATCTCTTCAAACTGCATATCTGGAATTGGCGCAATTCGGCAAAGCGTCTGCATTGCTCGAAACAGAAACGTTTTACCTACTCCGTAACCGCCATACAGAAACAGTCCTTTATGAAGCGGATAGGGTGAATTAGGCGCACCGATGAAATACCTAATGATATTTTCCAGTACTATAATCTGCTCGTCGCTGAGGTCGATTTCCTTACTTTTTCTGGACAATTCGATTTCGAACGTCCGCTTGATTACCTGACAGGCAATATCGAAACCAAGTACCTGCCGACGGTAATTTGCACGAACTGACGATTCCAAACGCCCTAAAATGGCTTCTAATTGCGTCGGGACATGATTAGCGGCTGCAACACGCTCTCTGTCCTCTTTCCCCTTTTCGGTTAGCTTACTGTAATCGACTGGCTGAAAGAATGAATCGTTACGGGATAGCTTTTCCATTGCCCGACGGTGATTTTCATTGTAGCGTTCCTGATCCTGCTGGCTGGGGATGCCCGTCCACGGTTTTTCTTCTACCGAAAGACTGTTGTCGGTAAGTTGATCCTGTGGGAATGATGGCTCCCTGTCCGAAAGGGTTGCTGTTGGCGCTGGCATTGCCATTGATGGCGTTTTTGGCAGGGTTGTCATGGTATGTTCTGTATTTGTCTGGGAATAAGCCTTGATAATCGTTGGCAATCGAATTTTCAATACAGGCGATCAATTGAACCTCATTCAGTACAGATAACTTTTCGAGTTGAAGTTTAACCGAATCAGGTTGCATATTCCGTCCAGCTTTTTTTCTGTAGAACGGAATCCATCTTTCGCTGTAAATCGATTGCATAGATGGTGTCCAGTTTTCGGGAAATTGGGGCGGCCCGGAACTGGGGGGTTTAGGCTTTTTACGTTCGGCTTTTAAGAAAGCTTTGTACGTTTTCTCATTTTCGTACACACCCCCAGAAATTAAAAGGATGGTTTGAAACAGCGCGGTAGCGCCATTTACTTTTTTAAATACTCTTTCTATTTTACTTTCTTCTTTATTTTCTCTTTTATTTTCAATCCTATATATAAGCTCTTTAAAATTATTAAAGAGGGTATTTAAAATTTTTAAATAGGGTCTTTCAAATTTTATAAGAGCCTCTTTAAAATTTTTAAATAGGGTATTAAAGATTTTTAAAGAGGCAGCATCCCCCTCTTTAAGATTTTTAAATAGGGTATTTAAAGATTTTAAAGAGGGGTAAATTTGCCGTTTATTCCCTTCGTTTTTACCATCCTCAATATGAATGTAATCTTTCTGGGAAAGCTTTTTAAGAATCAGGCTTATCGACGTAACGGTCGTGCCGATCTGCCCAGCCAAATACTTATTGGTGGCGTTGCATTCGTTTTCCCTTGAAAGGGTAATAACCTGACACAGCACAACCTTATCGGTCAGGTTGAGGTCAGAAAGCTCTAATACTGGCTTAGATAGCCAGATTCCACTAAAATCAGCCATTTGAAGTTTAATTCAGATTGAAGTCGGGAATCAACTCGGCAGCACGATTCAGGAAGGCATCTCTAATTACCTTGTTATCTGAGTTTAATGGAGCTTCATCATTAATGACTCTGCGTATTTGATGTCTATCATATACATGCGCGCCAGGTATCAATTGGAGGTGAGTTATCACACCCTTTACGTATTTGCTCTTCAGCAAAGGATACCGTTTAAATATCTTTTGGAACCCATTATCAAATTTTCTGTCGCATAACTGTTGCTTTTCCATGACTTTTTTGTTGCTTTGTATCAAAGGCTTAATTATTCATATATCCTTAGGGACTTAATGATTAGCAAATAAAACTATAAAGATACATTTTAGCAACCTTTTAGATGCTTAATTTATGGAGAACGAGAAGTTAATTTCAGAAAGTGGCTTTTCTGAGCGATTTAAGCAGTTCATGAAAGAGTTTAAATTGAACACAAATCGTTTGGCAGTTCAGATGGCCTCAACGGAAGATGAGAATATTATCAAGCGCAGTCGCGTCAAGTACGGGCGATGGGCTAACGGCGAGGTTGCTCCGGCTTATGATGGGCTATGCGAGGTGGCTGATAAGTATGGAATAAGCCTGGATTGGTTTGCAACAGGGCAAGGTGAGATGCTTCGCGTAAATAGGACATCGTCGCCTGAGGTGGCAAACATTGATTATAAAAAGCTTTTCGAAAGTGAAAGGGAAGAAACAATACGCCTACGTAAGCTTAATGAGCGCTTAAGTATATCCATATTGGAGAAATCTGGATTACTTACAGACCATCCAGGATCAAAGCTTGAGTCAAGTGATCAAGCCGCAGCTTGGGAAGAAATCAGAAAACAGAGCGAAGCAATGGTAATAGCTACTGAGCAGGAACGGGAGACCATTGGCTACAAGCCTAAGTATCTCACTACTGGCAAGGTAATCGAGCTGTACCCATCAGCAACTGTTGTTCTGAAACTGGCCTAAGCGGGTCACTTGTCAGATCGGGTTACGTGCTCGGTTCGTGGCATAAATCCTCTTATCTGCACAAAAACCAGTCCCAAAACCAGTACCTTTACACAAAACAGGGCCTGAGTGCATTGAAAGAGGAAAATCGGGTTCCCAGCTTCGGGAGCCTAATAATCAGGGAGTTGCACTATTGTGCAACTCCTTTCTGTTTTTATTTGCAAACAGATTTGCAAACATCCATTATTATATCTGAGGGAAATTTTCGGGGACTACCTTTAACATCATGTGTAATATGTCTCGCTCCCCTCACCACACAAATCATATCGCCTAGAGTTAACTGTACAAATGTTAAATGTTTGAGAGTTAAATTGATGCGATTAGCTTAGTTCGCATCCCAGGCTATATCTGTATAACTTCATCAGCCTAGATAAATATTATTACCGATCTTGGGGCACTAACCCTTCTAAAGCAATTACTGGCCTTGAATGTCTTCTCCGGTTGGCGGTAAGGGAAAATCAAATAAATCGGCTATACTCACTTCCAACGCACGAGCTAAAACAAGGACCGTACTGATCGTGGTGTTGATCTCCCCTCGTTCAATTCGACCAATCTGACGCACATCTACCTGGCATTGATATGCCAATTCATCCTGAGAAAGTCCTTTTTGTTGCCGCTTCTGGCGGACACTCACCCCAAAGAGTTTTATGAATTCTTTGTCTCGTATCCCTATCACAGGGCAAAGAATCATAATTTCTAAAAAAACATTAAGGACATACATGTCCTTAACAGTCCTTTACTTCTATATTTGATCAAACTTTTGCGATTTACAGTCAGCCACTTTGCACAAGGTGATGACTTCTTTCAAGATGGCTTCAGGAGAAAAATTTGATTACGAGCAGTTTCGCCTACAGGCGGTTGAGAAGTTGCGAATGGGGCCCATCAATATGGCCTCCATCAAAGCAGTATTAGGGCCTGTGATGCAAGACTTGCTGGAAACGGCTCTTCAGGGAGATGAACAACTCGTTGCCTCTATTGACGAATCAGCGAGTCCAATAGAGGCAGCGGTGACAGAAGTAGAATCTGATCAGTCCGTCGAAGCCAACGAGAATGCTCCTGTTTTGGCAAACCATACACTAGAGGCTACCTTGCTTGATCAACCAGCCATTTTTGGGATACAGGCAGATCACTTTGTGAACGAAAACTTCTATGAAGGGGTACCCTACCAATCCATTCGACGTCAGCTTAACTGGCATGGGTGGCCTGTGTCGATGACCGTTCTGATGAGGATTACCGATCAAGGTTTGCCTCGTGTAGAAGCCTGGCATAAACGCCCCCTGCATCCCATCTATACTTTTCTGTGGGTGGCAAGTCTACCTTTTCAATTCTGGCATAGTACCCACTCATCTAATAGGCCAGTATATGTGGTTATTACAATTGATTTGCAGGGCAGGCGGGATATCCTAGGCTACTACGCTGGTGCTCACGATTTATCCAGCACTTGGACAATGATATTATCTGATCTACAGGAGCGTGGAGTTGAGGATATACTGATTGCCTGTGGCGAGGAGCCAGTTAGTCTCCGGGAAGCCTTTAGGAAAATTTATCCCCAAACGCATGTACATGGCTGTGTGATGCTTCAGATGCGGACTACACTACACTCTCTGATCGGCAAAGACAAAGTGGCTGCCATTAAGATACTACGTTCTTTATATTCTATCACGGATGAGACTCAGGCAACCGAGATATGGCAAGGTTTCAAAACCGAATGGGCTAAGCGGTATCCTATGCTGGTGGAAAACTGGGAACGTAACTGGCCACTAATAACAGGGCTTATGCAGTATCCTCCATTGGTAACTAAACGAGCTCAGCGGTTTACCTTACTGGACACACTGCATCAGACCATACTCGGTCATTTAAAAGCCTACGGGCCTTATGTCAATGAGGAGGAATTTCTAAAATCCACTTACGTTATCAGTCAAAAATTAGTAGCTAAAAACACATGGAGTGTGGGTAACTGGGGTTTGTTATTAGAACAGCTAATCAGTGTATTTGGCAATCGACTAAAAAAATAGCTGTTATCTAGGATATTACTGGATAATATCCTAGATAACAGGTCGTGCGTTCTGTAAAATTTAAATATGTATTCAAGGTATGCCTTTTTCAGTATTGCTGATAGTGTTAGGACGGACTTGTTAATACTCTAAAGTTTCAAATTCATCTGACTCCTTTCTGCCATTTAGCCTTTTCCATTCATACAATACAAATCCAATCAGTATCCCGTATTCCAGACAGATAAGTGGTAAATTCTCATTATATGGATACGTCTGGTAAGCACCGTAAGATAGGATGGCAAGTCCCGACCAGATAAATGGATACCGAAGAGCTGTAAATGAGCTTACTACCAACAGCGAAGTTATATACCAAGGGTGAACTGTTGTGGCCAACAGCCAGTATAAACTCAACGTTAGCATTAATTGAATCGATAGTTTACGAGAGGATATCTTCGATGGGCTCCAGACAGCAATGGCAATTATACTAAAGGCGGTAAGAATAAATAGGAATTGACCAGCTGTTTTGATAATACTGTGGCCCGTTAGTAAGTAGCCGACTGCCCGAATTAAGTAGTAGATACTGGCATTGAACTCGAACGTCTGGAAATAAAGGTCAAGACTTGCAAATAGATTCACTACCAAGTTTGTATCAAAAAATGGCAGAAAAAGCATTCCGACTATACCCAAGGTAACTGAACCGTACACGAGTCCTCGCTTCCAGCCTACGTATCGAATTAACACTGGAAAAAAGAGTAATGGTAGCAGCTTCGTGCCAATACTCAGGGCTAATGCACCTGCTGATATCTCCCATCGTTTCTGCTGATAAGACCAAACGGCTAAAAGCGCGAAAAAAATCATTACAGCTTCATAATGAAGGTTGCCCGTCAGTTCTAGAATCACTAGTGGATTCAAGCCGTACAGCAAGGCCAAATTGGGGTTTTTTCCAAATCGACGCAGGAGCTGAGGCAGTAACCACAACGTACCAAATTCTGCCAGCAGAATCGGTATACGTAACCCAATCAGATTGCCTGGCAAATCATAGGGCGAGAGCAATGCCGCAAGCCCAAATAATGCCTGATTGACTGGGGGATAAACTGTGTAATAATTTGGAGAATTTAAACCTTGATATAGCGATTCGGCTAGTCCAAATGTTACCGATAAAGGGGTATTGATAATCTGGCTGGGTAAATAAAGATACGGGTTATAACCGTTGGCAACCAAATGTCCATCCCAGATGAATCGAACATAGTCATCTGATAGGTTAGGAATGACTGCTAGTAGACTTAGCCGGAATAAAATGGCTGCCAGAAAGAGAAATCGATCGGGTTCAGGTTGGGGGCTAAACGTGAGTGATGTTTGACTTGAGACTGTCCACAGCGGCCTGGTAATCCAAACGTATCCCCAAAAGGTAAGTCCGTATAACAGAATTAGAAGGTTAAACTGTGGCCGGATAAGCCCATATCCGATCAGGGTATACAGAGCTAGTGAAAGAAATAACCAGCCAATTCGGAATGGCGTAATCATGGCTGTAGAACTGTCACGTTTGGCACTACGTTCCTTTCTCTGGTCCAGCTATGCGCCAGAGTATAGCTGGCCACCAACCCATAGCCAACAACCAGCAGACTATGCAGAATACTCATAGAATAATCGTGTAAATATAAACCTAAACCGAGCCCCGCCAGAAAATACAGACCAAGTGCAATTTCCCCAAAAACAGATTTGGGGAATGTTTTCTTTATGTAAACATTTGAATTCCAGTCGATGACCTTTGTCGTACTGTTGAATTTTGGAGTACGAATGAAGGGCGTTTTTTTCCCAAATAGGCCTTCCAGAACGGCCAGGCTGTTGTGTAGTGACAAACCCAGCATGATGGAAATAAAGGTTGGAAAGAGCCAAAAAAATCGAACTATTCGGCTAAGGGTATTTCCTTTTGTTTGATAGCCAGTAAGTCCTTGTTTTATCTCAGCTTGATAATAGGAAATCCCATAAAAAATGGTTGAAATGATGGTAGCCAGTAAGAATAATTTTGATAATTGATAGCTGGTAGCTGCCCAGACGGGATGGCGATGATGAATCCATAAGACGGGTACGCTCAGCATAGCCATACTCAGAATAAGTACCAGCAAAGAGCTGTTCAGCAAATGAAAACAGGCCTGTATTTTTTTGCTGATTGAGAGGCTAGGTTTCTGCCATACCTTTCCCAAAAGCTTCCGACTGCATTCAGCTGGCCCTTTCATCCACCGGTACTGTTGAGACCTAATTGCATCCATTGTAATAGGCAGTTCGGCAGGCACCCCGATATCGGTACGGTAAACGATTTTCCAATCTGTTAGCTGCGCCCGGTAACTTAAATCCAGATCTTCGGTCAAGGTATCCGCCTGCCAGCCACCACTGGTTAGTATGGCTGCGCGACGCCAGATACCGGCTGTTCCACTAAAATTTAAAAATAGATTGGTGGCATATCGGGCATACTGCTCAATGAGAAAATGGGCATTTAAGCCAAATGCCTGAATTTGAGTCAGGTGCGAATAGTACTGATTGGTGTGTAACCAGCGAGTCTGTACAACACCTATGCCGGGCTGCGTAAAACTGGGAAGCACACGTAGTAAAAAATCGGCGTCAGGTAGAAAATCAGCATCGAAAATCGCTACGTATTCGCTATCGATTAGGTTAAGCCCATGAGCAAGCGCTCCTGCCTTGAAACCCGATCGGTCGGTTCGGCGGATATGCACCAGCGGATGGCCTGCTGCTTGATAGACGTTCACTTTTTGTGCAATCAGCAATGTAGTGTCATCCGTCGAATCGTCCAGAATCTGAATGGTCAGCTTGTCGCGAGGGTACCGCAATTGAACGATGGCATCAATCAGTCGCTCCACTACGTATAATTCGTTATAAATAGGCAATTGAACAGTTATCGAAGGTAACTGCTCCCAGCCTGTATCAAGCTCCGGAATGCGCTCATTTCTATGACACCAGCGACCGTATACGTATCGCACAAGAAGCCCTAACTGACCAATACTGAACAGCACGATTAGAAAAAGCAGCAGGTTGTAAAGAAAGAGAATGAATAGCTCCATTGTGTCAATTCCAGCGCATTATCAGCACTGATTCAGTCTTACTACCAGTACTTAAAAATGGTGGTCAGAATTTTATACCCCGCCAACACCGTGCCTTTGATCGTGCCCGAAATTTTTGAGTGCCCGATCCGTTTTCTATAACTCACAGGTACTTCCGTTGTTTTACAGCGTAGCTTGGCGGCTTTTAATTGCATTTCGACGGTCCACCCATAGGTTTTATCCTGCATATTTAGGCTCAATAACGTCTCGAACCGAATAGCGCGAAATGGCCCCAAATCAGTAAAACGTACTCCATACAGCCAACGTAGCAGCCGGGTAGCCAACCAGTTTCCGAAGAGCTGTTGAGGTGTCATAGAGCCACGCTGCCGTTTGCCTAATGCGCGTGAACCAATCACTAAATCAGCGTTGTGTTTCAGAATTGGCCCAACGACACGAGACAGTTCAGCCGGGAAATCAGAATAATCGGCATCTAGAAAAACAACGATGTCGGGTGTAGGCTGAAGTTGCTTAATATAAGCTATACCCCGAAGACACGCCCGCCCATACCCCTGAATAGGTTCGTCCAGCACGGTAGCGCCAGCGCGAGAAGCTTCGACAGCAGTACGGTCGTTGGAGTTATTATTGACGACAATAACTTCCTGTACTAATTGAGCAGGTATTTCACGGATCACCTTCCCCACTGAATTCTCCTCGTTAAAGGCGGGAATGATAACGACAATAGTTGGCTGATTCAAACGTGGCGTGACGGTAAAAGCGAAAAGTATAGGGCACGTATCATAACGGCTGATCTGTTTTCTGAAGATAAGCCTCATAATCGGCCCATTCGTCAATATCGGTTAATTCATCAAGTCGGGCGAAGGTTAAGCCATGCTGCATAACAGCTAATTCTGTTAACTGTCTCAGCTCGGGCTGGCTCCAAGGCATCTCCTGAAATAAAAAAGGATGTAGATTATTCATGCCCAGCAAATAATATCCGCCGTCGGTGGCTGGCCCGATAACTACATCCACGGTATCGAGGGCTGTAAACGCATTATGAATATGGCTGGGGGTTATATCAAAACAGTCGCTGCCAATAATTACCACTTTTCTGGCGCCCTCTCTAAATTGTTCCTCAAATGCATTATACATACGTTCACCCAAATCCCCTTCTGATTGCTTATACTTAGCAAATGGATTCCATCCATCATCAGCGTTCACAAAATCACCGTAATATACGGCACAGCGCCCCTTAAATTCAGATGCCAAATTTTGTGTATAAGTTAGTAAGTGTTGGTACACTTCGAGCGCTTTAGCGTCTCCCACGGTTCGGGCGATACGGGTTTTAACCTGGCCGAGAATAGGATTTTTGACAAATACAATCAGTTGCTCTGGTGTCATGAATAATAATAACGAAACAAGCCAACAATCGGTTAATGAAATCGTGTGATTAATTCTCAACGAGTATCTTGCAAAAAAGATACCCTACTATCGTTTATGACCATACTTGAACAGGTTCAGCAGACAACCGAGTTTATTCAATCGAAAACACAACTTTCCCCTCAAATTGGGATCATTCTCGGAACAGGCCTTGGCGCACTGGCACAGGAGCTGACCATCGAAACGACCTTACCCTACGAATCCATTCCTCATTTCCCGCTATCAACGGTTGAATTTCATTCAGGGAAGCTACTTCTGGGTACATTAGCTGACAAACCCGTAATCGTGATGCAGGGCAGGTTTCATTTTTATGAGGGCTATTCCATGCAGCAAATTACCTTTCCAGTACGTGTCATGCATGCTCTGGGCGTTCAAACGCTGCTGGTTTCAAACGCAGCCGGTGGTTTAAATCCTGCTTTTCAAACAACCGACTTAATGGTCATTGACGACCATATCAGTTTGTTACTCCCTCAGAATCCGCTCGTAGGGCCAAACCCTCCCGAGTTTGGTGACCGTTTTCCCGACATGAGTGAACCATACAGCAAAGCGTTGATTGATCGGTCATTTACTATAGCCGATGAACTTGGTATCCGTCTCCAGCGAGGGGTTTACGTCAGCGTAACGGGTCCTCAACTCGAAACAAAGGCTGAATACCGAATGCTCCGGCAGTGGGGTGCCGATGCCGTGGGCATGTCAACCGTTCCGGAAGTTATTGTGGCTAATCAGATGGGAATTGCTGTTTTTGGTGTGTCGGTCATTACAGATATATGCATACCTGAAACCCTGGAAAAAGCCGACATTCAAAAAATTATAGCGGCTGCGGGTACAGCAGAGCCTCATCTTACTCGCCTGATGCGATCGCTGGTCAGTCAGATGTAAATCAAGCGGTTGTACCTCCGCAACTGGACCCAGCTCCGGCGGTGCAACCGTAGCAATGCTGATTAATAACCACTGCTCGCTTATTTAAGGTGTTCAGCTCGAAATCCTTGACATGCTGTACAGGACTAGCTACTTTTAAATCAAGCATTTGATTGAAATCACAATCGTAAATAAACCCATCCCAACTGATGGACAGAGTATTTCGGCACATGACTCCAGCAGCTGCTACCGGATTGAAGGCATTGACCAGTTTTTCCATGTAGCCGTCGTAATTACCAGAAGAAATAAGGTAATCCAGAAATCGACTGATCGGAATGTTGGTAATGGCGTACAGGTCATTGAACTGAATGCCAAACTCATCTTGCAAAACCCGTTTGAACTGTCGCTTCAAACTCTCCTGCGAACCAGGCAGGAAAGCGCCGTTTGGGTTATAAACCAGATTCAGCAGCAGGTCCGTATCGGGTTGACCATAGCCCACCGCATTCAGCATACGTAACGCCCGGATAGAGTCCTCAAAAACGCCTTTTCCACGCTGTCGGTCTGTTTTATCGGCATTATAGAAGGGCAACGAACTAACGACTTCAACCTCGTGCTTTCGAAAGAAATCAGGTAGGTCATTGTATTTAGGATTGGCTACGATGATGGTTAGGTTGCAACGTACCATAACCTTCCGGCCCAGCTTCCGAACCTCTTCCACAAACCAACGAAAATTCGGATTCATTTCTGGGGCGCCACCCGTTAAATCGACCATCGGAATATTCGTTTGGGCCAGCGCATCCAAACACGCCTGCATCGTTTCACGGGTCATAATTTCCTTCCGATCGGGACCCGCATCAACGTGGCAATGCCGACAAACTTGGTTACACATTTTCCCCAGGTTTATCTGAAAAACAGCAGGCTCAACGGTACTTAGTGGAAATAGTCCCGCGGCTTGAAGTTTCTGGTGAAAAAGGGGCAATTGCAACGTATCGGCTACTTCGCTTTGTAGCGTTTGCAGTTGTACGTCAACGTTGGCTAACTGATGCCCACTGGCTTTAAGTGATTTCATAGGCTGAATGAGTGAAAGAGCGAAAATTGCTTACGTTAACTATTCCCTCTCTCGCTCTTTATTTACATCGATAAGTCTTTGGCTTTGTTCATCATTTGCACGCCGTGTACCAGCGAAGCCCCTCCGCGAATGGCGGCTGCTACGTGAACGGCTTCCATCATTTCGGCTTCCGAACAGCCTTTTTCGAGCGTATCAGACGTGTA
Organism: Spirosoma daeguense; assembly: GCF_054776875.1. Classification (NCBI taxonomy): domain Bacteria; kingdom Pseudomonadati; phylum Bacteroidota; class Cytophagia; order Cytophagales; family Cytophagaceae; genus Spirosoma; species Spirosoma daeguense. The sequence continues at coordinate 15,596 of NZ_BAAHBF010000010.1, forward strand.
TGCATCAATACAGTAAGCACATTGTACCGTATGAGCAACCGCCAGCGCAATCAATGATTTCTCACGGGCCGTCAGTGCTCCTTCCGCAAAAACAGAACCGTAGTAAGAAAAAAACTTGTCGGCCAGTTCTTTCTGAAACTCACCAATCTTACCAAATTTTTTGAGGTCTTCAGGATTATAATACGTCTGCATAAAGTCGGACCGGCGCACCGGTTGAATTAAGTTAATGAGAATACGAGAACAAGCTAAAAATAGATTTTACTCATAAAAATGCCGGAGTCTACGAATTGTAGTGAGCACAATCCAGTCTCCTAGCCGGGGTAGATGCGTATGGACTAGTACAATGAGTCTGCCCAGCGCTGAAATTACTGTCCGTTGCCGACGTCGTCGAACATGCTTAAGAATAATCCGGGCAACTTCCACCTGACTTTTCTGCCAGCGGGGAGGACGGTGTGCAATTGGTACCGGTTGACCCATTGCATCGAGTACTCGTTTGTCATGGTCATTCTGTGTAAAACCGATGTGTACTACGCCAATCTGAATACCTGTATGAGCCAATTCGAGACGTAATGTGTGGGCCAAATTAGCTACTGCCGCTTTCCCGGCGCAGTAAGCCGAGCCACTGGGCATTCCGTTTAGCGCAGATATAGAGGAAATGAACGTAACGACACCTTTGGTTTTGGTCAGATGAGGCAAAGCGGCTTTCAACGGATAAACCGTCCCGTATACGTTACTATCAAGCACCTGCCGGAATACGTCGGGATTCATGTCGGCAAAGTAAGCACGCATAGAGATACTGGCATTCGTGATCAGAATATCCAATTGCCCGAACGTTTCGATTGCAGTTGCAATCAAGCGTTCGCAGTCATCGAAGCAAGTTACATCGGCCAGACAACTCACTACGTCCAGACCTTCGCCAAGCAGTTCATCCTCTGTTTTGGCCAATCGATCCGTTGTGCGTCCATTTAAAACTACCTTAGCTCCCGCTGCGCCCAAGGCCCGTGCAGTAGCTTTTCCAATGCCCGATTCCGAGCCAGTAACAATAGCTACTTTTCCTGCAAACACCCCTCCAATCGCTGTTACAGGTTTGCGTTTTTTGGGGCCATCCGAACTGGCAATTGGTGAAGCCGATGTTTGTATGTCACCGGGTTCTGACGATGCGATTGGCTTAGTTAGTTCGAGCACGTTGAGTAAGATAGTTATTTTGAATAAACCAATTGAAGGCCTCGTCTACAGCCTCCTCAATTGGCGTCTGAGGTAGTCTTAGTTCGGTGATGGCTTTCTGTGAACTAAAATAATGTCCATCGTTCGCCACCGCAATCATGGCTGAATTTAGCTGTCCCGGACGGCGAGTTAGTTTAGCAAATGCATCACAGCCAAACCCATACAGCTTTGCCAGACTGGGAGGAATCGACCAGCGCGGTGGTGATACGTTCATACGTCTTGCCATCAGTTGAAACGCTTCCTGGTAACTCATGTTTGAATTTCCCAAAATGTACGATTCACCCAATCGCCCCTGCGTCAGAGCATTGACCGTGGCTACCGCTACGTCTCGTACGTGAACATAATTTTTTCCACCGGCTGGATAGCCCATCACACGGCCTCGATAGAGTTCCAAAAGCATTTGCCCGGACGTTGGTTTAGCATCGAATCCGCCCAACATAAACGTTGGATGAACCATAATCGCGGGGAGGCCAATCTGCTGTACTGCTTCCTGAACATGCTCAGTAGCGGCTCGTTTGCTATCAATGTAATCGGAGCCATACCGCTCCCCCCCAAACGGATAGGTTTCGTCTCCAGGTTGTTGCTTTGTACCAACCCCAAAAACGTTAGCCGTTCCAACATAGACAAATCGTTGAACGCTGGCCTTCTGGGCTACCTCAATCATATTTTGGGTTCCGGTATAATTCACAGCCCATACAACTGGATTGCGGGCCGGGTTAACCTGAGCCAGAGCCGCTGCATGAACAACTGCATCGCAACCTGCTACTGCTTTTTTTAACGACTGAGTATCTAAAACATCGCCTTCGCAGTGTTCAACCGGTAACCCAGCTAGCGTTGGGCAAAGCTGTTGATGCCGAATTAATACTTTTACCCGGTATCGACGCACCAGTAGTTCACGGGTCAGGTGAGACCCTAGAAAGCCACTTGCTCCGGTTAAAAGTACGGTTCTTTTCATCAACGATAATTCAACATGGCTTTATACGTGCGGGCAATCCGGCCTGGCGACACGTTCATAAAAAATAGCGAAAAGGCGGTCAGGTTCGCCAATTGTACGCGCAACCAACTGTTGGTGTCGTATTTTCGGGCTGATACCAATACGTCTTTCGGTATGATACAAAACCGCGCTACCTTCCGAATCCGGATAATTATATCAAAATCCTCCATGATGGTATAGTATTCATCGAAACCACCCAGACGGTCAAACAGCGAGCGAGTTACGAATAAAGTCTGGTCTCCTCCGCGACTCATTATGCCTGAAAAACGGGTTCCGTAACTGTTAAAGCGGAGCATAATTTTGTCTGAATTGAACCGAAACCGATAACAACCCGCTTCATAACCTGCTTTAACGGCCTGCTCAATATCTGCAATGAAATCAGAGTTGATACCAACGTCGGCATGGACAAAATACAGTATATCGCCTTTTGCCAACGTAGCACCGAAATTCATCTGGGTAGCCCGGCCCGGCTTTGGCGATTGCCAGACGATAGCACCCGCCTGTCTTGCGACCTCAGCAGTACCATCAGGACTTCCTGCATCAATCACCAAAACCTCCTGTAAGGAAGCTCCGCCGAGGGTCAGTAAATTCTGAACTAACCGGCCAATCGCCTGAGCTTCATTATAAGTAGGAATGATAATACTATACGTCATTGGTAATCAATAAGTAAGTAAAATAGGCTATTTATCAGACCCTGACAAACACTCTGGGCAGGAAGACATTTTTCAGTTAAAAAGCCTCTCCAATGGTCAGATAAAAACCGCTCGATTGACGTCCCATTCCGTAATCTAATCGGATGTTAAGATGGTCTCTACGATTCATCGTAAAGCGCAATCCAGCTCCGTAGGACAGTTTAGGTTCATTAACACGTAGCAATGAATGCGTATCACCCAGAATGCCAGCGGCCCCGAAAACCACACCACCCAAACGCTTATACAGGTCAAACCGGACCTCACTCTGAATCATTGCTACGTTCTGGTCGCGGTATCGACCTTCGTAATAGCCACGCATCCGCTTGGTCCCTCCCAGCAATGACAAAGCATTGAAGGGAGCCCCACCCGCTGTAAAACTTACGAAATAATTGACCGCTAAGATTGCTTTGGTACTCAACGAATGATAGGACGATACGTCAGCGATGTAGCGATCGAAGCGAACATTGCCGCCCAACGTCTGATTGTGAGTTAGATACGTAATGTCGGCCACAATGCCTTTAGATGGGAAGAAAATGACATTACGTGAATCATAAAACAAGCCTAGTCCAGCTCCCGACAACCGGCTACCTAATCCTCCAGCTACAGTACCCGAAGCCAGCAATCCACCCGGCTCAACGCTGGTTACCTGATAATCTTCGTATTGATACCGAATGCCTGCGTAAAGCTTTCCCCGATTCAGGTTCTGGCTTATTCGTCGGAACGCATTGACACGTATCCGCGGGAAATTCACTCCGTAAAGCTCACGAGTAACCTCCTGCTGGCCAACTCCAAAGAAATAATAATTGTAGCGATAATACCCGGCCTCGCCATTAACGTAGTATTTGTCACAGTCGTAAAAAATCTGAAAAGGCAGGTAAAACAATATTTGTTTGTTCTGCGTATACGCAAATCCCAGCGTAATCTGGGAAGGACGAACAGCGGCTCTGGCCTGTCTGGATGAATCTGACCGCAAAAAGGCCATATCCCGTTTAAAACGGAATGTAGCTGTAGCCGCCACACCATATGCCAGTCGGGTTTCGGGCGTATAATAAACGAGCGGAAGAGGTAAGATACTGAACCCTTTTGGAACACTGTCGGACGGAGGTGAAATCAATAGGGCGGTTAACAGCGACGATAGAAGCATTAAGATGTTGGCTTGCTTACCCTATCATACGAAAAGTTAATCGACAGAGTTTGAATTTATGATTATTAAAACCATTCGGTAGCTTGGGGCGTATATCTGAGAGTAAGACAATTTAAGCCGAATTATGAAAACGCACCTTAAGTATAAATTTCTACTGTTTGGATTAGTAAGTCTACTAACCACTGCTTTCACAGAGCCAACTGTAGCACCTGTGGATCACAGCCCTTATGACCGACTCCTGAAAAAATACGTCAACGAAAAAGGCTTGGTCAATTATAAAGGCTTCAAGTCGGAGGGGAAGGCATTGAATGATTATCTGGCTACGCTCAGCAAAAATCCACCGGCTGCTTCGTGGAGCAAAAACGAGCAGATGGCGTACTGGATTAATGCCTACAACGCCTACACCATCCGGCTGATCCTCGACCATTATCCCGTAAAAAGCATCAAGGATATTGGATCAAAAATCAAGATTCCGTTTGTGACTACGCCTTGGGCTGCCAAGTTTTTTACAATCGGTGGTGAAAAAATGAGTCTCGATAACATCGAACACGGCATCCTGCGTAAAAAATTTAACGACCCTCGCATTCACTTTGCCCTTGTCTGCGCATCTATTTCATGCCCCCGTCTTCGAAATGAGGCTTACATGGCCGATAAACTGGATGCGCAAATGGACGATCAGGGGCGTGACTTTCTGAATAATCCGTCCAAGAATAAAATCAGCAAAGACGAAGCCCAGCTGTCGAACTATTTCAACTGGTACAAAGGTGACTGGACCAAAAATGGTCAATCGATCGTGAAATGGGTCAATAAATATTCCAACACAAAAATTTCGGATAAGACCGACATAGAGTTCCTGGACTACAACTGGAATCTCAACGAGCAGTAAGCGCTGCTGAAATGGGCCGTTATGAAGCACCTTATCATTATCGGAAACGGTATTGCCGGTATCACAACCGCCCGGCATGTTCGCCAACAGGATTCAACGGTACGTATCACGGTCATTTCGGCTGAGTCCGAGCACTTTTACTCGCGCACCGCTCTCATGTACATCTACATGGGGCATATGACCTACGCTCATACCAAGCCCTACGAAGACTGGTTCTGGACCAAAAATCGTATAGATCTGCTACGTGGCTATGTTGAGCAGGTCGAAACATCAACAAAGCGAATTCGGCTGGCTGATGGCCAGTGGCTCGAATATGATATGCTGGTGCTGGCTACTGGCTCGGCGTCTACTACATTCGACTGGCCTGGTCTGACTTCGTCTGGCGTCCAGGGATTATATGGCTTGCCTGATCTGGATCGAATGGAGCAATTCACCAAAGATATCGACAGGGCGGTAGTGGTTGGCGGTGGACTTATTGGCGTTGAACTGGCCGAAATGCTACGTTCCCGGCATATTGACGTAACAATTCTGGCGCGAGATCCACATTACTGGAGTTCCACACTACCCACTGAAGAAGGTAAGTTAGTCGGTCGTCATTTGCTTCGGCATGGTGTCGACCTCCGGCTTGAAACCGAACTTAATGAAATTCTGGCTGATCCATCGGGACGAGTGCGTGCGGTAGCGACGAAGGCAGGCGAAGAAATTCCTTGTCAGTTTGTGGGTCTTGGTGTAGGTGTTACGCCGAACGTAGCATTCCTGAAAAATTCAGGTATTGAACTGGGGAAAGGTGTTTTGGTCAACGAGTATTTCGAAACCAATGTAGCAGATGTGTACGCCATCGGCGATTGCAACGAGTTTCGCCAACCTATAACAGGAACAGACGGTGCGCTTCGCAAACCCATCGAACAAATCTGGTATACAGGTCGGATGCACGGCGAGACCTTGGCTCGTACGCTCTGCGGCTCCCGAACGTCCTACCGACCGGGTGTATTTTTCAACTCGGCCAAATTCTTCAACATCGAATATCAGACCTATGGCACCATGAACGCCCAGCTTACCGACAACGAACAAACTTACTATTGGGAGAATCCGGCTGGCGAACAGTGTCTACGTATCAACTACCGAAAAACTGATCAGTCCGTTGTCGGTATTCATGCCTTTGGGCTACGGTTGCGTCATTCTATCTGCGAATGTTGGATTCAGCAGCGGACACCTTTTGAGGAAGTACTGAGCCAGTTTCGGCAGGCTGATTTCAATCCGGAATTTTCGGATGCTTATACCGATCGACTCACTGGCCACGCCCCCGCTCGCAAAGGTTGGTTTCATCGGTTATTTTCAGCTACGTATTAATCCGTTATCACTATGCTAACTACCGGGCAACGTATTGGTCTCACTGCTTTTCTGATTGGATTTGCTCTCTTTATTGCGATCCTTCCCCTAAGTCGATATGTACTAACGGACAAGGTATTAAGCGAAACCATTAGCAAAGAGCAATTAGAGGCTGTTCGTTCGGCTACGGCTTCCATGCAGGGAAAGGTTTACGGTGCGTCGTTCGGGTTTGTCGGGGATTATCGGGTTGCTATCGCCCAGCTTAATGATAGGTATAAGCAGCGTAATGAGACTAATCGACTCATTCAGGATTATGCCTTTCAGGTAACGAAAGCCGCCAGCACTGGTTTTTTTTCGGATAATAGTCAACTGTTTTTATGGCTGATTTTACTGCTGTGCATTGGCGGGGCTTTGCTCTACATCCTGCCGACTCAACGGAAATTACCCGGCATTAAAAACAATGGCATTTATCAGAACCCGGCGACAAACCGGGGCTGGATTGGCATCGTAGTGTGTGGCTTCCTGATTGGGTTCTACGTCCTGCTCTATTTTTTCCCAGAGTACATGAGCAATTGGGTACTGTTATTCGACCCGCTGAGTCAGGTTCTGAACGGTGGTCCCGCCAGCCAGTGGTTCGTGTATGGTACATTGTATACGCTAGTGATTCTGGTAATGGGGGTACGGATGTTAGTCAAGTATAGACATAACCGCTACCAACAGTTACGTACACTTTCGGTAATGTTTTTCCAGATGGTTTTCGCGTTTCTAATTCCTGAAATACTCGCTTTCTTTCATCAGCCCGCGCAGGATTTGAAAAATATGTGGCCGCTGGATTACAGTTTCTATTTCGATTACCGAATCGATGAAAAAATTAAGGCTGGTACGTTTGGTGTCTTTCTCCTCGTCTGGGGAACGGCCCTCTGGCTGCTTGGCGTACCGATCCTAACTTATTTTTACGGCAAACGCTGGTACTGCTCGTGGGTTTGTGGCTGTGGTGGTCTGGCTGAAACTCTGGGCGATCCTTACCGACAACTATCCGACAAACGACTAGGCACCTGGAAGTTGGAGCGTATCGTTGTGCATTCGGTACTCCTATTTGCCGTTTTGATGACGGCTTTAGTGCTATATACGTACTGGAGTGGGCAACCATCGCTATTTGGTTTTCTGGATTCCAACAGTATCCGTTCGGTATATGGGTCCGCCATCGGGGCTATTTTTGCAGGGGTACTAGGTACCGGATTCTATCCCGTTTTCGGAAGCCGGGTCTGGTGCCGATTTGGCTGTCCGCTGGCAGCTTATCTGGGACTTGTCCAACGCTTCAAATCCCGATTTCGCATCACTACGAACGGTGGTCAATGTATTTCCTGCGGAAACTGCTCAACCTATTGCGAAATGGGTATTGACGTACGCTGGTATGCCCAGCGTGGGCAGGATATCGTTCGCTCATCCTGCGTTGGATGTGGTATTTGTTCAGCGGTTTGCCCACGAGGTGTTTTAAATCTGGAAAATGATTCAACAACCACTCGACACACTAACCCCGGTCCAATTTTGCTGGGAAACAACAGTTTTCGTATTCAACAATGAACGTAGCTTCTTTCGAACTGGGCTGATTACTCTTGTATTATTGACGGTGTTGACATTGGTTAGTTATGGACAAAATACTCCTCACGATACAACTTACACGAAAGAATATGCGATTGAAATGGCCGGAATCAAGGTCGGTACGATGACTGCTAATCGGCAGCAGCGTGATAAACAAACTGTGGTTTTTACGCTGGTCAGCGATGTAAAAGTCAATTTTCTGGTTTACAAGATTAAAATTTATTACAAAGTCATCAGTCTGGTTCAACAAGGGAAATTGATTCGCTCTACGGTCGATGCTCATACCAACCAAGGCAATTTTTCTTCCCGAACCGAGTGGAAAGGCGACCATTATGAGATTACCGCTGATCAGTATAAATACACGCGTACAGCTTCGGAAACCCGGCGCATCGACTATACGGTAACTGACATGTTCTACACGGAGCCAACGGGTCGAAATCGGGCTTATTCCGAATATTTTGGCGATTATTTTACGCTGACCTCACCCGCAAAAGGTACGTATCAAGCCAAATTAAACGACCGGGAAGATGAATACCTCTACGAAAACGGCCAACTCGTGAAGATTATCAAGAAGAACCCGCTAAAAAACTTCATCATCCGGCCTATACGGAAATGAAGTTTAAGATGCTACTAGAAAATCACGGGTAGTTTTGCCTTTTCGTTCAAAATCCATCACTTATCATCAATCCGTGTAGCACGAAAGGAGCCATATATGAGATGGATATTCCTTGATTCGTTCGCCTGCGAACACGGTGGCTGTTGGGCTGCCAAGCCTCCTAACCGGGTGACAAGCTCACACTCGCGGAGCGAATCCCACTTTATTTGGATGTTTTCATCGCTTTAATGACCTTCAAGGAGCTATTCCTTGAAAACGCCTTATATTCTGGAGTTTGACAACCATATAAAGCAATTTTCCCTTCCGAATCAGAATGAACACCCCAGCCATATCGTTTTGTTAATGGAGAAGCCCGGAAACAAGGTTGGCCTTTTGAAAAAAACTGCTTTCTGGCTTCGTCCAATTCGCTCTCAGCTAAGTCCTGTCGTTCTGCGTACACCTGGAAGAAGACATCGTCCGAAGTGAACTTATATGGATTTTTGTTCACTAAATCAAATTGAAGATTGGCAACCGACTTTCCATCTCCTTTCACAGGTGGAATCTCGCCCATGGTAGCTGGACAGTCTTCGGCAATTTCAATAAATGTATTTATATAGTTGGTTGAATGAACTTTCATTTTTTGTTAAATTTGGTTTTATGTAGTTACCTTTCATTGTTAGACCTGCGAAGCCAAACAACGTAACGAATCCACTTTTGTCAGGGGGCAAATACTGAGCTATTTCCCAAGTCAGCGGCAAGTTGGCAAACCTATCGAACCGCCCAATCTTTATGCGCCCCAATTATAGATACGTAAATCTCTCTTCATCTCTTTGGGGAGCATTTTATGAGACACCGATGAAACCGCCTATTTTGTTTGAAATAAAAAGCTAAAATCTACGGGCAATTGATTAATAACAGTTTCACATAGTGGTTGATCAGTAAAGTATGTAAACTCCTTAGCGATTGTTTGCAATCATGAAGCATATTATAATCGCTCAATCGTAGTAAACTGTTCAATCAACCAATCGCGTTTGGGTTTGCCGACGGGAACCTGTGATTTATCAGCCATGATCAGATAACCGCCCTCCTGCCGAACAATCTTCTGTATATAAGCAGGATTAATCAGGTGCGACTGGTGAACTCGCACAAATCCGTGGCCCGCCAGCGATGATTCTACTTCCTTGAGTGTCCGACAAATCAGGCTCGTTTGTCCATCATTCAGATAAAAACGCGTGTAGCTGGCGTCAGCCATGCAGCGAATAATGCTGGACACTTCCAGTATTTCGTATCCTTCCTGAACAGGGAGCGCGATACGTGTTTTTTTCGTACCAGCCGTCGTGTCCGGCAAGCTAACCCGCTGCAAACGCTGACTATGTTTCGCCTGCAGCTGTTGCCACGACCATAGCGCCTGCTGCAATTCATCTACCTGAATTGGTTTCAGTAAATAATTCAACGCACTGACCTGAAACGCCTGAATGGCAAACTGATCGTAGGCCGTCGTGAAAATGACATCAAACTGGAAACCCGGACATTGCTCCAACACCTGAAAGCCATTCATTCGGGGCATCTCAATGTCCAGAAACAGAATATCGAACGTAGCCAGCCGGATGTAATCGATTGCGGCTTCGGGCTGGTTAAATTTAGCCAGCACCTCAACGCCCAGATGCTGCAGTTTGAGCTCCAGTAGCTCGGTGGCGTACGTTTCATCGTCAACAAGAATAGCTTTCATATAAATAGCCTAAGAAACAACGGTTTTAGCGTCGGGCTGATACGTAATACGAACCAGCGTACCGGTTCGGGAGTCAGCCCGAATATCAATAATCTGAATCGCAATCTGCGACGGATAATTCTGGTTGAACAATGTAACGCGCTGCTGAGTAATATCCAGCCCAAACGACTTTTGGCGGGTAATCGACTTAGTTTGGCGTGCCTGCTCTCGTCCAATACCGTTATCTTCTATAGCAAAAACTATCTGTCCTTGCTCATTTGGGCCAATCCGAATCGACAGCCATTTATCATGCTGGTAACCGGGCATGAGTCCGTGCCAGATCGCATTTTCGGCAAATGGCTGTAGTAACATGGGCGGAATAATCAGACTGGCCGGATCAACCAGTGAATCGACCTCGATCACGTAGCGAAATTTATCATCGAAACGCGTCGATTCAATATCCAGATACAATTGCAGTGCTTTCAATTCGTCGGCAAGCGGGATCGTTTCTTCTCGAGAGTGGTTCAGAATCAGACGGAGTAGCCGCGAAAAACGGGACAGATACAGCGATGCCTCATTCGGCTTTCCTTTTAGTACCAGATACTCAATCGCATTCAGGCTGTTGAACAGAAAATGTGGATTCATCTGGCTACGTAACGCCAGCATTTCCAGCTCAGCAATTCGTTTTTCGAAGCTGGTACGTAGCTGCGTTTCGCGCTGTAGCTCCAGCAATCGCTGGTTTTCGAGTACTTCATCGGTCTTTACCGACACTTGTTTTTCCAGCTCAACATTGGCTTTACCGATTAGTTGACGATTTTCTTCGAGCTGAGCAATGTAGGCCCGTCCACTGGCTTCGCGCTCCTGATCCAGCAGTTGAATACGATACGCCAGAGCAAGCGCAAACACCAGAATTTCCAGCAAAACACCGAAGGAAATACGCATCAGATCGTCTACTGAACCCGGCAGCTTTACTCCTTTCAGAATCACTTCACCCGCTCGCAACCAGGCCAGTATGCTGGTAACAAGGAGTAGCCCATTACCGATCAGTACGTACACTTTTAAGGGCGACTGACCCCGAAACCCAACCCACAACAGCAAGCCAATGTGCAGCGGAACCAGAATCAACCGCGATAGCCAGAACGTAATGGTTTTGAGCGAGGCAATATCGACCAACGCACAAATCCCAGCATACGTAACACCATAACCGATACAAAGCCAGGCCACTCGACGTAACAAACGACCTGCTTGTGCATGATGCTGCGGCAGATCAAGCAATTCGCGCAGAAAAAACAGATAGGCCCCCATGCCGCACCAGATCACGGCTTCAGAAAACTGATTAGGCAAGAACGAATATTGGCTCAGCCAATTGCCCAGGGGCGTGTAGGCGCGCATTTTCAGGAGCGTATAAATCGATGCGGCCAGTACGTATAAAAAATAATACCGGTAGATCGGGGCACGATAGCGGCTATACAGCAACCCCATGAAAATCATAAAGAAAAATAGCCCACCCTGAATCCAGCTCCGATACTGAAACTCGATAATATCAGCCGACGTAATGCCTGGTTCAATAAAGCCCAGCCAGCCGTCAGTAGAAAGTTTCTGGACTAGAGTAAATAACCCTCTTCGAACCATAAGCTGCCGATTTATACCAATGCTACGCAAAATGGCCAACGATTGAAAACGAATCTAGCTCAAAAGTGGATCTGACTTACTCAGAGCGCCATCTGAGTCATTACATAGCGCTTCGATTCACTCAAACGCCCTGCTCACAAATCAATATGGGCTATTGATTAACGGATCAGGATTCGCCAGATCAGGAATGGTCATCTTTACCCGTAGACTATCTTTCTCTTTCCATCGAGTATGAAAAAGCAAGCAATCGGGTTCGGTTGCCTGATGCTGGCTGCCCACGTAGCGGCAGCGCAGGTTCGGGTCGAAAATCCTCAGCGAACGGTTGAACGTAACGTAGAAGGGCGCACTAATCAGAAAATCGATCAGGGCATCAATCGCGGATTGGATAAACTAGAAGAAGGAATCGGGACTATTTTCAAGAAGAAACCGAAAAAAGATCAGCCCAAAACCAAAAATGAACCCGCAACAGAAACTGATCAGCCTTCGGCCAATGCAGAAGAAAGCGTTCAGGAAAATCCGAAACCAACAGCAAAACCCAACGTAGCGAAGCCCGCGCCCAAATCGCTGAAAGCCTACAGCAAGTTCGATTTCGTTCCAGGTGAAAAAATTGTTGCGATCGAGGATTTCAGTCAGGATGCCGTGGGCGATTTTCCGGCCAAGTGGAACACAAATGCCAGCGGAGAAGTCATCACCATCGACGGGCAATCGGGGAAATGGCTACAGTTTGCCAACAATGGCATCTTTTATCCCGAATTCGTTACGGAGTTACCCGAAAACGTCACGATGGAATTCGACATGATGGTTTCGGAAGACTTTAGTGAGATGCAGTCCGGGCTAAAGGTGTTTTTTCCAACCCGTTCTGAACGAACCCTCAAATTCGATCAGCATTTTAACAATCAGCCGCTAGCCTCTATCGACATTCACCCCACCAACGACGGCGGCAATACGCATGTGTGGGTCATCGACAAAAGCAACGAACGCGTTCTGGAAAATAGTTTGCCCTTAACCTGGGCAACCGGCGTACCTCACCATATTTCGTTATGGAAACAGAAAACCCGGCTTCAGGTCTACGTTGATGAAACGAAGGTTTGGGATATCCCCAAAGCCTTTCTGGCCGACGTAACGTATTCGGTCCTGTTTGCGACCTACATCAACAGCGGAACGGCCTATGCCCGCAATCTTCGGGTAGCGGTGGGTGCGCCCGATACCCGTTCTAAACTCAGTACGGAGGGCAAATTCAGTACGACTGGCATTCTATTCGATGTTAATTCCGATAAAATTAAGCCCGAATCGTTCGGCGTTCTGAAAGAAATCGGCACGGTACTCAAAGAAAATCAGGGCGTTAAAGTCAGCATCATTGGCCACACCGACTCCGACGGCGATGATACCAGCAATCTGGCTCTCTCGAAACGTCGGGCGGCTGCTGTTAAATCGGCACTCAGCAACGAATTTGGTATCGACGAAAGCCGGATGGAAACCAACGGCAAAGGCGAATCCGAGCCAGCCGCTCCCAACACAACACCGGAAGGCAAGGCCAGCAACCGCCGGGTCGAATTCATTAAACGATAATCGGTTCACTACTAAGTATCGTCCATTGCCAGTCAACGTATGGATGATACGTTCTACCATTTCATACGCCATGAAAAAACGCTTTCTGTTCGCTACGTTGATGAGCAGTCTGTCCCTACTACGTAGCAACGCCCAATCCTGTCTGTTAGATTATCAGACACGCCTGGACGAGCTTCTTCCCAAAGCAACCATCCAGAAACATGTTACCGGCAATTGGTCGGACGCGAAACTGAAATACCGCAAATCGGCCTCCAAATTCGCCAAATATGATACGTATGAATATGTATGGACCAGTGGCCGTACGATGAAACAAACAATTGGGGGACGTAGCATAGATCTTCCCGACGACAATCGGATTGGCGTCGGCTGGATCAATGAAGTCAATCCGAAATACCATCCCGATCCGCTGAACTACTTTAAAAATTTCTACCGTACCGCCACCGAAGCCGAAAAACAGAAAGCCTCCGAACTGATTGAGAAAAAACTAAGCGAGAAAAGCCCCGGCGACAAAGCCGCCGGTAAAGCCGTATCGGGTGTTGTGATGAACCATGCTGGTTATGAGCCCATCGCTGGTATAGGCGATGCGGCTACGTGGGATTTAACCAGCCATCAGCTGATCGTTCTGAAAGGTCGAATCACGTTTCAGGTCATTTCTCGAATCGGTACCGACATGAAAGCGAATCAGGCTCTGGCAAAAAAACTAGCGACCGAGGTACTGGCCAAATGCCCTAAATCCTGACGGAACATGCAAAAACTTCTGACATTGAGCTTTCTGCTGTTGACATCGGTCGCTACGGCCCAAAAAATTGACATCATCAAGCTGGGCAAAGGCTTTCGAGAAATTGATTTCACCCGCCCGACCGTAGCAGCCCGCGTAGATCCAATTCCCAACCAGCCTGGTACGTATCGTTTTACTCATTTTATGGGTGTTGTCTGTACCGATGATCAGTCGGGTGAACAGGGAGAGCTCTACCAATATGTGAACATGACGAATGGCGTAGTTGGTATTTTCGGCGACGATATTGCTCGGATGATACCCGAAAGCCAGCACCAGGACAGTAGAATGGATTTCTGGGCATGGATGCCCAACATGACTCAGCGGATGTACACCAACAGCGCCGAACATGGCAAACCCGTGATGCAGGCCACCAGTGGCGACGGAATGCACACCACCACCATGGCCCGATTCGATGCCTGGAACGAAGGAACGATGTTCTGGCAAAACGCAAGAAAAATTAAAACCACTACGTTGCCTGCCCCCCTGCTGAACGGGAATCGGACACCCATCGCGCTGGATGTGTACGACTACACCAGCGATGAAGGCAAGATTCAAGTCTGGCTGAAGGACATTGGCCCTGCCGAGGGTCAACACGCTCCCCTGAAAAGTATTCATCTGGCAACGGGCATGGGCGGTCTGGGCTTAGTCCGAAACCCAATGAACAATCATGTTTATCTGGCTTTTCAGGTTAACGATGCCGCTAACACAAAAGGCTGTCGGCTTTTTGAATTCCGCCCTAAAACACATTTGTTTTCAGGCGCTTCTTACAAGCCGATGGGCGATCTGATCCTTGACAAATTAACCGAAGCGCAGAAAGAACAGGCTCAACATCAGCAGGAAAAGCTGGAAGAAATCAGCCAGGAAGAGGACGCCCGACTGCGGGAATTATTGGCCGAAAAAGCCCGTATGGAAGCCGACATACGGAAGCAACTATCGGCAGGCATGGCCAACACGGCTCTGTTCAACGACGCGTCGGAAGCCACCCGTACCCAGATACAGCTAATGAGCAATGGAGAAGACCAATATCGATTAGCCGACCTTGAGCTGAACATTCAACAACGTAGACTGGAAATTGAACTGGATCAGCTCAATCGAAGTGGTGCCTCTGCCGAAGACAAGCTGGCAATCAAGCGAAAAATGAACTGTATTCCGGCCCAGCGTCAGAACTGGCAACAATATAAAAATGAGGTACAAACCCTACGTAAGAAATACAAATCGCCGGAAAGCGACGCTGATTTTCTGGAGAAAATGGGCGTGCTCTCTACTCAATTTTACGAACGAATGATGCGTACTTGCCCGTAACGATATTCAATTCTCCTGCGAGCAAACGGTCCATGAAACGTATTCGTCGATGTCTTTACGGTAATGAACGGTTCTCGTTCTTAGTGAGGAGGAGCGATGGTCGATTCTACATAAAGCTACACGTCCAGTAATATTCCGTTAGTGGCTCAAGGCATAAACGCCTAAATAAGTGAGTGCACCGGCTACATAACCCAGCAGGGCTAGCCCACTGATCCGACGAAGATACCAACCAAATTCAAGCCGTTCCATACCCATAACCGCTACACCTGCAGCCGAGCCAATCACCAATAAACTGCCACCTGTTCCGGCACAGTAGGCCAAAAACTCCCACAACTTATGATCGGGTGGGTAAGAGGCCAGGTCATACATGCCCATCGCAGCCGCCACAATAGGCACATTGTCGACAATCGCCGAAACAACGCCAATAATGCCCACGATCACATCTAGATTGCCCACCGATTCATTGAGGGCGGTAGCTACCTGTTCTAATATACCCACTGATTCCAGCGCACCAACTGCCAACAGAATACCCAGAAAGAACAAGATACTCGGGACATCAATTTTACTCAGCGCATGAGCGACCGAAAAGCGTTGTCGGTCCTGCTCATCTTTGTCAGCATGAATGAACTCAGAAACAACCCACACCAGACCCAGCGCTAATAAGATGGCCATATAGGGGGGTAAATGGGTAATTGATTTGAAGATAGGTACCATAATAATGGCGGATAAACCAGCCGCAAACATGACGCGTCGGTCCCGTCGGGCAACGGGGTCAATATAGGGACGGCTAGGATATTTATGATCCTTGCCATCCTGTTTTGCGTCGTCAGACTTGAGCGTGAAACTCAAGATAATCAGAGGTACCAGTAGGCAAACGAGGCTGGGCAAGAATAATTGGCCCATAATCGTAACCGTTGTCACTTGTCCTCCGATCCAAAGCATGGTGGTGGTCACATCACCGATTGGCGACCAGGCTCCTCCCGCATTGGCGGCAATGATGATCATACCGGCGATCAGTTTACGTTGCGCTGGTTGCCGAACCAGATTACGGGTCACTGAGACCATCACCAAAGCGGATGCCAGATTATCCAGCAAGGCTGACAAAACGAATGTCAGACCGCAAATAAGCCACATCAGGACGCGAGGATTTCGGGTAGCAATGCGGTCCGTAATGATGATGAACCCGCCATGAATATCGATCAATTCGACAATGGTCATGGCTCCCAGTAAAAAGAACAGAATTTGGGCAATCTCAGCTAGATGATGACTGAGTGCTTCCAGAACAGGATCAGGACTAGGAGCTGCGAGAATATACACAGTCCAACAAATGATTCCGGTGATAAGGGCCGTAGCGGTTTTATTGATTCGGATGGGATGCTCTAACGTAATGAGCAGATAACCCAGCAAGAACAGGGCAACCAGCGTTGTAATCATACCAGAGGATAAGTGCCCTTTTAACTTACTGGAAGCCTTTCCAGTAAGTTAAAAGGGCTTTTTTATGCGCAAGTTAGGAGCCAGGCTTATAGGAAAGATTAGAAAAACCTTAGATTAGTTTCCAGAGGCCTTTGGGCTCACTCCTACTGCTCACGGAGAAGTGTAAGAAAGATACTCCGCCTACGAGTAAGCTTTAAGATGTATGGAAAGAGGCCTGAAGGGAACGACTAACGGGAACATCGCCCAGCATGATCTGACACACCTCCCGCCAGCGACGGCGGGCTATGGGCAAAGAAAGGCCCGTTGACAGATGCGCCCAGAGTCCCGTTCGACTACTGTATAACTGCTCAATAAATCGGCGATTGACAACATAATTTCGGTGAAGCCGCAGAAACCAATGAGCGGGCAATTTATTATGATGGTATTTTAGTGGGTGTGCTAATTGGAAGGAAGGTTCATCAAGCCAGTTGAACTGTGTATAGCTGCCCTGTGCTTTTAGATAGATTAGATCAGCAACGAAGAACGATCGATGCCCAACGTCTGGCACAGGAAGACTGATCGGCGGAAAGTTGCGTAAATCATCGGGTAGCGAGGCTACCTTCTCAAAAAAGAAAGTCATCAGTTTGTGGAGTGCTTTGTACTAGGAATGTATACGAGTAAACTCTCCTATTTGGATTTTTCGGAGGCCAATCTCAACCAATTGAAACGATACTATAATGCTGAGTAATGCCACAAGAAACATCCCGTTCAAAGGCGTAAATTCAAGAATATTCTTTCGCTTATGTGGGAGCTTTTTTTGAGATGACTACAGATACACAAACATTTAGCGGCTGAAGAGGTGTCACTGTTGTTGTGCTTAATAAATGACTACCGCTTAATATATTCAACCTCAAATTTTTGAGTTGGTATAACCATCTACGGTTAAGCAGGTTAATCAAGTTAGAAAATCTATGCTTGGCGGAGTTGCGTACGTAACGTTATGAAAACCACATTACTTAAGCAGTTTTCATAACAGTACCTCTTCAAGACAATCCACTAATAATTGACAACCTGATTATGATTTCTGCTACAGAACAGCAACTAGTAAAGGACTTACAGGCTAAAAAACAGTCTGCTTTCCATCAACTTTATGATGCCTATTCACCTGCACTATATGGCATTATTTTCCGGCTCGTGAAAGAAGAAGAGTTAGCGCAGGATTTATTGCAAGATGCATTTATAAAGATTTGGACAAACATTGGCCATTTTAACGCTGAGAAGGGACGGCTATTTACCTGGCTTGTTACGTTAACCCGTAACGTTGTTCTTGATGAGCTACGTATCCAAAAGCAAAAGCAAAAATGTGATAGTTTTCTTCTTCAGCGTGGAGAAATTTCACATTCGGGTACTTTCCCGGATAAAATTTTAGATAAATCGTTGTTAAATCTACTACGTCCCAATCTACGGCAGGTGGTTGAGTTAACGTATTACAAAGAGTTGACTCAACAGGAAATTGCAGATCAATTGGCCATTCCACTAGGTACAGTTAAAACTCGGATACGGTCAGCTATGCAAAAACTGCACAAGATATTGATTCAGGACATTCACCACTATCGCTTAAGAGTGGTTTACACTTAATCAATACTCAATTTCAATAATTACCATTCCTCAAAACCAAAATTCATGGAAAAGTTAGCCTTGCTCGCTCGTGTTCAAGCCAAGCCAGGTCTGGAATCTACCGTCGAAAACTTCCTAAAAGAGGCATTGGTGATGGCTCAGCAGGAAGAGGGTACTATACGTTGGTACGCTTTCAAACTGAATGAAAATACATTCGGTATTTTCGATACGTTCGGGACTGAAGACGCGCGGCAGGCTCACTTAACCGGCGAGATTGCTAAAGCACTGATGGCTAATGCCAATGCCTTGTTGAGTGCTCCCCCTGTAATTGAACAAATCGAACTGCTAGCCGTTAAGTAATCGCTATTATCGAGTCAGAAAACAGCAAAACACTTTAGAGCCGGATTACTTCATGTATTTCGGCTCTATTTATTCCAAATTTCGATTACTAGGTAACTAGCGTTTTACGAGAAGCCCATAGAGTTTAGCTAGTTAACAATTTCTGGCTCGCTGCGCCATTAAACACCAATTAGGAGGGATTAGTGGAACGGATAAATCAATAGGCGTGTGCCCCCCCTTTACTAATTTCGATATAGTCATAAGAATTGTACTATAACGAACACTCATTCAATAGGCTAAACTCACCATTTGCCAAATGGTACTGGGCGACCGTTGCCAAACAATTCCACTAAGGCAAACTCAATTTGGACGTAGCTGCTATCCA
Organism: Spirosoma daeguense; assembly: GCF_054776875.1. NCBI lineage: Bacteria > Pseudomonadati > Bacteroidota > Cytophagia > Cytophagales > Cytophagaceae > Spirosoma > Spirosoma daeguense. Next base: position 34,805 of record NZ_BAAHBF010000010.1, read on the forward strand.
AATACTAACTGAAACCAACTAAAAACAGCTTTTGACTAGTATAACGAAACAGGAAGTAGGAAGGGGCAGGGAATTAAGTTGAAATATTTACAGATATATTTGTGATTTAATTCCTTGGTAAAGCTTGGCTAAACTCGATATAACTACACTTATGGAGGCCACTAACGTATCTGATGCTATCCTGTTGGAGCGCTTAGGAACAGGTGACCAACAGGCTTTTCAGGAGATCTATCAGCGGTACTGGTTTAAGCTATACGAGGTGGCTAGACGGAAAGTCCTTACCGAAGAGGATGCCGAAGAAATTGTTCAGGACATTTTTGTCGATTTGTGGGAAAGGCGGGAGCTATTACTCATTCAAGATATTAGTAAGTTTCTTTATAAAGCGGTCAAGTATCAGCTTCTAGACTACCTGAAAGCCAAGTTCGTGCGTCAGGCGTACCAAGATAGTAAGCAGCGTTTTAATCTGGACACGGATACCCATACTGAAGAACAGTTGGCTTTAAAGGACCTAAGTGAGGCCATTTTAACCGGAATTGACCAATTACCGGCCAAAACGCAGGAAATTTTCCGATTGAACCGCTTAGAAGGAAGGTCTGCTAAAGAGATAGCGGATCTGCTACAAATTCCCGAACGAACCATTGAATACCACATCACCCAGGCCCTGCGCACGATGCGTAGCTATTTGAAAGACTTTATTGTCTATACCCTGTCAATCTTGCTTTCAAATCTATAACGTCTACTCTTAGTCGTATTTATACAAATATTGTATTTAAAAGAGAAAAATTGCTCAATTTTAATGATTTAATATAAACTTTTAGAGAATCTTTTGACCCATTTGCGGTACCTATACGCCACAGTCTACATATTGAGTAGAAGGCTTCAGATCGGCAAATCTTCGTCAAAGGATGTATAAGTACACAAAAGGATTCCTTAGAATACTCCAGCGATACATTGATAATTCAGCTTCCCGAGAAGAGAAACGGGTTATGGATTACTGGTATGAATCCATTGATCAGGATAAGTTGGTGGAAAAAACGGTTGCTGAAAAACGGTTACTGGAAGACAAATTATGGCAGCAAATCCAGGCAAAAACTAATCCTTATCCTGCCAGCTTAAAGCAATCAGCACCCAATTGGTGGACACGAAATCGAATTCGATATGCCATGGCAGCCTCGATCGTTCTACTGGTAGGTTCTCTTTATTTCATATCAACCTTCTCTCATTCACATCAAGTTGCTCTAAAGGGATTAACTACCGAGCAAATCGATGCGTTGACTCTTCTGGAAAATACCTCAGGTGGCCCGAAACGTGTTCAGCTGTCAGACGGTAGTCAGGTAACGCTGGAGCCAAAGGCATCACTCTATTACTCCCAGCTGTTTAACGGAAATCGACGAATTGTTTACCTGGTCGGCAATGGGTTCTTTGAGATTGCCAGGAATCCCCAAAAGCCGTTTTGGGTCTACAGCGAATCCATTGTCACCAAGGTATTGGGAACTAGTTTTACGATCCGGAAAAATGAAAAATCGGGCGATATAGAGGTGGCCGTCAAAACCGGTAGAGTTCGTGTTGAAACATCTGAGGAACACAAATCGACTACCGAAAAGCAGTCCAATGGCGTCGTGTTAACGCCCAACGAAAAGGTTACATATCAATCCCTCAAAGATCGTTACGTTACCGGACTGGTGGATAATCCAATTCTGGTCGACCCTTCACCGGAGTTTAGTAAACCGGATGCCTTCGCCTTTGAGGAAACTCCCTTGAGTACAGTGATCAAAAAGCTGGAGAAGGCTTATGGGGTTGACATCACCCTCGTTAATGAATCCATCGGTGATTGCCCAATAACCGCTAATCTGCCGAACGAATCCTTGTTTGCAAAACTGGAAGTCATCAATGCGTTGTTAAACTCAACGACCGAATTCAACGGGACTACTATTCTCATGACAGGTGGCGAATGTGTTCCCTTTAAACCCGTTTCACCTAACCATTAATGCGAATGATGTAGCTTTTTTTAGTCAAAAAGCCGGATATGCTTCCAACACATCCGGCCAATTACGCTCCCCGCAATTTCGTTTCCGTCTCGAAAAATTCATTTTCTCAAATGAAGCGGGGGTTTATTGTCAAATTTTCCCAATTCAACAAAGGCAAAGCAATGCAAAAAAGAAGAAAAATCCTAACGCCCTTAGGTACCCTAATGAAAGTTTCCTTTTTTCAATTTATGCTAACAATCATCGCGGTAGGGTATACCTACGGCCACTCGGTTAGCGCCCAGGAAATCCTGACTCAGAAGGTCGATCTGACCGTTAATCAAAAGGAAATCAAAACGGTCCTGTCTCAGCTGGAGTCGATTGCCCATGTGAAATTCGTATATAGCCCACGATCACTGCCCGTGCAGCGGAAGGTGTCCCTATCATTGACCAACAAATCACTTTCGGACGTATTGGATGTGTTGTTTCAACCGGAACAAATTTCCTATCAGGTGGTTAATGATCGAATCATTTTGAAAATGAGCAGCCCAACGTCTTCCCTTCCCAATCCTGATGATTTGCTGGCCAGTAAACCCATTGAGATCACCATCCAGGGTAGAGTAACGGATGAAAAAAATGAGGCTATGCCTGGTGTCAATGTCCTGCTCAAAGGCACAAACCGGGGAACAACAACCGATGTGGACGGAAGCTACCGGCTGAGTCTGCCCGAGGAGACTACCCATATACTCGTTTTTTCGCTGGTTGGCTATACGCCCCAGGAAGTCACGATTGGGAATCGAAATACGGTTGATATTCAACTGGTACCCGATGATAAACTCCTGTCTGAAGTGATCGTGGTTGGTTACGGTACCCAGAAAAAAAGTGATTTGACAGGTTCCGTTGTCCGAGCGGATATTGAGGCATTTCGCGAATCGCCTAACGTTAATATTGCGCAGTCCTTACAGGGCACGGTACCGGGTCTAAACATTGGTCAGGTTAGCACAGCCGGACAAAATCCAACCATATCCATTCGAGGCCGAACGACGATTAATGGAAACCAGAATGTTCTCCTGGTCGTGGATGGGATCATCTACACCGGCAATTTAAGCGATCTGAACCCAGCCGATATTGAATCGGTCGACGTACTAAAAGACCCCAGTAGTATGGCGATCTATGGGGCACAGGCTGCCAATGGCGTCATCCTGATCACCACCAAAGGGGGCAAAAAGAATGCCAAGCCGATTTTTAATTACTCCGGCAGCTACACCACGCAAAACCCGGTGAAATCGCTGACCCTATTCGACCGCGACGGGTATATTGCCAAATTGGCCGATCAGGACTGGAAAAACGCGTTTCTGGCGCCGGATTATACGAAGCCTAATCCTGCCTACAATATCCAGAATTACATTAGCGATCCTCCTATTCGAGAGGGATATGCTAACGGGACAAACTACGACTGGTGGGGCAACACCACCAACCCCGGTTTTATCACCGCGCATAACCTGAGCGTAACCGGATCGAGCCAGGACTGGTCCTACTTTCTATCGGGCGGGTACACCGATCAGAAAGGTTTTATCCTCAATGATAAATTCAAGCGCATTACCACCCGGATCAATGTGGAAAATACCATCCTGAGCTGGTTAAAAGTAGGTGCGCAGACGTTCGGCTCCTTTTCTGACTATTCCGGTATTTCGCCAAGCCTGGGTGGCATCTCGATCATGTCTCCTCTTGTGACGCCTACCGACGCAACCGGGAAGTACATTCAAAATCCGCTGGGCACCAACGTAACGAATCCCTTTTTGGTTGCGCTGGCCGATGATTTTGATAAACAGAATAGCCTCTTCGGTAACTTCTACGCAAACATCAACGTACCGTTTGTAAAAGGATTAACGTATCGGCTTAACTACGGCCATAATTACGCCTGGGACCGGCATTACAGCAGCAATCCTTATTCGAATGGGGGGACTGGAGAAGCCTACAAGATCAATTCCAACTCCTACGACTGGACGTTTGATAACATCGTCAACTATAAAAAGACGTTCAAGAATGTGCATAGTATTGATGTCACCCTGGTGGCTGGTCGTCGATCCAGAAATTATGAAGAATCCAATGCTACCGGTACCAATTTCAACAATCTTCAGCTGGGCTATAATGACCTGAGCCAAGCCACGATCCAACGAATTACGTCTGCTGCCTGGAAGGAAAGCTATCTGTATCAGATGGGGCGTATCAACTATGAGTTTAACTACAAATATTTACTCACGGCTACGTTGCGCCAGGACGGCTTTTCCGGCTTTGCCGAAAACAAAAAAACCGCCTTATTCCCCTCTATCGGTTTTGGGTGGGTGTTGAGTCAGGAAGACTTTCTAAAAGTAAGCACGATCAATCTGCTCAAATTAAGGGGGTCGTACGGGACAAATGGCAACCTGGTCAATCGATACTCGTCGCTGGCCCGGACGAATATTTACCCGGCCTATGTGTTTGGGGACGGCGGTTCGACTGCATTCGGCCAGCAGATTACTTCGCTCGCTAATCCCAACCTATCGTGGGAAACAACGACGGGATTCAACTTTGGGCTTGACTTTTCGCTGGTAAAGAACCGGATTTCCGGCAGTGTTGACTATTACCGAACCACCACCAGCAACCTGATCTTCAACGTGAATATTCCGGTTGTGACGGGATTTAACCAAATTATCTCGAATGTCGGCAACATTGCCAACCGGGGCGTTGAATTTATCCTGAACGGTAAGGCGATTACCGGCAAAAATCTCAACTGGACGGTCAATGTTAATCTGGCTGCCAACCGTAACCGGATCGTATCGCTGCTTGGTCAGGATAATGACCAGAATGGCGTTGAAGACGATTTAGTGGCCAATGGATTATTTATCGGGAAATCCATTGGGGCGATTTATGATTACGAAACGGGTGGTATTATCCAGATCGGTGAAGAAGTACCAAAGGGTTACTTTGTGGGGACGCACCGGATTATCGATCAAAACGGGGATGGTTTTACCGATGCGAACGACCGGGTCATTCGGGGACGCACTGAACCGGCCTATAATTTCGGTATCCTGAACGAATTCAGCTATCGCAATTTTACCCTACGATTTTTCATCAATTCCATTCAAGGGGGGAGAGACGGATACCGCAAGCTGAATATGCCCACCGCATTAGGAGTTGGGGACAACATCCGACGGAATAATTTCTGGAAAGAATTCGACTACTGGACACCTTCCAATCCCGATGCGCGTTACCGGGCACTTGATCAGGGCGCAGCCATCGAATACAACTATTATGGCGACCGTAGTTTTGTCCGGCTGCAGGACGTTACGCTGTCGTATGCGCTTGATCAAGCATTAACAAAAAAGATTGGCATGCAGGGCGTCAAGGTATTTGTAAGTGGAAAAAATCTGGCTACCTGGACCAACTGGCAGGGTTGGGACCCAGAAACCGGAGACGGCTTATTAGTGAACGGGCGACCAATTATGCAGGGTATTTCCGTGGGACTGGATGTACGTTTTTAACCCCTAACTTTTCTTGTGATGAAATCAATACCCTCAATTTATAAAGTCTTGGTGCTCCTTACCTTCCTGTTGGCCAGTTGTGATGAAAAGGAGATACTAAAAGAAGTACCACTGGATTTTGCCAGCCCTGAAACCTCATTCAAAACCATCGGCGATTTCAATTCCGCCATCAATTCCCTATATGACCTGACCCGGGGAACTCTGTCGAGTGGAGAATTCCGTCCGCTGGATTATACATATGGTACGGATATCGGCTATAATGGCGCGCAGCAGTTGAATGAGCGGTTTGGCAGCTATCCCGCTACGTTAACCCCCATATCCGATCTGGTTCTATTTCACTGGCAACAGTACTATAAGATCATTTCGAGTGCCAATATCATTCTCAACCGGATGCAAAAAGCATCCCTGAGCCAAACCGAAAAAACTGCCGTAGAGGCAGAAACCCGCCTGTTCAGAGGACTCGCCTTCCGAAATCTAGCTCAGTTATACGGCGGAGTGCCGATTGAACTGGAAGAAGTCAGCTCGCCCAAAACGAATTACACGCGTTCGAGCCGGGAGCAGGTATACCAGCAGGCAGCGACCGACTTGGAGTTTGCCGCAGCGAACCTACCTAATATCAACCAGGTAAAAGACGGCAAGGTATCGGGACCAGCGGCTAATCACCTGCTGGCCGAAACGTATCTGTGTTTGAAGCGGTATGATGATGCAGTGAAAGCTGCAACTGCGGTCATTGCCAATCCAAATCTGGCGCTGATGAAACAACGATTCGGTTCGCTGGCAAAAGAACCAGGGGATGTCTACTGGGACCTTTTCCGTCGGTATAACCAGAATCGAAGTGCGGGTAATACCGAAGGCATCTGGGTTTTCCAATATGAAGTGGACGTCCTGGGAGGTGTTGTGCGGTCCTCGGCACTGGCTGGACCCATGCTGGAACGGGACCATTCTCCCCGGCCCTATAGCTTTACCTATAAAGATCCTACGGGTGTTTATCCATTTTTACAACTGGCCGTTTCGGATTATACCGGTGGCCGGGGCATTGGCCGATTGAGGGGAACAAACCATCTCAACTATGGCATCTGGCAGGAGGACTGGAATGATATGCGAAACTCGGAATACAATTTTGTCCGGGATGTTAAATTCAACAATCCGGCGTCCATCTGGTACGGCAAAAAACTCTCGGAGTTCCGAGCGACCTTCCGCCGAACCCTGGATGATACCATTCGAAATTTCTACCCCTATCAGTCGAAAGTGACAACGCCGGGCCAACATCCGGCCGAGCTTTTTATTGATCCAGTTTTAAAAACCCTAAATGGTTCAGCGGCAGGTACCACCTATAGCGATCAGTACTTTATCCGCCTGGCGGAAACCTATTTACTGCGAGCCGAAGCCTATCTTGGGAAAGGCGATGCCGCTAGCGCAGCTGCCGACATTAATGTGGTTCGCGCCCGGGCCAACGCTAAACCAGTAACCGCCGGAAGGGTCACCATCGATTATATTCTGGATGAGCGCATGCGGGAATTGGGTGTTGAGGAGAAGCGACGACTGACCCTAAACCGGTTGGGATTGCTTTACGAACGCACCAAAAAATATTGCAACGGCCACCCAACAGCGGCCAAATTTGGAGTTGACGTTGAGCCCCATAACAATCTTTTTCCCATTCCCTACAGCGAGATCGAGCGGAATACCGGTGCCGTTCTGGAACAGAATCCGGGCTATGCAAAGCGTTAATCATGAACAATAGCAGTAAGTTGAAAACCACCCTCAAAACTGGTTTGGTGGTTACGGTCTCCGTTTTTCTATTGTCCGGCAGAAGTCTTTTTTCGGACCGACTCGGTCAGGCGAATCCGTCAATTGCTGACAAAAAGCCGAATATTCTTTTTGTCATTGCGGATGATCAATCGTATCCACATGCTTCGGCGTATGGCTACAACGCCGTTAAGACCCCGGCGTTCGACCGTATTGCCCGCGAAGGAGTCTTGTTTACGAATGCGTTTTCGGCCTCACCGGGTTGCAGCCCGTCCCGGGCGGCTATTCTGACCGGGAAAAACTGCTGGCAGTTGGAGCATGCCGGTACCCACGACAGTTCATTTCCATCAGACTTGAAAACATACCCAGATCGGCTGGAGCAGTCAGGTTATTACATAGGATTTACAGGCAAAGGCTGGGGGCCGGGGAATTTTAAAGCGTCCGGTCGCAGCCGGAATCCGGTGGGCCCCGCGTTTCAGGAGCAAACCATGGAAGCCCCTAAAGGCATCAGCACCAACGATTATGCCGCCAATTTTAAAAAATTTCTGGCTGCTAGGCCCGTCGGACAACCGTTCTGCTTCTGGTTCGGTGCCCAGGAACCGCACCGACCGTATTCGACAGGTATTGGGAAGAAAAGCGGGATGGATATTACCCAGGTGAAAGTACCTGGTTTTCTGCCCGACCATCCGGACGTTCGATCCGACATATTGGATTATCTCTACGAGATTCAATGGTACGACAACCATCTGGATCGAATGATTAAGCTGTTGGAAGAAACGGGCGAACTGGATAATACCCTGATCGTGGTAACAGCCGACAACGGGATGCCTTTTCCAAGGGCTAAAGCGAATGCCTATGAATATGGTATCCATATGCCGCTGGCGATTCGGTGGGGGAACCGGGCGAAGGGTAACCGAACTGTAACGGACCCGGTAAGCCTGATCGACCTGGCCCCAACGTTCCTGGAAGCGGCTGGCATTGCTTATACTCGGGGCGAGATTAGGGGGCACAGTTTACTGAACATTCTGACCAGCTCACGGCAGGGAATTGTGGATAAAAGCCGGGATGCGGTGTACGCATCCCGCGAGCGGCATTCGTCGTCCCGCTGGAATAATTTAGGGTACCCGCAACGATGCATTCGAACCCGTACTCATTTGTATATCTGGAACGTAAAACCCGACCGGTGGCCAGCGGGTGATCCACAGGTGTATGATGCTCAAGGTAATCTGGGGCGCATGGATAACGGTTATTTTGACATTGATGAGTTTAACCAATCCTATGTTTTCCGAAATCGTCAAGATCCGCAAGTAGCTCCTTATTTTCACTGGGCAGTTGACAAGCGACCCGAGGAAGAACTCTACGATATTGTAAATGATCCGTATTGCTTAACCAATCTGGCTGGGAAAAAGGAGTCACAGAAAATCCAGCAGAATCTGAGTACCCGGCTAAAGGCTTACCTGAGGGAAACACAGGATCCTCGAATGGGCGGCAATGGAGAAATCTTTGAAAGCTACAAACGGTATAGTCCACTCCGCACCTTTCCTGCACCGGAGCTCCAGAAATAATCAATCTGGGACTAAACTACACTCTTGCTGTTCTGTAGTTGTACTCGTGTAAATCTTATCCCTATAAAGTTTGTGAGCAGTTACTGGTTACTCACAAACTTTATAGGGATGACGAAGAGAAGCAGCAAGTTCATCCACTTACTTTTGAAATATTTCGTCTCAACTGGAATCACTCATGCCCGCTTTGCCCAGGCCGTATAAATAGCCTCTGTTTTCTTAATACGCTGTAGCTCTTTTCCGGCCATATCCTGTATTGAGTTCGATCCGTTTTCAGGTTGTAAAACGACCATTCATTCACTAAATAGTCCGAAACAATCTTCCATTCCCCTGCCGAGTGACCAGATTGCCTTCGCGCTCTTTCCTTGGTTTGCCTAGAAATAAAGAAACCAGGCTGACACCTTCTGTTGGGATAATGTTATTCCCTTTGTTCGATTTCGGATTAATTCGTCTCAGTGAGGAGCATTTTTTGAGATTACTGTAGGACATAATCAGTTGGTGGCTTATGAGCTGTTACTGTAGTTGTGCTTAATAGATGACTACCGCTTAATATATTCAACCTCAAATTTTTGAGTTGCCATAACTATCTACGTTTAAGCAGGTTCATCAAATTAGAAAATCTCGGTTTGGCCTTGTTGCGTAGGTATGCCAGACGCAGACACTCAACGTTATGAAAACCATATCCCTCAAGCAGTTTTCATAGCAGCTCCGTTTTAGGACAATCCACTAACTATTAGCAACCTGATGATGATTTCTGCTACAGAACTGCAACTAGTAAAAGACTTACAAGCAAAAAGTCAGTCAGCTTTCCATCAGCTTTATGATGCGTATTCGCCTGCACTTTATGGGATTATTTTGCGGCTTGTTCATGATAAAGAATTAGCTCAAGACTTATTGCATGATGCTTTTATCAAAATCTGGACAAACATCGACCAGTTTAATCCCGAAAAAGGCAAGCTCTTTACCTGGCTTGTTACCTTAACCCGTAATCTGGTTTTTGATGAGCTACGAGAACTAAAGCAGAAGCAAAAATTTGATAACTATCTTATCCAGCAGGTCGAAGTTGCACACACCCCTACGTTTACAGATAGACTATTGGACAAGTCACTGTTAAATAATCTGCGCCCACCATTACGACAAGTCGTTGAGCTAACGTATTACAAAGAGTTGACTCAGCAGGAAATTGCTGACCACTTATCTATTCCTTTGGGTACGGTAAAAACCCGAATACGGACAGCCATGCAAAAGCTGCATAAGCTCTTAATTAGGGATATTCACCACTTTCGGTTAAGAGCGGTTCACATTTAATCAACACTCAATTTCAATAATTACCATTCCTCAAAACCAAAATTCATGGAAAAATTAGCATTGCTCGCTCGTGTTCAAGCCAAACCAGGTCTAGAATCTACCGTCGAAAACTTCCTTAAAGAAGCATTGGCGATGGCTCAGCAGGAAGAGGGTACTATACGTTGGTACGCGTTTAAACTGAATGAAAATACGTTCGGTATTTTCGATACGTTCGGGACTGAAGACGCGCGGCAGGCTCACTTAACCGGCGAGATTGCCAAAGCACTGATGGCTAATGCCGATGCCTTGTTGAGTGTTCCCCCTGTAATTGAACAAATCGAACTTCTTGCCGTTAAGTAGTCGCAATAAACGAGTCAGAAAACAGCATAACATAGTAGAGCCGGATTACTTCAAGTATTCCGGCTCTATTTATTCCAAATCTCTATTAGTGGATAACTAGCATTTTTTTGAGAATGAATCTTTTTAGTATGTGTCAAACTCTACCAGTATAGTACGGTTTCCCAGCTTAGAAACAGCATTTATCATATATAATCTACTCAGGTTAACAAATAGCTGAGCTTTCGCAAAAACAAATACTAATCAACACCTTCTTGCTGGCTCAGTAAACTTTACCAGTTGGATTAAGGCACTTCAGGAACATGGCTACTAGGGGTTTGACCAACAGTGTATTAAACACAGCTTTCCAGTTACAGCAGTTAAAGATCAAAAAGTCTTCTTCACTACGTTGGTTTATTACCAGAAGTAGGTAAAACTCAGTCGGGCGAAAAATGGTGTGCCGGGTGTAAAGTGAATTTCATCAACTGGAGCGGCTTCACCTCGTAAACGGCTTTCAGTAGCAAACTGAGTTTCTTTCCAGCGCGTGTTAAGCAGATTCTGAACCGATAAGCCAACAGAATAGGAACGCCTGGCGTAGTTCAACTGTAAATCAGTCACGAAATAACCTTGTGCCACAATCGAATTGTCTTCATTTGCAGGCCGGTTAGCCAGATAGCGATACCGTATCGAGCCACTCCAGGCGCCAGTATTCTGAAGCGACAAGCCGCCCACCGACGTAAAGGTAGGCGCCAACGGTAGATAATTTTGCCTCGGTTCTGCGTCGATAGCACGGGGTTTGGCCGTGTTGACATCAAGGTCGGCAAAAAGGGTTTTTGTGAGTTGATAACGTACGGATACGTCGATACCTTGCCGTCGCGAACGCCCGCTAGGTTCCACCACGCCCTCGTCGCCCACGTACACAAACTCCTGTTGGAGCCACAGATACCAGGCTGCGGCATTGATAAGTAGTTTAGGAAAGGGCTTGAAAATAACCCCTAAATCGGAACCGTAGGCCGCAGGTAAAATTTCCCGACCATTTTGTGCTGTTACTACTCGTGCATCGTTTGAGTGAAATCCTCGACCTGTATTCAAGTAGAATTGTACGTGGCGATTCGCAGTATAGTACAAATTCAGCTTAGGCGATACGATGGTCTGGTTGGCGCGTTTCGGCAAGGGCGACGTAGTGAGTAAATCTACGTATTGACTACGGAAATAATCGAGTCGGACCCCGGCGTTGAGCGTGAAGCGACTGGAAAGTTGAATGAGTTCATCGGCGTAAACAGACGCGTTAATTTCGTTGATATTGCCCAGTTGAATTGGATTCAGGATTTCGGTCCGATTCTTTGTGTGTGATAGCTCTGTATTTTTGGTGATATCCTGACGATATTGCGCGCCTACTGTTGTTGTCCAATTCGTTTTACCGATAGCGTTTTCGGTCGAAAAACTACCATTGTATCCAACTAGATTTCGGCTTTCTTTCTGACGAATCTGGTCGCCATTGAGCGAGTCTTCCTTGAAAAAAGTAAAATTTGAATATAACTCAAAATTGTAGTTGCTGTAGAAAAACTGATTCTTAATCGTGTGGTTTCGGGATGTAACGGTCACTAACTGAATATTGGCATTGGTGCGGCTTGTTTCGCCCCCTTCGGTAGGGTCGACCGAACCGAAAAAGCCTACTGATCCCGATTCAACCGCCCGGTCGGGAATCTGCCCCGAATGATTCCATTTACTCCAGAACGTAGTACCGGTTAGGGTCAGATTGGTGTTGGGCGACAGATGACCGTGGTATTTGCCCACTACGTTTACGCGCTTGAAATTCTGTGGATTATCGAAATACGAATTGGTATACGAGTACTCCGATGCTACGTAGGCCGACTGATTTTTGTCCCGGCCTTTTTGCCCTAACAGATCAATGCCAGCCACAGCCCGATACGTACCATATTGACCAACCTCTAGTTTCGCGAACGAACGGTCAAGGGCGATGCGGGTTCGAAAATCGACCCATCCAGCCGTGGTGAGATTGCCTTTGTCGGTCTGATAGGCCCCTTTTTTGAAATCAACGCCTTCTACCAGTTCGGGAATCACAAAATGTAAATCGGCGTAACCCTGTCCATGGGCGTGCGAAACCATATTGACGGGCATTCCATCGACAGTCAGGCGGATGTCAGTGCCATGATCCAGATCGAAGCCGCGCAAAAAAATCTGTTCGGCTTTACCGCCCCCTGCATGTTGCCCGATAAACAGACCCGGCACCATACGAAGAATTTCCTGCGAATTGACAATAGGCCGGAGTTTAATATCGACACTACTGATAAGTTGCTGGTCGTGTGCTCGTTGCGAGGAAACCACTATTTCGCGTAACTCAACCGAAGCCGAAACCATTTCCGTTGAAATGGTAATGGTCTTGTCATCAAGCACCGTTACGTTGATAAGCTGCGTTTGAAAACCAACGTGCGATAGTTCAATTTTGTAAGGAGCCGCTACTAAATTCTGAAACCGATATTGGCCTAGTTCGTTGGTTACAGTCGCTTTGCCAAGTCCTGTCAACTGGACGGTGACACCCCGTAGCGGTAGTTTCGTTGTCTGGTCAAAAACCGTCCCCGACAGGTTGCCCAAGTGCGCATAAGCTGGTAAGCCAATAAGCACCAGAACGATACTACGTAACCACAATCGCCTGAGAGATTTTACTAAAATAGGAAGGTAATCGAAATGCTCCATGATTGATGTTGTACGTAACGTAGTGGCAAATTAATGGGCAATAACAAAACAGACCAGCATGAATATGGTGGTAAAAAAGCCAGAAAATTGAGGCTTAGAGGGTAAACTTTGGATTTGTTTTTCGGGCGGCAGCTACCAGTTTACTACTTTGCTGCTGATTGCCGAGGGCTAACTCAATGGCTCCGGCTTGCTGCAATAATTCAGGGTCTTTACTGCCGGTCCGCAAAGCAACCTGCATATGCTGCCCTGCTTTTTTGTAGTCCTGCTGTTTATAATAAACCCAGGCCAATGCGTGATTTACGTCAATATTTTTAGGCCGTTTCTGGTATTCTTTCTGACCATAGATGGCCGCCGAATCTAACTGACCCGATTTTGTGTAGAGTTTACAACGTTCGAGGTCAACAGCGTGACCAGATTGAGCGTCTTCGTCGAGCATTTTGGCCACTTCGGCAAATGTCTTTTTCGCCTTTTCGTTGTCTCCCCGCAAGGCATAGATTTCGGCCATTTCTTCGTGGAATGAGAACTCAGGCATAATTTTGGCCGCCTTGTCGAGGGTTGCCAGTGCCTTATCGTATTCTTTACGAGCCTTATATACCCGCGCCTGTCCGCCGAGGGCGAACGCGTAGCTAGGACGTAGTGTAAGAATATCCTTGTATTGCGCTTCAGCTTTGGCGAGCTGGCCAGTTGTTTCATACAGATGACCGAGAATATTTTTACTCCAGCATTGCGGTTCAGAACCGGGTAAACCAGCCTGTACGGCCAATTGCATGGCCGAAATAGAACCTGGATAGTTGCCGTAGATTTCGCGCAGGTACGATGCCCGTGAATAGGCTTCCAGCGAAGGTTTCAGCGCCTGCATTTTATCCGACATCGCCACTGCTTCTTCGTAATTCCCCAGTTCTACGTTAGCGTCGACCAGTACACCATATACATAGGCGTTGTTGGGGTTAATCTGCCGGGCTTTTTCGGCCAGTTCACGGGCTTCGGCAAACTGGTGTTGCGACATTTTGACGGATGCCTTGAACGTAGTGGCTTCAAAATTTTTCGGGTCAATGGCCAACACGCCATCCAGCATGGTCAGAATAGCTGGGTAATAATAAGGGTGTTCGCCGGTGATACGAGCCTCGGAGAGGTAAATGATGACAAGCTGCAACCGGGGCTTCACGTCGTTAGGCTCCTTTCTGATTTTCTCGTTCAGCTCAGCCACTTTTTCTTTGGTATGCTGCCATTCAGTAGCACTGGCTAATTCTCCTCTACGTTCATAAAGAGGAGGAATTTCCAGATTGGGGCCGCTGCTGGCGGTCGTTTCTTTTTTTGTATTAGTACAGGCAAGCTGCCCCAACATGAACGAGAGAAACAGGAAGAAACCAATCGTATTGCGTTGCTTTTTGACGTAGGGGAGAGAGTTCATGGAATAATGTCTTGTAAAAAGATTTAGTACGTGATTTATCCGTTTCAGACAAGCTTATGTGGATAAACCACGTACTAAAACAATAAGTTGAATGTTAACGTCGAATTACTTTAACTGACTGACGTTCAGTGGGTGTTACAGCCTGAAGGATGTACACACCTGTCTGGTCGCCCAAGGAAACGGTATGTAATTCAGCCGGGCCGGCTTCACTGATAATTTGCTGGCCGATACGTTGTCCACGGCTGTTTGTCAGCAGCAACTGCACCGTTTGCCCGGCAGCACCACTTACCTGAACCGTCACTTCATTGTTTGTCGTTGGATTGCCTAATACACGTAGCGTCAGTGGTTCTTTATATTCGGCAACACCCTGACGACCCTGACCGCAGGGTGTACGGAAATCGTACATGTAATTCACCAGAGAAGATTGATCGCCAACGTAGCGCGCCCAAATCCAAAGGAATTTGCTGCTTTTTACATCCCGTAACAGGTCGGCTTCAATCTGCTGATTTATATTGGTACTCCACGTACCGTTTATGGTTCCCGCAGCGAGGTATTCAACCTGCCGATTTAGATCGCCCCCAACACGCCCGAAGGTGATTTTTCCCGTTGGACAATCAAATGCAACAACGGTAGCAGCCAAAGGTTTCGCTACGTTCGCTTCTTCGGCAACGTAACCCTTACCAATGAATCCACGCCATGGGTCTTGAACAAATGGGAAGGCCGCTTTCAACGTCGTATCATTTTTGGTAACACCTGCGTTGAACGTCAACACTTTCAATAGATTAGGCGTTACTGGACTGGGAGTAGTCCCCGGCGTAAAATCATCGTACCAAAGACCAACGGCAGCCAGCACTACACCACCAACCGCCTGCAACTCGATGGTTGTTACGTCATCCTCTAACCGACGCCCGTTGGGAAAACCATCCATGTTAGGTATAAACTGCAGATTCACGTTAGTATAGGTCGGGTTGGTTAGACCAAGTACGGCTGCCTGCACTAAACCCAACGAAGAGAAGTTCGGGTCGTTACGTGGTGTGGCAGGCACGGCCATGTTGAGCCGCAGCATGTCGCCCAGCGTAGGCAGGAAGTTGTGAATGAAGGGTTTGCCTACGGCCAGTGGATTGCCGTTCTTGCCAGTTGCCAGTTGATAGGGAGCCATATTGGGCACTCCCGTGTAGAAGATCGGTAGTAAATCAACGGCGCGGGGGCTGGTCGCATTTGGTAACAGAATAGCACCAAAAGCATTCTCAGCCAATGCCGTTCCGTTTAATGCTGCGTTCCCTTTCAGGCCAAACAGACCCGGTTTACCATTTCGGAAGTCGAACGAACCCAATGATTTAGACTGGATACGTAGCGATGCCAGTCCAGGCACTGCTCCCCCAAACTGAGAATCGTCCATGTACAGGGCTAGCTCAGGATTAGTGAAATAGGAGGCAAACTGTAAGTCGTTGTTGTTATAAGGCGTTACCGAATTCCAGCGATCTTTCATGCCGATGGGAATAACGGCTTCATTAGTCAGGGGCATGCCCAGTCGTGAAACCTGCACCCAGTTACCGTCGAAACCCATGTCTCCATCGCCGTAGAGCGTCTGAATCATTTTGCGACTAGAGGATGCCCAGACACCAATGACGTAGTCAGGATCGAGAATGTTGGCAGCCTGAGCTACGGTTTTACCCGACTTTTGTAACGTAGCAACCGGTACTTCAATCGCAATTGTATGGCAGTTATACCGAGCTACGGCATCGCGTCCTTTGGGACGGAAATTGCCCAGATCAAAGGCTCCACCCAGATCAACAAAGAAAGGATCATCAATAGGTCCGCAGAAGACACGTTCTCCTGTAGAGGCCGTAGTTATAGCTTTGGTAGCCAAGGCATTGTAGCTAGCTTCTCCTAAACCAACCGTTTTGTCTTCGATAGAACGTGGACCAATGTTTGCCGGTGGCACTACGCCATTAGAAACAATGGTTGTGAAGGTACGTCCACCGTCGATGCTACGTTCGCAGATGTAGGTCGTTTTCTGGTTCTGTTTGCCCAGCCTGATGTTGAAGAACGTAGTAGGGTCTTCGTTTACGGTTGTGAACGTAAACCGATACGTAATGTCATCGCTAGCGGTAGCCGCATTGTTTTTGACGTGAATCTCATACCGGATATTTTGGCCAAACGTGTACCAGTTGGGGCCACCAGAAGCGTCCTCAAACGGAATGTAGTTGGCTATCAGAACAATTTTCTCTGTATCGGTCGGACTTTTGAACGCATACACGTCGGTATTATCAGCCAACGGATCAGAGGAAATTAGTGGCGCTTCACGGTGTGAAGAAGCCAATGCGAGCTGGCTACAAGGCAGATACAGAAGCACTGCCATGAGCATTATATTGACTATTTTTTTCATTGTGTTGTCGGAAGAATAATGAGTTAGTAGCGAGCCTTGAGCGTGTAATCGTAACCTCTCCATGGCGTTTGAACGTAGGGGAACGTTGCTTTCAGCGTCGTATCATTTTTGGTGACGCCAGCACTAAAGCCCAGTACTTTGGCCAGATTTGGCGTGACCGGATTTCCTCCCGGCGTAAAATCATCGTACCAAAGTCCAACGGCAGCCAGCACTACACCACCAACCGCCTGCAACTCGATGGTCGTTACGTCATCCTCTAACCGACGCCCATTCGGGAAACCGTCCATGTTGGGAATGAACTGCAGGTTCGCGTTGGTATAAGTTGGATTGGTTAGACCAAGTACGGCCGCCCAAACTAGTCCCAGCGAAGAGAAATTAGGGTCGTTACGTGGTGTAGCAGGGACGGCCATGTTGAGCCGCAGCATGTCGCCTAACGTAGGCAGGAAGTTGTGAATGAAGGGTTTACCTACGGCCAGTGGATTGCCATTCTTTCCGGTTGCCAGTTGGTAGGGAGCCATATTGGGCACTCCAGTGTAGAAGATCGGCAACAAATCAACGGCGCGGGGGCTGGTCGCATCAGGCAGCAGAATAGCACCAAATGCTTTCTCTGAAAGAGCCGTACCATCCAGTGCCGCGTTTCCTTTCAGGCCAAACAGACCCGGTTTGCCATTTCGGAAGTCGAACGAACCCAGTGATTTCGATTGAATCCGTACACCTTTCAGCGAAGGCACGGCTCCCCCAAACTGAGAATCGTCCATGTATAGAGCCAGCTCAGGATTGGTGAAGTATTTGGCAAATTGTAAATCGTTATTGTTGTAAGGCGTTAGTGCATTCCAGCGATCTTTCATGCCGATGGGGATAACAGCTTCGTTGGTCAGGGGCATGCCCAGTCGTGAAACCTGCACCCAGCCACCATCATAGCCTACGTCGCCACCGCCGTATAACGTTTTAATTTTCTGCCGACTGGCCGATGCCCACACACCAATGACATAATCTGGGTCGAGGATGTTAGCCGCCTGCGAAAGAGATTTACCATCCTTCTGAAGAAGATTGATCGGAATTTTTAGCGCAATGCTATGAACATTGTATCGAGCAAGGCCGTCTTTGGGTGGATTGACCGTGTTACCGTCGGGGCGGAAGTTGCCGGCATCAAAGGCCCCAGCCAAATCAACGAAGAAAGGATCGTCGGCCGGACCGCAGAACACTTTTTCCCCCGACGCAGCAGAGGCAATAGACTGCTGAAGTAAATCATTGTAGGACGTAGCGCCCAGCCCCACTGTTTTATTTTCGATAGAGCGTGGGCCAATATTATAAGCAGGCACAATGCCATTGGTCACAATGGCCATGAATGGACCGCCATTTACGCTTTTTTCGCAAGTGTAGGTCGTTTTGATGTTCTGCTTGCCGAGTCGAATGTTGAAGAATGTAGTAGGGTCTTCGTTGTTGCGGGTAAACGTAAACCGATAGGTGATATCGTCGGTCTGAGTCGTCGCTTTGTTTTTAACGTGAATTTCGTAACGAATACGTTCGCCAAAACTGTAATAATTCGGGCCACCTTCAGGCGACTGGAACGGAATGTAGTTGGCGATAATCGTAATGGTGTTTGGGTCGTCGGGGCTTTTAAAGGCGTAAACATCCGTGTTATCAGCGAGGGGGTCGTTGGAAATCAGCGGAGCTTCGCGGTGACTGGAAGCATAACTGACAACCGCCAGCAGCATAAAGGCAACGCTTAGGATTTTCGCCCTGAATTGCCCAAAAAGCAAAGGAGACATGCTCATGGATTGAAATAGTTAAATGTGAAATCTATGGAGAAGGGTATGAAGGGAGAATGAATTAAGTAATTTTACTTAATTAACATTCTTGTAAGTAGCGCTTAAAGTGCGTTTATACATGTTCTTGTGTATGTATAAACACATGCACAAGAATCAGCCTAATAGCTTTCTTTAAGGCAAAGAAGTACCAACGGCAATTATGAAACTAGTTGCCAGTCAGATAGATATTAAAATAAAGGGAGCGCTATTAACGGGGTAAGCCAATAGTTCGACTTACAAAAACAGAAACGGAAGGTGGAGAAAATACTGAGGTATGTTTCTTGTCATATACTGGTCAGGGGTTAGTAGTTGATTCAGTATTTACCATATATACCCTTATTAGCTGTAAATAGATTTTACACCGCAGAGAATTAATGAAAAATCTAATCGCCCTATTCCAGCAGTTTGGCGTAAGCCAACAAAAAAAGTACCGCCAGTTATTCTGAGGGTACTTTTTTGTTGGAACTAATTCTGTTTGGTTGACTTAATTAATTTACGATTTACGCAAAGACTACTGAAGGGTTTATGAACTCTTACAGGGATAGTTCTCGAATAAGCCTGGATTGAGTTGATAAACAATTTGTTTGCTTTGATACGCCAATTGCTTGAAACGTAACCAGGTCAAATGGGGCAACCCAATCGGATTGCACTGGCTACGGCCTGGCTGACACTGACAACATTTCATTCCCGTGATTAACTTTTCCTCACGATGAAATCACTCCATTGACTAGCAACTACCGCCGGACGAGGCATTGCTTTTGCGGCACTCGTCTTACTTTAACTAAGTCGTTCGTATGGATGCAGTTCGTCCGGTGGGTATCTTGTCTTAACCAACTCCAGATTATTCTTAACGAATACGGTGAATTAGTTACCGAGAAAAATATATATCCTGCCATCATCAGTAAAAGTGACACTAAAAACGTGCAGTTTACTTTTAATGAAGTAGATAAAAAAAAGCTTCTTCATCTCAAATTGGAGCGTTTTTGTAAGAATGCTTATTGAGAAGTGAACGAGTGAACTTCCGCCATAACGCTATGTAGACTACTCAACAGTCACTATTTTCTTGACCAGGTTGGCGGGCAGGTAACAGTTGAAGCCTGTCTGTTGTTGCAGATCCGCTAACAAACTGACTGTCTCTATACTACTCAGACCGATGGATTCCCGGGCTTGATCGACTTTGGCCTTCGCCTGAGCCGTCAAGGTACTACTTAAGTAACCGAAGTGGGTTTCGCGACGATCCGTCTTGACGGCCATATACCAGTCGTCAATCATCGAAAATTCGTAGGGCGAAATCTGCCCAGACTTCAGGGCCTTCAGTAGCTTAGGCCTCACGTGTGGGTAAAGGGTGTCTTTTAAGGCGTAGGCTTTGCTGATGGAGTTGTGATGACTCAGCATGACCGCCGCCCAGTAGCCATTGTGAATTAGTTGCTCACCGGGGTAGCCATACTGATCAATAATGGGCAGCAGTTGAGCCATCTGCTGCTCACTATGGGGAGCAAACCGTTTTTCAGCGTACCGCTCTTGGGTAGCCCCAATGCGAAACAGCGCCAATAGGGCCTTTCGCTGATCCTTCTTAAACAGTTTCTCAACCCGGGCCCGAATGGCCTGGTTTCCCCCGGTTTGGAAGAGCGTTCTGAGCGAGTCGTATTGATGTTCGACCACGCCCCACTGCGGATCGCCCTGGAGCGGAGTGAGCAAGGCATTTTTCTTGATGTCGCTCAGGGTCCACCCCATAGCAATCGCTTTCTTAAGATAGGAAAACGCCTGCTGCTTCTGGCCCACTTGTAGGGCCAACTGGGTGGCCACTTTATAGTCCCTTGAAAAGACGAACGGGTAGGTATCAACCACCTGTTTGTACAACGTGAATGCCTCTTGGTAGTGTTGGTGGGCAATCAGCTGTTGAGCCTTGGCAATGGTTTGATGATAAGTTGTGTAGTCGGTTTGATGGTCCTGGTCAGGCCGACTAACCGGGGGGGATGCACTAAAGCGAACGGCAGTCAGAAGCAGATAAAGGGTAAGGATGTAGTTCATACGAGCGGTTTTACTCTTTAGACGCGAATGGGTATCGGGCGGTTGTAAGCCGTTAAGAAGTTTTAACAAATTAGTGGCTGGCATGAGTATTCTCATTTTTCAAGTAGTCTCGCGTCATGACAGCCTAGAAGCAGAAACGCTCTCTCGTCTCAGCTGGGAGCGATTTGTGAGATATTGAAACCCCAATGATAAGTCAACCGTTGATAGATGAATTTGGTTATTGATAGCCAAACGCTTCCTGTAGGGGCACGCCGATCCGATTGGTCAACTCAACAATCGGCTCATCCCGAGTGAGTGAGAAAATGTATAGTTAGTAGGTCAACGGAAATAATAGGGTCATGGTCGTGCCATGGCCTTCTCTCGAATCAGCCCGGATGATCCCATGATGACGTTCCACAATCTTTTTGGCTAACGAGAGCCCTAACCCGATCCCTGGCGTGTGCGGGTCTAGTTTCTTTAAAATGCCAAAGATCTCCTCCCGATACTGATTGTTAAACCCGATCCCATTATCGCTCACCAGGATTCGGGCATAGTCGATGTACTGATACTTATCGGGCGTGGTTTGATACCGATTCTGACTCACCACACTACCCGTGACGGCTACCATTGAAGCGATATCCAACCGACGAAACTTCACCGCATTGTCTAACAGATGGCCAAATAAACTTAGTAACTCGGCTCGGTTACCCATAATCGTTGGTAAACGGGCTACCTCGAACCGAATACCCATTGCGCTATACGTGGCCACCGCTTGCTCCAGCAAGGCCGTTAAATCCACCGATTCATCCGCTGATCGGATTGGCTCAAACGTGAAGTATACCTGCAAATCGTGAATAAGTTGGCGTAATCGAGTACTAGCCCTGACAATGCCTTTTACCCCTCGCTGACCAAGATGACTCAACCGAGTTGTATCTTCCTGATTTAATGCACTGGCCAACAGATTGATCTTGCGCAACGGCTCCTGGAAGTCATGCGCGATAATGCGACCGAATTGCTCCAACTCCTCATTCCGTTGTTTCAGGTTAGTCACCTGGCGGTCCATCTCAGCCTGATGCTGTTCCAATTGCTGTTGGAGAGCCATTAACTCATCGTTGCGAAGCAGTGCCTGTTCAGCAGCCTGCTTACTGGCCAAGAGTTCCTGCTCGAACTGCCGTCGCTGATAAACGGGCATCAGGCACAGGTACGTAACACCTTCTCCCGAAGCGTTCGTCTGCCGTACGGCATTGAGCAAAATCGGAATACGCGCTCCGGACTGGGTTTGCAGGGTCAGGTTCAGTTCATTGGCCAGTGTTCCCAGGGCGAGCGAGGGATACAGATTCGTTTGAACGTAAATTCGACTCGCCCGGGTTAAGACCACATCCATCCGTTGCCCAAGCAGCACACCTGGCCTGTAGCCTAGCAACTCTTCCGCAAAGGGGTTCAGATAGTCAATCTGATTGTCCGCATTTAATCTCACTAGGCCTACTGGCATCAGCGTTGCGACATCCTGCATAGACGACTTAGTTGACGGCTTGCAGGTAGTGCTGGATAGCCAGAATGGTCTCAGCCGGGTCACT
The DNA here is from genome assembly GCF_054776875.1 of Spirosoma daeguense. Lineage (NCBI taxonomy): Bacteria > Pseudomonadati > Bacteroidota > Cytophagia > Cytophagales > Cytophagaceae > Spirosoma > Spirosoma daeguense. The sequence goes on from NZ_BAAHBF010000010.1 coordinate 57,140, forward strand.
TAAGTGAGGCGAGTGCCCCTGGACCTCGATCAGTCGCAAGGTGCTCTGGGGCATCTGTTTTGCCATGTATTCCCCCACGGCAACGGGCGCAATGTCATCGGCAAGGGACTGAATAATCAAGGCTGGTCGCCCTACCTTCACTAAGTCCAGTCGATTGTCGCCCAGGAACGTGACCCGGGCAAACTGCCGCGCTACGGCCTGATCAGTAGCACAAAAGCTTTGGGTGAGCTCCTGGCCTAATTCGGGCCGTTCCCGGTTGGCCATGATTAGAGGACCCATGGCACTGGCCCAGCCCAAAAAATTGCCCTCCATCGTGTCCAACAGTTCCTCAATATCGGCTCGCTCAAAACCCCCGGTATAGTCTTCCTCATTGATATAATGGGGTGATGGACTCACCATAATCAGGCGCTCGAAGCGGTTAGGTTCCTGAATGGAGGCTAATAAGCCAATCATACTGCTAACGGAATGACCCACAAAAATCACCTCGTTTAGGTCCAGATCCTGACAGATATCGAGCAGATCCTGGGCATAGCCTTGCAGACTGGCATAGCGTTCCGGGTTATAGGCATCCCGAATGGCCTTCCCATGACCGATATAATCAAATCGGATGACCTGATAGTGAGCTTCAAAGGCGGGCGCCACGTAGCGCCACATGGTCTGGTCACAGCCAAAGCCATGGGCAAATAAAATCGGCTGAGTACCGTTACCCGTAACAGTTATATTATAGCGGTTCCTAATCGTGGGGGTCATTGTTACGGTTTACTTAAGAAAAGCCTTACCCGACGACCAGGCGCTTTTACTCAAAGATACTGAATCGAATCCACTCCTATGGATTAAATAACTTGACTCAGTCATCTGTCCATGAATCAATTCATGAAGGACAGAAAGCTACCCTCGAATTGATCACGTTAATTTCCGACTATACCCAATTTCGGAAGCCCAAGGACTGGTTCGATCTGATGATGACGCCGAAGTCAACCGAGAGCTTAGGAAGTGGGCTTAGACGTTCCGTCAGGAAGCTAGTTGGTAGAACGGATTTGAGGGAGGACGGAAGGGTCTGCCGGTATATAAGTAATCCCCTGGTGGCTTAACTTTACCACATCATTTGTGTTTATACAAACGGGGTTGTCAGGACAATCCTGCGTACATTTTCTTGCGTAAAGATCAGGAAGATCTGAGTGCTTTACTGACTACTTTAGCTTGCTTACTAACCGATTCATTTTGGACACGACGTCGACTACCCACACGTTTCCCTTTTTAGCCGGTGGTGGCGAAATGGGCGAGCTTACTCGCCAGTACGACTGGGCTAGCTCCCCCTTGGGTATACCCAATCACTGGCCGGTCAGTTTACGGGCCGCGGTTGGCATTGTCCTGCATTCCCGGTTTCCCATGTTTTTGTGGTGGGGAGCCGACTTAATTCAATTTTACAATGACGCTTATCGACCCAGTCTGGGACAGATCGGCAAACACCCGTTGGCCCTGGGTCAACGGGGAGAAGCGTGCTGGCCAGAGACCTGGTCCGTGATTAAACCCCTGATCGATCAGGTTTGGGCGGGTGGCGAAGCCACCTGGAGTGAGGATCAGCTGATTCCGATCTACCGCAACGGGCGGCTGGAGGATGTCTACTGGACATTTAGCTACAGTTCGGCTTACGGTGATGAGGGCCAGATAAACGGGGTGTTTGTGACCTGTACCGAAACGACTCAGGCCGTACTGGCGCGCTGGGCATTTGAGCGCAGTCAGGCAGCCTTTCAGCATTCCATTGCCCATGCCCCGGTCGCCACCGCTTTATTTCGGGGACCACAGTTCGTCATTGAACTAGCCAACGAGCAGGTATTAGCCTACTGGGGGCGAAGCCGGGAAGAGGTCATGGGTAAACCCTTATTTGAGGCCTTACCTGAGGCCAGTGGGCAGGGGTTTGAAGAATTATTGACGGGCGTGCTCACCAATGGCCACCGCTTTGTGGCCAACGAGCTCGCTGTCAAACTAAAGCGGGCTGGCCAGCTTGAGCAGACCTACATTGACTTTGTGTACGAACCCTATCGGGACATTGACGGGACCATTAGTGGGGTAACCGTTGTTTGTGTGGAAGTAACCGAGCAGGTCCTGGCCCGGCAACAACTTAACCAGGCCCAGGCCGCGCTGCAATCCGCGATGGCTGTCGCCAAACTGGGCATCTGGCAGGTAGACCTGGCCACCAACCAGGTGGAGGTTGATGACCGGTGCCGGGAAATCTATGGCTTTGCGGTAGCGGAAGCACTTACCCTGGAGCGCATTCAGCAGGCAATTGATCCGGCGTATCGAGTCCTGGCCATGGACGCGTTGACCATCGCCCTGCGGGAACCGACGGCGACGGCTGAATATTATCTCATTCAGCCAATAACAAAACAACGGACCTGGATTCGTAGCATCAGTAAGCTTCAGCAGGATGCAGACGGGTCCAGGTATATGAAAAGCGTTGTCCAGGACCTGACGGGCTTGAAGCAGGCGGTAACGGACATCGAGGGGTTGAATGGGCAACTCAACCAGACCCTTTCGCAGTTACGGGAAAGTGAGTCCCGATACCGATTATTATCTGTCGACTTAGAACAGCAGATCCAATTACGGACCCAGGAGCTGACCATGACCAATGCCGAATTACTCGATTTAAACGGGTTATTGATCCGCTCCAACGAGAACCTGGAAAAATTTGCCTACATCGCTTCGCATGATTTACAGGAACCGCTACGCAAGATTCAGCAGTTTGGCGATTTGTTAAAGACGCGCTATACGGACTCAACGGGGGACGAGCTAGTTTACCTGGAGCGGATGCAGCTAGCGGCCAGTCGCATGTCGACGTTGATTCGGGATCTGCTCAGCTTCTCGCGGATCTCTACCCGACGGGATTTAATGAAGCCCATAGTGCTGAACGAGGTGGTGGATCAAGCCTTGACCAGCTTAGAGTTGGTACTCGCCGAAACGGGTGCCGAGGTGCGAGTTGCCCCCTTGCCAACGATCGATGCGACTCAGCTTGGGCAGCTCTTCCAGAATTTGCTCAGCAATGCACTCAAGTTCCGAAGGAAAGATTCGTCGGGCGATTGGGTAAAACCCCTGATTGAGATTCAACTGAATCGAGTGACCAGTGAAGACTTACCTGCTTTGGTGAAGCCCGCCCGCCCGGCACAAACGTATTACCTAATCCAGGTTTCAGACAATGGCATTGGCTTTGAGGAGAAGTATCTGGACCGCATTTTTCAGATTTTCCAGCGGCTGCATGGGAAGGGCGAATTTGCCGGAACAGGTATTGGACTGGCCATCTGTGAGAAGGTCGTGGCGAATCATGGCGGAGCCATTACGGCCACCAGCCAATTGGGGCAAGGGACCACTTTCTTGATTTATCTGCCTCTGATCAGTTTATAAGTCCAGCTAAAAAACGTTTGTAGTTATACTGTAACCCCCTCTGGTTTTGCAATACCGCACTGCGATCCCCGAGATAAATTGTAGCGCACGGATTTCCAGGGCTTTTACAAACGTAAGTATATAATGTTTGCCTGCATCGGCGCGGAGAGGCTTGGCAGCATGGTATATTTCCACCACCCTATTTTCGCAGGTAGTAGTCCTACACATCTAATTCTAGATCAGTTTGAGGAGCATTTTGTGAGATTGAGTCAAAGAGCCGGAGTGTGTAAAAGCGGAAGAGAAGGCCATTAAATTAGGGGGTAGTCGATGATTGATTGATCTCCAACCAGTACCAACAAAGCTTCTCCAGCATGGCCTTCAACGAAGCAATATCTAATGGCTTTAGTAAAAATGAACTAGCACCCGCTTCGTAACAACCATTGACCTCTTTATCCGAGGCAGCGGAACTCATCATAACGACTGGAATTTTACTATATATAGGATCCTCTTTCAGACGAAGCAGTATCTGATGCCCATCTACATGAGGCATGTGCCGGTCGAGTAGTATTAAGCGAGGTATATGGCTAAGGTGGGGAAGCGCAGCTAGTAATTCGTCCCCATCAGCAAAGAAGCAGACCGAGTAAGCTGAAAAATATTGACTGAATAAGTGCTCAAGTAGTGAGCGGAAATCAGCTGAATCATCCACGATGCAGATTTGGGAGCCATCGTTCACATAGGTTGCCATGATGGTGACGGTACCGCCGAAACGGTTACTATTTAAAAAGACCAACATCCGGTTGTACGGCTCGTTCCGGAAGTTGGTGAATCCCTATTGGGCAACCAGGCGAAAAACTCGTTTATTATATGTAAACAGACGAGTCAAAATGACAAACACTTCGCCAATTTATAAGTTTTATCTTATTTAGAATAGTGATTGATAGGCCTTTAATAAATATGCCTGCTACGTCTAACCAGAGTAAAGCCAATTATCAACAGGCGAACATGTTGTTCGTAGAGGAAGAAGACGATCAGTGGAGACTCATTCAAGAGGCTATAAGTAAGTGTTTATTAGAAGTTGAAACCAGACGGGTGACTTCTGTGGACCAAGCAGTGAGTCTATTACAAAGCTGGCAACATCAGGAATGGGAGCTGCCTAAACTTATAGTAGTAGATCTTCACTTGCCTACACTCACCGATGGCTGGCAGTTACTACGTGCGGTAAAAAGCATGTCGGATTCTGTTCGTCGGATTCCCATCGTGGTGTTTAGTTCGTCCACTCTCCAGACAGATATTGGGGAAGCCTACCAACTAGGTGCTGCCTCTTATTTGATTAAACCAACTGAGTTGACTGGCTGGCTAACGTTTATTGATAATCTACGAACTTATTGGTGGGAAACGGTTACCTTACCCCCTGTTCACTACGGATCATAAGTTGGCTATAGATGCCAAAACCCTCTTTTCTCTGCAAACGAGTGTTCTTAAAATAGCCCAATTTACCGTTTCGTACTTTCTAACTTTACGTATAAAAATCGGTACTTGATTGACCTTTCCCCCCCTTTGAAACTTACTATTTGGGTGTTTTGCAACAGATTAATTTTCGTATCCCTAGACTAGTACGAAAGGTAGGATGTGTTACCTTAAACGCCCGTATCTCCGAGACGACATGTACTATATAAACACGCTGTCTACAGAAGTTGGCTGCAATCTCAAATTGCCATCTCACTAATCAACGTCTCATTTTCGTATTACTGGTTAAGTTAACGATGCATTGTAGTCAGGTGACGGATTTTCCGGTCGGCCGCTGCCGGACGAAACGGCAAAACTACCCAATCATCCGCTTTTATCGTTCTAATACAACGTAATGGCCTGCCCTTGGAACGCCTTCTCCGCGTCTGGCAAAATCTCGCAGTTGTCCCAAATGCCCGTCAGGAGTGTCTGAGCATAGGATTCGGGGAGTTGATTGGTCATCATTAACTGATGAGCCATATGATTGTCGTAAGTGAAAGCGTGAAAAGTGTAACTAAATACGCCATCGGTGTCATCGAGTAGCAGATACCATACACGGGGGGTTCCATCATTGGCGGGCATCCCGATTACACCTGCGTTGAACCAGTACCGCCCGACTCCCGTATTGGAAACTTGTCTATCCGCAAACGGTAATCCGGCGTGACCGGCTAGTATTATGTCGGCCCCTGTAGCCGAAAAGGTCGTTTCTTTAACTGGCCAGGGCGTTGATGCAAACACAAAATCAGCGACACCGGTAGCTGCCCCGTGCAACACCGTTACCGACTTACCGGCATACTCAAACGAAAGCTGGAGCGGTAACGTGCTCAGCCAAGCAACCGATTCAGTAGAAAGTGTCCGAACCGCATAAGGAAACCAGGTGCGGGAAAACAAATCACAGCGTCCGCCTTCCGTGAAGTTACAGCCGCAGTCATCTTCACCTCTGATGATATTCTGCTCCACATTGCCCTGAATGGAGTGAATGCCCCAGTTTTTTACGAATTGTACCGACTCTTCAGGCTGGGCGCAGTAGCCCACAATATCGCCCGTACAGATGATGTTGCTAGGGGAAATCTGGAGTTGGCAGGCAATGACTTTAAGTGTTTCCAGTGCCTGTAAGTTGGAGTATGGGCCCCCAAACACGAGCAGCCTGTCGCTACATGTGCCAAGGTCTCGGGTATCTGGACGATCAGTCATGAGTCTTTGTTTGGAACAGCGCACTCCCCGCGAAAACTAGGAAACAGAAGGACATAGTGATCAGGTTCACGCTCAGCAGCGATCCATATTTACCATCCCCCAGTCGGAGGGATTCGGGCAAGGGAAAAAACGTTAGGAAACCGCCCAGCAGTAGCCCACCCACCACTGACAGATGAAACGCCAGTCGTGGTACCCGAACGTTCCAGCACAAAAAAACTGGAGCCATGCCAAGCACCAACGTACCACTGATGGTAGTCGCTGACAGAATAGCCGGGTCGAAAAACACGGGAATTGTACCCAACACCGTAAGCACGACCATGGCCCATCGCCCTCTGGTAACGCTCGGTACAGCGGCCCGGCTCAAGTCGATACTGATGAGTTTGGAAAACGACGCCATGGCTGAGTCTAACGTCGAGGAGGCTGAGGTTACCATAATGAGATTCATTAGCAGCAACATCGGCACGCCAAAATACCGCGCTACGGCTACGGGTGCTTCGCCCGTCAGACTATTGAGCTTAGCGAAGATCCCGACGAAGCTGAAGAAGATTATACAAAGCGATCCAATGACTGCCGCCCAAATATAGGCTCTCAGTGTAGTGCGTGTGTCTGAGATAAAGCCTCGGTCGGTCAGTACAGGGTCGTGAAAGGGATAGCTGAAACACTGCACCAGCGCTACTAGTAGCAGATCGACACCCTGATTCAGCTCCCAGCGTCCACTGTGTAAAAAGGGCATTAGACTCCCGCCGTACTGGGGTAAAATGAAGCCTAGGATCACCGTAAGCAGTACGACAAAGAGCGATAGTTGAATTACGTCAGTCATGATCGAACTGCTCATACCGCCCTTAAGCGTGTAAGCCAGCGTGAGCAGTGTAAATATGATAATCGCTACGTAGTAATCAGTAGAGCCCTGCGCTCCAAAGTACGAGCCGATTACGATAGTATTCGACCAGATTTCGTTGTAGAGCCGGATCATAATCAGTAGTGTGAAGACCACCACTGCACTCGCCCCAAATTTTGACTCCAGAAAGTGGTGGATACTTCGGTATCCGCCCTTGTTACGCATTGATACGATCACGAACCCTGCTACCAGAAACGATAGGTAATAACCTGCATAGGCAACGCCCCCCACTAGTCCGAAGCTGTGACCCAGATTAGCGGCATTGGTGATCGACTTGGCAAACAACCATGAAATGACCAAGCTACTCGTCAGGAAAAGGGTATTAGGCATTCGCTCGTTACGAGTACCCCTAAAAAATTCAGGTGCGGTACGAGCCAGGGGCGACACGAGAAATAGCGTAATGCTGGAAGCCAGCACCAGCACCCATTGCAACAGGGTTGTAGTCATGCAGAAATGATTAGCGGGTAGCCCACCAAACGGGTATGTTAATGCTATTATTCTGGGTTTTGTCAGCAGCTTTTTTGTACTGAACTGCATTCAGTGCGCTCTCGGTGCCTGGGTAGGGCATTCGAACGGGAATCAACCCGTTGTTAAGGCTAGCCGAAATTGTTTTCAGCCGTGGGAAACCGGTCCGGCGGTATTCTGACCAGCCTTCGTAGCCATTGTTGATGTTGCCCAGCCATTTCTGTGTCAGAATCTGCTCAATGGGGTTCTGTCCATTCTGCGCATAGGCTATTTTAGCACTACTCAGATAACCCGCCGGTAACGTCGTGCGCCAGTAGTCAAATGCCTGCGTAATCCCCCGCTCATACCATTCCTTACCCGAAGCCGCCACCAGCCCCCGCTCGGCGGCTTCGGCCAGCCAGAAACTGGTTTCATAGGCCGTCATGTAGTTGGCATAGAGCTTGTCCGATTCCTCCCGGAAAATTGTTCCTGTCAGCGAATAATCAGCCACTGAAATCGACAGCTTTGAAGCATCTGGACCATTCAGCAGTCCTTTGTAAGTGCCTGGTTTGGCCGTAGTGGCCCGGAAATATACCCCAATACGTGGATCGTTCAAGCTGGTGAATAATTCCTGACTGGTCAACGACATAATAAACAGGTTATAGTCGCCAATACGGGCAGTTGACATCCGAAAGTTGTTGGGCTGCGTGAGTGAGAACCGAAAGAATGCATTATCTGCATTATTCTTGATGAAGTTACCTTCTGTCACTACTTTTTGTAACGCGTCCTTCACATTTACTTTACCGGAGATTCGCATTAACGCTTTAATCTTCAACGAATTGGCAAACAGTATCCACTTGCCACGGTTGCCATTGTAAAGAATGTCGCCGTCGAGGGCGGTAGCTCCTTTGTAATTGTTGATGGAGGCAATTCCTTTATCGAGGTTGTCTAGTATGCCCCCAGCAGCCGTGTAGATGGCTTCCTGTGAGTCGTACGTGGGGGTAATTATGCCCGATTTACCTTGCAGGGCCTCGCTATAAGGTACGTCGCCGTAGAGGTCGGTGAGTGCAGCCGCCATGTACGCTTTCATGATCAAGGCCGGACCTTCGTAGACTCCGAAAGCTACGTTGGCACGGGACTTCTGCAGCAGAATTTCATTGTCGCGCAGGTTTGTATAGATGAACGGCCATGGGTTGCCACCATACTGCGATTCGCTGAGGCTGTGTCGGTCGAATAGGTTGAAGTCGATAGCCGTAAAGTACTGTCCCAGCAGATTACCCGCTACGAAAGCTTCGTACGACATCTGTTCGCCATAGTCAAACAGTATCTTGCGAAACAGCAACGATGGCTGCACGTCGACAGGCGCGTTGGAGTTGGTATTGATTTCCTGGAAGTTGTCCGTACAGCTGGGCAGAAAGCCCACTAGTACGATCAGCAGGAGGGTAATATATAATGTCCGTTTCATGGTTTGCTGCTGGGTTGGCCGTTGAGCAAGTGGCTTAAAAATTCACGCTTAGTTTGACACCCACGTTACGGGTAGTTGGATAGGTCATGTCTTCGACGCCCGTTTGCATTTGGTTTTGCTGAAATGACGTCTGTTCAGGGTCAAAATGGGGGATATGCGACAGGGCAAACAGGTTACGACCTACCAGAGCCAGAGTCAGCCGCTGCATTCGCAACTTCTTAGCCAGCCAAGCCATTTCGGAAACAGTATAGCCGATGGTCAGTTCCCGCATTTTTACGTACGACGCATTGTAGGTGTTATTTTCCTCATTATTGCGGTCATAATACATGCGATAGTATGTTTCGGCTGGAATGGCGCGGTTGTTTGGCTGATAATTTGGGTTTTCGACTGTACCAGTATTGACCACACCTTTAGCTACGATTCCAGCATCTGGCCGGTTAGCCGTTTCGATAAGCTGACCCGCCACACCTGCCAGGGCCAGGGTTCGCGACACCAAGACCCCGCCTTGCCGCCAGTCGATCAGGAAGCCTAGGCTCCAGTTCCGGACGTTAAATTGGTTCGATAGCCCCACCATAAAGTCATGGTTGTAGTTACCCAGTTTCTTCAGCGTGTTGTCAGCAATGTACTGACCGTTGCTGCCTACAATAAACTCGCCTTGAGCATTGCGCAGGTAGCCAGTTCCCCACATATCGCCCATACGGTCGCCCTGCCGTACCTGATACCAGACCGTCTGGTTTACGTTGTCGTAGATGCGATTGTAACCTAGCGTTAGAGTACCGGCCTCAGCAGGCAGCGATATCACAGTTGTTCGGTTGCGGCTGAAGTTAAGACCCACATTCCATCGGACGCGGCTCGTCTGGATAGGTGTTGCCATTAATACAGCTTCTATACCCCTTGATCGTACTTCACCTCCGTTAATAACCCGTTCGCTATAACCTGTTGGGATGGCGATTGGCAACGACAGAATCTGGTTGCGTGTATGAGCGTCGTAATAGGTCAAGTCAAAACCTAGCCGGTCATTCAGAAAGCGAACATCAGCCCCCACTTCAACCGACGTAATGGACTCTGGCTTCAGATTGGTGTTGGCAATAGCGCTCTGATCGCTGAAGGCGGGCTGCGAGAACACCGGATTGCGAGCGTTGAACACTCCTGTGGTCTGGTAGGGGCTGGTATCGTTACCAACGCTTGCCACGCTGGCCCGCACTTTTGCAAACGACAAAACCGCGGGTAGCCGGAACTGATTTGATAATACCCAACTGGCCGACACCGAAGGGTAGAAAAAAGAAGTGTTGGCCGTCGAGATGGGTGTTGCTAACGCACTTGACCAGTCGTTGCGGCCCGTAATGTCCATAAATAGAACATCTCTATAGCTCAGTTTGGCAAGCAAATACAAGCTATTGATGCGCTTACGAGCGCTCTGTTGGTATACTTCCACCGGCGAAGCCGCATTGGTGAGCTTAAATACGCCCGGTTGCGCCAGTGTCAGGGCCTGATATTGGTTGAATGACGCCAACTGATCCATGCGGTTGCCTCCAGCCGATAGATCGATCGAGATCGTTCCCAAACTACGGGTGTAATTCAGTAAAAAGTCGGTGTTGATTTCCCGGAAGAAAACTGCGTTTTCAGCATAGGCACCATTTTTAAAACGGTTGCTGCTGAAGGCTCGCCGAAACTGCCGATTCTCACTCGAATAGTCCATACCACTACGTACCATCAACGTCAAGTTGGAGGCCAACTCTCCTGTCACGGCTAGGTTCCCGATGAGCCGATCGCGGTTAAACGAGTTGCGGTTTTCATAGAGCGTGAAATACGGGTTGTCAAAATATGTATAGTTGTACGAAAAGTGCTGAATCCCCTCTAGTCCCGGCTGCCAGTATTGCTTCATGGGGTTCACATCGGTTTGTCGGCCCAGCCAGGCACTCATGGCGTAGTTGATGTTCTCCGAGCCATATTTGGTGGCAGGACGATTATCGCTGCCGCTGTTGATGTAGTTGATGGACGAACTAAATTTCAGCCGTTCGATAGGTTCGAACTGCAATCGGGCTGCCAGCGTTTTACGTTTCAAATTAACGCCTGGAATAGTCGAATGGCTATTCAGATCGGTAAAGGAAAGACGGTAACTACCCTTATCATATTTGCCCGAAACAGCCAGATTATTTATGGCCGTGTGGCCCGTTTCGTAGAAGTTTTTCAGGTTATCGGGATGCGATACAAACGGGGTCGGGGTAATGGATAGGCCACTGTACACTCGTGTATCGGCCCCGCGAACCATTCGTCCGTCGGGCAAGTTTACCGGGCTGTCATACTGGGGAATAAGCAGACCGGCATCCAGCCGGGGACCGTAACTGTATGAGATATTATCGTTGATGCCCCCACTTAGGCCATCGACGTACTTAAACGCTCCGCTATTACCTTGTCCGTAGCTGTTCTGAAATCGGGGAAGCTGAAATGGGCGCTCGGCGTAGAAGGTGCTATTAAAGCTCACGCCAATACCTTTGTTTGCCGATGAACCATCTTTGGTGGTGATCAGAATAACTCCGTTGGAGGCTCTGGTACCATAGAGAGCAGCAGCTCCCGGACCTTTTAGAACCGATACCGCAGCCACATCATCGGGGTTTATTTCCATGGCCCCGTTGCCAAAATCGATCTCCTGAAAGCCATTAGCATCATCATCAACCCGGTTCACTACCGTAGCATTATTAATGACAATGCCGTCGACCACGAAGAGCGGGTTATTGTTGGTAAAGGATGATTCCCCCCGGATAGTAATGCGCGACGACGCGCCCACACCAGTTGAACCAGCCGTGATCGTCACGCCCGCTACCTTACCCGTCAGGTTGTCGAGAAAGTTGGGGGCCTTCACGTCACTGACCAGCTGTCCATCAACTTTCTGAATCGCAAAGCCCAAGCTCTGGCTATTGCGTTCCAGCCCCAGAGCCGTCACGACCACTTCGTTAAGCGAAACGCCCTCCACCAGTTCAACCTTCAGGCTGGCCTGACCTGTATACGAAATTTCCTGCGTCCGATAGCCAAGGTAGGAGAACGTTATAAGGTCTGCTGGCTGTAGATTGGTCAAGGTAAATGTGCCTGTAGAATTGGAGAGTGTACCACTCTTCGTGCGTTTAACCTGTATAGTGGCACCCACAATTGGTTGTTGTGAGGTCTGGTCGATAACCTGCCCAGTGAGTTCCTGAGCAAGTGTAGTAACTGAAAATAACGAAAAAAAAGCAATTAGTAGTAATAACTGCATAGACGGGAAGTAGAGAAAAAGAATATTATCAATATACGAGGTGCGAAGAGAGATAGATGTCCAAGAAAGGAATTAGTCAACTATCCGCTAGTTCAGACGCAGGAATCTGTCCGAGTGAAATTCAAAAAGGGCAAAGCAGTAATACCTCAATTGGCAAGCAGGCTATCATAAAAATATAACTCATAAAGAGGATATTTCCTAAAGCCATTACAAATTATCCATGCATGCAATTATGTGTACCAGGATATTATTCAAGCCTTCAAAATAATATCTATCGCAATATTGCGATAGATATTATTTTTACTACCTTTGCTACATGGGAGTTACAAAAACTGAAATATTCACTGAAGAGCAAAACAGGGTAGCTGATTTGGCTAAAGCATTCGCACACCCAGCAAGGGTAGCCATACTGCAATTGCTGGCGCAGAAGAAAGCCTGCGTTTGCGGTGACCTAGTAGACGAATTACCTTTGGCCCAAGCGACCGTTTCCCAGCATTTGAAGGAGCTGAAACGCATCGGCATCATTCAGGGCGAAATCAACCCGCCCCGCGTTTGCTACTGCATCAACGAAACAGTATGGGAGGAAGCTCGGCAAGCGTTTGGCGCGTTGTTTGATATTTACGTAGGAACCGCAACCTGCTGCTAGCTAGGTACGCGGCTTTTTTTGTCCGAATCAATCGCAATATTACATTAAACCAATAAGAAAGACATATGGAGACCGCCGAGGAAATTAAAGAAACCGTCCGCCAGAAATACGGCGCAATTGCTCAGAATCCCGATGCTAATGGGTGTTGTGGACCTACTTCCTGTTGTGGGCCTGAAATCGAATCAAACGTACCGATTTTCATGGCGCAGGATTACCAGGAGTTGAACGGCTATGTGGCCGATGCCGATTTGGGACTCGGTTGTGGACTGCCTACGCAATTCGCTCAGATTAACCTCGGTGATACGGTGGTAGATTTGGGTTCGGGCGCTGGCAATGATTGCTTTGTGGCCCGTGCCGAGACCGGCGAAACGGGCCGCGTGATCGGCTTGGATATGACCCCCGCTATGATTGACCGCGCCCGCAAAAATGCGAAAGCGTTGGGTTTTGCGAATGTCGAATTCGTTTATGGCGACATCGAAGACATGTCCTTGCCCGAAAATCTGGCGAATGTGGTCGTGAGTAATTGCGTAATGAACCTGGTTCCCGACAAGCAGAAAGCCTTCGCCGAAACCTTCCGCATTTTAAAGTCAGGTGGCCATTTCAGCATCTCCGATATTGTACTGAAAGGCGAGCTGCCCGCAGGTTTGCAGCAGGATGCCGAAATGTACGTAGGTTGTGTATCGGGAGCGATCCATAAAGACGCCTATTTACAGCTCGTCAGGGAGAGCGGTTTCACGAATATTCAGGTGCAGAAGGAACGGGAAATTACCCTGCCCGATTCGGTGCTGCAAAATTACCTGTCTGCCGAAGAAATCGCCGAGTATCGTCAGCAAGACCGGGGTATCTATAGCGTGACGGTTTTTGCGCAAAAACCATTGACACTCACCGAGATTAAACCACTGGGAACCAGCCAAACCGCTAGCTGCTGCGGAACTGATTGCAGCAACTAATTCCACAACTGAAACCAGTCTTGAAAATGAAACGAATTCTAGTTTTATGTACGGGTAATTCTGCACGTTCGCAGATAGCCGAAGGATATTTGCAATCCTTCGCCAGAGATCGGGCCAAAGTCTACAGCGCAGGCGTTGCCCCCCACGGCGTAAACCCGCTGGCCATTCAGGTGATGACCGAAGATGGCATCGACATTTCGCACCACACCTCGAACCATGTGGACGAATACACCACTGTGCCGTTCGATTACGTCATTACCGTGTGCGACAATGCCCGCGAGCAATGTCCCTATTTCCCATCGAGCGGGGAGAAGATCCACCACAGCTTTCCCGATCCTAGCCACCAACCTGGCATTGATGCCCTGACCTCTTTCCGCCAGCTGCGCGACCAGATTAAAGTTTTTTCACAGGAATTTATCGCATCGAAATTGCTAAACTCATCGGCTAGTTATGGCACTGCACATTGAAAACGCACGGCCCGACGAGAAAGAAACCGTTGTGGCCCTACTTGAACAAGGAGATTTGCTCACCGAGGATCTACCGGAGGGCCTTCCCCATTTCGTGATTGCCAAATACGAGCAAACTCCCGTCGGGGTGGCCGGTCTGGAATCTTTTGGAACAGTGGGTCTATTGCGGTCGGTGGCCGTTGATCCAGCCTACCAAGGCAAAGGCATCGCATCACAGATGATCGACCGGTTGCTAGCCATTGCTAACAATAGGCATCTGCATGAACCGTATCTAATTACTACCTCTGCCGAGGGCTATTTTGACCGATACGGATTTGCAACTGTGAGCCGGGACACCGTACCCGAAGCTATCCAGCAAACTAGGCAGTTCAGTAGCCTTTGCCCGTCATCGGCTATTGTGATGAAACGAACATCCAAACAGTAAATTCCATGAGTCCCCCCGTCTTTCTTTTCTGGACCGCTTTTTGACTCTGTGGATTTTTTTTGCCATGCTGATCGGGATTGGTATTGGTTATTTTTTTCCGCAGTCGCAGGACTTTATCAACGAATTTAATTCCGGCACGACCAACCTACCGTTAGCCATTGGCTAGTCATGATGATGTATCCACCATTGGCAAAGGTGAAGTACGAAGAGCTGCCAAAGGTGATGGCCAACACAAAAATACTAATACTCTCTCTGCTACAAAACTGGCTCATCGGCCCGTTGCTGATGTTCGGCCTGGCGGTCATTTTCCTACCCGACAAGCCTGATTATATGACCGGGCTCATCATGATCGGAATAGCTCGCTGTATTGCGATGGTGATCGTTTGGAATGACTTGGCGGGCGGTGATCGGCTTTATGCTACTGGACTGGTGGCCTTGAACAGCATTTTCCAAGTGCTGTTTTATTCGGTCTATGCTTGGTTGTTCATCACCGTGCTACCACCCCTATTTGGCTTACATGGATACGAGGTGAATATTACCATCGGTGAAGTGGCCAAAAGCGTTTTCATCTATCTGGGTATTCCTTTTTTGGCGAGCCTTTTCTCGCGGGTGATTCTGAGTCGAATGTTCAGCCGAAAATGGTACGAGCAGACGTTTTTGCCTGCCATCAGCCCGATTACGCTCATCGCGTTGCTGTTTACGATTGTGGTCATGTTCAGCCTGAAAGGGCAGCTCATCGTATCCATTCCGCTCGATGTGCTACGCATCGCCGTTCCGCTCTCGATCTATTTTACCATCATGTTCTTTTCGGCCTTCTACCTGTCCAAGTGGGCTGGAGCCGATTACGGCAAATCGACATCGCTGGCATTCACTGCCGCAGGCAACAATTTCGAGCTGGGCATTGCGGTAGCCATCGCCGTATTCGGCATCGATTCAGGCGCTGCCTTTGCTGCCGTGATTGGCCCTTTGATCGAAGTACCCGTGCTGATTCTGTTGGTGAATTTCGCACTCAAGCAGCAGCGCAGTTTTGAACCTAACTATAAAAGGACGCTCCAAACCACTTATAAAAATGGCGAACCCATTGCCTGAGCTGGTGGCCAGAACATCAGCCAATTATTTGGGGCTACCTGCGTAAGTACGTAAAAGATGACCCCATTGCGCAGGACATTTTTCTGATAGTATATCGCCTGAGCCAGCAGCTCCATTATATGTTCGTTTATGGCTGTTCCAGCTAGCGTATGTTAACATACTATTTCAAGAATCCGACCTTTCAACGTGATTTTGAAGCGGCCAGAGCAGAGTGGAAGAACTAATGATGGTTAGCAGTGGGTACAGCAACTCACTGCTCCTTTGGTTTTTTCTATGGTGTGAGCTTTACTGAACGTCGAATTCTTCGGACAATAGATCAATGCATGTCAGCCTCTCTGTAGATATCATTTCACTTAGTTCGGCTGGAATCCAGCGATGTAGTAATTTACTTTTAGCGTACGCGCGTGGAGGAACGTATACTCACCTCCCCGATTATTCTGTCTATTGACTCTGAGTATTCATCGATCACGCTGTATATATTCCAATATAATGGCTATGATTCACCATTGTCGGTGGAGAAAGCAGACCGAGTCAGTACCTTCTTTACTCTAGTTCATGGCCTAACTGGAAAAAAAATATGTAAAATTTTGGTGGGGCTAAAATGTTCTGAAAGCGCACGAGTAAGAACCTACCCCCATACCTCTCCCCGGTGACAATTATCGTTACTCCTCCCCCCGGCTATCTTAAAAGTTATGACCTAGGTTAACCACAAAAACGTTAACTGTTTTGAAGTTAACTCTATTCTTCGACTGCTGGTTTTCTCCTTTCTCCCAGCTCATACAACGCACTGACGTGCTGGACTTCAACAGATCCCTTGGATTTAGCAAGGTGCAAAGACAAAAAATGTCCATGTCTTGACAGGTCATACTAGAATTACTTTATTGGCTTGCCAGGAGTATAGCAAGAGGGCATCACGACATGAGTAGCGTTGAGCGAAGTTGTAAAAAAAGGCAACTCGAAGCCGCCTACATATCTTCAGTTATTCATTTTCAACCAGTAACGTTTTACTATCTATGGACTACAATCCTGTTAAAATCAATGTATTGCCGGTACTTTTTACCCAGCATGAACATGTTCAAGAAGATCAAACAAGCGCCCGAGCATTTATTGAAGCCAACACTATCGCTGTCACAGAGGAGGAAATACGCCATCAACATATCATTCCGGTATTTGTGAAAGACAACGAGCCGCTGATTAGTCAAGGCGACTTCATTGATGCAACCTTGGATGCGATTAGTGATGTCTTCCGGGGTGAACGCATTCTTCGACCCCAGCTACGTGCCTCTCATCCGATAAAGGGCCGTACCCCTGACGCTAAGGCTAAACCGGTCAGTCAGCTCAGAAATGGGAAAAAACGCTCTATTACGAACGGCTCATCTTTGCAGTGGAAATTACCTCCATTCAGACTACTTTAGACAGCAACAGGCTCTCTCTAACCGTGGGCGGGGTCAAAGCCTATAATCTGGGTAACCTGTATAATCGAAAGGGGGCTAATGAACATTTCAAGGTATTCGTGGGCTTCCAAAACAAGGTATGCACCAACATGTGCGTATGGACCGACGGCTATTATAGCGATTTACAGGTAAAGAGCGTACATCAATTACGGATGGCCATTTATAGCTTGCTTAAGTCCTATGGCCAAGACAACTTATTACAGCGGGTCAGGTGTTTGCCTGACTACTCTCTAACCGAGCAACAGTTTGCTCTTCTTCTGGGGCGTTGCCGAATGTACCAGCATTTACCAACAGCGGCTAAACAGTACATCCCTCCTCTGCTTTTCGGCGATACCCAATTAGGCGCTGTCTGCAAGGATTACTACCGGGATGAGAGCTTCTGTCGTCAGGGCGGATGGCAGCATTAACTTGTGGAAGCTGCATAACCTATTCACGGGCGTCAATAAGTCGAGTTACATCGATACCTTCCTAGACCGGTCTCTCAACGCTTTACAGTTTGTCGAGCAGGTGCGCTATGGACTAGATGAGCAAGGGGTAAATTGGTATCTTCAATAGCGCACTAAATGACGTATTAAGATGGAGGGGTCGGTAGAATCATACCTCCCTCACGGATGATTATGCCACATTACCTTCTGGTAATGTAAAACACCAGAAGGTAATGTGACTAAAAAGACATGAAATGGATCCCGCATTTCCGGTCTTTCATTGGTCTCGTGTCTTTACCGTGCTTGCCACAAGTGGAACCTTTATTGCCATGCCTGTATACCTCATCGTGACTGCTATCAGTTAAGAGAACATCCCCTCACTATCAGCCTTAACTACCTTTACTGAGTTAACTTCAGCTACAATCAGTTAAGGTAGTTAAGGCTGATAAAACAGGCATCTATACCTTAACTTAAGGGCAATAATGTGTATTCCCCTTTTGCTACTTTCGTAATAATTTTGCCTTCCTCAAGTCTTCTCAGACATGCATACAATGTGGGCCTACTCATGACCTTTGTCGTAACGAACTGCTCAATAAGCTTTGCCGCTGACACCAAGACTGAACCATCCTGGTGGGTGAACTCCGTAAAGTAAGCCAGAACAAGCGCATCGTTTTCGTTAAAATCTCTGGACTCTACCTCCTTTAAAAGCTCTCGCTCAGTACGAAACTCACCTGGGACAATTATCTGGCTATCATTAATTGTAAAGGTCATTACCTTACTCGAATCTTCGGAGGCATACCGGTATGCAATATCCTTTAGGTAACGTGTGCCGTTCGAGATGCGATTAACTCCAAGCATAAAATCGAGTTCCTGGGCGATTACTCGGGAGCCAGCCATGTTTGACATCGACAACGGTCGATCATCCATTTTGTGAGCGTGGTGAATAATGATCAGGGTAATCTCTCGGGAGTACGCCAGATCACGTAGTCGGCTCATGAGCTTCTGAGCCACTGTCGATTCTTCGATTGGGTCTGTGGAGAGCCGTGTTAACGAATCCAGAACGACGACTGAAGGTTCAAGCCGGTCAATTTCCTTTTTGAGTAAGTCCCAGTGCGCTTCTCCGTGTAAAAAGCGAGGGAAGGTTTCATCGACAACATGGAAATTTCGGTCCCAGAGTGGGTCTAAATCCAGTGTGTCAGTCAGGTAGTCCAGTTGTTTCATATTTCGGATAGTCCGGTTCCGGTAAAATTCCTCCATACCCACGACGAGTACCTTTCGATGGGGAATGAACAGGGGTTGATTAAGAAATTCTGTCGTTCCGGACGCGATATGCATTAGCATATTTTCCGCCAGCACAGTTTTGCCACTTTTGGCAGGCCCATAAAAAACGCCTACGCTAGGATGGACCACTCCTCTGAATATGTATTGTGGCGGGGGTTCAGCACTAACCCGTTCAATAAGCTTGTTAACTGGGTGCGAATAAATTTCCTCGACCGGCGTAGCTGGAACTTTGCCCAGCTCGGTTGGAAGCACTGGGGAGGTATATTGAAGCATACTTTTGGATTTAAGGTTTAGGATGGAGAAGAAAAACTTCTTCCCCATCCTGATGATGGAATTAATTGTTAGAAACCTCGTCATGGAGGTGAGCCGTTAAAATGGCCAGTATTACTTTTCCCCCGTGCTCGGTGATGGCTAACTCAAGGATAAGCGCTTCTGAGCTAGGGAAACGTTCATACACTTTGATCAGGCCTTGCTGGAACAGCATAGGAGCAATCGCGTTACTTTTAGTAATCAGACTATATTTATCCAGTAGATCCTCCACTGAGTGCCTAGGGAAATAAGGTTGAAGGCGCTGAACAAGGTCTTCTTTGCCCATATCAGGCATGTTTTCTGAGGGCATACTGCCTCGAATGATCTGTCGGAGTGACATTTCGAAAGGGAATTTGATGAGTTACTCAAAAATTGAAGAGTCCGTTTTACCGGATGTCACCATATAGCTGGTGGTCGTTCTGGAGGGTCAACACCTGCTAGTTAGGCATGACGAGTGGAGGCTGTAACGAATTCCTCCAGGTCTGCTTTCCGGAAGCGTAAACCCCCACCTTTGAGCTTTACGTGGGGGTATCGTTCCGGGTTATTGTAGATTGTTTTGGGCGACACACCCAGAAATTCAGCAGCCTTACGGGTAGTAAGTAAGGGCGAATCCAGCGCTGGTGATGGCTGGATATGGGTAAGCGTAATCAGGTAATCAAGACGGGAAGAAATCTCTTCGAGTCTGTCAAATAAGTAATCAAATGTTCTTATAGGTTTGCTCATATTGTCCATTACAGCCGACCTTCGACTGATTCCGGTACAAACCTATATTGCGAGCTACAGGTATGTAATATGTATGTACATACGTATGTACAATTTATTTTTTATCGCCCTATTTTAACTTGCTAGCCTCGTCATATTCCTCTTGGGCCTTCTTTGCAATCTCGGGATATCCGTTTTGCTTCAATAATTTTATCGCTAGCTGAACAAATTCATACGCCCCTCTCTTTTGCATTGCTTTATCCCGATCTAATTTAGCTTTTATCTTATTGTACTGTTGCATTATATGTCTTCCGTCGAAGCTATGCGTGCGGCCTGTATTTAAAAAAAAATCTAAGACAGAGGTGTAAGGATTTGTACTAAACTTTTTTTCTGCGTTCAAAAAGGCATAATAGTAGGCCCACTGTTTTGTAGGCTTACCATTGTGCCTTTTTGCAGGATAGTATTCTTTAATTTGCTGGACTTGCAGATACGGGATAACAGGTAGGTTGGAACGGCGTCTAAAGCTATCAGAATCAATCATATCTAATCGATTATAATACCGTCCTGAAACTCTAAACTCGCTATAGAATTCAAACAGTTTAAATTCTATTCCATGAGAAAGTATAGAACTGATTAAGGGAAGGTTTCCGTTGGAATAAGCCATTAAACCAGCACAAAAATCCTCGTACGAAGTGGGCTCTATTAATGCAAGTCCTTGCATACGATATCGATAGGAATATAATAAAGTTGGATATGTTGCCCGGTTTTTTTCTATCCAATTGAACAACCAATCTTTATACTTATCCCTGATTTCCTCCTCATAAATATAACGATCTATCCCTCTCTTGCCGACGAAAAGATGTTCTGGTGGCAGGTATTCAGCAAAGTCTCTCTTCAAAACTGTAATATACTCATATGGTATTAAACGCTCAGGGGGAGCCTCTTCATGAACCGGATATCCCGCATGTTGCATCAATAGCAGTAAATCCAAATAAAATACATGAAGCTCATTCGCAGCCTCTCCTAGGGTAATCTTTTTCTGCATTCTATAATAAATTCTTTGCGTGTTCGACGATCATGTCATCTTCAAACGAATCTAGATAGCTTTTGGTCGTGCGCATATCATTATGGCCTAAGGATTCACTGATATACTCCAATGGAGCCCCGGAACGCTTTAATACAGTTGCAAAGGAATGCCTGGCTGTATACGTAGTGACGTCTTTCTCAACACCAACGGCCTCTGCTACTTTTCGTACGTATGTATTAATAAACCGGGTTACAAGCTGCACCTTATTTCTTTCTTCGACTGGGTTCACGCCCGAGCCTAACACTGGGAAGACTCGCTGATCAGGGTTTCCATTGCGTCTATTTCCCCAGCGCTTGATTATAGCAGCAACTTCAGGCAAGAGAGCTATGCGTATAATGTCTTCTACACGGCGAGTTCGGGCGGTTTTAGACCTCACAAACGTGATAAACTTCTCACCTACATCCTGATAGCGAAGACGACAAATATCTTTGACATTAATCCCGTTACAAAGATAGGAGAACACCCAAAAATCACGAGCCTTCTCCTCACGTTCATCATTAGATTTATAGGCCATAATCTTGCGAATGTCCTCCACAGTCAAGGCTTTCTTGATATTACGACTTGCCGGGGGTTGATACCTTCTATTGCCGAACGGGTAGCTTTCGCGACTTATAAGTCCATCAGCAATTGCGGTGTTGAAGACAGCACGGATGGTTCGTGAATAGATCCCAGCACTGGTTTTACCAACACCGTTTGTAGATAAGTATTTTTCAAATCCGGCTAACCAGTCAGGAGTAATATCTTGGAACTGTAATGGAGATTTCGAGCGATGGTATTTCAACAGATTATTCCAGGTGGTCTGGTAACTCTGCATGGTACTGATACGGCCCTCGTTCTTAAGTCTGGCAATGATTTCATCAAAAATGGTTCCTACAGTTCGGGTTTTCTGTTCTGTTTGCGTATATCTTTTCTCGAACTCTTCAAAGGAGAAAACAGTCATCATCTGAATAATTGTCTCTGCTCTGTCAGCTTCCGTTTTGAAATGGGCTTTTAGGTCTTTTATGTAGTCTTCTCGTGGCTTTGGTTTCTTCGTTTTCTCAAAGGCCTCCGCTGTAGTATTGGTCAGGTGGAAGTATATACATTTCCGCTTATAGGTAATCCGGAGCTTTGCGGGGTAGGTGCCGTCCTTCTTCTGTCGACGAGTATCTAAGTAAATATCTATCTGTGCTATCATAGGATGAATATACAATACGTATCTCATAATTTGCAAACGCTTTTGCAAACATTTTCAGGAATAATTAGGATATTACAGGAACACACTTCAACATTAACATAGTGATATTCAATTAATTATTTATTGTCATGGTGAAAGCGGGAGGCTATGGGAAGGATTCAATTTCTGACTGTTAATCAGAGGGTCGCTGGTTCGAGCCCAGCTTCGGGAGCAAGAAGCCTCAAAACAGCCTGTTTTGGGGCTTTTTTATTACCACATGTAACATATATGTATCAAAAATTATTCTAGAAAGCTCTTTATATATTATATGATATTTACAAGATATGTAAATAAATTATAAATTTGTATTTATCGTCATTAGTTAATTAAATACCTCTTTTCACGTCAGAACAGTTAATAAATAGAGCAAGAAGCGAAACAAAGAAGTGGTGTGGTTGTAAGCACTACTGCAAATGCTAAAATATAAATTGCGAGTTAGCTTTTTAAAATGATAGCAATACCCCCCCTGAAGCGTAATTAATCCAGGTGAAGTTATAAATTTGGTCATTATCGGCCCCGCCTTCGACAACGCGATAGCCTAGTTTTATACCAAAATCCGGATTTATATAGTAGGATACGCCAGCAAAAATATCTTCAGCCCTGCCAAATTTGGAAGCTAAGGCATCTCCCTCCAAAATGGCTATCCAATGCTCGTTTGCTTTGTAAGCGACGTAAAAGTTGACTAGAGGAACAAAACCCACATTGCTGAAATGCTGGTCGTTTGAGACATTCCTGTATCTGACATCTGCGTCACGGATTTTACCGGTCAGGCCAGCGCCAACCCGCCAACTCCTGGTTACAATGAAATCATATCGATAAGTCAACCGATAGGAATTGAACTTATAATTCACCTTTACATCTTCATTTCTGCCGTAGATAGCCTTATTGAAGTTGACATCCTGGTCAAATGATCCGTCATAGTTTACGGTAAGAGGGCATATAAAGCTGAAATGGTGTGCCTGTTTGCAATCGTATAACCTGCCCGAAGCCGGTAGAAAACTTGAGGCTTTACCCTAAGCTGATCACTTACATCTATGAGCGTGCCGCCAATACTGGGTATCCGGATCTCATTATAATTGGTGCTAAACACTAAGCCTGCTTCTAAATCCAACCGGAACTGAGCTTTTAAGGGCTGAAATGCCGATAAGAGTAAGCATATTGTAATTAATCTTATAGTCATTGTTATATAAGTCATACAAGTGGCAATATGTTAACGTAGAGCTAGTTTCTTCGTAATTGCGATGATCTTTTCCGCAACGGCTTTACAGCTCCAGTTATTCACCACGCAGCCCATCTTTTCTTGTTCAATTTACAAAAGCAAGTGAGCTAGTTTATCAATTATTTCCCCCTATTGCATTTTCTTGGCATTCTTATTCGCTTATCTCCTCATCATCTTCCTTGTAGAATAAGCAAGCGCATTGTTGACTGGACTTTCTACCTTTTATTGGACATGAAGCCAGTTACATCTGTCTGGAAAAGTAACAAGTATAATTCCAGAAACCCCTACTATATGCTACTAACTGAGGTTGGTTGTTATTAAAAACATTCGTCTCGCGAAACGCTCCCAACTGAGACGAAGAAGCATTCATATATCTATTTCCGTCCGTTACCTTAACTCAAGGCCAGTATGCTTTTAGCGGTTATTCTCCTATAACTAAATAGCCGCGCTAGCTTTGAGTGGTTACCCTGAAAATCCACAATAAAACCGTCTAGAAGCTCCAATTTTTAGACCATGGGATCACACCATAAGCTATTTTACTAAGATTTTATCAATTATAAAGTTACTTATGTTCATTTTAGGCAATAATAGTTATTTTTATATCTGGGGTTATAAATAACTTTAGGATTGATATTTATTCGAGAAGGGACTCCAGTCAATTGACTGAAGTTTGATTTAGACAAAAATAAATAGGCTTCTTAGTTGGTCAGCATTGACTAGCTTTTCCGTATCGTGATTCTTAATCCTCTATGAACCACGTTTTCACTCGAATTCTCTTATTGGGCTTTTTGCTCGTCAGTATTCAGACGACAAGGGCGCAAAATGCGGTGATTGATAGCCTGCGCCATCGGCTTCACGTTCCCATGCCTGATACGTCCCGTATCTACGTCTACTACGATGTTACTTTATATTTTTATAAACGTAATCAGCTCGATTCCACTGCGTTGTATCTGGAAAGGATGCTGCCTATTTGTCAACGTGCTCGTTTTAAAGCAGGTCTGGGTTACTATGAAATGATGACTGGTCAGCTGGATCGTATACGAGGCAACTATGAAACAGCCGTAACCCATTTACAAAAAGCCGTTACGTTGTATGAACAGAGTACCAAGCCTTCCGACGTAGGGATGGTTTACATAAGTCTGGGTTACCTGTATAAACAGATGGGAGAAATACATCATCTGACCGATTTAAACCGAAAAGCCATTCATTATTTGCTACTCGGTGTTCCTATTAATAAGGCCTCGCCTGTACTATATCGACTGGTGCAGAATTATATCAATCTGGGTATAAACTACGAGGATCTGAATGAAATGGAAACGGCTCATCATTACTACCTTTTGGCTCAGGAACGGGCTGAGAAAATGCCTGATGGTGAAGATTTTTTACGGACTGTTCTCAATAATATTGGTAACCTTTATCTGAAACGGCGCAAACCCGAACAGGCAATTCCCTATCTGAAACGATCGTTGGCTATCAACCAGAAGCTCCGCCGGCCATCAAGTATGGTGCATAATTATCGGAACTTATCAACCGCCTATCTCGACATTAATCAGCCGAAAATTGCGCTGGATTATGCGCGCCAGGCTCTCGCTACGTTGCCGCAAACGAATGATGCTACGTTAAGTCCATCGGTACTTCGTGTATTGCGTCAGGCATTGGCTGCTACAGGTCAATATCAACAGGCCTACGAATATTTTCTTAAAGAAAAATTGGGCGAAGACTCGTTATTGACGATCCAGAAAGCGCAGGCAATCACCAGGCTACAGGGGCAGTACGAACAAAAAAAAGCGCAGGAACTGGCTGCTATTCAGGCTCGGCTCGAACTCGAAAAAACGCGGGAAGTGTCGCAGATAGAGGCCCACAACGCCCGCGAGATTGCGCAGATTGAAGCCGATCGTAAACGGCGTGTTGCCCAGATTACGGCCCAGGCTGAAGTAGAGAAAACCCGCGCGGTAACGGAGGTACAAACCCGTTACGAGACCGCCAAAAAAACGAAACAAATTCTTGAGCTCGACCAGCAGAATAGCCGTAGAATGAACCAGATGGCTTATCTGGGCGGAGGGTTAGGACTGGTATTGCTGCTGCTGGGGGTTAGTGTCGCTCAGTATCGAACCATTCGAAAAACGAACGGAAAGCTGGTCGATCAAAACCAGATTATCGTGACCAGTAACGAACAATTGGCCGAGCAATCCGACCAGTTGCGGACGTTGATACGTGAATTGCATCACCGGGTCAAAAATAATCTGGCCATCGTGTCGGGGCTGCTCAGCCTGCAAACGTATCGCCTGACGGATTCCGGCGCAATCGAAGCCATGCAGGAGAGCCAGCGACGCGTGGAGGCAATGGCGCTGATTCACCAGCGACTGTACCGGACCGACAAAACAACGGCCATTGACATGGCGGCCTATATCACCGAATTGGCTGACGGTCTGCGAATTGCTTATGGCTATGAACCGGACGGATTTGATCTGACGGTTCAGGTGAGTGCCGCGAATCTGGATGTTGATGTGGCAATTCCGTTGGGATTAATTCTGAACGAGTTGTTGACCAATTCGTTTAAGTACGCTTATGCGCAACGATCGGCGCAGGGCGACAAACCAGCTTTGTGGGTTACACTTCACGGAAAAAAAGAACTTACGCTCGAAGTTCAGGACAATGGACCGGGGGTAGATTTAAACATTTGGCAGAATCCCGATGTTGAATCGACTTCGTTCGGTCGCCAATTGGTTTGGGCTCTCACCGAACAGCTTGAGGGAAATCTCTCGGCATTAAACCGCCCTGGAGCCTATTTCCGACTGACAATTCCGCGATTGAATTAATCTGTAAACCCTGATGGGAAGCGAGCAGCTACGTATTTTGATTGTTGAAGATGAAGCCATTCTGGCGCTCGACCTGAAAGCCAAGCTACAGAGCGAAGGGTACGTAGTCGTCGGTACGGCTTCGACGGGTGCTCGGGCGCTGGAAATTTTTGGGCAGCAACCGGTCGATTTGGTCCTCTGCGATGTAAATATAAAAGGCGAAATTGATGGTATAGAAACCAGTCGGCGACTGCTGGCTATTCGAGTGGTTCCCCTAATCTACCTCACCGCCTTTTCGGATGCCGATACGTTACGTCGGGCCAAGCAGACGGCCCCCGCAGCGTATCTGGTCAAACCCGCTAACATCGCTCAGCTACGTATCGCCATCGAGTTGGCCATTAGTAATTTTGCCCGAATCAGTGCAACGCCAGCCAGTAAGCCTGTTCCCGACGTAGCGCCTGACAGTGACCGCGACTTGAATCGGGATACGATTCTACGGATTGAAAATCAGATTTTTATCAAAAGTAATCAGCAGTTTGTACGTATCAACCTGGCCGACGTACTGTATCTGTCCGCCGAAGATATCTATACGACTTTTGTTACGTCGCAGAAAAAATACGCGCTACGTCTGTCGTTGGGGCAAGTGCTGGAACGTATCGACTATGCGTGGTTTGTCAGAATTCACCGCTCGTTTGCTGTAAATATCGGCCATGTCGACGCGTTCAACGAGCAGGAAGTAAATATTGGAACCATGCAGATTCCGCTGGGCCGCTCGTATCGGGAAACGTTTATTCGCCGGTTTACTTTTCGATAAATACAGTCTCAATAAGTTCACCTACCAAACCAGGTTATTTACCTACCAAACAGGGACGCTGACCTACATTGCGCGGCAAAAAAGTGCCTAAATGAGCAGATTTGAAGAGAGAATGCAACCTACACCGGTTGTTCACCTTCCTCAAAATGCTTATGATTACTTTCTACTTCCATCGCCCAAAACGCCAGTTTCCTCGTAGAACAGGACCGTTTGCACTGCTCCTGTTTATGCTGGCTTTCCAACCCGTAGTGGCCCAAACGATCCGCTACGTGAAAACAGGTTCGTCTGGGAATGGGTCGTCCTGGGCTACTGCAACGAGCGATCTGCAACAGGCCATCAATGCCAGTAATTCCGGCGATCAGGTCTGGGTTGCCAGCGGAATTTACAAACCTGGACCCGCTGGTAACACTGATCGGACAATCAGCTTTACGTTGAAAAGCGGGGTGTTAGTCTACGGTGGCTTTGCCGGAACCGAAACCACGCTAGGCCAGCGCCAACTCTCCAGCCCGTCGTCTACTACGTTGTCGGGCGAACTAAAAGACCCGGCGAGCCGACTCGATAACAGCTATCATGTGATACGTAACACAGGCGCACTGGTCAACGGTACTACGTTGGATGGCTTTACCATCAGTGGTGGGTATGCCGATGGCGACGGTGCAAACATGTGGGGTGGTGGCTTAGTCAATACGCCAGCGGCCAACCTGACGGCATTCATCAAGCTGCTGAACTGCTACTTTACCAATAACTACAGCCGAACAACGGCCGGGGCTATTTTGTCATTCGCCACCACCAATGGCTCGACTACGCTGGAATGCTACAACTGTACGTTCGATGCGAACTCGACCAAGTACGCAGGGGGAGCGGTTTTTATGGGCCGAAATGAATATAACCAGCAATACCTGACAAACGCCGGCACCAACAAAGGAACGTTTGAAGACTGCGTATTTAAAAATAACAAGAACTTTCAGGAAGGACAGGGAGCCGCGGTTTTCCTGAACAACCGCAACGACCAGAATAGCATCAATACCTTCAGACGTTGTTTTTTCAGAGACAACCTGTCTACCAATGAGTTGAACGGTCCAAAGAATAATACGGAAGCCGGAGCCGTGTACAACCTCGATGGGTCACCGAAGTTTATTAGCTGCGGTTTTACCGGAAATTCTGCCAATAATGGTGGGGTATTTACTACGTACAATACAAATCAGTCTTCACTGGCCCGCCCGACATTTACTAACTGTAGTTTCACGAAAAACGTGGTTGTGGGCAACTTTCCGGAAGGTGGCGTTTTTTATGTAGGAACGCGCTCACGGGTTCTTTTAGAAAACTCGATTGTTTTCGACAACGGCGGCAGCAATACCATTCGCGTTTATGACACCGGATTTTCGTCGGTGTCGGCCACCGCATCTTTATTCGACAATACGGTTACGACCTTCACCGGTACCGGCAACAACGCGACCACTACCAACCCATTTAGTAATACGACTACGCTGGCCACGCTCCCTTGTACGCCTGTACTGAATGGAAGCTATCCGGCCCTGGCGACTCCGGCGCTAATTGGCACGACTGATTTAGCTGGGAACCCCCGGCTGGTCGGCAATGCGGTGGATCTGGGCGCCGTTGAGTTTCAAAGTGCGCTTATTACTGCCGCAGGCGGAACGATCACTTATTTGAACCGAACCGGCTCGACAACAATTTGTGCTGGAGCCAGATTAACCACCCTTCGCAGTGGCGACGATGGCTTTGCGCCAAAAGGTTATGCTTGGGAAAGTAGAACGAATGGCGGATCCTGGCAGGCCATCAGTGGGCAGAATGGTACTACGTTACCCACGATAGAACAAATAGTGAATGGGCAAACCCGAGAGTTCCGGCGGCTTTCAATCGATTGCAATAACTCGCCCGTCTATAGCAACGTACTGACCTTTGTTCCTTCCAGTACGGTTATTTCACCCGGTAGTATTAGCGGGCCGCCCTTAGTGCCTGCACCGCAGGAAGTAGTACTTTCCTTTACCAGCACAAGCACAACAGGAGGATCGGCTGAAGCATCACCCACTACGCTGTACTGGCAGCAAAGTAATGACAATGGCCTCAGTTGGGTAACGCTTTCCAGTACAAACGCCCAAAGCACTACGTTGCCCGCGCTGAATGCCGGTGAAAACACCTCCAAAGAGTTTAAATTCCGACGTATCACCTCGAACGTGTGTAGCCTCACGGCGGCTTCGAACGTAGTGACCGTGAAAGTTGTGAATACGATTGGGCTCATTTCGGGGAAGGTCGTGAGTCGCGACGGTATTACGCCGGTGGGTGGCGTTACAATTACGGCGGTACGTAACACGACGGGATTGGCCGGTAGTCCGGGAACCATGACCTACACCGCCGTAACGAGCGATGGCAGCGACGGGGCGCAGGGAACGTATCGAATTCCTGTGTATTGGGGGATGACGAATACCACAACTCCGGCTTCGGTAACCGCATCGCTGTTTACCATTACGGCCAGCTTTACCGGGCATACCTTTTCAGATCCGCAGAATCGGACGCTCAACCAATTCAACTCACAGGTGGGCGACGTAAACTTTACAGACTTTACTACGTTCTCGATCAGTGGTTCTGTCAGTCAAACCTGTCCGGATTGTATAACCGGCACCACGGGGCAAACGCCAGGAACCGGTTTTGTCAGTTGTCCGCTCGATTCCGTTCAGATGGAAGTGCGTGGTGTTGGCTATTTGAACCAAAGCCAAAGCGGCTATCAGAATGGGCAGTATGGCCGGTATGCGCTGGTCGTGCAGAATCCGACGTCTTACACCGTGTCGGCATCCTACAAAAACCTGACGTTCACACCGCCTACGCAGCTGATTAACGTAACGAGTGATGTTTACAACCTAACCTTTACGTCGCCTACTTCCCGGACCATCGAAGGGCGAATTTCGGCGGGTTGCGACGATGCGATTGGCTCGGCTGTATTAGAATTTGCGGATATATTACCAAAGGCCGATGACGGTACGACCCGGACCTCGTGCTTCCGAAAACAAATCAATACGACCAGCGACGGTTATTTCCGGGTGGCGCTGCCGGCCCGCAAGTACAAAGTAACGGTAGTCAGTTTTTCCGCAAGCAGTACGTCTGTGGTGGGAACGGACGTAGCACCGTTTATCAACGCGCTTCCGGGGGATTCGCTCATTCGCGACCTGACCAGTACGACCGCCGTTACCAAACTCAACCTGATTTTTCAGCGCCCACCCACTCTGGCTCTGGTAGGGTTACCGGCGGCCTGTAACCAGCAAACGCCAGCGGTGCTGGAACAGGCGCGGCCTTATTCGCTATCCGTGGTTGCTTATCAAGGGCCGGTTAGCAAGGGGTGTCTGGTGCCAAGTGCTCCCGTTGCCAGCACGGCCACCAGTACGTCAGCGAACAATACGTCGGCCACCAGCCAGACCGTGCTGGTGAAAACAGACATCCGTACCGGCGAAGATGAAGAAGCGAAATTTAGTTTGGTGAAATCGGTAGTGAGCCTGACCATTACGCCAGGCGTGCCCAACATCATCAGCCCCTACACCCGGTCAATTAATGCGCAGTATACCGATGCTTACGGGCGATTAGCTACTATCGGACCTGTTCCGGTTGTGGTGACGGGCTTAAAATCTGATACCGCTACGTATACAACCTCCTCGCCCGAAATACCGCTGTTAGTACTGCATGATCCCCCGGGAGACAACAGCTACAGCAAATGGAGTAAGAGCACCTCGCAGGAGCGGGCCGTAAAATTCTACAGTGCCACGAATAACACCACCAACGCCTGGCTGGAAGCCAAATTAGGTACGAAGTTTTCGACGGGAATAGGAGTCGAAATTGAAAACGAAGTCTGGGGAAAATTGGGCGGCAACATAGAAACGTCGGTTAGTAGGAACACGGGAGGAGAAACCATTTTGAAATCGACGATTCAGGACGACGTATCGACATCTGGCTCCCCCGACTATATTGGCGATGCGGCTGACGTATTTATTGGTGGAGCACTCAATTTCTTCTATACAACGGCCACTGTTATTTCGGTTAATCCGGCTTCGTGCAGCGTAGTGTCGACCAAGCAAATCGTTATGGCGCCAAATGGCATTAAAACGCAGTTTTATTACACGGACGACGACATTCGGAATCTGGTTATTCCGAAACAGCGACTGATTGCCACCACCAATCCAACCAGCCTGTCGGCTCAGGAAGCCCTTCGCCAGATCAATGTGTGGGAACAGGTGCTCAAACGGAATGAAGACAATAAAAAACAGGCTGAGTTCGTAGAAAACAGAACATTCGGTAGTGGCGTTGAAATCAGTAAGACCCTGACGCGCTCGGCTTCGAAATCCACGACAATCGAATTTGCAATGTATATCGATGCGGGCGTTGCTGCGAGCGCAGGTCTTGAAATCGGTGGTTCGGGGGGCGAAATTGGGACTTCCGTTAATTTCAAAATGGAGTCGGGCGGAAGCAATACACAGACTGAAACCGAAGAAGTCAGCACGGGGTATTTCCTGAAAGATGACGATCCGCGCGACAACATTACGGTCGATATTAAAACCGACCCGGCCTACGGTACGCCTGTTTTCTCGGTGCTCGGTGGCGAGACCAGTTGCCCCGCTGAACCTGGTACGATATCGCGCGATATAGCCCAGTTCAACGCACCTGTCACAACGGTGAGTAATGTGGCGGCTACTGGCACGGCGCAGTTCTCCATCGTGGTGGGCAACATCAGCCAGATAATAACCGACGCCAGCCGAAATTATATCGTGCGTTTTGAGCCAAGTAGTAATCCGGGAGGAGCCAAAGTCCTGATCAACGGTAGCCCAGGCCCCGTGTCCGTTCCGGTGAACCGACTGACGCAGACGACGTTGATCGTAACCGTGCAGCGTCCGGATAATGGTAGCTCGAACGTCTTTGCCTTTGAAGGGCTCCAGTTCCGGATCACCGACGGTTGTGACTCCGATCTGGGTGCCGACGGACGCGACATCGCCAACCCGATTCTGCTGTCGGCGTTCTTCCAGAGTCCCTGTAGTTCGGCTAGTCTGGTTACGCCCGAAACCGGCTGGATTTCAGCCCTCGCCGATAACAACCGGATTCCGGTTCAGATTGCGGGTTATACCGTGGCAAATCTGAGCAAGATTACCCTGCAATACCGCGAAACCGGGGGCGGCAACTGGCTCGACGCGTTTAGTCTGAATGCCAACCAATTGGCCAACAGCGTAAACGGTACACAGGCGACGATGAACACCAGTAGCCTGGCTGATAACGGCTATTCGCTACGTCTTAAAATCGAATGTCCGACGGGCAATGGCGGTACCAATATTACGTATTCGACCCGGGTTGACGGCATTATTGACCGGACTCCGCCCGAACGTTTCAGTAATACCTTACCGGCTAATGATACATACGGTCCGGGCAGTGTAATTGGTATTACGTACAACGAACCGCTGGCTTGCGGCCGACTTACGAACAGTAGTGCTATGGTACGTCGTGCATCGAATGGGCAACAGATTCCGGTGTCGGTAGGGTGCTCAAACAATCAGGTTGTGTTGCTGCCATTGACTAGCCTGTCGCCTTACATGGGTGAGTTGATGAGTGTTACGTTGACGGGCGTGGCTGACCAGTACGGCAACGTTCGTTCGACGTCGGATAGCTGGAAATTTGCGGTGGGTAGTGCCCCTGTTGCAACGGGGAATACGGCGCTGTCGGTAACCATTAGCAACAGCCCGATTTCAGAAAGTGCGACTACACCGATGCGGGTTGTTTTCAGGTTACCGCAGCAGACGACGAATAACGTACTGGTGAACTTCAGCATGGGCGGTACCGCTACGTTCGGTGTTGACTATACTGTTACGGCGTCAGGCAATCAGCCGGTCTCGGCGAGTATCAACGGCGCACTTGGCTCGATTATGATTCCAAGTGGTGCTACCTCTGCTACGTTGCTCATTACGTCCGTTAACGACGCCATCTACGAACCCGACGAAACAATTATTATCAATTTGCTCGAAGGCGGAAACTATAGCATCAGTGCGGCCTCGTCGGTAACGGCAGTCATTCTAAACGACGATCCGCTGACCAATCCGGATGTGATCACCAGCGTTCGTATCGGCAACTGGGAAGACCCTGCTACATGGGATCTAATGCGATTACCACTGGCGACGGATCAGGTGATTATTAATCAAAACCACACCGTTACGCTGTCGACAGCGGGATCGGCCAGAAAAGTCGTCCCTAAAATCAACTCCCGATTAAGAATGCCGCTGTCGTCTTCAAAGTTGCGATTATCTCTCTAGCGAAAAGCTACTAAATAAAGAGAAAGCCGTTAGCCCATCAGATCTGATAGGCTAACGGCTTTTCTGATTGTAATTTACAACTGACCTTTGCCTGAGAGCGAAGAAAGTTTTTACTATTTTCTATACCTTCTCGCTGTGAGCCATAAATTTCAAGAAACGCTCCCAACTGAGAGGAAGGAGTATCTATAATTCGGGCATAAAAAAGGTAGACAGGAACAATCGACGAGTTGAGACCAGATTGAGGCCTATATTGATAGACAATAAAGCGTCAAAAGGCAGCTAAATTTGGGTGACCAGCTCCTGTAATTGCTGTAGGCTGTTTGGTTTCTTTTAAACGCGCCACACCCCGGTGATGGTTTCCATCGATTGAGCTTGCCCGCTTAGCAAAACGACCGGGATAGCGGCAAAGAACGAATTTTCTTGCAACCGGGCAACGATGTCAGCAACCGTTTGGCAGGACATTCGGTAATCCATAAAAACTACGCGAGGGAGCGTTGTTGTATGTTCGAGTGAGCGCATCCTTCGCCCGTAGAAAATTACGTAAAGGCGGTGGTGTCGAAGTGTTGCTGCATCACCAGCTCAAATAGCCAGCAGTCACCGCTATCGTCATCGACTAAATAAACGCCTTAGCCAGCGCCCCACGCTTGCCCTATGACCGATTTTTCCATGAACCTCACCCTCAGGTTTCTTCCATAAATCGCCACCTAAAAACCAGAATTAATCAGACGGTAGCAAATCGTCTTGCTTTCTGGTTGATACACTTCTACGACCCGCGCTTCAGCCCCTTCGATCAGCACCATTTCACCCGCTTCGATTCGGGCGGCTTTTTTCAGGCCGGGAGCTACCAGGGAAGCTGCCTGGTCAAAGTCGAGTCCTGCGGGCAGTGAAATCACGAAAGCTGCGGGCAGACAAATGTATTCGGCATATCCACCCGCACCGGGCGTAGCGAAGACAGGCATACCCTCAGCCATGGTGTCAACTCCTTCACCAAGGCCGACCACCGTACCGGCTAACTCTACGCCGGGGATGAAGGGAACCGGCAAGGCTTCGGGGTAGTCTTCGCCCCGCCGACGGATGGTATCGGCATAGTTAACACCGATGGCTTCAATTTTAATCAGCACTTCGCCCGGTGCGGTGGAAGGGGTGGGTACTTCTTCGTAGACCAGTACATCGGACGAACCTGCCTGATGGAATCAGACGGCAATCATGGGCTCTATTGGGTTAAATGACATTGATTGGGGCTGGATAGACCATCAACCGGGCATAGCCGGGTCCCTCAAGCGACGTTGATAACCACTTTGCCCTTCGAGCGACCGCTTTCGACATAAGTCAGGGCCTGGTTAGCTTCACTGAACGGAAAGACCTTATCCACGACGGGGCGGATAACCTGATTATCAATAAGATTAGCGATTTTGGCGAGCTGGCCACCATCGGCCCACATAAACAGGAACTCGTACTGAATCCCCAACGCTTTCGCTTTGCGTTTGGTCGAAAAGCTCAGGAAAAAAAATATTGTTCGCAGCAACCAGTTCAGCCCCACCGACCGGGCAAATTCAGCATCGGGTGGCCCGGTGATGGAAATGAGTTTGCCACCGGGTCGGAGTATCCGCAGCGACTTGGTCAGCGTAGCTGCATCCTGACTGTTGATCACCAAGTCATAATTGCTTAAGACCTGCTCGAAATCCTGCGTCTTGTAGTCAATAACGACATCAGCCCCCAGGCTTTTGACCAGGTCGCGATTGGCCGCACTGGCGGTGGTAGCCACCGTAGCGCCCAGGTATTTGGCCAGTTGAATGGCAAACGTACCCACCCCGCCCGAACCGGCCTGGATAAACACTTTCTGCCCTTTCTGAAGATTTCCTTTGTCAACCAGGGCCTGCCAGGCCGTCAGGCCCACCAGTGGAATCGATGCGGCTTCGGCCATCGACAGCGACCTGGGCATGCGGGCCACGTCGGTTTCGTTGATGGCAATCAACTCGGCAAACGTGCCCGTGCGATAATCAGCCGGGCGGGCATAGACCTGATCACCAACGTTAAATTTTTTGACTCGGGTGCCTATCTTGGTGACCACGCCAGCCACATCGTGGCCCATAATAAGGGGTAATTTATAGGGCAACAGGGCTTTGAATGCCCCTTCCCGAATTTTGGCGTCGAGCATGTTGACGCCAGCCGCCCGGACCTGCACCAGCACGTCCTGTTCGCCCACGATTGGGTCAGGCATGTCGGCTAGTTGCATGGGCTGGTTCTTGTCGTACTTTTTGATAATAAACGCTTTCATCGCTAGTTTGAGTTTATAGGAGGCTATCGCTGAGCCTGCAACAACGAATAACTCTTTTTGGGGTTTACTAACTGATAAGTAAGCCGGGGAAATAGCCGATTCAATAGATAGATCACCCTAGTGTCGCCTACCCGAATGGTCAACTTATCCTTTTTCAAGCTTCGGATAAACGAACGGACAAACGCTTCAGGCGTCAGCATGGTATCGTCTCTCCCAGCAGTCATCCCGGTAGCCACCAGGGGAGGCAGTAGCTCAACGACCTGTATCCGGCTACCGCTCAACCGCAGATGGGTACGAAGCGATTCGGTGTAGAAACCCAAGGCAGCCTTGCTGGCTGAGTAGGTCGGTTCGACAATGGACGGTACATAGCGAAGCAGTGAGGTAGTGTTGATAATGGTGGCCTGTGGCCGGCTGTTGAGCATGGGCAGAAACAGATTATTGAGCCGCACCACGGCCAGATAGTTAATGGCGATCTCATTAGCCGCATTGTCCACATGCCTCTCATCAGCTATTCCCAGATTAAGTAGGTTACTGCCCACCCCGGCATTGTTGTAGAGGATGTCGATTCCGCCCAACTGGTCGACATGTTGAAGCAGCGACCGGGCTTCGGTCTCGCTGGACGCATCGCTTTGAATGGTAATTAGGGCTGGATAAAGCCGTCTGGCTTCGTCTAGCTTGTC
Source organism: Spirosoma daeguense (assembly GCF_054776875.1). NCBI lineage: Bacteria > Pseudomonadati > Bacteroidota > Cytophagia > Cytophagales > Cytophagaceae > Spirosoma > Spirosoma daeguense. The sequence continues at coordinate 93,407 of NZ_BAAHBF010000010.1, forward strand.
AGAGTTACGGCCCGTAATGATGACACTGGCCCCTTCCGCCAGCAATTGCCGGGCGGCTTCCAGTCCAATGCCTGAGCTACCGCCCGTAATCAGAATCGTTTTATTGGTTAGCATCATGGCTTGCTGCGTGGGCCGGGTACGTAGGGTGTCATCGAAGCGTAGTATAGCGAACGAACCGGTGAATTCGTTTACGATCGATTAGCCAGTTACCGGCGCTATTTTATACCAGTTAGTCTACTTAGTTTGTTAACGAGGTGCTTATTCATTCATTTCAAGAATAGACCAAACGGTCTATTTCAAGCCAAAAAAAATTAAAGAGCGTACCGATCGAGTTCTGCTTTCAGGCTTTTGATGAGTGCCTGCATGGGTTTGGCGGTATCCATCGAACGGCACATAATTAAACCACCCTCTACGGCAGCGGTAAGCTTGAATGCGTACAGAGCGGGTTCCAGGTCAGCGGAAAATTCACCGGCATCGATACCCTGTTGCAGCACTGCGGCCAGCCCTTCCTGTCCCCTACGCAGCATCCGCGCAATCCGCTCCTTAATGGCTGGAAAATTGTCGTCCGATTCAACGGCCATGTTGAAAATAGGACAACCACCCGCAATGTTTGTATTGAAGGGGTCCCGGTAATAGTCTAGAAAGGCAAACACTTTCGCTTTAACCGTGCTGCCTTTGCTAACCGCTACGGTGATCTGTTCGGCTGTCTGGCTGAGCATAAAATCGGTTACCTGAAGCGCTAGATCTTCTTTACTTTGAAAGTGACCGTAGAGACAGCCTTTGGTTAGCCTGGTAGCTGCCAGCACATCATCGATACTGACCCCGGAAACCCCTTTTTGGTTAAATAGGGGGGCGGCTGTTTCGAGGATAAACTGTTTGGTTCGTTCCGCTTTCGTAAGCATGGCTCAAAAATAGACCAAAAAGTTTATTTTACCATAAGACACGCTTTTTTTTTAAAAAGTTTATACGCATTTCGACAGTAGCATGGGGGCGGGCATATCTACAACTATTCCGGTAACATACATCACTGAAGCTGCTCTGATGACTATGCTTTACTTCAACTTATACTGGATAAAGTCTCCGCTATAGCTATGTCAGCTTCATTGATAAACGATGCGGCATCAGAGGCCAGAAACAATACCATTTCGGCCACCTCCTCCGATTAACTGCCTAAATAGGCTAAAACGTCCGGTGTAGCATCCGATGTCAAACTAGGCGCTTCGATTGATCCGGGGCTGACGATTTGACCCGGATCAATCGAATGGTCAGCTCATTCAACGCAATATGGGCAACCTTATTGATAGCCCATTTAGTAGACACATAAGCGCCGGTGTTCATCGAAGCCGATTTTAAAGACGCAAATAGCGCGTCAAAATCGGCTTCGGTAACGTGTTCGATGCAGGCAAACGATGCGACACCGCCCAGTTAAACAAAGCCAAGAAGCTGGCTGGTTTGTTAACGACTTTGGTGGTGGCTTTGACGGTTACCCAACCTGTGGAGTCGATCACCGATCAGCAAACCTGAAGGGAGTCTTTGCTGATGTCAAGGCCAACACAATAGCGTAGGAAAGATGTTATAAACAAAGGGGATAAAAAGTGAAACATCCTGACTACTTTTCTGACTCGGGCACATCGATGGCAGATCACAGTAATAAACTGCACCTATGGATACTGTCAAAGGACAGGGTTCAACGCAGCCAGCGAGTTCAAGATCGGGTTATTCTCCGTCTCAGCCGCAGACCCGAGGTACTGGTGCCCCCCGTCAGGTCTTACTCAAAATTGCACTTTTTCTGAGAGAACCACCTTATGACAAAGATATGAGCTACGGACGGTCAAATCTCTATGGACTCAAAGACTGCCTCTTTAGCTCTGGCTTGAGTTTGAAAATCATGCTCATAGACCAACTCCAACTTGAGGTTTTTGAAAAAACTCTCCGCCACAGCGTTATCCCAGCAGCTACCTTTCCCACCCATACTTTGCACAACCAGCGGGTGTTTTTCAGCAGTCTAGTGAAGCTATGACAGGCATACCGAACCCCTCGAGCCAAATAAAAGATCAACTTGCGTTCGATTGGCCCGGTTTTATGGGATTGAATTGGCGCTTCAAATGGTTTTCGGCCACTGGGTAGGTATGTTTTGAATTCGTAGAAGTAACTACATACTGCTTCTGAATGACGCTTTTAAGATTAGACTGCTTCATCAGTCTGGCTACGCGGGGTCGTGATACCTTCACGCCATAAGCGTTTATGTCCAGTCAAATGTAGCAGCTCCAGGAATCCGTGAAACATAATTTTAAATAACCACTTAAAGTAAATCTTCTTAAAGAAGAGGGAATTAAGGTTTAGTAAATCCATATTGAAGCATAAATTGAATGTTTGCCCATAAATCTATTCCTCTAAGCACTTTCTAAGTTTTGCTTAAGCTCATTCTAAGGACATGATGCGTAGTTTGGTTGTTTGCAACCCTAAACGATACGTATCATGCCTACACTTACTCAACTAATACTGTCTCTGTTTACTATTTTAATTGTCACTGTATTCGTATGCGTTTTTCAGCTTCGTATGGCTGTTAATATGCTACGTATACGTCTTAATATCAGTGAATTTGTTCGCTTTTAAGTCAAATCAGATTTTAAAAGGTATGAAGTGAGAAATAGTAACCATGAGCTATGAAAATAATGAGTAAACCAGCTATAAACAGACGAAGACTTGGTGTAACCTTTACGGCCGACCTACAGGCAAATGTCGTCGTATGGATACCTCAAGCTAACCAAGTTGCTCTTTCGATTAATAATCATGCGCTAATCCTGCCTTTACAGAAAGATGGAAACGGCTACTGGCGACTTACTACAAATGCCTTAAAACCCGGCGACACGTATACGTTTGTGCTCGATAATGAGAAAGAATGCGCTGATCCAGCGTCTTTGCTCCAACCCGAAGGCGTATACGGCTCGTCGCAGGCGTTCGACACCAGCGCCTTTTACTGGGAGGATTCGAGTTGGGTGAATCCGCCAATTGATGAATACATTGTTTATGAACTGGATATACCGGATTTCACCAGCGATGGTACGTTAAAGGCTGTTATCTGGAAGCTTCGCCACTTAAAAAAGCTTGGTATAAATGCGATTCTGCTTCGGCCCGTTACCGATTTCCCGGAAGCACGTAGCGGAAATACGGAAGCTGCTTTCTTATTCGCCGTTCAGGCAGCCTACGGCGGCCCCGGTCAATTACAGCAATTAGTTAATGCCTGCCATTTCGAAGGCATGGCAGTTATGTTGGATGTAGCCTATAAACAGACTATGCCGGGCAGACGTAGCAGTAGACAACCAGTGTCCCGTAAACAGGAAAACCGTCTCGATTCGAATGTCTCCAGTGAAGCTTACCGACACTACATTATTGAAAATGCGCTGATGTGGTTTCGTGATTTTCACGTAGATGCACTACGTCTGAAAAATGTTTCTTCTCAATCAGATGCAGAACGGTTATTATGGAAAATGCGGGAAGCAACGAATAGTTTGACAGCTCAAACCGGGCGGCAGCATTATCTTCTTGTTGAGCAGGATTCGTCACCGGTTTCGATAGATTTTATAGAGGGAAACGAGTTACAACATTCCGATTGTCAAGCAACAAGTAAAGATAACTGCAATACCTACTACATGAACCTAACGGGTAAGTCGCACCAGACAAAACAGTATCGGAAAGACTGTTTATGCGATGGTAGGTTTTCGAAAATTCTTCAGGATTTGTTTGAACATAAGTTTGAAGCGCCCCCCGAAGAGGCTCTTGTTTCGGGGCTGCAAACCTATCATCAACCTTATGAGCAGTCCGATGAACCGATCAACAGTGAATTGCTAAAACTTATTGCTGGTTCTATGATGGTAAGTCCCTGTATTCCGACGCTGTTTATGGGCGAAGAATGGGGAGTAACCAGTCCATTTAGGCGGGTAGGACATCATGAATCCGTCAGAACGGATTCTGAATACGAGCTTAACTTGTTGGTCGATTCTGGAAATTCGGTTTCGTCGGGTTTGCCGTGGGAATTGTTGAACGAGTTGCCTAATCAAACTTTGTATCGCTATTATCAATCACTTACAGATCTCCGGCGAAACCAGCCCGCGCTGCATCATCTGAATCCAAAGCAGGCGAATGTGATTTATCAGGATGGTGAGCCTACGTTGCTGTTGCATCGTTCGTATAATACAAATCAGATCGTATGTCTGATGAATTTTTCGCACGAAAAACAGAGTGTTACGTTACCTGATTTAGGGAAAAACTGGCAAAAACTGCTCGACTCTGCCGACCCGGTCTGGAACGGCCCCGGCTCTGCGCCAGAATCTTTGACGAATGCAAGTACCTGTATGCTGCAACCCGAATCCATCGTTGTATACATAGCCCAATCCTAGTTGATGGATCGTTGCCTCTCGTCCGCTTCTTTTTCGACAGGATGTACAGGATAAAACAGATTTAAATAATTCTGTACATCCGTTACATCCTGTTAATCCTGTCAAAAAAGGAACTTGCCCTACACCCGTTTATTTTTCCCGGAGAAGCGTTAATAAAACGCCGTTTGTCCAGCCAAAACCATCCTGATTCGGATACTCACCACCTTTAGCTGCTGCGGTGCTCATCACATCGTATTTTTCGACCAGTTTTCCGTTGGCCTTATAGACACGCAAATTTTCAGCCACCCAGCTTGTTTTAATTTTATTGGCCAGGGGTAGCTGCCGATAATTACGTAGTCCCTGAATAGCAACCCATTGCAGCGGAGCCCAGCCATTTGGCGCGTCCCACTGCTGGCCAGTACGTACCAACGTAGTCGTTAAGCCGCCCGGCTTTAAAAATGATTGTTCCAGCTTACGGGCTACAGAAATGGCCTGCGCCGACGTAGCGATTTTGGTAAAAAGCGGATATACGGCCGCCAGTGAATAAACGGAAGAAGGTTTTCGGGCAACAAAGTCATAATCGAAAAAGAATCCGCTTTTGGCGTTCCAGCAGTAGCGTTGAATAGCGTTACGTCGCTGTTGAGCCAGTTGTTCAAATTCCTTTGATCGGCTCAGATTGCCCTTCAGCCGATACGCATTGGCCAGCGTTTGTTCCAGATTGAAAAGCAGGGTGTTTAAATCGACCGGAATAAAATCGGTAGTGTGAATAGTACGTAGATTTTTTCCATCACTTAACCACCGACTGCTGAAATCCCAGCCCGATTCGGCAGCCGCACGCAGGTTTCTATAAAGCATTTGCGGATTTTTGGCTGAGCGAGCCAGTTGCCGGTCTTCCCGATACGATTCAGGACGGGGAGTCTGCTGGTCATCGTAATAGCGATTGAGATAAACCCCGTCGGCCAGCCACACTACGCGCCGATAGGATGGATTCTGGCTTGTTACCTGCTCTTTTCCGGCCATCCAGAAATCATACTCCCGTTGTAGTTCGGGCAGATACGTAGTGAGTACCCGGCGTCCCTGAATTTCACTCAACAGATTGACCATCAATGAAAAAAAGGGCGGTTGGGATCGGCTCAAAAAATACGTTCGATTGCCGTTGGGAATAAACCCGAACGTTCGGATCAGGTACGCAAAATTATCGACCATATTCCTGATCTGCACCGTCTGGCCCGATGCACGAAGCCCCAGCATGGTAAAATAACTGTCCCAGTAATAAATCTCGTTGAACCGTCCGCCGGGTACTACGTATGGCTTGGGTAAAGCAATCAACGAGCCAGTAGGTTCACCCGCTTTCGGACGGGACGTAGCGGACCGGGTCAGCACTGCCCACAAATCGGTAATATGCTGCTCTGCCGACTGCCCCGCTTTGCTGGTGTACACAGACGCCGGTTGATCGGGTAGCGTAAAGTGTTGGAGAACAAAGGTTTTTAGGTTGAAATTGGGCTGACTTCGGGCTTTTTCGTAGTTAGCCAGAATGGTGGCTGGCGGAAATTTAGGCACACAATCGGCGAAGGTTTTCGAATCTGGGAAAACGGATTTCTGCTGAACAGCCTCAAATAATTCCCCAAACTGCACATCCGGGCCAGCGGGTATCGACGGTGTTGTCTGTTTTGTTGCGGGTAAACGTTGTCCCTGATTTTGACTGGGAACGGCAAAAAAGAATAAGCTATAAAGTAATACGTAGTGCGTGAATCGATTCATGAAAAATGGTTTGCCTGGTGCATACTGGCCAGCCGTTTTACTGACGAACACGTACCTGCCTTTTGTTACGTGCGTTCATAGGCCAACAGTAAGAACGTACTGATACAGTCGCTGATCCCCAAAAACGAAAAATCAGCAACTGCATCAGTACACTATGTAAACGATTAAATATCAGCGGTGGTACTTGCCACGGCCTCAGCCTCCTGCGGGTCGAATACGAAAGCCTGTAATCCTGTCTGGTTCGTAATCGATTGGATGATTTGTAACGGAATACGTACCCAGTCGGGTCGGTTTTCCAGTTCATTTGTCAAATCCGAAATGGCTTTTTCAAGCAGATAAACTTCCAGCATCATTTGAAGGTCGGCGGGCTGATCAGGAATAAATGAGCAATCCTGCGTTGTTTCCTGATACGCTTCCATGAAAAAATTAGTCATGCATCTCGCCCAGAATTCAGCGTAAGGAAGCAGTTGAACCGTATCGTCGGCCAGCACCTGATTGTTTTGCAGAAACCCTTCGTAACATACGTAGTAAAACGAGCGAATCATGGCCGCTACGTCGCGCAGAGGAGATCGCTTCAACCGACGTTCGCTATAACTACGGGTATGGTCACCGCCAAAATCCTGAATGAGAATATCTTTCCCCGTCAACAGAATCCGCTCAAGTTGAAGATCACCATGAATTCGAATTTTCGTGGTGTCAAGTTTTTTCGAATAAATCCGTTTTAGGAGATTCAGAATAATGTCTTTTTGCCCCAGAACGTGTTCTACGTCCTGTCGTATGTCGTTGGGAAGCCGTTGCAGATTCCGTTTCTGGGTCTGGTAATTTTCACGAACCAGTGATTGTAGGCCCGAAAACAATGATCGCTGATAATGCAGAGAGAAATCTTCTGGGGCAAAATCGCGATTCATACTGTCGGAGGCTAATGCGTTGTGCATCTGCCCGATACGTATGCCCAGAAGCCGTATCTGCTGGGCGGCCCGGTGACCAATTAACTCTTGTGTTTCGAACGGTAACGTACTGAATGCGACAGGCTGGCTGAGTGATCCCATGGGCGTTGCCAACGATATTGCCAACTGTGTTTGATTACGTGCCAGAATACGTTCGATGAAATTGTCGATACGTTCGAGTACGTAGCATTTTCCTGTATCGTGCCACGCATTCATTTCCTGCAATACACCTAGCATAATCGGTTCGCCTGCCGAATACATGTCAAGCGACCCCGCTAGCGTTGGAACGTTTGGGAAACCCACCTGCTCAGACAAGAACTGAGTGAGTTCTGCATCTGGATTTGCCCGTACATCGACTCGCCTGAACACCTTCAACAGATAATGATAATCGTAGGCGATGGCTGTGTAAGCTGAATTGGACGAAATTAATTTTGGTTTTACTGAATCGTGGCTTTGCAGATAATCCTCCAGTGTCGATTTACCCTGAAAAACAAGATTTCCGCCGTTATACTGAGCTTTCTGAGCCATTTTCTGAACAAACGCCTGTTGCACTTCTGGAAGATACAGGCCATCGCAGAGAAACCCGGATTCATGCCCCAGTTCGAGCTTAGCGAGCATAGCCTGTGGCGTGTTCTGTATCAATTTGGCCGCCTGCAACTCATCGGCAAAAGCGATACATAACTGGAAAATTTCGGGGAGCCCATGCTCATACGAAACTTCGAGTAAAAGTATATAGGCCGACCCGACCGGTAGCAGTAAAGGAGCGTGATTAACAATAGTCACGCTACGTATGGTCTGCTGTTTTTCGCGGAACCAGTCGGTTCGGAGCAGATAGTCGGGTAATACGTTGGTTTCCAGGCGTTCGCGAGTGCCGTTATTCAGGATTTGCCCCCAGAGTGCCACCCGAAGTTCAGGTAATTGAAAAGGTGGCTGGACGGCTGTATGAGCTTTTTCCAGCACAAACCACTGATAATCGTGTGGGGCTAACGTAAAGAAATAGGTCTCGCTTTCGGAAACCGCCGGAAAGGCATTCCGGCTAAATACATCGACCGGAACGTAGCCACTAAAGCCCGCCAATTCGACCGCTGCGGGTTGTGAATACTTCGATAAATTGATGATAATTAATAACGTTTCGTCTTCGTAGGTACGTGTGAAGGCCAGCACTTTCGAATTTTCGACGTTCAGAAATTGTAAATCCCCCCGTCCAAACGCTTTATATCGCTTCCGAATGGTGATCATCCGCTTCATGAACCAGAACAGCGACGACGTGTTGGTACGTTGCGTTTCAACATTTACCGATTCAAAATGATACTCGGGATCGAGAATGGTGGGTAGGTAAAGTTTGTGCGGATTGGCCTTCGAAAATCCGGCGTTCCGGTCGGGCGACCATTGCATGGGTGTGCGAACGCCATCGCGATCGCCCAGATATACATTATCGCCCATCCCGATTTCGTCGCCGTAATAAATAACCGGTGTGCCACGTAGCGAAAACAGCAGACTGTTCATCAGTTCTATTTTCTTCCGGTTGTTGCCAAGTAACGGAGCCAGTCGGTGACGAATGCCCAGATTGATACGTGCTTTGGGATCTCGGGCATAGGTCTTGTACATATAATCCCGTTCTTCATCGGTAACCATTTCGAGGGTCAGCTCATCGTGATTACGCAGAAAAATAGCCCATTGGCACGTATCAGGAATGGCAGGCGTTTGCTCGAAAATGTCGCTGATGGGATACCGATCTTCCATCTGCAAGGCCATAAACAGGCGAGGCATTACCGGAAAATGGTAATTCATGTGGCATTCGTCGCCGTTGCCGAAATAGGAAGCCGAATCTTCGGGCCACATATTGGCTTCGGCCAGAAAAGCAACTCCCGGAAAGTACGTATCGACATGCTCACGAAGCCGCTTCAGAAAGGCGTGGGTTTCGGGTAGATTTTCGCCGTTGGTTCCTTCCCGCTCGAACAGGTACGGAACCGCATCCAGCCGAAAGCCATCAACACCCATCGAGCACCAGAAATCGATGATTTTGAAAATTTCGTCCTGAACAAGCGGATTATCGTAATTCAGATCGGGCTGATGATAGAAAAAGCGATGCCAGTAATATTGTTGCGCTTCCGAATCCCAGGTCCAGTTCGATTGCTCGAAATCCTGAAAAATAATCCGTACATCCTTGTATTGGTCAGGATCATCGGTCCAGACGTAGTAGTCGCGTTCGGGCGATCCTTTGGGTGCTCTTCGGGCACACTGAAACCACGGGTGCTGGTCGGATGTATGGTTAATAACGAGTTCGGTAATTACTTTCAGATTGCGTTGATGGGCTTCGTCGAGCAGGTTTTTAAACTCGCCGATGGTACCATATGACGGATTGATGGTGTAATAATCTGCAATATCATAGCCATCATCGCGCAGGGGCGACGGATAGAAAGGAAGTAGCCAGATAGCCGTAATGCCTAACTCCTGAAGGTAGTCCAGCTTGCTGAGTAACCCCTGAAAATCGCCAATTCCGTCGTTATTGCCATCGCAGAAGGCTTTGATGTGAAGTTCGTAAATAACAGCATCCTTATACCAGCGGAGGTTATTACCTAAGTCTATCGTATGTTCTGTCATAAGTGCGTTCAAGTCAAAATTTGTTGCGCCGATGTGGGCATTGCTACCACATCGAGCTTTTGGCAACTTCCGATTTCGATTTAAAAATTCACTTATAATCTGCTTAGAAATTACTTAGAAGACAGAAATGTCACTGAAAATCAGGTTGATTTTATGAGTTCTAAGGAGTTTCTAAGAATTGCTTAAGCCCCCTCTAATTCCTGCGTGCGTCTTTTGTTTAAGACACTGAGCGTTCAGAAATACGCACAATACATGCAGACATTTAATTCTTCTTTCAAGCGATTATTGATTGTTTCCTATCGACTTCCATTCACGATTCAGCAAACTGAGGTAGGTACAGAACTACGTCAGAATTCCGGCGGACTGGTTTCGGCAGTTTTGTCGATGGCTGAGCAAATGGGGCAAAAACAGGATAATCTGGAAACCAAAATCCACTGGGTCGGTCATGGCGATACGTCGTTGCAACAGGCGCACCCAGCCATGCTTGAGAATGATACGTTCGTAGCCCATCCGGTTTTTATGGACGAGGAAGTACATACGGGTTTTTATTATGGTTTCAGTAATGATTTAATATGGCCGCTTTTTCATTATTTCCCTTCATACGCATCGTTTAAAGATGCTGATTTTCAGCGCTATCAACAAGCCAATGCACGCTTTCTGGAAGAATTAACCAAGTTAATCGAACCCGGCGATCTGGTCTGGATTCACGATTTTCAGTTGATGCTTTTGCCCGATATGCTTCGGCGTGCCGTACCCGATGCTACCATTGGCTATTTTTTTCATATTCCTTTTCCCAATTACGAAATCGTAAAACTGCTGCCCCGTACCTGGCGGCATATGCTGATCAATGGCATTGTAGGGGCTGATGTGGTTGGGTTTCATACAACGGATTACGTCCAGCATTTTCTCCAGTGTGTGGCCGAAGTGCTGGAGTTGCCTATGCTTGGCTCACGTATTGTGCTGGCAGATCGTTCTGTCGTGGTAAAAGACTTTCCAATCAGTATTGATTTTCACAAGTTTAATGCGAGTGGACAGGAGAACGATGTGATTACCATGCGTGAGCACTATCAGGAGCTGCTGCGGCACAACAAAGTTATTTTCTCCGTCGATCGGCTCGATTATACGAAGGGCATTATTTATCGATTGCAGGGGTACGAATGGTTTTTGATGCATAATCCAGACTGGCACAACAACGTAACGTTTGTGATGACGGTTGTTCCATCGCGCGATAAAATTGGTCAGTATCAAGAGCTTAAGCGGGAGATCGAGGAAACAATTGGCCGAATCAACGGGCGGTTTGGCACTATTGGCTGGCGTCCGATTGTGTATTCCTACAATTCATTGACATTCACCGAACTGCTGGCTTTGTATACCGCCTGCGACATTGCCCTGATTACACCGATTCGTGATGGGATGAATCTAGTCTGTAAAGAGTTTGTTGCCAGCCGTTACGATCATAAGGGAGTGTTGATATTGAGTGAGTTAGCCGGAGCGGCTCGGGAATTACAGGATGCATTGATTATTAACCCGACCGATACGCAGGAAATGGCCGAAGCAATCCGGCAAGGGCTGGAAATGCCTGAATCAGAACAGAAACAACGAATGTTACATATGCGGAAGCACTTGCAAAACCATAACGTATTTCGCTGGAGCAACGATTTTCTGGTTGCCTTCAACGACGTAGCGAATCAGCAGCAGGAACTGGAAACCGACTTGCCGGTAGAGTCGTTTGTCAGTGCGTTTGATGAAGCTCGCCAACGCTTATTACTGCTTGATTTCGACGGTACGTTGGCACCCATTGTGAATAACCCGGCCGATGCCCGGCCGTCGGAATCATTAAAAAATACGTTACTGCATTTGGCCGAACATAGCGACGTGGTGGTTATCAGCGGTCGAAATCGGGCCTTTCTGGAAAAAACATTCAGCAACATTCCTGTTCATCTGGTTGCCGAGCACGGCGCTTTTCTGAAAAAGGCCGATCACCCCTGGGAACGGCTCGATTTATCGACCGACGACTGGGTGACCGCAGTACGTTCGACGATGAATGAGTTCGTGAATCGATTCGCCGGTTCGTTTATAGAAGAAAAAGAAACTGCGCTTGTCTGGCATTACCGAATGGCTGAATCTGAGGATACTGAAACACAGGCAATTGAGCTAGCAAATCTGCTACGTAGTGCCTCGTTTTCGATTCCGTTATCAGTTATTCAGGGAAATAAGGTTGTGGAAGTGAAAGCCGCACAACATAGCAAAGGCACCGTTGCGCTCACCATTCTCGATCACAAATCATACGATTTCATTGCCAGTATGGGCGATGATACGACCGATGAAGACATGTTTCGGCAGTTGCCAAACTGGGCGTATACGGTAAAAGTGGGGTCGGGTCAATCGTTTGCCCGTTATCGGCTGGCCCGGCAACAGGACGTAGAAACACTATTATATCGTATGGGTAACGTATTGGAAATTAGCGAATAAGTTAATTACGCTACGTCTATCGGGCTAGTCGTTACTATTGGCATTTTGATGCGTATCGGTTTGTTGTTTTTCCTGATTCAGACGTCGGAGCAGATGACTATAGTGTGGAGGAAGGGAGTCAGTCCCCGAAGCGCGAAAGCCGAACCATGCACTGCTGAAATAACTCAGTATACCGATAACCAGAATTATAATTGCGATAATTAAATACGTCATAATCAGATAATTATTTAGATAACGAGCGAGTTAGGAGGCATTAGGCAATCGTTGATAGCGCTCTGTCAGTGAGAAAACAGAGCCACTTTCAACGTTGCCATGAGCGCATTTACTACGCTACTTCCCGAAAAGTAGACGAGACTAATAAGGCACTCCTTAAAGAGAACTTAGAATTTACTTAGAACACCATTGCCTTAAAGCCGTTTATTTGAGTGATCTCTAAACCTTTCCGCAGACTATGAAGCTCTTAGTGGTTGAAGACGAAGTCAAAACGCTGCAGGCTATTCAGCAGGGGCTGGAAGAAAGTCAGTTTGAAGTAGATATAGCTTATGACGGACTAATTGCCCGGCGGCTGGCGTTGAAAAACAATTATGCCGCAATTATTACCGATCTGATTCTGCCGGGACTAAATGGCTATGAACTTTGTCGGCAATTGCGGGCAGAAGGGCTCACTACGCCCATTTTGATGCTGACTGCGCTAGGTGAAACGGAAGATAAAATTTCGGGCTTCGACGCGGGAGCGGATCAATACCTGACAAAACCGTTTCAGTTTGGTGAATTACTGGCACGGGTGCGTGCACTGACCAAGCGAGGTACACAGGTAGCTATGACGGCTCAAACAATACGTTATGGAGGAATAGAGATGAATCTGGATGCCAAGACGGTAATACGTGATGGCAAACTAATTGAGTTAACAGCCCGTGAGTTTGCTCTGCTAGAATTTCTGATGCGCAATCAGGGAAGGGTTTTGTCGAAACCGGAAATCGCCGAACACGTATGGGATCTGAATTTTGATACGGGCACCAACGTAGTGGAAGTGTATATCAATTACCTCCGCAAAAAAATGGATAGAGATTTCCCCAAGAAACTGATTCACACCCATTTTGGTATGGGTTATATGTTTAAGGAAGAATAGTAAGGGGTAGCAGGGCAATTTATTAGGCGGGGAGTAGTCGGAATAACCCCGCTGTACCGAGCCAGCCCTGCTACTCCCTGCCAATTTCACCATGACTATTCGCAAACGGTTGACCTTACGCTTTACGGGCCTGGTATCCAGCATTCTGCTGCTGGCGTTTGTTAGTATTTATACGTTCTGCTGGTATTTTATCTCGTCCGATTTTTACCGACGATTAGATCGAAAAGCGAATACAATTGGGGATATGCTCATTCGGCACCGACTGGATGCAAAACTAGTTCAGCAACTGAGTCAGATTCGGAAAGACCAGCTACCCAACCAGAAAATCATTGTTTATGATAATCGGAACAGAATTATTATCCACACCAATGAACGGTTGCCTCTGACGATTTCGGAATCGATGCTTACAAGTATTCGAAAAAAGAAACGTCGGGATTTCCAGCAGAATGGATATTACCTGTCAGGAGTTCGGTTCATGACTGCATCGGGGCAGCTTGTCGTTATTGCCAGTGCCGAGAATACGTATGGGGATGAATTTTTAAGACGGCTGTTTTGGGCATTAACGGGACTTTTTTTTCTGATTGCTGGGATCACCGCTTTATCAGGCTGGTTCTTTTCCGGCGATGCCCTGCGACCGATGCAGCAGATTGATCGAATTGTAAATGCTATTTTCCCGAACAATCAGAAAGAGCGCTTACAGATCGACAGTGATAACGATGAAATCAGCCGATTATCAGCAACGATCAACCGATTATTAGATCGGGTGGCCGAGTCGTTCCGATTGCAGCGAATGTTTGTCGCCAACGTATCACACGAGCTAAAAAATCCACTTACACAGATCAGTTCGCAACTGGAAGTCAGCCTGTTAAATCAGCGCAATCCTGAAGCGTATCGGCAAACGATACGTTCTGTGCTGGACGATGTTGGCGAACTAACCATCCTTACACATGAACTGTTGCAGCTCTCAAAAGTGAATCAGGATGGAGCCACCAGCCTGCTCACCGATGCGGTCCGTATGGACGAGATTATATGGGATATTCGTCAGCAGGTCATGAGCCTGAACCCTCAGTATGACGTAAAGGTAACTTTAGGCGAATTACCCGATGAACCGGATCAATTGACAGTACAAGGTAATAAAACGTTGCTGGAAACAGCGCTGAAAAACCTGACGGAAAATGCCTGTAAGTTTTCGGATAATGGTCAGGCGCTGCTGCACATTAATTTCGATCAGAACGTAGTACGTATTCAGATACAGAACACAGGCCGCCCGATTCCTTCGGATGATCTGCCGTATATTTTTGAGCCTTTCTACCGAAGTCGCCAGACCGATAATATTCAGGGGTATGGTGTAGGGTTATCGCTAGTTGAGCGTATTATCCGTTTGCATGGCGGTCGGATTGGCGTTACATCGATGGCGGGCCAACCAACGGTTTTTGCCATTGAGCTTCCTCTCTAGCCCACATTCTCTAAGCAGATTCTAAGGAATTTATCAGCGAATCTTAAGGCTGGATCAGCACATTTGATTTTCCTTTAACACCGTAATGGCCACTACGTAACAGATTTCTTATGCTTATATATTCAGAACGCAAATTCTGGATAGACTACAGGCTTAACGTACTCATATCATGTCAATTATCAATGAAAACTCACTATTACCATATACTCCTTTTTTTCCGCCAGGGCCTGTTCCAAAACAAACCCAAAATGAGGATAAGAAGCTATTTGGCAAAGAACCACCCCAAAAACCAGATTGGCTAATGATATTCATGACAGTCTTATTTATGCTAACATTATTGCTTCTCTGGATTGTCGACGTACCGGGCTTAGTAAAACGATAGAAAGTAAACACTACGTCAGTAGGAACAAGCCATTAGTCCATTCCCTTCGGCTCTATAGGTTGATCTTTCTTCACAACAGCAGGAGCCGCCTGCGTCATGGCCTCCCGGACAAAACCAGCTTTTAAGTGCTCGTAAAACGAAGCTGGATCAATTAGCGATGCTGCCCCTTGCGCCATAAGCCCGCCCAGCAATAACTGAAATATTGCCGAATGTCTGTCTGTCATTTCCAGTACTAGAATGGCTGCGGTAAATGGCGAACGTACCACACCTGTCAGAAAACTGACCATACTCACCAGTATAATCAAATTGGTATCACTCGGTGCTACGTTGGTCAGCCGGGCGATTGCATCGCCCAATATGGCACCGGCACTGAGCGACGTAGCAAACACCCCCCCCGCACCGCCACTACTGTAGCTGAGCGCCATACCGGCAAAACGAACTGGAAAAAGATACCACGGTGTCAGATGATCGTTCTGAAACAACAACCGATTAATGATCGGCTTACCCGTTCCGATGGCATCGGCACCAATCCAGAAGGCGAGGCCGGCCAGTAACAGGCCACAGCCGACAACCCAGCCAACCTGCTCCGGCCAGCTACGAAGCCGTTGGCGACGGGCGTTGATCCATAATAACGTTTTTGCAAATAAAGCTCCCGCCAGA
The DNA here is from genome assembly GCF_054776875.1 of Spirosoma daeguense. Classification (NCBI taxonomy): domain Bacteria; kingdom Pseudomonadati; phylum Bacteroidota; class Cytophagia; order Cytophagales; family Cytophagaceae; genus Spirosoma; species Spirosoma daeguense. Next base: position 109,197 of record NZ_BAAHBF010000010.1, read on the forward strand.
CCGCAAAAAATGGCTACCAATACCACAATGCCCAATACCCAGCCCGTTGTAACAACCACTTTCGGAAAGCCTAAATACAGGTAAGGCCCCTGAATAGCCTGTGCCGTCATTCCGGCAATGATAACCGCAGTAAAAACAGCCGTTCGGAAGCGGGTTATGTGCGTTTGGGTGAGTTCTTCCACAACGAAAACAATTCCGCCCAGCGGTGTATTGAACGCAGCGGCTAAACCAGCCGCACCACCCGTAACCAGCGCAATCTGGCGCGACAGTTTCGGCCACCCAGACGGCTGTAATCGATTGATAGCCCGAAAAATAGCGGCTGAAATCTGAATCGTCGGTCCCTCCCGACCAATTACCCCTCCGCCCATCAGCAGAACGACGCTGCTAAGTATTTTAACAATGGCCACGCGCAGACTGAGTAAATAAGCCGTCCGTCCGTGCAGAGTCGGGGTCGATAGTTCAATACCTGCCATCACCTGCGGAATACCACTTCCCCGTGCTGCGGGAGCCAGCATCCGCACCGCTAACCAGGCCAGCACGAACGCTACGGGTATTATAATAAACGCCAGTAAGGGTTCATTACTAAACCAGGCAAAGCTCAGATGTTCAGCCCAGACAAATAATTCTTCGTAACCGACGGCTGTTAAACCAACCAGTAAAGACGCAATCCAGAAAGGTAAACTTTGCAGGATAATTCGACGGACACGATCGGTATAGAATCGGCGAAAAACATGCTGGTCGAGCCAGGCGAGCACACGGGCATACCGGGAAAACGTAGGAAACTGCATTCGAACTTGATATACCTTTTTATACGTAACGCAGATTGTTGCCGGTTGATTTAGGTAGCCTACCGATCTAAGCAAATTCTAAGGAGTCTTTAATTCGTCTATAACGACTCAGTATCAGCTTTGTCATATTCCTTCACGTACTACAAACCAAAGAACTTATGGAAACAACGGAACGTAATCATACAAATCTGGTATGGACACTGGCTACGCTGATTATACTGGGTCTGGTATGGGGTATGTACTGGAAAAATGACCGTATGCATTCCAGTCGTTACGACCAGATTGAGCAACGTGCCGATTCCTTACTATCCGTAAAATTTCTGCTCGAAGGCGATAACCGCGAATTAAAACGACAGCTGGAAACAATGGTTGATGATAACGCGTATCTGGACAAACGTATCAACAAATTACATGAACAGATAGGGCAGCGCGAACGTAGCGAAATAGCGTTGCGGCACAACCGGATACAACAGACACGTAGCATTCGGAGTCTGAACGATAGCCTTAGCCAACTGAAACTAATTCGCGACAGTCTGGAGAATCAGATGGCGGCCATGCATGACAAATTAAACTGGCAGATTCGGTCAAACGCGTTACTGATCAGCCAGAAAAAAGAGCTGGAACAAAAGCAGAAAGTATTGAACGCCCGTTTAGTGGCTACAGCACCCCATTCTGCCATCACAGGCGATGCCTTTCGGGTTGCCGTAAGTAAGGCGAACAAAAAAGTTACGGCAAAAGCAAAAAAAGCAAAGACATTAACGGTCTCGCTCAACGTACCAAACTCTTTTTCGATTGAGGGAAAACAGGAAGTCTACCTGAGCCTAACCGATATGCAACGGAATCCGATGCTACCTGTACTGCGCAATAAAACCGTTACGTTACCTAACATAAACGAGCATATTCCGGTGCATGCCGAGCAGCAAGTAAATTTTGACCGAAACCCGCAACGTCTTTCGTTTAGTCTTACACCAGATGTGACCTTAAAATCGGGAACATATCGGGCGTCGATTTTCACAAAAGATATGTATCTGGGGTCGGTCGAATTTCAATTGAGGGATAGTTTCTGGTTCTTTTAGTTAAGTCATCAAACAAACTCAACCCATGTATGGAAACGCTTCACTTCCAAACGAACATCAATACCAGCGAGGACGTAGCAGTTGTTACGTTGCCGCTAAATAACATAGAGCAGATTGATGGCTGGAATATCGATACGGATTCGACCGATAAACTGTTGACCGTTCAAACCACTGACAATCGAATAACCGATCTGGTAGAAAAGGCTCTTCGAAATGTCGGTTTCGCAGCCCAGAAGATTTCCAGAGATCAGATTTCTTAACTCAACCAGGCCGAGGTTTTGGGCTGTTTCTAAGCCAATTCTAAGCAATCTTTAAGCCCTTTCTTAATCCCGTACGGTAGCTTGCTGATGCTTCCCCAGAGAACGTATTTGACCGTCTGGCGGAGTCTAAACCAAAGCACAGCATGAAAACGCAACTCACCTGTTTATTGCTTTTGGGTCTGTCAGGCGCTACGTCGGCGCAAACACCAGCTCCCGATGCAGCTACGTTGATGAATCTGGGGCGTTTCGATGAAGCCAACAGAATGCTCACTCGAAACGCTCAGCAAAATCCATCCATACAAACGTATTTCGACGCTGGTTATGGCTACTTACGTTCGGGTAAACCCGATTCGGCCCGTAACTGGTTTTTTAAAGGTATTTCCCTCGACGAAAAGCGGTTTCCACTCAACCAGACCGGTTCGGCGCTTACCTATCTCGTGCAAAACGACACGGCTAACGCAGGCCCCAAACTCGATGAGGTTATTGACAAAAGTAAAGGCAAAAACGCGGAAATTCTGTTTCGGATTGGCGAAGCCTATACGGGTTATCTCACGCCCGGCAACGGTTCCATTAAACCAATCTATACGAAAGCGGTAGATGCCGCCAAAGCCATTGATTTCCTGAACCGGGCAGCCGACCGAGACAAGAAAAGTTCGGCTATTCAATTAGCATTGGGTGATGCATATTACCTGAACAAAGATGCTGGTACGGCCGTGTCGTGCTATGAAAGTGCCCTTGAGTTAGGTATGAATCCGTCGCGGGTGTATCAGCGAATTGGCGACATTTACTGGCAGGGACGTAATCTCAATCTGGCGGTCGAGAATTATAAAAAAGCGATTGAAGCCAATACCAGTTACGCTCCTGCTTACAACCAATTGGCTGAGCTGTATTTTCTAGTCAATCGCTATAAAGAGGCTGCCAATTACATTGATCAGTATGTGAACGTAGCGAAGGATAAACGGCAGGAAACGTTGCTACGTCAGGCCCAGTTTCACTTTCTGGCCAAAGACTACCAACGTACCGTTAACCTGATCGACAGCAACCGAACGGCGCTGGCACAGAATCCAATTGTATATCGTATCGAAGGTTGGGCGTACTCCTCGCTAAAGCAACCTCAGAAAGCAATTCAGAATATTACTACGTTTCTGGAAAAAGCACCCGATAAAGCCATGCCCGACGATTATAAATATCTGGGGAATGCATACTTAGGTATTGAGAACCCGGTCAGCGATTCGCTCAAAGCAGTTAATGATTCAATTGGCATAGGTTATCTGGCAAAAGCGGCTCCGTTCGATACTACGGAGAATTTGTACAGCGATATGGCTAAATACTATTACCGGGCCAAGAAACATCCTGAAGCGGTAGCTGCGCTTGATTCGGCCGCAAAACATGGCTTCAAAGCCGATGTACAGGATCTGTTCCGATACGGTATGAGCAATTACACCCTCGGTTTCCAGCGTGATAGTCTCGGAAAACTAGTTCGGGATACGGTTCGATTCGCCATGGCAGACTCCGCACTGGCATTAGCTCAGAAAACATCACCCGAATATGCACCAACGGTATTGTATCGGGCAAAAGCGAATTACTACGCCTATACACCCGAAGAAGCCGTACTCAAAGGCAAAGCGAAGCCCTATTTTGAACAGTTTACCAACATGGTAGCCGATAAGCCCGAAGAACAGAATCGGTATAAAAAGGATTTAGTTCTCGCTTTTAAGTACCTGATTTCGTATCACGAGATGGTTACCAAGGATGAAAATGCCCGAAAAGAATGGCTGACGAAAGGCCTGAATTTATTTCCTGATAACAAAGATCTGGCGAAAATTGCTGCCCCAGAAACGGATACCAGCAATCAATGATTACTTTTTGCATAGTTGAACAATGCCCACCAGAACGCTACCTGAGCTAGATCTTGGGTAGCGTTTTTTCTTAAGCCATTTTTTAGATGAATTGCAGCGACTCTAAGCAAATTCTAAGCGCATTTTAAGCCTCCCTTTAATTGCCATTATCTTCTTGCAATAGAATCAGCAAGGCTATCTACCAGCCTGATCGACACTTACTAACTAGTTCAATTTCAGAAGATCAACGACAATATATGCAATACTATCTGAGCATAGTAACGCTCCTGATTGGCTCAATAATAACAGGTTGTTCGGACCCACAGGAGAAAAAAACGGAAAAGAAGCCGTCGCTTCCGGTTATTCAATTGACACGTCAAGATGCAACCCTGGATCATGATTATACCAGCAGTCTGGAAGCAGTACAAAATGTTGAAATACGTGCTCGGGTTGCTGGTTATCTCGATAAGATTTTAGTTGATGAAGGTCAATCTGTTCACAAAGGCCAGCTCCTATTTCAGCTCAACCCAACCGAATATCAGGTAGAGATCGACCGGGCTCAGTCAGTGCTGGAAAGTGCAATGGCGGAGGAGCAATCCGCCGAAGTAGAAATGGATCGGGTAAAATTACTGGTCGATAAAAACGTAATCTCTCCGTCCGAACTGAAGCTGGCCAAATCAAAAATAGCCACGGCCCGTTCGGCAATTAATGGAGCAAAAGCCGCTCTGAAAAAAGCTCAGTTTCACGAATCGCTGACCAGCATCCGGGCTCCGTTTGACGGCGTTATCAATCGATTGCCATTCAAACGCGGAAGCCTGATTGAAGAAGGGGCCTTACTAACCGCCATTTCCGACATTCGACAGATGTATGCTTATTTCAACGTATCGGAGAAAGAGTACCTTGCTTTTATCAAAAAACGACGCGACCCCGAAAAAACGATTGTCCGCGAAGTAGACTTGTTGCTGGCCGATGATTCGGCATACCCTTATAAAGGGAAAATCGAAACTACCGAAACCGAATTCGAAGATAACTCCGGCACAATTGCTTTTCGGGCCACCTTCCCGAATCCAAAACGCCTGCTACGTCATGGCGCTACTGGTAAAGTTCGACTCACTACGGACGTAGACGATGCCGTATTGGTACCCCAGAAAGCTGTTTTTGAAGTGCAGGACAAAAACTTCGTCTATGTGGTAGACGCCAATAATAAAGTGAAGGCAAGAAGTTTCGTACCCCGTAGCCGCGTCGATCAATTATATGTTGTTCAATCGGGGCTTGAGCCCGGCGACCGAATTGTATACGAAGGAATTCAGAGCCTCCGAGACGGCATGACTATCGTACCCAAGCCTTTACCTGCCAAAAACGTACAAGCCCTGTACGCATCAGCTCAGTAATATAATGGATGATAAAAATGCAGCAGACGTAGTCAACGTATCAACTCCTGACTACCAGTCAAATACGGCATAATCATTCTGCATTTTTCATTACCCATTCTACTTTTTTTATCCTCGACTATGCTCAATACCTTCATAAAAAGGCCATTGCTGTCTACGGCCATTTCTGTTCTGATAGTCTTGCTAGGCATACTGGCACTGACAGGTCTGCCGGTTACGCAGTTTCCTGAAATTGTGCCGCCTTCAGTTACAGTAACCACCCGCTATACTGGTGCCAGCGCCGACGTATGCGTTAAAGCGGTAGCGACTCCACTCGAACGGGCGATCAATGGCGTACCCAACATGACCTATATGACGTCGATGTCGGGCAATGATGGAACAACGCTTATTACTGTATTCTTTAAAGTTGGTACTGATCCTGATCTGGCGGCTGTGAACGTACAGAACCGCGTAACAACCGTGATGGACCAATTGCCGGAAGAGGTCATTAAAGCGGGTGTGGTGACAGAAAAGGAAGTAAACAGTATGCTTCTGTATCTCAACATCGTGAGCAACGATTCGAAAGTTGATGAGAAGTTCATCTACAACTTTGCCGACATCAACGTACTGGCCGAACTGAAACGGATCGACGGTGTAGGTTTTGCCGCTATCATGGGCAGTCGTGATTATTCCATGCGTGTCTGGCTCAAACCTGACCGGATGACGGCCTATGATATTTCGCCCGATGAAGTTGTTGCCGGGATTCGGAAACAGAACGTAGAAGCAGCTCCCGGGAAAGCGGGCGAAAGTGCCGACAGTGCCCCCCAGACACTGCAATACGTACTACGTTATACGGGTAAATTCTTCGAACCGGCCCAGTACGAGAATCTTATCCTTCGTACAAACCCTGATGGATCATTGCTACGTCTTAAAGATATTGCCGATGTTGAATTCGGGTCTCAGAATTACGGTATTCTTTCCAAAAACGATGGTCGACCGTCGGCGGCTATCATGCTCAAACAGCGGCCCGGTTCCAATGCCAGCGATGTTATCGCTGCCGTTAAAACGCGAATGGAGGAGCTGAAAGAAACCTCGTTTCCGTCAGGCATGACGTATAACTACGCCTACGACGTATCACGCTTTCTCGACGCATCAATTCATGAAGTGGTTCGTACGTTGATCGAAGCTTTTGTGCTGGTTTTTATCATCGTGTTTTTGTTTTTACAGGACTGGCGCTCTACGTTGATTTGTGCGCTGGCTGTACCAGTAGCCCTGATTGGTACGTTCGCTTTCATGAGTTCGATCGGTTTTTCAATTAATCTGCTAACGCTGTTTGCACTGGTGCTGGCTATCGGTATTGTGGTCGATAACGCTATTGTGGTAGTGGAAGCCGTTCATGCCAAGATGGAAGAGCCGGGTGCCAACGGCCCCTTATCGCCACGCGCTGCTACGTTTGCGGCTATGGGAGAAATTGCCGGAGCTATTGTTGCTATTACGTTGGTAATGTCGGCGGTGTTTGTTCCCGTAGCGTTTTTATCGGGTCCGGTTGGAATTTTTTACCGACAATTCTCCCTTACGCTGGCCATTGCCATTGTGATTTCGGGCATCAACGCACTCACGCTAACCCCCGCTTTATGCGCCATTCTGCTTCGGCCTGTTCATGGAGAGAAAAAGGGACTTTTGGGTCGATTCTTTGCCCAATTTAACCGGGGATATGAATCGCTGGCAAGGAAATACCAATCGCTGCTACGTCGGATTGTTGACCGGGGCGTTGTTACGTGGGGATTGCTATTGCTGTTCATTCTAGGAACCTGGGGCGTCAGTACCATTCTGCCGGGCGGTTTCATACCGACAGAAGATCAGGGGATGATTTATGTGAACGTAACCGCCCCGGCGGGAGCAACCGTAGACAGAACCGAGAAAGTACTGGACGCTATCGAAACGATTGCTTCTCAGCAGGAAGCCGTTGAGAACGTATCGACACTGGCCGGATATAGTCTTTTAACCGATGGCGCAGGGGCTTCTTACGGAATGGCGATGATTAATCTTAAGCACTGGGATGAACGGAACGTATCGGTGCAGGAGTTGATTGCTACGTTGGAGGAAAAAACGCAGGGTATTTCCGATGCCACAATTCAGTTCTTTCCACCGCCTACCGTACCGGGTTTTGGTAATTCCAGCGGATTTGAATTGCGTTTGCTTGACAAAAATCGTAGTGGCGACCTGACTCAAACAGCCAAAGCTGCACAGAGTTTTATTGCGGCCTTGAAGAAACGTCCTGAAATCGGCGATGCGTTTACCAGTTTCGATGCCAGCTTTCCGCAATATATGCTGCATGTCGATCAGGAGAAGGCGTCTCAGAAAGGGGTTTCTATCGACAATGCGATGAGTACGCTTCAAACGATGATGGGTAGTTTTTATGCATCCAACTTTATTCGTTTCGGGCAAATGTACAAGGTTATGGTTCAGGCCGCACCCGTGTATCGAACCAAGCCTGAGGACGTACTGAATATGCGCGTCAAGAATGATCAGGGCGAAATGGTTCCTTATTCAAATTTCGTTCGACTGGAACGCGTTTACGGACCTGAGCAGCTTACCCGCTATAATATGTATACCTCGGCAATGATCAATGGCGATGCCGCACCGGGCTACAGTAGCGGTGATGCCATACGGGCCATCGAAGAAGTAGCTTCTAAAGAACTGCCCAAAGGTTTCGGCTTCGAATGGTCGGGAATGTCGCGGGAGGAAGTGATGTCGGGCGATCAGGCGCTGTATATTTTTGCCATCTGTCTGGTGTTTGTATACATCCTGTTGATGGCTCAGTACGAAAGTGTATTCTTGCCACTATCCGTTCTTTTATCACTACCAACGGGTGTATTCGGCTCGTTCGCCTTTCTGCAACTGACTGGATTACAGAATAATATTTATGCGCAGGTGGCACTGGTCATGCTGATTGGGTTGTTGGGTAAAAATGCCATTCTGATTGTCGAGTTTGCCAACCAGCGGCATAAAGAAGGTTTATCGATTGTCGACGCAGCGGTAGAAGGAGCCGTTTCGCGGTTACGTCCGATTCTGATGACCTCCTTTGCATTCATTGCGGGCCTTATTCCACTCTGTATGGCGTCGGGCGCTGGCGAACTGGGCAACCGTTCTATCGGTACGGCAGCGGCTGGCGGCATGTTTACCGGTACGTTGTTCGGTCTTATAATCATACCGGGGCTCTTTGTCTTCTTTGCCAAAATTGCTCAGCGTTTCAGTTCGAACTCGCACACCAACGATGAGTCACCCGATTCTCATTCGTCAAAAGCCGATGGTCATTCGGTCAGTCAATCCACTCAACCACACGTCAATGGCACCATTGTTCATTCATAAATCGATTCGAATCAGTTGTTATTTTCTCTTTGGTTTAGGTCTGCTGAGCAGTTGTCAGTTGCCCAAATCCCTGATTCTGCCAAAAGCCAAACCGATTCCTGTTACGTTTGCAGGCCAGCGCGATTCAACAGGTATTGCCAGCCAGAACTGGCGAACATTTTTTTCTGACCCAAATCTGGCTCAGCTCATCGATACAGCACTGGCGGGTAATCTGGATTTACGTATCGCTACCCAACGTATTGAGACCGCTCGGGCTGCTTTTGAGTACAGTCGTGGTTTCCTCGCTCCGCAGGTTAACGCGGTTGCTTCGGCAGGTGGAGATCGATACGGTAAATACTCTATGAATGGCGTAGGAAATTTTGACACGAACCTATCTGAGAACATTCGAGGAAATGAGCGCATTCCAAACCCAACACCCGACTACTTTCTGGGTGCTCGCAGTACATGGGAGGTTGACATTTGGGGAAAACTTCGTAATCGAAAGAAAGCGGCTTATTTACGATTGCTGGCTTCCGAAAAAGGGCGTCATGCTGTAATTACGGCATTGGTCGCGGAGATAGCACGCTATTACTACACCCTGCTTGGCCTTGATGGCGAACTGGAAATCATTCAAAAAAACATTGAGCTGCAACAGAATGCGTTGGGGTTAGTCGGTATTCAGAAACAAGCCGGGCGAGTAACTGAGTTGGCCGTTCAGCAATTTACCGCTCAACTGTTGAATACCCGAAGTCGGCAGGGACGCGTACGGCAGCAAATAATTGAAGCTGAGAATCAGTTGAACAGGCTACTGGGTCGGTACCCACAGCCAATTGTTCGAGGAAAATCATTGCAGGAGCGTGAACTGCCGAGTCAGGTACTAACCGGTCTACCGGCTCAGATGCTTGTCCGCCGGCCCGATATACAGCAGGCCGAACTCGAATTACAGGCGGCCCATGTTGATGTTGACGTAGCGCGCGCGGAGTTTCTACCCAGTCTGAACCTGAATGCCTATCTTGGATTGAATGCGTTTCGGACGGCTGTATTGTTTAACCCGGCTTCAATAGCGGCCGGTCTGTTGGGTGGCCTATCGGCACCGATCATAAACCGACGTTTTCTGAAAGGAAACTACCGCCAATCAGAAGCACAGGCTATGGAATCGTTATATCGCTATCGACAAACCATCCTAACGGGTTTCAGTGAGGTAACAACCAATCTGCGAGGTGTAGAAAATTACTATAACGTAGCGGATTTACAGGCGCAGGAGGTCGATGTACTCGAAAAAGCGGTTAATACGTCGAACGACCTTTTCGCCAACGGTTACGCATCCTATCTCGAAGTGATCACCGCACAACGTAGCGTACTGGAAGCAGAACTTGCCCTGATAAACACCAAACAGCAACAGTTTTTTGCCTTCACAGATTTATATCGGGCGCTGGGTGGCGGGTGGCAATAAATTGGACTACTACACTAACTGGTTGCCAGAACTAATGCCCTACCTTTTGTTTTTTTAAAAGACTCATTCTCGACGATATGGCATACTCACCCCAACCAAACAGACTACGCTAACAACAGGCCGATGATCTACTAGCGACCCAGAATCTACTTAGAGTGACTATGGATACCTCCAAGGATATAATTCAGGTCTTTCAAGCGGTTTGTAATAAACTGGGGGAACCTACAACCTTTTATTGGACAAAGTGCGGAGAAAAATTGTCTGAAAACAGGTAAGAGACCCTCCGCCCGCAGACAACTTTATTGAGTTTATGACTCTTTTTTTGGCAATAGAGTTGTGTTATACCAATACTGCTTTAACGTATTAACATACGTTCTCCATTCCACGAGTTCTTCTGGTTTGCGCGTGTACGCAGCAGCACCAGCTTGGTAGGAACGCCGAACGTAATTCTTTTGTAAACAATGCGATAACATGACAATAGGTATCTTCCTGTTGACCCGTGCCTGTAATAGGGGAATCAATTCAATGCCATCGAGAGCATCCCGTAAATCAATATCTAGTAAGATTAAACTAGGCTGGCAATTCCGTGGATCATCTAGAAAATAAAGGGCTTCTAAAGCCGTTGAAACGCTGATAAACGTAGCTTCCACAAACTCTCGTCTACCAACCAAACTCAACAGATCGCTGACGGATGAATCATCATCTACCACTAATACATCAAAAGGCCTATCCTGAGTTTGCATTAGTTTAGTTGGTAGCAGTGTAAATTGAATCTCAACAAATGTAAAAAAATTGTTATAGGTTATACTATCTCTGGTCAGAATCAGCCAATTATTTAAGTGAAGGGTGTGCATTTTTGAAAAGTGGTTTTAAATGCATCTAAACTGCCCAACTCCCGCTGATTGGAAAAATTATCGTACATGATTAATTGAAGCGTGCAACTGGCCATCATCAGGTAAGCACTGACCCGATCCAAGCATTTATAAGGCCACAAAGTATGGCCATTCAGAACGGTAAGCTCTTTAAGGAGCGTAAAGTTTGGCGGAGGGCTTCCGATGGTGACAGGTGATACGACCAGATCAAGAACCAGCCGTAATACTCACTTTTCGCCCAAGAGGCATCGGTGTCAATTCTGGAATGAGGCACTACCTTGAGAAGCATGTGTTTTTGTGCCAGATGCCTCCCAGTTCCCAAAACACGCTTTTATCGGCAAAGCTGTAATCGAAGGTATAGTACTGTAATTGCTGGCACTGTTGAGCGACAGCGGGCATTAACTGCTGAATCAAAGCAGTCAGAGCCAGAAAACGCCTACGGATGGTTTTACGGAGCTTGTTGCCAACCCAGCAAGCTATAATTGGCTTTAGCCCATCGGTGCATAGCGGCAAAAGGATGAATACGTTTGAGAAGCATAAAAAATAGCAGGAATGACATACTCGGATGGGTTTGAGGCTTCCCTCGTTTATTCTCTGCTCCCCTGTCACTGTATTGATGTCTGCATCTTTACAGTGGGAAGCCAAACTAATGGAACAAACCTGAAAACAACGGTAGCTGCAATACTTGATGCGACCATGATTACGTTCATAATCCGACTGATCAGACGCACACAAACTTCACTGTATAAGGCTACGCAGTACTTACCCTCTAACGCAAACCAACGTTTCAGCTCATCATTGAGCATTAGGTCGGGCCACTCAAAAAGGACGACGTTCACCTTAGCTAGTAGTATAGAAAGCTGAGCTTGGGAAATGGCCTGTTGATACGCCCTTTGCGTAGCCTTACAAAGGATTTTAAAGTGGTTAACAAATGTCGGTGCAAACAGACGAGTTTACTGTCTCGGCCACAATACAAAGCTATCACTAACCTATTGATGAACAGTGCAATGGAATGTATTTCATTTCGATTGTCGCACCTATACAGATTGGGTATCTGTTCAAGTCGTTGAAAAAATATCGTAGTTTTAACCGAGTAAGGGGGGTAGTCATGATTTTGCAATCTAAGCCACCACAAAAGTAGGACTAACTACTCCTTGCCCGTTTTATAAGAAAGCCCTGTTTCTTTGGATTGAAAAGCATAGTCAAGCTGCTATCCTTTAACTTTAACTTCAATGACTCCATTTGATTCCCGCTTAGACCTTAGTCCGATTAAATCAGCTATCGATGCAATTCGGGCTGAAGTTGGTAAAGTGATTGTTGGTCAACATCAGGTTGTTGATTTGCTACTAACAGCGTTACTGGCCGATGGGCACGTATTGATTGAGGGCGTTCCTGGCGTTGCTAAAACATTAACGGCTAAGTTGCTGGCAAAAACCATGTCGGTAGGCTTTAGCCGGATACAGTTTACACCCGACCTGATGCCTTCTGATGTACTGGGTACGTCTATTTTTCAGCCCAAAACTGGTGATTTCGTTTTTCGGCCAGGCCCAATTTTCTCAAACCTCATTCTGATAGACGAAATCAACCGGGCTCCCGCCAAAACACAGGCAGCTTTATTTGAAGTGATGGAAGAACGGCAGGTGACGAATGATGGTACTACGTATCATCTTGATGAGCCGTTTATGGTATTGGCTACGCAAAACCCGATTGAGCAGGAAGGAACGTATCGACTTCCAGAAGCTCAATTAGATCGGTTTCTATTTAAAATCGTAGTTGGCTATCCAGCCGCAATGGAAGAGGTAGATATACTACGTGGTCATCACCAGCGTAGAAATTTATCGGATGCGCTCGAAGCCATAAACGCTGTTCTTACAGCCGAACAATTGACTACGTTACGTGCTCAGGTGCATCAGGTACACGTAGAAGATAAACTTTTCGACTATATCGCTCAGATTGTTCAGGCCACCCGTGCCAATAAATCGCTTTATCTCGGTGCTTCGCCCCGTGCATCAGTAGCATTGCTCAACAGTGCTAAAGCACTTGCTACGTTACATGGCCGCGATTTTATTACGCCAGAGGATGTTCAGGAACTTGCGCCCTCTGTGCTACGTCATCGTATTCTTCTGACTCCCGAACGAGAAATGGAAGGCGGTACGGCCGACGAGGTAGTGGCCCAACTAGTGAAGAAAATAGAAGTGCCACGTTAATGATGAAGAATGAACGGCATAACGTAAGTAATGAACGAAAGAGCAAGACGAAGGCTTTTTTGTCCATGATTCATTGTACCTTTTTCATTCTATATGTTCCATTGCTTTTTGGACAAACACCCGATCGCAATCAATTAATTGGGAAATGGATTGGTGTGCACACAGAGTGGGATTTAGATCTTTCCTGTCCGTTACCTATATATCTTCAACTAGATGCCGACGGTACGTATCAATTCGGCATGATTGAAGGCTCAGCCCCCAAATTATCGGCTACCTGGGATAAACAGGGTGATTCTATTCGGCTTGATACGATCCGTTATACGCCGGGTGTAATTAGTCTGCAACAGAACATTCTACGCATCGGAAAAAATTACCCGATGGTTTTTCGTCGATTCGATGACTTTCCCCTTGATTCAGCTCAGACTTATAAAACTCTTAGTGGACGCGTATGGCAGTCGGATAGTCTGACTCTTTATCTTTTTCCAGATGGCAAACTAGCAATGGAAAATACAGTGACCAAGCAGCGAACGGCACACTTCTGGAGGCTGGCCCAGCTAGAGAAGTCGGTTTTTCTGGTCATTCGGGGTAATCAATATACTGGAGAAGGCAACTGTAAATACATAAGGCAATTACGAAACATTTCACCGACATCGTTGCAGTTTATCGGCAGCAATGGACAGGTGGTAACTGTTGAAAACTTTCGATTCCTCCGCTCGCTCAATAAAGCCGATACGTGTAGGCCAAGTGGTTTCCAGGTCTGTAGCAACTGTTATCGCCAAAGCTGGTACGAAACCAATCGATTGGCCGGAAGCCAGCGTTACGACCTCATTCAATTGTTCAGAAAACAGTATCAACCTCTTTATCAACAAGGAGAATCTGGTTTAGTACGTGTTCAGTTTGAAGTCAATTGTAAAGGTGCAAAAGGGGCATTTCTGCTAAAAGGATTTGGCGAAGATTATTGTCCCAGAACATTTGACAAGCGCGTGCTGAATCAAATATTGGCCATTTGCCGGGATTACGTAGCAACAGATGCGATGCTTCTAGAATCGCATCGTCAGGACGATGCACCGTCCGACGTTGCCGTGTCGCTTACATTTCGCCTTAAAAATGGCCAGATAACTGAAATACTGCCATGAGAAAATTCTGGTTTTTATGGCTATTGCTCCCTATATCGGGATTCTGCCAGACAGATGAACAGCGTCTGAAATCATATGCCAATTTGCTGATTACCAACCAAAAGGTTAATAATCAGTTTTACTACGACGACATCCGTGAGAGAAAGCGTCTCGATACGTTGTCGGCTTCATCTGAAAATTATAGGCTGCGTATGCTCAATTACTTATGGCGCAAGGAGTATGAACAAGCCGAACAATGGATGGAGAAAACAACTGGACTTTATCCTAAACAACATGGCTTGGTTGGCGAATTATATCTGTTACACTTACGCGATTATCCGCGTGCCTTAGTGCATTTCGATACTTATGATGCATTGACACCAAACTTCGACGATATAGTTGGCTATAATCCGGTTAGCTATATGAAAGGGTTAACCTACCGCGCCATGGGAAACCATCAGAAAGCCCTTGAACAGTTCAGTATAGGCATCGATTCATTAACTCATAAACATGGAGCCGAGTGGGTTAATTATAAACATTACGTTAGTCGGGCGGTCAGTTATATCGCAACTCAACAGCCTGAAAAAGCGTTGACAGACTTGGAAAAAGCGGCTAAAAATTTCAGTCGGTCGGCCCTTGTGCAATACCACCGAGGGCGTGCGTTACTGCAGCTTAACCGAACCGATGAAGCGCGTTCGGCTTTTCAGGATGCATCGTTTTTTTTCAAAGCGTTACGTGCCGAACGAACAAGTGATTACCAGGAAGACGATTTCAACTCACTTTATGAGCCCGAAATTGATGACGCCCTTGCCAACCTAAAAACGCAACGCCCCTGATGTTCTTCCGTCCGCTTTTCGTTGCTCTACGTTTGTGGTTCGCCTTAATTGGTATTACGCTACTATTTATTGCGGCTTACGCATTTCCGATTCTGTTGCCACTGGCAAAGATTGTTTTCGTGATTTTCCTCCTGCTGATCGGACTAGATGGCTGGCTTCTGTTTCGGCAGAGAACCGCTTTTTTTGCCCGTCGCGAATTACCTGAACGACTATCAAATGGCGATCAGAATCCGTTGACTATCTACCTCGAAAATCGGTATAATTTTCGGGCCGACGTAGAAGTAATTGACGAAATTCCGTTCCAGTTTCAACGGCGCGATGTGCTGTTTCGGGCTCGCCTGAACCCGAGCGAAACCCAGGCAATACGTTACGAGCTTCGCCCAACCCGTCGGGGAGAATACAGCTTTGGTGCCGTAAATGTATTTGTTCTGACACCATTAGGCTTACTAAAACGTCGGTATCAATTCGAGAAAGGCAAAATGGCCGCCGTTTATCCATCGTTTTTGCAAATGCGTCAATACGAACTCTTAGCAGCCACAAATCGTCTGAATGAGATTGGCGTCAAACGTATCCGACGTATCGGGCACAGCATGGAATTCGAACAGGTTCGCCCCTACTCTACCGGCGATGACGTTCGAACGATAAACTGGAAAGCCACATCCCGACGTAGCGTTCAAAGTACTACGTTGATGATCAATGCGTATCAGGATGAGCGTTCGCAACCTATTTACTGCCTGATTGACAAAGGTCGCGTAATGAGGTCGCCGTTTGAAGGGTTAACACTTCTCGATTATGCGATTAATGCCAGTTTGGTTCTGAGCAACATAGCATTACTAAAACAGGATCGCGCCGGTATTTTAACCTTTTCCAATCATATAGGTCAATTGCTCCCGGCCGATCGTCGGTCGGGTCAGATGCTTAAAATTCTGGAATTGCTTTATCGGCAGAAAACCCGCTTTCTGGAAACGGATTACGAAAGTTTGTATGCCAGCGTGCGTACCCACGTTCGCCAACGCAGTCTGCTTTTGTTGTTCACTAATTTTGAGACTGTTAGCGGTATGCAGCGCCAGCTTCCTTATCTCCGCCGATTAGCTAAAGACCATCTGTTGCTGGTCATTTTTTTCGAAAATACCGAGTTAACTACTCTGCTTAACGACCCTGCTGCCGATACGGAAGAAATTTATCTAAAGACTATTGGCGAAAAATTTTCGTATGAGAAAAAACAGATTGTGAAAGAGTTAGGCCAATACGGAATTCAGACCATTTTAACCGCTCCGAAAAATCTTACCGCCAATACCGTAAATAAATACCTGGAGCTAAAAGCACGCGGAATGATTTAATTGGCGGTTGTTGCTACGTATCAATTATCGCCAAGACCACCTTTAACAGATTCATAGTCAGACTTTAACCGCCCCATTTCTTTAGCCAGAAACGTTTGGAGCTGCCGGTTGAAATCGTCTTTTTCGTCGTCGGGCAATGATGTATATAAATCTTTCAGTTCCTGATTGATAGCGGCCCGTTCTGCATCATTGGCAGCGTTGATAGAGCGATAATGATACTTGCGAAAATCGTACTGTGGCATTTTTATTCGTATTCAGATAATATGGTAAAGATACAGCACTATTTATAAAGCAGAAATATACTTCTGCTTGTTTGGTAAAGCACTTAATAGCTATGCTCTTCCAGTTTAACTTTTCCGCGAAAGGTCCAGAAAACAAAGACCGTATACGTACCAACCAGCGGCATTCCGATGAAAGCGAAAAGCAACATGGTACGTAATGACGAATCGGAAGAAGCCGCTTCATAAATGCTAATGTGCCCGCGTGGATCAACCGTCGAAAGTACCAGATTGGGGTATAAGCCCATCGCAAACAGAATCAGTAACAGTGCAGTGGTAATGGATGATGAGATAAAGCCGCGTCGATATTGTCGTTTCTCGATGCTACGTCGGATGTTGAGTACAATAAGCACAGCCGCCATCGGCAACACGAATAACTCAGGGTGATTCTTGAAAATGGCTGTCATGTGAGGTACGTAAATCAACGTAGCGTTCGAGGCTGCCAGAAAGCACAGGATGAAGAATTTGCTGGTGTTGTTGGCAATAATGGTCAGTTTCGCGTAGAGCCGATCTTCGGTTTTCATCAGCAGATACATCGCACCATGCATCATAAAAAGTGATAGCACCGTAACGGCGATCAGCCCGGCATAGGGGTTGAAAAAGTCCTTTAATTCGCCAACAAATTCGTGGTTGGCGTTTAGCCGAATGCCCTGAATGAGATTACCCAGTATCAAGCCCAACAAAAGCGAAATACAAACGCTGGACACGGCATAGCTCACATCCCAAAGTTGCCGCCACCAGGCCATCTGTTCTTTACTTCGAAACTCAATTGAGATTGCTCGAAAAATAATAGCGACCAGAAACAGGATAAACGGCAGGTAGAATACCGATAGAATAGTGCCATAAACCATTGGAAAAGCCGCAAACAAAGCTCCGGCTCCAATTACCAGCCAGACTTCATTCCCATCCCAAACGGGGCCGATGGCATTGAGCGCAATACGTCGGCTTTCTTCTTTTCGAAAAAAGAGATGTAACGCACCCGCCCCTAAATCAAACCCATCCAGAATTCCGTAGCCGCTAATAAGCGCGCCAATTAGTAGAAACCACCAGGTAGGTAAATCAAGACCAAGAAAGGTATCCATAAGCAGAAAGGCGAAAGAGTGAAAGAATGAAAGAGCGAAAGCCATACGGTCAATTCGCTCTTTCATTCTTTCACTCTTTCACTCATTTAAAATTGGATTAAACGATGGGTTCATGCGCGACGACGTTTCGCCATCTGACGCTACGTCTGGACCATGCTGAATTTTCTTATTGAGCAGGTAGAGAAACAGACCGAGGAGCATCACATACACCAGCGTAAACAAGATGAGCGATGCCAGTACATGTTCGGCCTTAACGGCTTGCGAAAGCGCGTCGGAGGTACGTAGCAGCCCATAAACCACCCACGGTTGTCGGCCAACTTCGGCCGTGTACCAGCCAACCTGATTGGCAATTTGGGGCAACAATACCGCGTAAACGAAAACCACCATTAGCCAGCGCGTCTGGAACAGCTTTTTTTGATAGAGCAAATACAGGCTGAACAACGTCAGCGCGATCAACGTCATACCGATAGCCACCATCAGATGATACGTCTGAAAAACAAAATTGATGGCCGTCGGGCGGTTTTCGGGTTTTATGCTATTCAGGCCGGGAATGGGTTGGTTAATATCCTGATGCACCAGCAACGACAGTCCGCCCGGAATTTTTAGCCCCGTTGTTTTCTGATTCTTGGCATCAACCCAACCCATCAGATACATATCGGCAGGAGCTGATTTCTCAAAATGGCCTTCCATTGCCGCCAGTTTTGCGGGTTGGTATTTTGTCACTACCTCAGCCGATTTATGTCCGGTAAAAAGCTGGCCCAAAGCCGACACAGCCGCTACCCAGAGTGCAATTCGGAAGGCAGCCTGTGCGTGCACTACGTGTTTCTTTTTCAGAATATACCACGCACTGACACTCAATACCAGAAATGAACCCGCCAGAAAAGCGCCAATCAATACGTGTGAATACCGTTCAACCGATGATGGATTGAAGACCATTTCCCAGAAATCCGTTACGATGGCACGCGCTTTCATACCTTCGCCTTCGATACGGTAACCGCTGGGTGTTTGTTGCCAGGAGTTAGCCACCACAATCCAGAGAGCTGAGAATATAGAACCCAGCGCGACTAATACTGTAGCCATAAAATGCACTCTGGGACTTACGCGGTTCCAGCCGAACAGCAGAATACCAAGAAAAGCCGATTCCAGAGCAAAGGCAAAAATACCTTCGGCTGCCAGTGCCGAGCCAAAAATATCGCCAACGTAGCGAGAATACGTAGCCCAGTTAGTACCGAATTCAAATTCCATAACGATACCGGTAGCCACGCCAATTCCAAAAATGAGCGCGAAAATCCTAACCCAGAAACGGGTTAATTCCTCATAAACTTTGTCTTTGGTTTTAAGATACAGCCCTTCCATAATTACCAGACAAACGCCGAGACCAATGCTCAGGGGCGGGTAGATGTAATGGAAAGCAATTGTAAAAGCAAACTGAATGCGGGAGAGTAATTCGACATTGTCCATAGCCGTTACGATAGCAGGAACGGTCGCCGAGGTCGCAGACAGACAGTGCGAGAGAGGGCGAACAAGGCGAGAGATCTATCGGGTGCAAGGTACTATCAGAAGCCGAAACAAGCCAATAATTGCCCGGATAAACTCTATCGTCTTATCCAATGAATGTATTAGTATGTACTTTAGCCGCTCTATCTAAACCCTATCAGCGATGAATCAGCTACGTATCAATGGCCGAATCTGGCTCGAAACTACTTCGCCCGACGCAACAGAACGGTTTATGGGTATTGGCCGACTTGAGCTTCTGAGTCATATTCAACGTACCGGCTCGATCAACAAGGCAGCTAAGGCCATGCAGATGTCGTATAAGCGAGCCTGGGATCTGGTTCAATCCATGAATACACAGGCCGACGCGCCGTTAGTGTCGACACAAACCGGGGGTGAAAAAGGTGGTGGAGCGATTGTGACCGAAGAGGGCCAGAAATACCTGACTCATTTTCAGGGATTGCAGGAGCGGTTTCGGCAATTTCTGGCGAACGAACTGGCTAATCTTCCTCAATAAGCAAAGAAAGCTCTCGTAACCTGATAGATTACTCTATTCCTTATTCATTCTTGATTCTCTGCACTCATTTATCCTTTAGCTTATTTAAAACAGTCTGGATTTGCCGATTATAATTAGCAATCTGCTGATCATAGGCATGGGTAGTATCGGTCAGTGACTTTTTCAGCACTTTAAAACTGTTGAGCCGCAACGTAGCGTACTGACGTAGTAGCAGGTTACGTTGTCGCAACTTTTCGGGCAGTTCGAGTTTATCAGACTTGTTCAACAAGTCAATTGCCTGGCAACAGGCAACTATACCTTTCTTATCAATAGCATTAGCAATTTCGGCCGCAGGTGTATTGGAGGGTAATCGAAGCGCATCCATCGCCTGTTTTTCGAGCTGCCCAAACTGATTCATCATTCGATCATACTCAGCCGCTACGTTCGAGGTATTTGTATAAACGAACGCCGACATCAGCAAAACAACAACTGGCGGAATCAGTAAATACACTGAATTTCGGTTAGTTAAATAACCCTGCCGAAGAACAGCCCAGTAAAATACGTATCCAAACAACAATCCAGCCAGCAATCCGCCAATATGTGCCGCATTATCAATTCCCGACTGAAGACCAATCATCAGGTTGAATCCAACAAAAATCAGGATACTTCTCAACAAACCACGTCGGGTTTCGGCATCGAGCCAGTTGGTAGTTAGTAACGCCAAGAACACGCCATATAAGCCAAAAATAGCACCTGATGCTCCTGCACCCAGAACCACATCATGCCACCAGAGACTAACAACACTACCCGACAATCCGGTGGTCAGATAAGCAATCGTAAACTGGCGGGTTCCCAATAAAGGCTCAAGTACAGGGCCAATCTGCATCAACGCATACATATTGAACAGCAGATGGAGTATACCAATATGCAGAAAGCAACTACTCAGTAGTCGCCAAGGCTCACCGTCGAGGGTCAACGGAGAATAATTGGCGCCCCAGCGAATAAGATCCTGTGATTCTGGTTGCAGAACATTCACCCCTGTCAACGCCATCAGAATAAAGATGCCAACATTCAGCCAGATGAGCACAGGCGTTACTACGTATCCGTCGGCGGGTTTAAGGAACTCAAGTGCATTTGTTCGCTCGGGCCCAGACGAAGCCGCTTCGCTACGTTGCTCAGACTGATTATCTGGCTCGGCTGTGTACTCAGGCTCAGACGATGGATTTGTCTGCCTTTTCGGTGTATTTGCTGAATGATCAAATTCTTCTGATTCTGTACTCATAAATAGCTGGTTTCTACGTAACGATCATACGTTTCGGGTTGTAATAATAACAATGCTGATTAGAAAAGTATTGCGAGCAAACGGTTTCGGACAAAAGTTTTAGAGGGTAAGGAGTAAACAGGAGACTTTACTTATTTTTGATGGATACAAAAGCAGAAGTCTCTGCTTTGTCTGCCGTATGAACAAAAATAAATCGTCAATTTTTCGACATGGCCCCGCCATTTTATCTGCCTGGCTGCTGTCGCTCAACCTGTATGCCCAGAGTGATTTGCCAGCCGTACCACTTACGCAACTTACCCGCCCAACAGGCTGGGAATTAGCTGGCTCAATCTCGCCTACAGCTGATGCTACGTCGCTACGTCCCAAATCAGGAAACAGCCTCCTTGTTGGCTCAACAGAACCCCTCACGCTGGCTACACCAACCGACGACTTCCGTATGCATGTCGACGTGTTAATGACTGCCAATGCCGATGTCACGTTGACTTTACCAACGGGTCAGGCTATTCGGCTGGCGGGCTCGCAGGAATCGGCTCGTTTGCTTAAAGCACCCGGTTTATGGCAATCGGTAGATATATGGTATAAGGTAAATGCAGGAAAAGGGTCGTCTGTTCTCGAGAAATTTGCCATAAACGGCATCACCGTTCGGGAAAGTCAGATACTGACTAATAACAAAAAGGGACCGCTGATGCTGTCAACCAAATCGGGTTCAGTAGCGATACGCAATCTGGGCTTTCGAACCATGTCGCCCCGCAACGTAGCGAAGTGGACAGCTCCCTTAAATTACACGATTGTAGAAGGCGGCTATATTCTCGACCCGAAGTATGCGGCCCAGAAAAAAGTATTAAAACAGGATACGGTCGGTACGCTTAACTATGAGGTCTCGTATGGTCAGCCACGTCAGTATTCTATCTTTTTCACAGGAAAGCTTAACATTTTCGAGGCTGGTACGTATCAACTCGAACTAAATCAGGGTGGAGCTGGAGCGTTGTGGGTCGATGGCAAAGAGTTGATTCCGGTCAATCACCTCGAGCTGGGTCAGCCCGCCACAGGAACCACTACGTTGTCGGCCGGATCGCACGATATCCGGGTTTATTTTTCCCGGTCTTGGTTTCGGCCGGGTTTAGGGTTATTTATTTCTTTGGCCGATACGCGCCCGCAGCCGCTTCATGCGCCAGCTTCACTACCCGAGCCTGATGCCGTGGCATTGGTCAGTGTGAATCCCGATTATAGCAGTCCACAGGACAAAATCCAGCGAATTCGTTCGTTTGTGCAGTTGCCTGGCGAAAAAACAAAACGCACGCATAGTCTATCCGTCGGCGCACCAACGGGTATACATTACACGCTCGATTTGAATCAGATGGCGCTACTTCAAGTCTGGAAAGGTGATTTTGCCAACGTAACCGAAATGTGGTATGAACGTGGTGAACCACAATTGCTTAGCCCACTGGGAACATTGGTTCGTACATCACCACAAACGCCGTTGATGGTTCTTCAGAACGAGGCAGCCGCCTGGCCTGACAGCGTTGACGAAAATACGTTACGTTACGTTGGTATGACCGTTGACAAACAGGGTCAGCCCACTACTCAGTATAAATTAGCCGGGCTGACGGTTACTGACGCCATTCAAACCAGCCAAGACGCTACGTCCGGAAATGCGCTCGTGCGTACGCTAACGCTCAATGGATCAACCAACGGAACGCCTTATTGTCGAGTAGCCGCTGCTACGTCGGTCGAGGAAGTGGCGAAAGGATTATACGCCATCAACGACCGTAGCTATTACGTCCGTATCGAGCCGAAAGCGAAGGCTAAAATCCGTCAGAGTAACACTAAGCAGGAGTTGCTATTGCCTGTAGACCTGAAAAATGGGGCTGCTTCCGTACAGTACTCGATTATTTTCTAATTCATCCACAGCTATGTTGTTGGATCAACATATTGGTCAACCCAATAACGTAGCAAGCGTACCATGACAACTGATTCTATCTCTTGGGCCGATTTTGAAAAGGTGGAAATTCGGACGGCTACGGTCATCGCGGTTGAGGATTTTCCGCAAGCACGAAAACCGGCCTATAAACTAACCCTCGATTTTGGTGAACTGGGCTTGAAACGCACATCGGCACAATTAACCAAACTGTATAGTGCCAGCGAACTGGTGGGCAAACAGGTTGTAGCCGTAGTCAACTTTCCGCCCAAACAGATTGCTACGTTCATGAGTGAATGTCTGGTCTTGGGCGCTGTTTCTGCTGATGGAACCGTTACGTTGCTTCAAACCGAACGCCAAACAGCAAACGGTTTGCGTATCGCCTGATAATGAATTTATAATGAATAATGAAAAAAATAGAATGAAGAAGTTCACTTACTTCAATGCGTTCCTGTTCGCTCTTTCAACATCCGTTGCGGCACTCTTTTCCTCTGCCGCCTTTGCACAGCGCCCGGCAGGTGAAGATGATTATTACCGAATTCTTACACTCCCCATTCCCGAGGATATTAAATTGGAAGTAGGTGGACTGGCTCCCCTACCCGATGGCAGATTAGCCGCTTGCACTCGTCGCGGGGAGGTCTGGCTGATTAGCAACCCTTATATGCAGGGAAGCCGTATGCCGACGTACAAAAAATTTGCTTCTGGTTTGCATGAGCCGCTTGGCCTGATGTGGCACCCGAAAGGTTATTTTTTATGTACGCAACGGGGCGAAGTGACCAAGCTTGTCGATACTGATGGTGACGACGTAGCAGACGAATATAGCTCGTTTTACAAATGGCCGTTATCGGGAAACTACCACGAATACAGTTATGGCCCGGTTATGCTACCCGATGGCGATATGATTATCACGCTCAACCTCGACTGGATTGGCTACGGAGCCAGTCTGGCGAAATGGCGCGGCTGGATGCTGAAACTAAACGACAAAGGCGAAATGACGCCCTGGGCAACGGGTATGCGTTCGCCTGCCGGTTTTGGCGTGCTACGTGACGGCAGCATTTTCTACACCGAAAATCAGGGTGACTGGGTTGGTTCAGGCCGGATGACACACGTAGCGAAAGGCGATTTCGTAGGTAACCCAGCCGGTTTGCGCTGGACCAGCGAGCCGGGTTCGCCACTGAGTTTGAAACCCGAAGACGTACCGAGCACTGGCAAACCGATGTTTGAGGTTGCCAAAACGGTGAAGAACCTGAAAGTTCCGGCAATCTGGTTCCCGCACACATTGATGGGCATTTCTACATCTGATTTTAAAGAAGATACGACTAACGGCGCGTTTGGACCTTTTTCCGGACAATTGTTCGTTGGCGATCAGGGACATAGTAAAATTATGCGGGTGGCCCTCGAAAAAGTAAATGGTGAGTGGCAGGGAGCGTGTTTCCCATTCCGTGAAGGTTTTCAATCGGGTATTATACGTACCGTTTGGGGGCAGGATGGTTCTATGTTCGTGGGTATGACAAGTCGCGGCTGGGCTGCTACCGGTAAAGATTCATACGGTGTTCAACGGCTGGTGTGGACCGGTAAAACGCCATTCGAGATGAAAACCATTACGTCGAAACCCGACGGATTTGAAGTTACGTTTACCCTGCCTGTTGATCGCAAGACCGCCGAAAACCCCGAAAGCTACAGCCTTAATAGTTTTACGTATCGGTATCACAAAACCTACGGAAGTCCCATTGAAGATGCGCGCCCCGTACCCATTCGGGGAATTGTGGTGGCTGCTGATGGACTAAGCGCTCGCATCGTGGCCGATACCGTGTTACGTGAAGGTTTCATTCATGAAATCAAAGCCGAAGGCGTTCGGTCGGCGTCGAATATGCCATTGCTGCACTCGGTTAGCTATTATACGCTGAATGCCATTGCACCTGGCGAAAAACTAACTCTTCCGGCACGAGTTATAGCTGCGGCTAAACACGACCATACCGACATGATGGCTGCGGAGAAAAAAGAAGCCGTCACAACGGCGAAAAACGTAAAATCGGTAAACGCCAAACGTGTTGTAACGATGCCAGCCGACTGGGCAAACGGCCCAGATCAGACTATTACCATTGGCACCAAGCCCGGTCTGAAATTCGATGTTGAGAAATGGGAAATAAAAGCAGGCAGTCGTATTAAGCTCGTTTTCAATAACAACGACGATATGCTGCATAACTGCGTGATCACAAAACCAGCTACGGCTAATGCTGTCGGCGATGCGGCTCTGAAATTAA
The DNA here is from genome assembly GCF_054776875.1 of Spirosoma daeguense. Classification (NCBI taxonomy): domain Bacteria; kingdom Pseudomonadati; phylum Bacteroidota; class Cytophagia; order Cytophagales; family Cytophagaceae; genus Spirosoma; species Spirosoma daeguense. Next base: position 134,517 of record NZ_BAAHBF010000010.1, read on the forward strand.
ACCTGAATGGCCCGAAGATGAACTACGTACCGGCATCGCCAAACGTATTGTATCATACTAACATTCTTCAGCCCGAAACCTCCGAAAGTATTTATTTTACCGCACCCACTACACCCGGTGATTATCAGTTTGTCTGCACATTCCCCGGCCATTCGTCGCTGATGCAGGGAGTTCTTAAAGTGGTGAAATAACCGGGTTAACGTAGCGATTTAAAAAACATCCCACTTTTTTACAATGACGTTTCCAGATGGAGCGTCATTGTTTTTTTAGTTGCCATCTGCTAAATCGCATTGTTTTTCGTTCTATGCGTATGCGATACGTCTCAGGGTTTATTGTTTTCTTTCTGTTCTCCTCAACAGCCTATGCTCAACGCGAAGCTGACGATACGTCGCATTATAGAAGCATTCCCATTCCAGCCCATTTAATGCCTATTGAACGGGCTTATGGCTCTTCATCGCTAGGTAGTGTTTATTTCTACGGAGGCAAAAAACTCTCGTCTCCCTATTCGCTGGAAATTCCATTTTATGAGCTGAACGATGCCGAAGTCAATCATCGTTTTCAGACGTTCCGCACGTTAACTACCCTGAGTCGCCTGACGGCTTTGGTTCCGCTGGCGTATATTGTGTTAACTAGTTCTAAAAATAATGGAACGTATTGGACAGTATATGGCGGCTCTATTGTATCCTCACTCACGTTTTCGATTATTGGCAATAGTCAGGTCAATAAAGCTGTGACTCGCTATAACCAGTTGCTACGTCAGCCACGTGTAGGCTTATCCGTTAATCAGGTTCCGCTGACAGGGCAGGTTGCAACAGGTGCTGGTGTTGCCTGGTCGTTCTGAAATCAGTTAGCCAGATTTTGAGCGTGGACTATCGTCTGCGCTTTTTTGTTAGTTTCGTTTTTCAATCATCAACCAAACGTATGCCATCTAAAGCTTTACTTTCCTCTTTTCTCGTTTGCGTCTGTTTTTCTTCGTACGTAAACGCCCAGACAGTTAGTGTGAATCGTGATCCGCAGATTGCCGACCTTATAACTCAGATTTCGGCCGATAGTCTTCGCGCACATATCAACGGGCTAGTTAGTTTCGGCACCCGGCATACGTTAAGTGTACCAAATGATGCGACCGCATCTCCCACGAAAAAAGGACTTGGTGCGGCTCGTCAATGGATTTTAGGCAAATTCAATCAGTATGCGAAACAATCGAACGGGCGTTTAAGCGCTACGCTTGATACGTGGACGCTCCAACCCGACGGTCGACGTATTGATAAGCCCGCAAACATGGGTAACGTAATGGCGACGCTCAAAGGCACCGATCCTAACGATAACCGCATCTTCATCGTACAGGGCCATATGGATAGCCGCGTAACGAACGTAATGAACCGCGAATCGGATGCGCCCGGTGCTAATGACGATGGTTCGGGTACGGCGGCCGTTATTGAACTATGTCGGGTGATGAGTAAATCGTCATTTCCGGCCACGGTTATATTCGTTACGTTAACGGGAGAAGAACAAGGATTGCTTGGTGCTGAACATCTCTCCGAGCGAGCTGTAAAAGAGAAATGGAACGTAGAGGCCGTCCTGAACAACGATATTATGGGTAGCAACAACTCCAGTGATACACGTATCATCGACAATACCCGATTACGTGTATTCAGTGAAGGTTTACCCGCCAGTCTGTTGAAAGACACAACCGGACGTATCGCGCAAATTCAGCGATTTGGTAACGAAAACGACGGTAAAGCCCGCACGCTGGCCCGGTATCTGAAAGAAGTTGGCGAACGCTACGTCGAAAATCTGGACGTAGTGATGGTATATCGGAACGACCGGTATCTGCGTGGGGGCGACCATACACCCTACGTTCAACGCGGATTTGCAGCGGTACGCTTGACCGAGATGAACGAAAATTACGAGCACCAGCATCAGGACTTACGCACTGAAAACGGCATTGAATACGGCGACTACGCTAAGTTTATGGACTTCGAATACCTCCGTAAGAATACAGCTGTTAATCTGGCAACGCTGGCTAATCTGGCAAAATCGCCCTCAACTCCACAGAACGTAACAGTCGATGTCCGGAACCTGACCAACGCTACGGTATTGTACTGGCAAGCTCCGAAAACCGGCAATGTAAAAGGTTACTACGTATTGATGCGCGAAACGCACTGGCCGTTCTGGCAAAAGAAATTTTTCACCAACAAACTAGGCATGACGCTCCCGTTCTCGAAAGACAATTATTACTTTGCTGTACAGGCTGTTAGCAACGATGGTAACGAAAGTCTGCCCGTTTTGCCGGTACCGAATTTGCGTTAATTCGCAGAGGTTGTTTCTTGTCTCATCGCTCCATATTTGTTAGCTTTGACTAGTAAGCACGTAATACAATCATGGAAACGCTCACAATAGAAATAAAGACAGCCAAGGCCCGAAAACTTATCGATGATTTAATTGATTTGGGGATTATTTCTATCAAAACTGAGCCTCCTATTTGGGCAGATTTGTGGAATAAACTCGATGGTAGATTGCCGCAAACAGAGCCAGACATGAGTGATGACGAAATCATGGATGAAATCAAAGCATATAGAATCGAAAGACGAAATCAATCAAATAGCTCTATATGAGAATTGTGATTGATACCAATGATTTCATTAGTGCACTGATTGGAAAAAAGCATCGGGAGAAGTTAAAAAAGGTTTTAGAACGGGCAGATATTGAGTTATTTGCTGATCATAATTTACTAACTGAACTTTCGGATGTAGCCTATAGAGACAAGTTTCGTAAATATGTTACACCAGCCGAAATAGCTCTTTTTCTAGAAGTTGTTCGCGTTAGACTCACCATCATTGAGCCAACAACTGTAGTCGCTGATAGCCCTGACCCCGATGATAATTACCTGTTAGCGTTGGCAATTGATGCTCAAGCTGAATACCTCATTACAGGTAATAAAATCGATTTGCTTGATCTTAGTCCATATCGTGGGATCAAAATTACCCGCCTGCAAAGTTTTTTAGATAATCTAGGTTCCTGATGTAAGTCAGTGATCCAGTAACCGACGAACCTAACTTCTCCTGCTATGTCTCTTTTATCGAAACGGCAATTTCTTAAAAGTATGGTCGGGGCAACAACGCTCCCCGTCATGAAGTGGCCTGATTTAGATGAACTGGTTGCTCAGGTTTCACACGTACCAGCCGAGAAATTGGCACAGCAGGAAGAGTTTTGGGCTACCATTCGCGCAGCTTACCCGATCACGAACGATTTTATCCAACTCGAAAATGGCTATTATTCGCTGGCGGCCCAGCCGGTTATGGATAGCTATCTGAAGCATATTCAGAAGATTAACAGCGTATCGTCGTACTATATGCGTACTCGCCAGTTCAACGACAAACTGGAATCTCAGGCGCAACTGGCCCGGCTGCTTGGCTGCTCGCCCGACGAGCTAATTATTACCCGAAACACCACCGAATCGCTGGATACCGTTATTGCTGGCCTGAACTGGAAACCGGGCGACGAAGCGATAATGGCCGAGCAGGATTACGGAGCCATGCTCGATATGTTTCGGCTTCAGGCTCGGCGGCATGGTATTGTCAACAAGATGATTTCTATTCCTAACCATCCCAAATCCCATGCCGAACTAGTGAGTTTGTATGAAAAAGCCATTACGTCGAAAACCCGGTTGCTGATGGTTTGCCACATGGTCAATATCACGGGACAGATTATGCCCATCCGCCAGATTACGGAAATGGCCCATAAACATAACGTAGGGGTTATGGTCGATGGCGCACACGCGTTTGGGCAACTGGCTTTTACTATAGCTGATTTAGGCGGCTGCGACTATTACGCCAGTAGCTTACACAAATGGCTTGGCGTGCCCTTAGGGGCGGGGATTCTGTACGTGCGTAAGGATAAGATTCCAGCACTTTGGCCGATGTTTGGCGACAGTAACTTTTCAGACGATAACATTCGGAAGCTCAATCATACCGGAACGCATCCCGTTGCTACCGATTTGGCTATTCAGGATGCCATTCGATTTCACGAACGTATCGGTATTGAACGGAAGCAGTCTCGTTTGCGCTATTTACAACGTTACTGGACCGATCAGATTCGGAAGCATCCCAATATTATTCTCAATACGCCCGACGACCCAAACCGTTCCTGTGCCATTGCTAACGTAGGAATAGCCAAATTAAAGCCAGCCGATTTATCGAAAGCCTTGTTCGATACGTATAAGATTTTTACCGTAGCTATCGACAGCCCAACCGTGAAGGGTATCCGCGTTACGCCCCATATTTATACCAAAACAAACGAGCTAGATACGTTCGTAAAAGCATTGAAGGAACTGGCGGGGTAAGTTCATTTAGAACACGTGTAAGTATAATCGTTTACAATAACGATAAGGCCACCATATATATAAGCAGACTCTCCATCTTTTCCGTGGTAAACACGTCTCAGTACATTCCCTTTTCTATCGAGTTTGTGGGTAAAATTTCCTGTATACACATTAGGAATAATAGACGCACCAAACTGATTGTCAATTGTAGTTTGTACGAGCAAATAACGAGATTCCTTTCCATAAAAAGTAGGTAGTGTCGGAATACCCGGCCTAGTATAGTCGAACTTGTTTCGGATAATATGAGTCGGCGTCGCTGGACTATCTGAGAATGATGTTTCTATCAGATTTCCATTCTGCACCTTATAGTTTATGTTTGTTCCACCTACCGACTCAAGACAGGTCAGATAACCGTTTTTGTCGTAAGTAGCTTTTCTGGTGCCAAATTGTACTTCAGCATACCCTTGGCTATTTAAGGGTATTTTTTCAATACTAACAGGCTTAGAAAGAGCAGTTAAGTTTATCCTTTTTATAGTTACATTCTTCGAATCATAGTGGTAGTATGCCGAATCTGCTTTGTCAGGATAAATAGTATACTCAATCGAAATACGCCCCTGCTCATCATACGCATAAACACTTTTTTGGGTAGTACTTACCTGAAATGATTCTCTATCTATAACGATGGTTTCTGGTTCAAGCTGAGAGAACTGTCTCGTACTTACCAATTTTTTAATTGTTTGGGTAGCAATAAGGCAACCATTTTCTGGCGCAACTTCCTGCGCTTGCTTCTGCGCGCAACTTGTAAATTCTGTAGCTATGCCAATCAATGCTAAACAGTATATAAATACAGAGTTCATAGACGTTCGACTATATATCAGATGGCTATTTTAATATCAGATGGCTATTTTATAAAACTCTCCAATTGCCTTACTGCAAATTTATAGATATTTTATTCAAAAATAGTTACAAATTTACAATATAAATATTTGATATAAGTTTACTTACATAACTATCATCTGAATCAAGCCGAAAACTAAATTTAGAAATAGTGATTCTGTTTGCATCAACTGCCGCTCCATCGGCGTAATATGTTTGGTGAACTATTCGTTTTTTTCGTAGTTTACGCTCGTAGTTCTTTTTCAAACCCCGAATTGACTAAAAATTCAACTGCTTATGAAGCGTTATGTGTATGTACTCTGTTTATTAGTCTCTTTTTGGGGACTTACATCTTGTAATAAAACCACCGATGTGGCACCTGTTTCGCCTATAGTGGGGCGATGGGAGCTAAGCAGAGGGTTATTGAGCGGGTTTCCGGCTGCCACTAATTTTAATGGAGCAGCTATCGACTTGTATTATTTTGAATCAATTGGTTCAACCATCGACATTTACTCGGACAATACCTTTAACACTACGTTTAAAAACGTTACGGTCGATGATGCAAGCGGTACATGGACATACGACAATAACAACCTGACGTTGAAGTATGACGCAGGCGATGAAGAGAAATATACCTACACTAAGAATAAAAACATCGAAGAATTAGCACTAACTCCTACTGTCAGCTATACGTTGCCGACATCTTCAAGTACAACTGCTGCCGGGCAGGTCCAACTGATTTACAGAAAATAATATTGCTCTGCTACGTAGCATTCACTTCATTTTTAGAAATGCTACGTAGTAACAAACTGAGAAAGAGGATCAGCGCCCAGCGTTGATCCTCTTTTATTTTATGATCTTTTTTACATTAATATAGCCGTTCACTAAAATCCACAGCAGCATAGATTAGCAATAAAACACTACTATTTCTTCGGTAAATTTAATATATTGTTCCTATATATTTGGCATAACAAATCAATATCAAAATATTTAACAAGCACTTTTCAGTGCATAAATCTTTATTTATTGGCATTAATTTGTACTTTCACAAAACCCTATCTACTAGGGAGTTGTATTTTGACTTACTTTTATTTTATCCTCGATTAATACAAAAAACTATAGATCATGTCATCACAACTAACACGTCGGGACTGGCTTCGTGCCAGTGGCTTATTAACGGCTGGTTTGAGCTTTAGTCGGTTCGCATCGGCCGAAGCGGCTCGTTCGGCAGCACCCTACGTATCGACCTTTACCAACGAATTCGCCTTTGCCGATGACCCGTTTGCCAAAATGCCTAAACTTCGGGCACGTTTGTTGGCAAACGAAAACCCACTTGGGATTTCACAAAATGCCAAAGACGCGCTCATTAAAGCTGCGGAATTAGGCAACCGCTACGCTTGGATGGAGTTCGGCCAACTTAAAGGCTTAATTGCCACCGACGAAGGCGTAAAAGCCGAAAATATCATGATGTCGCCCGGCTCGTCGGACGTATTGATGGCGGCTGCCGATTATTTTGCCAAAGGGGGCGGCACGATTCTGACCAGCGCAATGACCTACGACGATCTGCTCCAGCGAGCCGAAAAGTTTGGGGCCAAAATTAAAGCGTTGCCTATGACGAAGGACTTCAAATTTGACCTCCCGGCTATCAAAGCTGCCATTACGCCTGAGGTAAAAATGATCTATATCGTCAATCCGAATAACCCAACGGGCACAATTGTACCCACGGCCGAGCTGGAAACATTCTGTCGGGAAGTCGCTCCTAAAGTCCCGGTATTTATTGACGAAGCGTATATCGATTTTTTCGAACCAGCCGACCGGCCAAAACTGGGCAAACTGGTTAGCGAAGGCATGAACATAATACTGGCCCGCACGTTCTCAAAAATTCACGGATTTGCCGGGTTACGTCTTGGCTACGCAATTGCGCAGCCGAATATGCTCAAAACGCTACGTGCCTATACCAACGGCGAATTTGCGGTGAGTATCACTACGTTAATGGCCGGTATTGCCAGTTATCAGGATAAAGCATGGCAGAACCACTGCCGCGCCGAAAATGCGAAGGCACGTACCTACACCACCAAAGCACTCACCGACATGGGTTACGAGGTGATTCCGTCATCAGCAAATTTTATCCTATTCCCAATCCGTATGAAAACCTCGTCGTTCAGCAATCAGATGTTCGGACAAGGTATTGGTATTCAAACTCGTGATTTCAACGGCCAACCCTATTGCCGGGTCAGCGTTGGCACGATGGACGAGATGGCCATTTTCGTAGAAGGATTTAAAAAAGTTGTAGGATAAACAAGTCGATACGTAGCGAATCAATAGCTGCTCAGTCGCTGTGAACGTAGCGTTTTGCTTCGCTACGTATCGACTATTCACGATTATATGACAAGACGCGACTTCATCAACAGTACGAGTGCCAGTTACGCCAGCTTGCTGGCTTGGGGAATGCTTCATCCGGCTCCGGCGTCTGCATTTGACTTACCCGCCAATGGGCAGCGTAACGACGGCAAGGGGAGAAAAGTAATTATTTTAGGAGCTGGCCTAGCGGGCATGACAGCGGCTTACGAACTCGGCAAGCTTGGTTACGACTGCACCGTAGTAGAAGCTCGTTCACGTTCGGGCGGACGTGTCTGGACAATTCGGGGTGGTACGAACGAAACCGAGATTGGCGGAGCACAACAAACCTGCTCGTTTGCCAATGGCCATTATTTCAATGGTGGAGCGGCCCGGATTCCGCACCATCACCAGCTAACGCTTCAGTATTGCAAGGAGTTAGGCGTTCCGTTACAGATTTTTAATGGTGCCAACGAATCGGCTTATCTTTATAACGAAGGCGGCACGGGCGAACTGGCTAACCGCCGGATGCGTATCAGTGATTATCATAACGATATGCGCGGCTATACGGCGGAACTTCTATCAAAAGCACTCGATCAGTCGGCCCTGGATCAGCAATTAACGAAAGAAGACGTAGAGAAGCTGGTCGACTTTCTAAAAAATGAAGGCGATTTAAATACAACGCATCTGTATAAAGGCACAAATCGACGCGGCTACAAAGCGAAAAGTGATCCCGGTGCGGGCAATGCGCCCGGTACAATCACTGACCCTTATGGCCTGACCGATTTGCTACGTTCAGGGTTCATGCAACCTGTTTTTTACAACGTAGGCGATTACGCTTATGAACAACAGGCTACGTTGCTGCAACCTATTGGCGGGATGGATATGATTCCGAAGGCGTTGGAGAAAAAACTGGCGGGTAAAATCATATTCAACGCGCCGGTTAAAGAGCTTCGCAAAACGGATAATGGGGTTCGGGTTGTGTATCAGAAAGATGGGAAACCAGTGGAGCTAACGGGTGAGTTCTGCGTATGTACACTTCCGTTACCACTGTTAAAAAATCTGGAATCAGATTTATCGGGTACCATCAAACGGGCGGCTGATTTTGTTCCATACATGAAAACAGGGAAAATCGGACTACAATTTAAGCGTCGCTTCTGGGAAGACGACGACGGAATTTATGGCGGAATCACCCGAACTAACATGGATATCAATCAGATATGGTATCCCTCGTTTGGTTTGCAGGAACAGAAAGGCGTGCTGATTGGCTATTATAATTTTTATAGCCGGGCCGAAGCCGTTGGTACGTTATCAATTGCTGAACGCGAAAAAATGGCGCTTGCTCAGGGCAGCAAAATTCATCCGCAGTATCCAAGTGAATTTGAAAATTCGTTTTCACTGGCTTGGCATCGAATCCCATACAGCGAAGGTGGTTGGGCTAATTATGACGATGCAACACGCCGAAAATACTACCCCGCGCTACTTGAACCCGACGGGAATATTTATTTCGCTGGGGAACATACTACGTATCTGACGGCTTGGATGGCGGGAGCTTTTACCTCCGCTCGCCGAACCGTTGAAGCGATTCACGCCCGCGTTGGCGAATACACAAAAAAATAACGGCGGCAACAGGCTCCGGCTGTTGCCATAAACGCTTATCTCAATTGGACTTAGATGCAATAGCCGAAGCCTGTTGCCGCCAGAATCATGAAAAACAACCTGCTATCGCTCTTCTTTTTTCTAACCTGCGCTGTTACAACGCAGTTGCTCAGCCAGCGCGTCTGGGCGCAAACCGCTTCAGCCAGCGCATCCACGCCGGGCATGACGTTGGAGCAGTTAACCGCTATTAAAGCCATCAAAATTGCGAATCTCGATAAAGACACGTACTTCAAATCGGGCGGCTTTATCTTGGATCGTTACGAAGAACGTCCAGCATATGTCTTTACATATAGCGACGGAATCACCCGCAAAATTTACCTATACAAAGTCTTTTCTGCCGAAGACACCAAAGAGTTAGGCTTGCTGGCAATTTATCAGAATGGCAAAACCAACGAAATAAAACCGTTTGTGATTCCTGGCGCATCGGGCGACCGAAAAGCATGGGATGCGTACATCGACGATTTGAAATACGTTGGCGAAAAAGAACCGGGCCTTATGTCAGCGCTTACGTTCGTGCTTTCCCGCGAAATGGCTGGCCTTTTATCGGGCGGAGGTGCCAAATCGGATGAAGGCGGTTCGAAGAAAAAAGAAGAGTACAATTTCTGCTTTGCGGCTAATGCACCGGTTTCGATACCAGATGGTTCAGCAAAAGCGATCAGCGAGGTAAAGGTTGGCGACGTAGTACAGGGTTACGATGTAAAAACGAAAACACTCGTTCCGACCCGCGTAACGCGCGTAGATACACACGAAGGCGATTTTGCGTTAGTAGGCGTGTCGCTTACACCAACCAACGAACTTACCGCAGATACACGTAACGTTCCTGTTACGCTAACTTTACTGGAAGCAACAGCCAATCATCCAGTGTTAACAGAAACAGGCCAGAAACCGCTGGGAAACGTAGCAGTTGGCGAAAGTTTATACCGAATTGAGAATGGCAAGGCCGTTACGTATCGGGTGATACGTATTGAAAAAGCCAGTCGTTCGGCGGAAACTGTTTATAATCTTGTAACCGAATCAGGGGCTTATCTGGTCAACGAAACCATCGTGCTAGACAAGTAATTCTGGATTTTATAACGTAACGCGGCCTACTTATCCACATGGTACTCATTGAGAGTGTGGACAAGTAGGCCGCGTTACGTATTTTTGCCGCAAACGACTTCTGTTCAGGCATGACACTTATTAAACCCGTTCACGGCATTCATCCACAATTCGGCGAAAACTGTTGGTATGCCGATAACGCAACCATTGTTGGGCAGGTCACAATGGGCCGCGATTGTACCGTTTGGTTCAATGCAGTTATTCGGGGCGATGTAAATACAATCACGATTGGCGATCGAACGAATATTCAGGACGGGGCGGTGATTCATTGTACGTATCAACGGCACAAAACTGTTATTGGCAACTCCGTTTCTATTGCGCATAATGCTGTGGTGCACGGCTGCACTGTGGAAGACAACGTATTGATCGGTATGGGCGCGATTGTGATGGATGGGGCTGTCATTGGGTCGGGTAGTATTATTGCAGCTGGCGCTATTGTTACCCAAAACACCATCGTACCACCGGGTTCTATATACGCTGGAAATCCAGCCAAGTTCCTAAAAGCGGTATCTCCCGAACAAGCTGAAATTTTTAGTCGGACGGCGAATAATTACGTTATGTATGCCGAGTGGTTTAAATAAACGCTCGCAACCACTACGTAGCATTACAGCACCCCCTTCTCTCTTTATTAATGAATGATTTTTTGATTTACCTTCAGCTTGGTTTCGATCATATTACCGATCCCGGCGGCTACGATCATGTCTTATTCGTGATTGCGCTTTGCGCGGTTTATACGCTTCGGCAATGGAAACAGGTACTGGTATTGGTCACAGCTTTCACCATTGGCCATTCCATTACGTTGGCGCTGGCAACGCTTCAATTGATTCACTATAAAACCGAAGTCATTGAGTTGCTTATTCCGATTACCATTCTGATTACGGCGATTACCAACTTATTTTTTCAGGAACCTAAATCGAAATCGGTTTCTATTTCGCAACAGTCGAAAAGCCGTTGGCGTTATGGTCTGGCGCTGGCGTTTGGGTTAATTCATGGCATGGGTTTTTCAAATTACCTGCGCAGTTTGCTAGGTAAAGAAGCCAACATCCTTGAGCCACTCCTCGCCTTTAACCTTGGACTTGAATTAGGCCAGCTACTTATTGTAGCCCTTATTCTTGCGCTGGCCTTTCTGGTATTGGAGATTCTCAATAACTCCCGACTACGCTGGGTATTGGTTGTGTCTGGAATCGTGGCAGGTATGGCCATTTCGCTCATCATTAACAACGAGTATCTGAGCGAATTGATGCACTAATTAAAATTTCACTTCGAAGCTGTTTCAACACTATTAGCTGTCAATTGCGGCTGGCTTATGTGCTTATACAGATAACGCGTATATCGAACACATTCGGCACGTGGTAAATGAACACCATCGGTCGTCTGATACGTATCATCGGGAAAAGGAATATGGCGAAAATCAGACGCGGGAAATTGCTCTGAAACCAATTCTCGCAACCTTTTGCTCACGTTCGAATTACGAATGCGTGGGTCTGTCGGCATTTCGAAGAAAATCAATTGCGTACCTTCTTTACGTAGCATCTGTACATACGTATTGGCATCTTCAATCGTAGCGCGCAAAGCCTTGTCCTCTGGCTTATCGTTCGTTTGGGCCAATCGCTTCTGAACCAGTCTTGTTACAAAAGCAGTATCGACGGTCTCTACAATTTCGTCCGAGGCTCCTCCACCACGCCAATCACGTAGCAACGCTTTCATCACACCGACAGGCTGGTATTTTAACCGCATAAACGGAACATACTGACGAATCTGTGACCAACCCGGTTCCACAAATTTGGCGAAGAACGTAGTGTCTGGGCTACGATCTAACGTATTGATTTCGACAAGTATTAACTTAGGCCGAGAAGCAGAATGAGCTATCAAATGCAGGCCATCGACCGACGTCATTCCCTCCAGTGATAGATTATAATAATGCCCAAGGTGCCCCGGCAAACTGTCGAACAACAGCCGATTGCTCATCGATGAGCCTACAATTATTGTATCAGCCTGCGCCCCATTTTCATACAAAAACTCTTCGGCTTTTACTGTATTACGTTGTTCAACGGTCTGCGCCGTTCGCCGGATATTGCTCCGAAAAATGGTAATAAACAGGCTATACGCCAGCAACAACAGAATGGTTGTGAATACCGCCTTGCGAATCATTAGAATTGAAAATAAATGAATGATCCTCCCGAACCGCTGTTTGTAATGACTAAAAAAATCATGACGGCATAGGCTATAAACTCCCATGCCGGATGTTTTTCTGAGTCAGGCCGTTGCTCACGTAGCAAATAATTGATGTGATACAGAACTACTGCCAATGCATACACAGCAATCAAACTAAGCACACGCCCGTCGTTCGGCTTATCCACATTATTGACCAACGCTTTACAATACGCTATTACGTGGTTGAAATCGGGTAGTTTGAACAGAAGCCACAAAATTGTTACGTACCCAAACACGATTATCCCACGTATAAACTGACTGATACGTGTCGGTTTCGATGGAAAAAGGTTATCAATAAATCGCTCTACCGCCAATGCCAACCCATGCGCAAAACCCCAGATAGCATAACTCCAGGCCGCTCCGTGCCAGAGACCGCCAAGAACCATTGTCAGCATTAGGTTCAAATAAGTCCGGAAAGCGCCGTGTCGATTTCCCCCCAATGGAATATATAGGTACTCCCGCAGAAAACTTGACAGCGAAATGTGCCAGCGTCGCCAAAAGTCAGAAAACGAAACCGATACATAAGGAAAGTTGAAATTAATTGGAAAATCATAGCCGAACAGACCGGCTAGCCCTAAAGCAATGAGCGAGTAGCCAGCAAAATCGGCAAAAATCTGCATCGAATACCCGAATAGTAAACCTAGCAGTGTTAGCGAAGAATACGCTTCGAAATAAGGATATGTAATGAGTACAGTATGATCTTTCAGATTATCGGCGATAACCATTTTTAGAAAATAACCGACCACTAATGCACGAAAGCACTTATCCCACTGAATTTCATTCCAGAATTTCGGCTTTATCTGGGGAAGGAAATAATAGGCTTTTACGATAGGCCCTGCTACCAACTGCGGAAAAAATGCTTTAAAGAAAAAGACGGTTTCGGCATGTTTCGCCAGATTTTTCGCAATCATCGACCGAAACTGTGGTACGTCGCGATTTCGATACGTATCAATGACTAAGCTGATACCCTGAAACGTAAAAAAAGAAATACCGATCGGCAAGGGCATAGCCACCAAAACTTCAGCAAGCGAACTATCGGCGGGCAAAAAAGTCCGGCTGAGAAGTGGACTGTATTTAAAAAAACAGAGAATTCCCAGATTAGCGACAACACCCCACGTAGCATGAAATTTACGCCGGTCGGAGTGGCCATAAATCACGAAATAGCTCGAGAAAATATTGATAGATACTGATAACAACAGCAGCCATAGTAAATCGGCCTGATTAGCTGCATAGAATACCAGACTGGCTATAATGAGAATCGGCACCTGCCACCGACGTAGTGCCGGTAAGTAGTATAGGCTCAGCGTTACGATTACCAGAACAACGAATTCAAAACTGGTAAAAAGCATTTTAAACTGTAAATAACTTGTTGGTATAAGGGGCAATATTAACGACGAACAGCTATTCGAAACAAAAAATACTTTCTTATCGGCATTTTTCGAACGTAGTACGCTACGTCTATTACCGTTAATTACGTGTTGTCAATAAATATATTTTGCTACGTACTCTTTTCTGTTGAATCGCGTTGCGAGAACGCTCATCAGTAACATATTATGTACTTTTTCTGTACTTTTACGTGCATTTCACAACAACTATAACCTAACTATGCGGAAGATAATTTTGCTGGCGGCTGGTTTAGCCGTTTCAGTTTGGTCGGTACGGGCGCAGGCACCGGCAGCTACTCAAAATGCTAACACGCGCTTTGAGCAATTGGGTCCCATGTTGCCAACTCCTAATACGTTCCGAACCGCTTCTGGAGCACCTGGTAAAGACTACTTTCAGAACCGAGCCGACTACGATATTAAAGTAGAGCTTGACGACGCTAATCAGAAAATCATCGGCTCTGAAACCGTTACATATCACAATAACTCTACTGATGAACTGCCATTTATCTGGCTCCAACTCGACCAAAACCTGTTCGCAAAAGGATCAACGGGTAGTGTTACCCGCACAGGTGGTGTAAACGAGAGCGGCATGAGTTTCGCCCAGTTACAGAATCTGACGTCGGTTCGCGAACGTAGTCAGCAACAGGCGAGTGATAAATTTGGCTATAACATCACATCGGTTAAAGATACTAAAACCGGCAAAGCGCTCAAGTATACCATCAATCAGACAATGATGCGGATAGAGTTGCCAGCAGGGTTAAAACCGGGTGCCAGTTATTCATTCAATGTCGACTGGAATTACTTCATTACCGAATATTACGGACGTAGCGGTATGGAGTTTTTCGCGAAAGATGGCAATTACAATTATTTCATCGCTCACTGGTTTCCCCGGCTTTGTGCATACAACGACGTAAATGGCTGGCAGAATAAACAGTTTTTAGGCCAGGGTGAGTTTACGCTCATTTTCGGTAATTATAAAGTAGCGATTACTGCGCCAAGCGACCACATCGTTGGCTCAACCGGCGAATGCCAGAATTACAAGCAGGTATTAACGGCCACCCAGCAGAAGCGCATGGCGCAGGCCGCTACATCGAAAACACCAATTGTTATTGTAACGCAGGCAGAAGCCGAAGCTGCCGAAAAAGCGAAACCCGGTGATACAAAAGGTAAAAAAACATGGGTATATACAGCACAGAACGTTCGGGATTTTGCTTTTGCAAGCAGCCGTAAGTTCATCTGGGACGCCATGCAGACAGATGTATACGGCGATGGTCGTAAAATCTGGAGTATGTCGTTCTACTCGAAAGAAGGAAATCCACTTTGGGGGCAGTATTCAACCCGTGTAGTAGAGCATACGCTTAAGTCGTACGGTAATCGTACCATCAAATATCCGTATCCAGTAGCTATTTCATGCCATGCTACAGCCGGTGGCGGCATGGAGTACCCGATGATTTCGTTCAATGGTGGTCGGCCTGAGCCAGACGGTACGTATTCGGCACAAACCAAAGCGGGAATGATTGGCGTCATTATCCACGAAGTAGGACACAATTTCTTCCCTATGATTGTCAATTCCGACGAACGTCAGTGGACATGGATGGACGAAGGTTTGAATACGTTCTGTCAGTATCTGGCCGAAAAAGAATGGGATTACGATTTTCCATCACGCCGGGGCGAACCTCAATACATTGTTGATTATATGAAATCAGACAAATCGGTACTTTCTCCGATTATGACTTCGTCTGACAACGTAATCAGCCTTGGTCCGAATGCGTATGCAAAACCAGCCACGGCATTGAATATTTTGCGTGAAACTGTCATGGGTCGCGAATTATTCGACTATGCGTTTAAAGAGTACGCTCGTCGGTGGGCGTTTAAAAGTCCGGAGCCTGCCGATTTCTTCCGGACACTGGAAGATGCATCGGGCGTTGATCTCGACTGGTTCTGGAAAGGCTGGTTCTACGGTGTTGAGCCCGTTGATCAGGATTTAGTAGAAGTAGAATGGTATCAGGTTGATTCAGGCGATCCTGTTGCATCAAAAGCGGCTGCGCGCAACGAAGCACAGCGTCGGGCAGGTACGATCAGTAAACAACGCGATGCGGCTACAAAAGCAGAAAGTGTTGTGGCTACAGATTCGACCATGAAAGATTTCTATAATAGCTATGATCCGTATGCTGTTACGGAAAACGACAAAAAGAGATATCAGGATTATCTGGCCAGTTTGAGCGAGTCGGAACGTAGCACCATTACGTCTAGTGCTGGTACTAATTTCTATACAATTTCGCTGAAGAATAAAGGCGGAGTTCCGATGCCAGTTATAATTCGAATGCAGTTTGAAGATGGCACCGATTCCGTAGCCCGCTTCCCGGCCGAAATCTGGCGCTTCAACGACGTATCGCTGAAAAAGGTAATTACCACTAGTAAAAAAGTAACGCAGTGGACGCTCGACCCTTATCAGGAGATCGCCGATATTGATACTGAAAATAACTCATTTCCAAGGGTAGCGCAGCCAACGCGCTTCCAGTTGTATAAGCAACGGCAAAATCCTCTCGGTCCGCAAGGTTCTAATCCGATGCAGCAACAACGAGGTTCAACTCCTCCATCAAGGCAGGGAAGTGGTCGAAACTAATGCAAAAAATACAGACAATGGCTGGTGACTGTTAGAATTTACAGAGCCAGCCATTGTACATTATCCATTATCCATTACTTTTGCAGTCCCTTTCGGGATGTAGCGCAGTCCGGTAGCGTGCTTGCATGGGGTGCAAGAGGTCGTGGGTTCGAATCCCGCCTTCCCGACATTATAAAAGAGACGTAGCAGGTGCTACGTCTCTTTTATTTTCCCCCTGCGTTGGCTTCATAATGGTTCAAAGAGTGTTTACTGCAATCGAAATTACTAATCGATTGCACTTTTTTTTACAGCCTCTTGTGGAATCGGATGTTACGTTGCATCTACCTAACAACAAGCCTTTCATAAGCTCATGGAATTCATAAAGAACATTCTTAACAATTATTTTATGAGTCATGCTCCACCTTAAGCAAAGCCTCTATTTAGCCGCTGGAAAGGGCAATTGATTCACAACTTGATAAACAGGGATTTATCGTTTCCGGTATCTATTGAAAAAATAATCAGCAAAATTAAATATATCCAAGTATTTATTGCTGAGTTACAATAAAAGTGAAACATTTGCAGAATACAATTGTGTGGTTTTTGATTGAAATCACATATTTTTGTGGAGGTTCGACGGTATTTCTATTAAATTTTTATCCTGACAAACCGAAAGAGTCTAAATTTTTCACTTTTTTTACCGGGTAAACCAACTTTTAATTTTAACCCTACAGTCCAGTTCCAATGAAAACACAAACACCCTCTCCAGCACCCGCTAAAGCATCGGCACCAAAGAAGAAGTCAAGTGGGCTTAACCCGGTATTTATTATTCCGGTTCTGTTCATCATTGCTGAGTTGACATTCCATTTCGTGTTTGGCGATGGTAGCCACTTCCAAGATGGTGATCATGATAAGCTTCCTTTGCCCGGCGATTATTTCGGTACCGTTTACGCAGGTGGTTTTATTGTGCCAATTCTGTTTACCTGTTTTTTGTGCGTACTAGTTTTCTCTATTGAGCGCTTTATTACCATTGGCCGTGCAAACGGTTCAGGATCGATCGATGATTTTGTTCGGAAAATCAAAGGTCAACTTGACAGAAATGAAGTAGCTGCTGCTATTCAGGAATGCGATCGTCAGAAAGGTTCAATTGGTAACGTAGTAAAAACTGCTCTGGTAAAATATCAGCAATTAGCTACAGACAATCAGTTAGACAAAGAGCAGAAATTGGTAGCTCTACAAAAAGAAGTAGAAGAAGCGACTACGCTTGAATTGCCAATGCTGGAAAAAAACCTAACCATCATTGCTACTCTGGCTTCGGTTTCTACGCTGATCGCTCTGCTTGGAACAGTACTTGGTATGATCCGGGCTTTCGCAGCTATGGGTGCTACGGGTCAGCCTGATACAGGTGCTCTTTCGACAGGTATCTCTGAGGCTCTTGTAAATACAGCTATCGGTATCGGTACAGCCGCTATTGCAACGATCATGTATAGCTACTTCACCAGCCGTATTGATACGCTGACGTACAACATCGATGAGATCGGTCTGAGCATCCAACAAAACTTTGCGGCTCACTACTAGTCGTCTAGTGTTGTTGATGTAATTAACCCACCTGCCCAGGCCAACTGGGCAGGTAGAAATAGAACAACTTATGCCAGCAGTTAAAGTAAAACGCGCCAGTTCTACGGTAGACATGACCGCGATGTGCGACGTTGCATTTCTTTTGTTGACGTTCTTTATCTTGACGGCCCAGTTCCGGTCTCAGGATGCAGCAGCAATTGAAACACCTTCGTCCATTTCCGGAATAAAAGTTCCCGATAGTGACATTATGACTATTGGTCTTGGTAGAGATGGAAAAGTCTATTTCGGTACCGATAACCAGCAGACTCGTATTGCTACCCTAGAAAATATCGCAGCCGCAAAAGGACTTTCATTTACCGATCAAGAGAAGAAAGAATTTGGCTTAATGTCAAATTTCGGCCTGCCTATTAATCAATTGAAAGCATATCTGAGTTTGCCTAAAGAACAACAGGCAAAAATTAAACAGCCAGGTATCCCAACTGATTCTACAGGCGCAGGTGCAACAAATGAGTTAAAAGACTGGGTATTCAACTCCCGGAAGGCTAATAACGGTCTGCGAATTGCGTTGAAAGGCGATAATCTCGCTAAATTCCCCGAATTCAAGAACGTCTTGGCTACGCTGCAAGCGCAAAACATCAACAAATTCAACCTCATTACGGGAACGGAAGCTCCCCCGGCAGGTTGGAAAGCTGATTAAGCACTCAGCAATTGAATTTGATTTTCACCCCGCAAATCTGTTAAAATAACATGGCAGAAATTAACACTGGCGGTGGTGGTGGCAAACATGATGGTGGTAAGGTTCGGTCCAAAAAGGCCTCAACTCGGGTAGATATGACGCCCATGGTTGATCTGGGATTTCTCCTGATTACCTTCTTCATTTTGGCTACCACCCTGAGCAAACCATCTTCGATGACGCTCAATGTGCCGGACAAAACACAAAAAGAAGAAACGGAACCTATCAAGGCATCCAATGTAATGACTGTTTTCTTAGGTAAAGACAACAAGGCATATTACATTTTTGGTAAAGCTGCGAACGAAGACCCTGAACTTAAAACTGTTGGATACGGCTACGAATTTCGGCAGGCCCTTCAGGAAAATGTCAAGAAAGTAGGTGGCGAAAAGTTTGTAGTTGTTATTAAACCAACCAAATTATCAACCTATAAAAATATGGTTGATGTTCTGGACGAAATGGCTATTACAAAACTTAAGCGCTATGCTCTCGTAGATGCATTAACGCCAGACGAGAAAAAGCTTCTTAAAGATAAAGCACAATTAGACGTATAACACCATGGCAGAACTAGACTCCCAGGCAACACTTGATGATATAGTGTTTGCCAATCGGAATAAGGCATATGGTGCATATGATTTGCGGAAGACGTACCCAAAGACAGCAACACGTGCCCTAATTATTGGTGGCATTCTGTTTACACTCGCGGTACTTACGCCTACCATCATCACCGCTTTAACTCCGGAAGAAAAAGAGGTATCAATGACTGAGGTGGATTTGATGAAACTCCCTCCTCCTCCCATCGATCCAAATGAACCACCGCCACCGCCACCACCGCCGGTAGAAGTACCGAAGGTGAATACGGTGAAATTTCTTCCACCTGAGGTAAAACCAGATGAGGAAGTACCCGAGGAAACTCCTCCACCTGCCGTTGAAGAATTGAAGGAGGCTGTGGCCGCTGAAAAAACGCAGGAAGGTGATCCGAACGCTGAGGAAGTTATTGCAGCTCCTGAAGCGACAGCCGCTCCAACGAAAGTTGAGGTAGCCGTTGAAGCAGCCCCTAAAGAAGAGGAAATCTTTACAGTTGTAGAACAGCAACCTGAATTTCCAGGAGGTATGGCAGCATTAGGGCAATATCTGGGTAAAAATTTACGCTATCCGGCAGCCGCCCAACGAGCGAATATCTCAGGTAAAGTATTCATTAGCTTCGTTGTTAACACTGATGGTAGTATTCAGGACGTGTCTGTTTTGAAAGGATTAGGCTTCGGAACAGATGAAGAAGCTCAGCGCGTTGTAAAAAGTATGCCAAAATGGCGGCCAGGTAAACAATCAGGTCGTCCGGTTCGGGTGAAATACAACCTGCCGATCAATTTTACGCTGGAGTAAGTTATCTATGCGCGGACAAAATAGAGGTCCAGCACAGCTAACGTTGTACATAGCAGCACTAGCTTCGCTGGCATATCTGGGAGGAGGCATCGCATTGATTGCCTCCTCCCAGTCTTTTGGAGTGTTCCCTGAGCCTGGTCCATTTCGATATGGCATGGGCGTTCTACTGATTGCATATGGTGCTTTTCGAGCTTATCGAGCCTATCAACGTTTTCAGGAAAATGATTAACCGATTTTGGCCAATTGCCTGTTTACTGTTTAGTTTATTTAGCTGTGGCCCCGGCAAGCCAAAGCTTGACAATCCATCTCAGGGCGAAATTGTGATTGCTGCCGACGAATCTTTTCAGCCGTTGGTATTTCAGCTCACGTCAGCATACTCGGGAATCTACCCAAATGCTCATTTTAAAATCGTCTACAAACCTGAACAGGAAGCTGTAAATATGATGCTTCGAGACAGTGCCCGGCTGGTCTTCGCAACTCGTAAGTTGACGCCATCCGAACAAGGGGTATTGAATCAGCGAAAAATAAATGGCTCTGCATTAAAGCTTGCTACGGATGGTGTTGCCCTAATTATCAATAAGACAAATACGGATAGTCTCGTTACAATGGGCGAATTACAACGTATTTTTGATGGGCAGATAAAACAATGGAATCAACTAAAGGGTGGTAACCAAACTGCTCCTATTACGTTGGTCTTTGACAATAACAATTCCAGCAATTTGGCGTTTGTTCTAAACATATTCAAGGTTAAAGAGGTTAAAAACCTACGTATTTTCACAACACGTTCAAATCGTGAAGTGATTGACTTTGTTCGTAAAAATCCTTCAGCGTTAGGGTTTATTGGCGTAAACTGGATAAGTGACAGCGATGAACCTTTGTCTGTCGAATTAGCTCAGGATTTACGGGTAATGGGTGTATCAGAGAAGCAAAATCCAACAAAAAGAGATGACTATTTTCAGCCGTTTCAAGAGGATTTAGGTATGCAACGCTATCCATTACGTCGCCCGGTATACGTATTAAGTCGTGAAACCCATCCTGGTTTAGGAGGAGGGTTGACTAACTACGTTGTTAGAGATGCAGGCTCGCTTATTATTCGTAAATTGGGTCTTTGGCCTACTGTACCATATAATCGGGAAGTTAATTTAGTAAAATGAGTAAATTTTTTGGTTTAACCGCAATTTTTTAGATTTGCCGATTGTTTTGTAAGCACTAATCTATTTATCCTATTTCCAACTTAAACTACATGATGACTAATCAAAAGCAATCGCTACTGAGCATCTTGTTCTTTGGGGCAACCGTAACAACTCCTATACTGGCACAGGATGTTCAGTCAGCCCTAAAAGATATAGAGGCAGAGCGATATACAAAGGCAGAACAAACGTTAACACAATTAGCGAATAGCTCGCCCTCTGCTGATAATCAGTTTTACCTGGGTTATTATTTCCTTAGAAGTGGTCAAGTAGATAAAGCGAAAGCCGCTTTTGAAAAAGGTGCTGCTGCTGACGCAAAGAATCAACTTAACAATGTTGGTTTAGCAGGTGTAGCACTTGCGAAAAAAGATAGAGCTACCGCTAAATCTCTGATTGACGGGGCATTGGGTGCAACAAAAAATAAAAATCAGGCAGTATTAGTTCGGGCAGGTGAGATGTATACTCTGTCAGAACAGACTAATGATCCTGCCGAAGCATTACGTATCCTGCAACTTGCTGATGAAAAAGACAAGAAAAACGAGGATGCGGAAATAGAGATGCTTATGGGAGATGCGTACTTTCTGAAAAATGATGGAGGTAACGCTATCACGAAGTATGAAAATGCTATGCAGATTAAGCCCAATTTAGCGGAAGCTAACTACAAAATCGGTCGTCTGTATTTACGTGGTAAGAACTACACAAAGGCACAGGAGTTCTTCAAACAGGCCATTCAAAACGATCCTGAGTTCTCGCCAACATACCGTGCTTATGCTGACGCTTTGGCTAACTCTCGCGCTTACAAGAGTGCTGCTCAAAACTATGAGTTGTTCATACAAAAGAGCGGAACGACCGACCCTGAATTACTTCTTGACGTAGCACGTTATAAGTTCTTGGCAGAAGATTATCAAGGCGCTATTGCTTATCTAGACCAACTGAAAGGTAAAATCAATAACCCGATTATTGATCGGATGTATGGTTGGGCATATGCTGCTCTGGGCAAAAATCAGGAATCGATTGATGCACTCAACCGCTTTATATCGACGGCTCCTCAGAAAGTAATGTATGACGATTACAAATATCTGGGTCGTGCTTACACACAACTGAATACCCCCGAGGGAGATTCATTGGGTATTGCTAATCTGGAAAAAGCTGCTACACAGGATACTACAGAAAACTTGTATCGTGAAATCGCTAAAACGATGTACGATAACAAGAAATACGATAAAGCTGCTACGTATTACGCAAAAACTATTGCTAATGATAAGAAGCCACAAAACAACGATTATCTGTGGTTAGGTCTTGCCAGCTATCAATATGCTCCACGTATCGGTCGTGACAGTACGGCAGCTCCAATGGATACTGCACAAATCCGTCAGTTAAAAGAAACGTATTATCTACGTGCAGACTCAGCCTTTAATTTGATGGCTCAAAAAATTGAAGCCGATGGTAAAAAGTATCCATTAGCGTATTACTACCGTGCTGGCGCCAATTACTACGCTTACCCAAATGATAAGGCAAAAGGAGCTACTGCAGCAGAGCCTCTTTATCTGAAGTTTATTGAACAGGCAATGGCACCTGATTCGGCCGATAAAACGGATTACAAGCGTTATTTGATTACATCTTACAAGGCATTAGCTGGTTTTAGTCTCCTGAAGAAAGATGACGAAAAAGCAAAAGAATACTTTAACAAAGTGCTTGAACTTGATCCAAACGATGAAAGCGTGAAGAAAGCTTTGGAAGGCCCAAAGGCCCCTCCCGCTAATACTACTCCTGCTGCCAAGCCTGCCCCCAAAGCAGCTCCGGCTAAAAAGAAAGTAGCAAGTAAATAGCTTTTTTCTAAAAAAATAGAAGAGCGCAGGTGTATATCCTGCGCTTTTTTTGTGCTTTATACTCAATAAACCGCATGACTCTCACCGGAATAGAGCTATTATTTGCCATTGAAGTGTAAATTTGCGGGCGCAATTTTTTTGACTAAACGACACTACTGCAAAACTGTATGCTTAACCTTGTACTATTTGGCCCCCCAGGAGCTGGAAAAGGTACCCAAAGTGAAAAACTGATTTTTAAATACAATTTAGTTCATTTGTCAACCGGCGATTTGTTACGATCGCAGATTGCAGCAGGAACAGAACTAGGTTTACGGGCTAAGCAATTAATGGATCAGGGACTACTGGTTCCTGATGAAGTGGTGATTGGCATGATTGAAAGTAAACTACGTGAAAATCAATCAGCTTCAGGTTTTATCTTTGATGGATTTCCTCGTACAGTATTACAAGCAGAAGCTCTTGATACGTTGTTGAGTCAGTATCAAACGCCTATCACGGTCATGATTGCTTTGATGGTAGATGACGAGGAACTTATTCGAAGATTGTTAAAGCGTGGTGAAACATCTGGTCGGCCAGACGATCAGGATGAGGCAACAGCGCGCCGTAGAGTAAGTGTTTACAATAAGGAGACTATGCCCGTAGCTGATTATTACAGCCAGCAGGGTAAATTTGTACCTATTGATGGTATCGGAACAATAGACGATATTTTTCAGGCTATTTGTCAGAAGATTGAGGAATCGGTTGAGCGGTAAAGACTAAGTATGGCTTCATCTAATTTTATTGACTACGTAAAAATCAATTGTCGCTCAGGAGCCGGTGGTGCTGGTTCTCTGCATTTTCGCCGTGAGAAGCACACCCCAAAAGGTGGACCCGATGGTGGCGATGGCGGCCGTGGCGGGCATATTGTTTTGCGTGGCAACGCTCAGCATTGGACACTCCTCCATCTTAAATATCGGAAGCATGTTAAAGCTGGCAACGGCGTAGCTGGAGAAGGAGGACGCCGGAGTGGGGCACATGGTGAAGACGTAGTATTGGAAGTACCTCTGGGCACAATTGCCCGCCATCCAGACACGGGTGAAAAATTAGCTGAAATCACGGAACACGATCAGGAAGTTATTTTATTGGCTGGCGGTCGTGGTGGACTTGGCAATGATCATTTTAAAACATCTACTCAACAAGCTCCCCACTATGCTCAACCCGGAGAGCCAGGGTTGGAAGAATGGATTATATTAGAGCTAAAATTACTGGCAGACGTTGGACTGGTTGGGTTTCCAAATGCAGGAAAATCGACCTTGCTTTCGGTGATGTCGGCAGCTCGTCCTGAAATTGCTGAGTATGCTTTTACAACCCTTGTCCCTAATTTGGGAGTCGTTGCTTACAGAGATTATAAATCGTTTGTGATGGCCGACATTCCGGGTATTATCGAGGGAGCTTCGCAGGGTAAGGGAATAGGGCTTCGGTTTTTACGACATATTGAGCGCAATTCGGTTCTGCTCTTTCTCATTGCAGCAACTTCCGAAAATATTCGTCAGGAATATAATACCCTGTTGAACGAGCTTCATGCATTTAATCCGGAGTTGATGGACAAAGGGAGGTTGTTAGCTATTACAAAAATAGATTTGGTTGACGACGATACGTTAGCTCGTCTGAAAGACCATTTACCACAAAAGGTTCCCACTGTATTTGTCTCATCGGTGAGTCAGCGGGGTTTGAATGAACTAAAAGATAGTATCTGGCAACAGCTCAATGCTACCGAGCCGGTCTAGATTGCCCATACTTGTTTGTCAATGATCGAAGGGATCGGTTGGTTGCGCTTTGAAATCTTATGAACCATTTCTCTATAGCCTCTCGTATAGCATTTTTATTGTTGCTTCCTGTTTTAGCAATGGCCCAGATTCAAGTCTCTTTTCCGACTACCCGAGCCGTTTTTCAACGTGACAAGGCGAATCAGGCAACTTTTCGTATTACAGGTTATTACACAACAGCCGCTATTACCCGTATCGAAGCTCGCTTGATAACCCGCGACGGTATGGGTGTTTCCACGGAGTGGCGAACGATTCAGAATGCGCCAGCTAATGGCATTTTTGCCGGCGATATTAGTGGAACTGGTGGCTGGTATAATCTGGAAGTGCGCGGCATGATTGGCGAACAGCAAGCCGGAACTGCAACAACAGTCGAACGCGTTGGTATTGGCGAAGTATTTATTGTTGCCGGACAATCAAATGCAGAAGGTGTGCACCAACAGGCACCTAACCCTAAAAATGATCTGGTAAACTGCGTAAATTATCGATATCCGGATACTGGATTTCCAAACGATCCGCCAACGCCAGTATTTACACTTTTAGATAATACAGACAACTTTTTTATTGCGCCCAGAGGAACAGGTAGCTGGTGTTGGGGGCAATTAGGCGATTTACTGGTAAAGCGTCTGAAAGTGCCCATTATGTTTTTCAACGCAGCTTTCCGTGGTACTGCTGTTCAAAACTGGCGTCAAAGCGCGCCAGAAGGTGGTACAGCTTACGGAGTATACAATGGCGATGCATATCCAGCCCGCCAGCCCTATATTAACCTCAAGCTGGCGATGCAGTTTTACGCAAATATGCTGGGCTTACGAGCTATTCTCTGGCATCAGGGCGAAGCGGATAACCTTATTGACACACCAACTTCGTCGTATATAAATGATCTACAGACCGTTATTTCGCAGGCTCGTCGCGACTATAATCAAAACATGTCCTGGGTAATAGCCCGCGCAAGCTATGGTGATTTTATTGGCTTGTCTGACTCTAATATTCTTCAGGCTCAAAATCTGGTTATTAACACAAATGCAAATGTTTTCGCAGGCCCTAATACAGATGTAATTCAGGTACCTCGCGTTCGTCCACCTTTAGGCGCAGCAACCGAAGGGCTGCACTTTGATTATGACGGACTCGTTGAAGTAGCTAACGCCTGGAATAACAGTCTGAACGACGATTTCTTCCAACGTTCTACCACAATAGCACCGGCCCCTACTCCTACCCTTTCAGTAGCCTGCGGAACCAACAATACGCTGAGATTGACAGTAAATGGCGATTATCCGAGCGTTCAATGGGAATCGGGAGAAACAGGCAGTACCGTTACTAAAGGTGCAGGTTTGTATCGGGCAAAAATCAAGGATAGTTTTGGTAATACGTTTCTAAGTGGTCAAATCCGGGTCAGCGATGCACCTACCGCTACTGTTGTGAATAATGCACAACCATCGGTTTGTATCGGAAGTAGTCTTTCGCTCACCA
The DNA here is from genome assembly GCF_054776875.1 of Spirosoma daeguense. Taxonomy (NCBI): domain Bacteria; kingdom Pseudomonadati; phylum Bacteroidota; class Cytophagia; order Cytophagales; family Cytophagaceae; genus Spirosoma; species Spirosoma daeguense. The sequence goes on from NZ_BAAHBF010000010.1 coordinate 160,985, forward strand.
GCAATTATGGCAACGTAACGTGGCTGGATCAACAACAGAATAACGCGAACGTAGCAACGACTCAAACCTTCTCAACAACTACAGCCGGGGCTTACTACGTTCGTTACCGAGATATAAGCGGTTGCGATTTTACTTCGAACGTAGTGAATGTTCGCGTAAATCAACTGCCTCCTACACCTACGGTTACCAACGAGAGAACAGCTACTCTCTGTCAGGGAGAAACCACTACATTACGTGCTAGTAATGATAACGTTCAGTATAATTGGAACGACGGGCAGAAAAACAAAACGATTAGTGTTGGCAACACAGGTTCTTATTTCCTGACGGTTACCGACCAGAATGGATGTACTTCGGCGCGTTCGAATACGATAGCAATAACTGTTAATCCAGTTCCAGCAAAGCCAACCGTTACGACTAACGGCCCAACTACATTCTGTGCCGATCGGAACGTTACGTTAACGGCACCTGCTAATACAGCGTATCAGTGGAGTAGTGGTCAAACCTCCCAAAGTGTAACATTAAACCAGTCAGGCGATTATACCGTTCGGACACAAAACCAGTTTGGCTGTTCATCAGTACCATCCGATGTGATCGTTCTAAAAGTGAACCCTCTTCCAGCTACGCCAACCGTTACGGCAGGAGGACCCACTACGTTCTGTGAAGGCAACCGCGTAACACTTATAGCTACTAGCCCGCTTAATGTGCTTTGGTCGAGTGGGCAGTCGGATAAATCGATCACAGTTGCAACGTCGGGGAATTATGCTGTGCAGTCACAAGACCAGAACGGCTGTCTCTCCCCCTACTCCACCGTTATTGCGGTGAAGATGAATCCGTTACCTGCTACCCCTACTATTTTGGCTAACCCTTCGCCAATTATTTGTGCAGGCGATAAAGTTACCTTACGGGTAGATGGGCCTTATACCGTTTTCTGGAGTACGGGCGATTCCACTAAAAGTATTACCCGGAGCACGGCTGGAACGTATTCAGCGAGAATTCGGGATGAGTTTGGCTGTGTTTCAGCACAGGCAGGTTCCACTACGGTCGAATTGAGAGCGTTACCAACCGCGCCAACTGTTAACATGATTGGTACTTATACGCTGGAGGCTGTGAGTGCTACTAATGGTACGCAATATCGCTGGTTCCGGGGTAGTGATTCATTAGCGACCAATACCGCTATCATCAAAGCTAATGAACCAGGCACATATACAGCCAAATCGTCTGTAGTATACTCAGAAACGTTAACCTGTTTCTCAACCGCGTCAGCCCCTTATTCATTTACCATCGATGTAAGCAATAGAGGCTTGAGCATTTACCCAAATCCGAACCCAGACAAAATTGTTTTCGTGGAAACACAAGCCAATTTATCAAACGCCACGTTGACTCTTTACACCCTCAATGGCCAGGTAGTGTTGACAACAACGGTTGGTGTGTTCGATGAGCGTAAACAATTGATACTTACAGGCTATCCTTCCGGGCCTTACATACTACGTGTGCAGTCGGGTACATTCGACGTTTCAAAACGAATTATCGTCGGATTGTAATATTAATCCTAAATCAACCGTTTAGTCAAAAGAATAGCCAGTACAGTTGCATTTTACCGGGAAATTAGTCGGACCTTTGTGCGGCCCGTCTGAGAAAGGCTCGATTTTTGTATCCGTTTACTGGTTAATTCGACACCAACGGCACAAAGGGTATAAGGGGATTAATTATAACCGATGAACATTCATTTTTTACTGTTACGCTTAGTTGCGTTTAGTCTGACAATTGCCAGCCTGCACGCTGTAGCACAAAGTAACAGCCAGGTTCTTAAAATAACCTTCCCGGAAAGCCGGGCTGTTTTTCAACGCGAAAATGATAATACGGGTACGTTTTATTTATCTGGCACAATTTATCAGCCTGTAGATAGCGTACAAGCCCGTGTTCAGGCAGAAGTAGCAGGTCAAGGAACAAATACTGACTGGATAACTATTCAGCGTAATCCTCAGGGCGGAGTTTTTCAGGGTTCGCTACGTGTGAAAGGTGGCTGGTACCGCTTAGAAGTTCAAGGCTTCAGCAGCGGAAAGGTTATCGGTAGTGATGTTGTCCGTAAAATTGGTATTGGCGAAGTATTTATTATAACCGGCCAATCCAACGCACAGGGTTTTCAGGACTTCGGTGCTGTTGGAGCTGCCGATGACCGGGTAAACTGCGTAACGTATAATAATATTACGTCCAACTCAACCGCCGATCCTCCGGCCCCAACCTTTGAACAATTAAGTGCTACGTCATTTATTGGCCCACGTGGTCAAAGCGCATGGTGCTGGGGAGTTCTGGGCGATAAAATCACGCAACAGTTTAATGTACCCGTTTTATTTATCAATACAGCCTGGCAAGGAACTGTTATTAAAAACTGGCGGGAAAGTGCCGACGGTAAAATAGCTAAGAATATTTTCGCAATGGGTACACCTAACGAGAATTTCCCTGTCGGAATGCCGTATGCGAATCTGGTTATTTCATTACGTTATTATTGCTCGATTTTGGGTTTGCGTGCAGTTCTATGGCAGCAAGGCGAAAATGATAACGTCCCACTACATTCTACCCGCGAAGCTTATCGGGAGGATATGCAGTATCTGGTCAATAAAACCCGCACTGATACCGAACGTTATCCGGCATGGGTTTTGGCTCGATCATCTTACAATGCAGGCCAGGTAAGCGAAGCAATCCTACAGGCACAAAACGACGTTATCAGCACATACAACAACAATGTATTTGCGGGACCTTTGACGGACAATATCCAACGGCCACGATACGAAGGTGATGTTCATTTTGGGGGCGATGGTCTAAAACTGTTAGGGCAAGCCTGGTTCGAAAGTCTGAATAGCATTTTCTTTGCCAGTTCACGTCCATTGCCACCATTGCCTCAACCTGCCATTTCGGTAACCTGTGCTGCCAATGGAAGCTTAACCCTCAACCTGCCTACCCTATACAGTTCGTATAGCTGGAATTCGGGACAAACAAGCAGAACCATTACAGTTTCGCAACCCGGACTTTACCGCGCTGTATTAAAAGATAGGATTGGCAATACATATCTTTCTCCTGCTATTGACATTCAGGGCAATACGTTACCATCTACACCAACTATCTCCTTAGCAAGTCAGCCCGGACAGGTGGCAAGTAACCAACAACAAATCTGTTCCGATTCATCTGTCGCCCTAACGATCAATACACTGGCGAATAGTACGGGAGTATGGAGCTACAGTGGAACTACAACAATTGCCAAAACAATAAACCTGAGCAAAGCAGGAACTTACTCCTTACAGGCCATGAATGTATATGGTTGTAAATCGGCTCAGACTACGTTAATAAATTTAACCGTTCAACCCAAAGTACCCACACCTACAATTGAACAGGTTGGCGTTTATACCATCAAAGCAATTTTGCCGACTCCAAGCGGTGGTCAATCTGATGCTTTTGACTGGCGTCGTATCAGTGAGCGTAATACTGAGCAATTACCTTCAACTAGCTCTGAGATAAAAGTCGTTGTATCGGCAAGTTATTCTGCACGTGCCAAAACAACTTTTGCTATTGCTAATGGTGCGAACATAACGTGTTATTCGCCTTACAGTGCGCCTAAAGCCTTTATATTTGACAAAACGGCGGGAGGTTTAAGCGTTTATCCTAATCCGTCTACCGATGGGTTAGTACTTGTTGAAACGGTCGAAAATTTAAAGAATGCCGATATTGACGTATTTTCTCTTACTGGTCAGCGTCTTTTCTCCAGTCAGATTCCGCTTCTCGACGAACGTAAAGCGCTTGATCTAACAAATCTTTCACAGGGCGTTTACTTGGTTAGAGTACGTTCTGCAGGTTTTGACGTATCAAAGCGAATTATCATCAACCGATAAAGCTAAATTATTCTTTTTCGGTCAAAACAACGGCAGCCTTTTTGCAAAAAGGCTGCCGTTGTTTTGACCGATTCTATATCCGGGTTGTTAATTGTCTAAATAAGCCGTATTACGTATCTTTGAGGTGCTTATAGTAATCCAGTGTTACGTAGCATATTATCATGACTCTATTGGTTTTATCGCTACCTTTACGCTGTTTTCTCTACCTACTTCTATGAACGCAACCTACGTTCCAGCCGACTATTTGCCGGTGCTGATTCAGCTTGGCTTAGCTATTGGTTTCATCGTAACCACGATGATTGTAACACATGCTATCGGGCCAAAGCGTAATAGTATAAAAAAGGATGATCCGTTTGAGTGTGGTATTCCGGCTCAGGGCGATGCACGTACACCCATTTCCATTAAATACTTTCTGATTGCCATCCTTTTCGTTCTTTTCGACGTTGAGGTTATCTTTTTATACCCTTGGGCTGTGAATTTCAAAGGGCTGGGAATGACCGGTTTTATTGAAATGGTACTGTTCATGGGATTGCTACTGGCAGGTTTCTATTATATTATCCGCAAGGGCGTTCTGAAGTGGGAGTAGAATCCAACAAATGAATTTTTGAGCATATTTATTCGTTGTTAAAGTAAGCAATTACAACCGCTATGGCGGACCGTGTTTTATGGCAACTGATATTAAGCTGGCGAAAGCCCCGGCGAGCTATGATGGCCCCGGTTTCTCCGCCACTTCATTCGATAAAATTATAGGTCTGGCCCGGGCAAATTCGCTCTGGCCATTACCGTTTGCTACGTCCTGCTGTGGCATTGAATTCATGGCAACGCTGGCCTCTGACTGGGATTTGGGCCGGTTCGGTTCGGAACGTAACAGTTTTTCACCTCGTCAGGCCGACATGCTGCTGGTAGCCGGAACCATTGCAAAAAAGATGGCTCCAGTTGTGAAACAGGTTTATTTACAAATGGCTGAGCCTCGTTGGGTAGTGGCCATTGGTGCCTGTGCTTCCAGCGGTGGTATTTTCGATACCTATAGCGTACTACAAGGCATTGACCGGATCATTCCAGTAGATGTATACGTACCGGGTTGTCCTCCTCGCCCTGAACAAATTATTGAAGGGGTAATGCAGATTCAGGAGTTGGCAATAAACGAATCATTACGTCGACGCAATACCGAAGAATATCAACATTTATTGAATTCATATAATATTCAATAATGCCTAGACCAGTTGCTTTGTTATATAATAAAGCAACTGGCTGTCAGTCAATTAGTCAATCATTTGTTCACCCATCAGTATGCTGACCAACGAGGAAGTTGCGCAGACAATTATTAGTCAGTTTGGCGAATCCGTTCGTGATTTTGATGATCCATACAATCTGCTAACCTTTTCAACGACGCGGGAGAACATTATTCCGTTGATTACGTACCTGAAAGATCACGCTACGTATCAGGTAGGCTTTCTGACCGATATTACGGCTGTTCATTATCCTGACTCAGTGGGTCAGGAATTTTGCGTTGTTTATCATGTGCATAGCCTGATCAATAATTTTCGGCTACGTATCAAAGTCTATTTATCAGCAGACGATATTCATATTCCGACAGCCACTACGTTGTTTGCCAGCGCAAACTGGATGGAGCGGGAAACGTTTGATCTGTTTGGCGTAATTTTCGACGGTCATCCGGATCTTCGTCGGATTCTAAACATGGAGGAAATGGACTACCACCCCATGCGGAAAGAATACCCGCTTGAAGACGATACGCGCGAAGATAAAATTGACGCACTGTTTGGGCGATAAAGATTGACTTGTTGAATTGTTGAATGATTGACTTTTTCATTCGGCAATTCAATCATTCAACAATTCAATTATTGAGATATGGTTTCTGAAGAACTCGATATAGCTAACAAAAACCTGCCGGCAGAACAAGGCCCCGTTCAGTACGTCAACGAACTAACGACACTAAACCTCGGCCCTACTCACCCAGCTACGCACGGAATTTTTCAGAACATCCTGCAAATGGATGGCGAAAAAATCGTGTCGGGCGAGCAAACGGTGGGCTACATTCACCGTGCATTTGAGAAAATTGCTGAACGCCGTCCATTTTACCAAATTACTACGTTAACCGACCGCATGAACTATTGCTCCTCCCCTATTAATAATATGGGATGGCATATGACGGTTGAAAAACTATTGGGCATCGATATTCCGAAACGGGCACAATATATCCGGGTGATTATGATGGAATTGGGCCGCATTGCCGATCACATCGTCTGTAACGGTATTTTGGGAGCTGATGCAGGAGCACTCACCGGTTTTACGTATGTATTTCAGGAGCGCGAAAAAATATACGATATCTACGAAGAAATCTGCGGAGCACGTCTGACAACCAATATGGGACGTATCGGCGGTATGGAGCGCGATTTATCGCCAACGGCCATTCGTAAGATTCGTGAGTTTCTGGTACGTTTCCCCAAAGTGTTGCAGGAGTTCGAAAATCTGTTCAATCGTAACCGGATTTTCATGGACCGCGTCATCAACGTAGGAAGCATCACAGCCGAACGTGCCCTTAGCTACGGTTTTACAGGGCCAAACCTACGTGCTGCTGGTGTTGATTATGACGTACGGGTTATGAATCCCTACTCATCGTACGAAGATTTTGAGTTCGATATTCCCATCGGTCAGAACGGCGATACGTATGATCGGTACATGGTACGTAGCGAAGAAATGTGGCAAAGTCTGCGGATCATCAAGCAGGCGATGGATAACCTTCCCGAAGGTTCGCACTACGCCGATGCGCCCCAATACTATCTGCCTCCAAAACAGGAAGTTTATAAAAACATGGAAGCGCTGATCTATCACTTCAAAATTGTGATGGGCGAAATCGACGCTCCAGTTGGCGAAGTGTACCATGCTGTTGAAGGTGGGAATGGTGAATTAGGTTTCTATTTAATTAGTGATGGTGGCCGTGCGCCGTATCGTCTGCATTTCCGTCGGCCATGCTTTATTTATTATCAGGCTTATCCAGAAATGTGTAAGGGCCTGACATTGTCAGATGCCATTATCATCATGAGTAGCATGAATGTTATTGCAGGCGAACTGGATGCGTAACACAGTTTCCACTGGCCGCAAAACGAGCGGTTTATAGTTTTAAACTATGAGTAAGACTCTTGAAAATAAGGCGGTAGTTTTCACCCCTGAACGTTTAGAAAAGGCGAAGGAAATTATTGCACGTTACCCTGAAGGTCGGCAGAAGTCGGCTTTATTGCCATTGCTTCACCTACTACAGGAACAGGAAGGCTGGACTAGTCCTGAAGGCATGGACTACGTAGCACGGCTTCTTGATATTCAACCAATTGAAGTATATGAGGTTGCTACGTTCTACACCATGTACCATATTGATCCGGTTGGCAAGAACGTCATTGAATATTGCCGTACGGGCCCTTGTTGCCTGATGGGTGGCGAAGACGTACTGGCTCACCTGAAACAACGTCTTGGTATTGACACGGGTCAGACAACTGTAGACGGACAATTCACGCTCAAAGAAGTAGAATGTCTGGCAGCCTGCGGTATGGGACCTGTTTTCCAGATTCGGGAAAAATACTACATGAACCTAACCAACGAGCGTGTAGACGAAATCATTGACGAACTGTCGAAGTAAGGAATGGCTACCAAAATATTAACCGAGCATATTGACGTTCCCGGCATTGAGACATTCGATGTTTACCGGAAACATGGCGGCTACACCGCTGTTGAAAAAGCCCTGAAAACAATGTCGCCCGACGCCATTGTTGAAGAAGTGAAGAAAGCTGGCGTTCGTGGTCGGGGTGGCGCAGGCTTCCCAATGGGGATGAAATGGAGCTTTTTGGCCAAACCAGAAGGTGTTCCCCGATACTTGGTCTGTAACGCCGACGAATCGGAGCCCGGTACGTTCAAAGATCACTATCTGATGAAAATGATTCCCCACTTGCTTATTGAGGGAATGATTGTTTCATCATACGCTTTAGGAGCTAATAAATCGTTCATCTATGTTCGGGGTGAATTGATGTATGTTATTCATATTCTTGAGAAAGCGATTGCCGAAGCAAAAGCAAAAGGTTTCTTAGGAAAAAATATTCTGGGCTCGGGTTACGATCTTGAACTGGTTGTGCAACCCGGTGGTGGTGCATATATCTGTGGCGAAGAAACAGCCTTGCTCGAATCGCTGGAAGGTAAACGCGGCAACCCACGTAACAAGCCACCGTTCCCAGCCGTAAAAGGTCTTTACCAGTGCCCAACGGTTGTAAACAATGTAGAGTCGATTGCTACTACGTCCTGGATTATCAATAACGGTGGTGATGCTTATGCGGCTATCGGTATAGGACGTAGCACCGGCACCAAGTTGATTTCGGCATCGGGCCACATTCGCAAGCCCGGTGTTTACGAAATTGATCTCGGGGTTCCAGTCGAAGATTTCATTTTTGCCGACGAATGGTGCGGAGGAATTCGTCCCGGTCACAAGTTCAAAGCTCTTGTAGCTGGCGGTTCGTCAGTGCCCATTCTGCCTGCTAACCTCGCACTTACGCTGGCAAATGGCGAAAAACGGCTAATGAGCTACGAATCACTATCAGACGGTGGTTTTGCAACGGGTACGATGCTTGGTTCAGGTGGTTTTATTGTTTTCGACGAAACAGCCTGTATCGTACGTAACACTTGGAATTTCTCTCGGTTCTATCATCATGAATCCTGCGGACAGTGTAGCCCATGCCGTGAAGGAACGGGTTGGATGGAGAAAGTGCTCCACCGGATTGAATACGGTCATGGCCATCAGCAAGACATTGATTTGCTGGTCGACGTAGCGAAAAAAATCGAAGGAAATACCATTTGTCCACTTGGCGATGCAGCAGCCTGGCCGGTTGCCAGCGCTATCCGTCACTTCCGTGATGAATTCCAGTGGCACATCGATCATCCGGCCGAAGCTACTCAACCCGGCGCTGTGTACCGGGGCGAAATGGCTTTGGTGTAAGTTAAACGGACTAAAATCCGTAACGTAATAAGATAAGGTTAAACGGACAGTGTCCGTATTAAAATATGGAAGACGTAAAGCCGCAATTGTTGAAAGTTACCATCGACGGTATTGAAGTCGAAGTGGAGCCGGGAACGACCATTTTGCAGGCCGCCCGCAAAATTGGTCCGGAGGTGGCTCCTCCGGCCATGTGTTACTATCAGCCATTGAAAGGCAGTGGCGGCAAATGCCGGGCCTGTCTGGTACGTGTTGCCGCCGGTTCTGCAAAAGACCCTCGGCCAATGCCGAAACTGGTGGCGTCCTGCTTAACGGCCGTTCAGGATGGTATGATCGTAGAAAATACGACTAACCCTCAGGTAATAGATGCACGTAACGGAATCGTTGAGTTTCTGTTACTGAACCACCCACTCGATTGCCCTGTGTGTGACCAGGCTGGTGAGTGCGATCTTCAAAACTTCGCATTCGATCATGGTAAGGTTACGACTCGCTACGAAGAAGACCGTCGTACATTCGAAAAAGCGGACATAGGACCGTACATTCAGTTGCACATGACGCGTTGCATTTTGTGCTACCGTTGCGTATATACGGCTGATCAGATTACTAACAAGCGGGTTCATGGCGTATTAGGACGTGGCGATGCATCAGAAATTGGTACGTATATCGAGAAAGCGATTGATAACGATTTCTCAGGTAACGTAATCGATGTTTGTCCAGTTGGTGCTTTGACCGATAAGACGTATCGGTTCAAAAGCCGGGTTTGGTTTTCTAAACCCGTCGATGCGCACCGCGATTGCCCAACCTGTTCAGGCAACGTAACGCTTTGGTATCGTGGCGACGACGTAATACGGGTGACGGCTCGTAAGAACGAATGGAACGAGGTAACTGAGTTTATCTGTAATACCTGCCGTTTCGAAACCAAGAAAACCAGCGACTGGACGATTGAAGGGCCAACCAAAATATCGCGCAGTTCGGTTATCTCGGCCAATAAGTACCGTAAAGACACCATCAAACCGTCGTTTGGTCAGCGGCTGGCAGCAGCAGAATATAAGCAGATTCCCGATGAGCGCGATATGTCGCAAATGCAGATTGAGCAGTTAGCTCCCGAGCGTTTTACGAAAGTATTACCTTCGGCACTGGAACCAGAACCTTAATAAGTTGTAGCGTTGAAAAGTCGTAAAGTTGTAGAGTTCAACTCTCCACTTTAGGTTTTTACAACACGAGCACTTGACAATTTTACAACGCAAACGATGGACTTAGTCATATTATCTGCGAAAGGGATTATCATTCTTGTTCTTTTCGTCATAACGCTTATTATCGCGGCTTACTCAACTTGGGGTGAGCGCAAAGCGGCTGCTTTCTTACAAGACCGTCTTGGCCCAAACCGGGCTGGTATCTGGGGACTTATGCAACCACTGGCTGATGCGGGTAAAATGTTCTTCAAAGAAGACTTTATTCCGGCTCAGGCAAACAAATGGTTGTTTATTCTCGGTCCTTGTTTAGCCATGCTCACGGCGTTGATGTCGAGCGCGGTTATTCCATTTGGCGATACGATTCGCTTCGTGTGGGATAAGGTTAATTACGAAATTCCGCTACAAGGTTCAGAATTGAACATTGGCGTACTGTACATTTTCGGCGTAGTGTCGCTGGGTGTGTATGGCGTGATGGTTGGTGGCTGGGCGTCGAACAACAAATTCTCGTTGTTAGGCGCTATTCGGGCAGCATCGCAGAATATCAGCTACGAAATTGCTTTGGGTCTCTCAATCATTGCCATTCTGATGATGACAGGTTCATTGTCGCTACGTGCCATTGTGAACGAGCAGGCCGGTTTCTTTGAGTGGAACGTATTCACGCAACCACTTGGGTTTATCATTTTCCTGACCTGCGCATTTGCCGAGTGTAACCGTACGCCATTCGATTTGCCTGAGTGCGAAACAGAACTGGTTGGTGGTTACCACACCGAGTATAGCTCCATGAAACTGGGCTTCTACCTGTTTGCCGAGTACATCAACATGTTCGTGTCGTCAGCCTTTATCTCTACGTTGTATTTCGGTGGTTTCCACTATCCGTTTATGAACGAAGTAGGAAGCGCGCTGGAGAAATCGCTGGGAGCGATCACAGGACATAATATTGCCACGGCGATTCAGTTTGTTCTGTTTTTCGGCAAGATTTTCTTCTTCATTTTCTTCTTCATGTGGGTTCGCTGGACGGTGCCACGTTTCCGTTACGATCAACTGATGAATCTGGGCTGGAAATCACTTATCCCCTTGTCGATTCTGAATATCATCATCACGGGTGCCGGATTGATGTTTAATTTTAAATATTCGAGCTGGTTAATTGCCATTGTCATGATTGTACTGGCGATAACAACAGCCGTGAAGGCCCCCAAACGGGAAGTATTCGCGCAACAGTCGTAATAAATCATGTTTGAAGTTTGCGGGTTGAATCCGCTACGTATCGTTTCAAACCGCAAACCACAACCTTCAAACAATTCGTATGCAACTAACGAATAGAGCCAAACAAGTCAGCAATAAAGAAATGACGCTGGCGGAGAAGATGTACCTGCCCGCATTCTTTAGCGGTCTGGGCATCACGATTAGCCACCTTTTCAAAAAGAAGGTGACGATTCAGTATCCGGAAGTAAAAAAATACCTGGGGCCAGTCTATCGCGGACACCACGTATTGAAACGCGATGAGCAAGGTCGTGAACGCTGCACGGCTTGCGGTCTTTGTGCTGTAGCTTGTCCTGCCGAAGCCATTTCGATGGTGGCTGCCGAGCGCAAAAAAGGCGAAGAAAATCTGTATCGCGAAGAGAAATACGCGGCCGTTTACGAGATCAACATGCTACGTTGCATCTTCTGCGGTTTGTGCGAAGAAGCTTGTCCAAAACAGGCTGTTTATCTCCGCCACGACCGGATGGTTCCTGTGTTTATGGAACGTGACGAAGTTGTATATGGCAAGGAACGTCTCGTCGAAAAAATGGACGACCGCTACGTCCGCGCCAATAATTCTGAAGTGAAAGCAACGCCAACCGAACCTAGTCTGACACGGGCGGCTACGTAGACGAGCCCAATCCCATCGTCCTACATCTACTGAGCTATGACTGAATTTCTAAATTTCTTTAAAGCATTAACGCCAACCGGCTACGTATTTCTTATTCTGACAGCCCTTACGCTGTTTAGTGCGATTGGAGTAGTAACAGCGCGTAACCCAATTTTTAGCGTACTGGCCCTTATTGCTACGTTCTTCTGTCTGTCGGGTCATTACATTCTTCTGAATGCGCAGTTTCTGGCAGCCGTCAACATAATTGTTTATGCCGGTGCCATCATGGTATTATTTCTCTTCACCATCATGTTCCTGAATCTTCGTAGAGAAGACGAAGAATCGAAAACAAATCTGACCAAAATGGCTTCGGTTGTGGTGGGCGGTTTGCTAATGGTGATGCTGATTACGATTTTCAGAGCTAAAAGTGCACAGGTGCCAACAGTTAGCCCCAATTCGCCTTTTGACCCCAAAACGGGCTTGGTTGAGCAGCTCGGCAGTTTACTATATAGCGATTATATTCTGCCGTTTGAGCTGGTATCTGTCCTGTTTCTGGTAGCAATGGTCGGTGCTGTAATGCTTGGTAAACGCGAAGCGGGCGACCGTCATTTCTAAGCGAAACGGCTTTCTCGCCAACGTAACATTGGGCCGCTCCTATGAGCGGCTTTTTCTTTCTGGCAATACATCCGAACTTTGTCGATAAAGAGCAACGTTATCAGCAAACGACGATTTGACAATTTATCTGTTTTGAAAACCAAAGGATTACGTACCAATAAAATCAATATTGTTACGCTCGGCTGTTCCAAGAATCTGGTCGATTCAGAAGTGCTGTTTACACAGCTCAAAGGCAATGGCATGGACGTAACGCACGAGTCGAAAAAAGACGACGCCAACATCGTTGTGATCAATACGTGTGGCTTCATCGACAATGCGAAAGAAGAATCGGTCAATACCATTCTGCGCTATGTTGATGCGAAAGAAGCGGGCGTAGTCGATAAAGTATACGTAACGGGCTGTTTATCGCATCGATACAAAGACGAACTGGAAGTCGAAATTCCAACGGTTGATGCGTGGTTTGGTACGAACGAAATGCCTCGTTTGCTGAAAACGCTACGTGCCGATTACAAGCACGAACTCGTTGGCGAGCGACTGCTGACCACACCGGCTCACTTTGCTTATCTCAAAATTGCTGAAGGCTGCGACCGGCCCTGTTCGTTCTGTGCGATTCCGCTAATGCGTGGCGTACACGTATCACGCCCAATCGATGAGTTGCTAACCGAAGCGAAATCACTGGCTCGTCGGGGAACAAAAGAATTGATTCTGATTGCACAGGACCTGACCTATTACGGTCTTGACCTGTATAAGAAGCGTAACCTTGCCGACCTCATAGACCAGCTGGCCGATGTAGAAGGTATCGACTGGATTCGCTTACAATATGCTTACCCCTCTGGCTTCCCGCTCGACGTATTGGACGTAATGAAAAATCGTCCAAACGTTTGCAATTATCTGGACATGCCTTTGCAAACTGGCTCAACTGAATTGCTGAAGCTGATGCGCCGGGGCATCACCCGCGAAAAAACAGAAGCATTGATTCACACCATTCGCGAAAAAATACCCGACATTACGTTACGTACTACGTTGATTGTTGGGCACCCCGGCGAAACCGATGCTATGTTTCAGGAAACCTACGATTTCGTGGAGCGGATGCGCTTCGACCGGATGGGCGTATTTACGTATTCGCACGAAGAAAATACCCATTCCTATTCGATGCCCGACGATGTTCCGGCCGACATAAAACAGGAACGGGCCGACGAATTGATGGAATTGCAGCAGGGAATTTCGCAGGAGCTGAATCAACGGAAAGTTGGTCAGACCTACAAAGTCCTCTTCGACCGCAAAGAAGGCGGTTATTTTATCGGACGTACCGCTGCTGATTCGCCCGAAGTCGACAACGAAGTGCTGGTTCCTGCTAGTCAGTACGTTCGGCTTGGCGACTTTGCCAACGTAGTGATTGAACGTGCCGAAGAGTTCGATCTGTACGGAACTGTCGTTAGCTAATTGTTATAAGCCCGCAAGACACGAACCTTGCGGGTTTTTCTATTGTTGAGCCGAATAAATACCTATCGTTGCCCACCGGATGGACTGTCAGTACCTGCCCCTTGCCTCAACCGGCCAGTTTTCGCCTTTATTTCTCGATTACATAAATCAAAAAGATAGTCTAAAAGCTTTCTACAATCGGTTTCCGCAATTGTCGGCTTTCGGCGACCAATTGGCCGAGAAGTCGTTTGATGAGTCGAAACGCCAGATTCTGGTCGACGCTCTTGCGCGCCAATATCAGTCTATTGAGCAGAAGCCTGATTTCTCGGTGCTACTCCAGCCAAATACGTTTACGGTAACGACGGGACATCAGCTCAACATTTTTACGGGACCGCTTTATATTCTTTATAAGCTCATTACGACCATTAAACTGGCTCGTAAGCTGAAAGAGACGTACCCAGATTACAATTTCGTGCCCATCTACTGGATGGCAACCGAAGACCACGATTTTGCGGAGATCAATCACTTTTCGATGTTCGGAAAGAGTTATGCCTGGCAAACCGAACAACGTGGTGCCGTAGGGCGAATGAATCCGCAGGAGTTGAAAAGTCTGTTCAAGGAAATTCCCGAAAAACTGACACTTTTCGAGAACGCTTATTTAAAGCACGATACGTTGGCCGATGCAGTTCGTTACTACGTTAATGAGTTGTTTGGCGCTGAAGGTTTAGTTTGTCTGGATGCCGACGATGCATCATTAAAACGGGTTTTTGCGCCCGTAATGCAGGATGAATTGCTACGTCAGTCGTCGGGTGAGCTGGTGCAGAAACAAACCAGTCTGCTAGAAAATCTGGGCTACAAAACCGTTATTACCCCCCGCGATATTAACCTGTTTTATCTGGACGATCAACTTCGTGAACGTATCGAACGGACAGAAGATGGAACGTATCGGGTGTTGCACACAAAACTAAAGTTTTCGGAAAGCGAACTGCTGTCGTTACTGAACGAACATCCCGAACGGTTCAGTCCGAACGTAGTGCTCCGGCCACTTTATCAGGAAACAATTCTACCCAATCTGGCCTACATTGGCGGGCCATCGGAAGTGCCTTACTGGTTGCAGTTAAAACCTGTTTTCGATCATTTCCAGACGCCATTTCCAATGCTGATGCCACGTAATTTTGCCATGTACGTGCCATCGGTGAGTGCCAAACGTATCTGCAAATTAGGCTTAACACCCGAAGAGTTGTTTCAGGATACGCTTAAACTCAAACGCGAATTTATTGAGCATCACACACGCCATTCGCTCAAGTTCGATAACGAGAATAAGACAGTAAATAAAGCGCTGGACGCCATTTTGCACAAAGCGCAGATGGTTGACCCTACGCTTGAAAAAGCGGTTCTAGCCGAAACCAAGCGGTTTGCCGATGCGGTAGCCCGACTGGAAAAGAAAATGCGCCGTGCTGAAGAACGCAATCAGGAAACCGGCGTACGTCAGTTGCTTGCCGTTAAGAATGAGTTATTCCCTAATGGTAGCTTACAGGAACGTAGCGAAAACTTCCTGACATTCTACCTGAACGATCGGCAGTTCCTGCAAAAAATGCTTTCGGTTTTCGACCCGCTCGATTTCCGTATGCAGCTTTGTCTGGAATAAGCCATACGGATTTTTTGCTGGGAGCGTGTATGACTAAAGCTGATTTACGAAAGTTATTTCTGGCAAAACGAAAAGCGTTATCACCCAAAGACGTAGCAGAACGTAGTGAGCAGATAGCCTGGCATTTTTTTGATTTTCTGAAGAGAAATGACTTTTCTGATACATCGGTGTTGGTTCATATTTTTTTACCAATCGAGCGTCAGAACGAAGTCGATACGTGGCTTATTATTAAGTCAATATGGGCGGATTTTCCTCGTATTCAACTGGCTGTTTCCGTAACGGACACTAAAACGTATCAACTCAATCATTACCCTTTAAATCGTGATACTCAATTGCAGAAAAATCGCTGGGGAATTCCCGAGCCGATTGCCATTGAGCAAATGCAATCAATTACCAGCAATCAATTCGATATAATACTTGTACCACTTCTTGTTTTCGATAAACAGAGCCATCGTGTTGGTTATGGAAAAGGATATTATGATCGTTTTCTGGCCGAATGCCGTCCGGATTGTTTAACGATCGGTCTATCGTTATTTGAACCTATAGACGTCATTGATGATATTCAGGAAACAGACATACCTCTGGGTTCTTTTATCGTTCCGTAAGGCTTATTTCTATTAAGAACAATAATATATTTCGTAATATTATTCAACATAAACATCTAGCTTTCAATCAATTAAAAAATACATCATATTTAAATCAATAAAAACATTGTAGACAATTTTAGTAAATAATAGTTGTACTTTCTGGCTTCGATAGAATTCATCGACGTCTATTCCATCAATTTACTCATACGTTAAATTTCATGAAAACGATCGCATTTGTTACGTTGTTCTTCGCAAGTATTACGTCATACGCTCAGGTTCGGGTTGGCATTGTTGGAGCCGGTGTAGTTAGCAATTTTTCTTATCAGGACCGAACTGGTGGCGATGATAGTAAATCGATTATTGGCGTTCAGGCTGGTTTGATGTTCGATGCTCCTTTGGGAAACAGTTGGTCTATTCGCCCACAGGTTCTTTATGCGCTTAAAGGTGCGAAACAGCAAGTTGGCAACTCTGAGGCTTCGCTTCATTTAAATTATATTGAAGTTCCCGTTCAATTTATGTACGGAATCCCAGCCGGGGCGGGACGGGTTATGTTAGGAGTTGGGCCTTATTTGGGCTATGCTTTTAGCGGAACATTGAACACCAATATTGGCGGTCGTGAAACGAAGGAATCTATTACGTTTGGTTCGGCACAGGATCAGTATCGGCAAGTTGATTTCGGTCTGCGCTTATCTGCGGGTTATGAAGTATCGTCTGGCGTAGGAGTTTCTCTGTTTTTTTCGCCTGGCCTGGCCAATATCAGCAATTATACAAACGGTGCTATTCGGAACACAAACGTTGGAATTTCGCTGGGATATTGGCTTAGTCGCCGATAAAAAGTTGTGCTAAATGATGTTTACAAAAATGCCCCGCTACGTATAGTGGGGCATTTTTTGTGGAGTAAAGCAAAGCACTACGTTAACGTCCAACAATTTTCAGCAACGCCCCTTTCGCAACACGATCTTCGACTTTCATGCTGTTTAGAACGCCCAATTCTTCGATACGTTTGGCGGGAATTCCAAAGGTTGTCATAACCTCCTGAAACGAACCATCGCGCGGGGCTGGTTTTATCAACATCCGTTCAGGCTTCCGGTTCAGTTTATCAGCATCGTTCAGTGACCGGAAGTTGTTAGCGACCTGCCGGAACGTTGGAAATAGATTGTTGAAATCAGCCGCTGCCGACAGTCCGTGAAGTGCATAAACAACATTGTTATATTGAATGAGCCACGTACCTATCTGAAGCGTTGTTTTGGGATCGGCTTGTTGCTGCTGCTGTCCTTGTTGAGGTTGCTGCTGCTGTTGTGAAACAAGCACATAAGCCGGATTGCCATTAATAGTTGTTTTACTATTTTCCAGTACTTTCAAACTGAGTTCTTTAACCAGATTCTGTGATGCTTCATCGAGCGTATTTCCCTTGGCCAGCATGAGAATCATTGCCGATTTTCCATCTTTAGGAGCCATCTGAAACTGAGAAGGTGCGTTTTGATGCTGCCAATCCTTAGGCACAGGAAACTGAAACTTTAGCTCGGGATGGTAGAACATATCATTTTCAACGAAGCCTTGACGAGGGTCTTCGCCATAAATAATACCGTCAATCATCTTCAGATAATTCTCCCGGTCGATCTGATACGTAGCAGGATTCTGTGTCTGATACGCTTTAGCCATTTCGTGAACTTTACTGAGACGGTCACCCGGATCGGGATGCGTCGACATAAACTGTGGTACTGCCTGCCCGGAGTTATCCTGAATCCGCTTAATGGTACCAAAAAAGTTGGCCATTTGATGGGCATCATAACCAATTTTACTGGAATACTCCACACCAATTTTGTCGGATTCGGATTCGTGGGCGCGACTATATCCTAACAAAGCCAGTTGTAATCCCTGCGCAGCCGCTTCGGTAAACTGCCCGGTTTTATCGAGAAATACAGAACCCAGAATTAGCCCGGCGGTACCAAACAACTGGCTTGTTTGCTGGCGAGCCGAGTGCCGAGCCGTAATATGCCCAATTTCGTGGCCCAATACACCTGCAAATTCGGCTTCATTGTTGAAATGTGCCATGATGCCCCGGGTAAAATAGACGTAGCCGCCGGGTACGGCAAAAGCATTCACAACCGGCGAGTCGACAATATAAAATTGGTACGGTAAATCTGGGCGATGCGATATTTGTGCCATCGCCTTCCCTTTTTCGTTAATGAATGCCTGTAATTTTTTATCCTCATAAAGCCCCATTGTTGCCACCACCGACGGATGCGACTCCTGCCCAAGAGCAATTTCCTGCTCTTTCGACATCAAAATAACTTCTCGCTTTCCCGTAACGGGATTTCTTGAACAAGCAGACCAAACGAGCAGGCCGCCGAAAAATATAATTTGGCGGCATGTAGTAGAAAAGTTCATGGTAAAGGGTAAATAAATTTCAATTGGTATTACTGACGAAACTACAATCTAAATCAGGCTTTAGCCAATCTATCTATTTGAAGGTATATTTATTTAGATACGATATAGCTAAATCATTTGCATTTACAGGCTATATAGCATTTAACTTGCTTAGGCATATATACTACCATGTAGACCGTTCTATAAACTATTAACAACTATCTCACCTAAACTCATTACTTTGTAGCCTATCTATTCTAAAAGAGCTTATGGCGGTAACGGGTATTAATCGGTATTTCAGGTTGTGGAAACATATTGGGAACCCTGGCGAGTATATGTTTCGGAAAGGCGAACGCCGTCGGCGCGATCTTCTTTTTACTACCCGACCCATACCCGTCAATTTTCGCGTTCCTGAAAGTCTTTACCAGCTTTTCAAAGAGATTTTCATGGCCGATGTCTACGAGATAGATGAGCTTGCTCGCGAATTGCCCGATTCACCCGTTATTCTCGATATTGGCGCCAATGCCGGCTTTTTCCCAATTCAGTTATTATCAAAAATTCAAAAGGCTACCATTTATGCTTATGAACCTGTTCCGGCTAACGTAGCAGCGTTTCAAGAAACAGTCGACAAAAACCCGCGACTAGCCCAGAATATTCAGATTTTTCAGATGGCTGTAACTGGAAAACCGCTCGAAAAATTGGAATTGTTTATGGAATCGGCAGGAAAAAATCAGGTGGTCGCATCTGTATTCTCCAATTTTCACGAGAATAATACAGAGAAAATCAATGTTCCTTGTATCAGGCTTACCGATATAATCCAGACAAATAAACTTAAGACAATCAATTTGTTGAAACTCGACTGTGAAGGCAGTGAGTATGATATTATTTATAATACAGCACCCGAGCTAATCAGACAGATTGATAAGATAATTGTGGAAGTACATGACCTAGACGATAAACGGAATAACGTAACAAGTTTCAATCAATACGTGCAATCATTGGGATACGTAACAAGCTACGAACCGATCAACTCGTTCTGCTACGCGCTGACAGCAACGAAGAAATAAAACGCCTGTTAAGTACGTATCAATTCCTGATAAAGTTGCCAATATTCGGCCGCTGCAATTTCCCAGCGAAATTTTGCGCTCTGCTGTTTGAGTCGTTCTGGCATAGTAGTATCATTCCGATACGTTTCCATGCCTTTCTGATATGTATCGACAATCGAAGCAGCATCAAATGATGGGAAATAAAAGGCTTCTCCCCCGCCCACTTCGGGAAGGCTGGTCAACGCGGAGCTAAATACGGGTTTGCCAAACGCCATGGCTTCAACAACCGGAATACCGAAACCCTCCATAAGCGACGGAAACATAAATGCTTCGCAGTGGGCATAAAACCACCATTTTGTCGACTCATCAATGGGACCCGGCATCATCAATCGGTCGGCAACGCCCAGTTCACGGGCCATTTCCCAAATCTTCTGGCTGTATTCGGGTTTGTCGGGGCCGGCCAATACTAACCAGAGATTAGCGTTTGCAGCCAGAATCGGGAGTAAGACATGTACGTTTTTATACGATTGCATCATCCCGATAAAGAATAAAAATGCCCCTCCCGGTTTAACTAAAGGCTCCGTCATTGGTCGGCTGTCGGGAATATCAACACCACAGTAAATGGTACGTATCGGTGTAGCAGATGGTACGTTCAGTTGCTGGGTTACGTCTGATGCTACATATCTGGATATGGTTGTTACAACCTGCGCTTGTCTGATTCGGGCCTGATAATGCTTTTTACGACGTTCTTTCCGCTGAGCAGAATACTGCGGAAGCGACAGATAATTTAGATCAAGAATAGTATAAACGAATCGGGTCGATAGTGTTGGATAAAAGCGGGTATCCTGATACAATGAGTGCCACACATCATACTTCCACCATCGCCATATCCGGCCCCATCGGGTTGCAATACGGTAGTTTACCGATGGCCCAAAAATGCCTATCTGATGTCGTTTTACCAGAAATGTCAGCTCCCAGTCAGCAGGTTTCTGACGTACCAGTTCATGCCCCAGATGCAGACAAAGTTGTCCCAGACCACTGTTCAGATTGGCCATTCGTTCGGTATCCAGAAATAAGCTGGGCATGAGTAACACAGATAGTTAGTCCGCAAAATAGGCGAAAAACTTCTCTTCGGGAAATACTCTATTATTCTTCGGTACCTAATACGGCAAAAATCAGATCCGATTCATAGCCTTTACTAAGTGCATAACGTACCAGTTTTTGCTTCACCACCAGTGGGTTAACATCTCGGATAGTACGTCGTTTGCGGTCTAACAAATCAGCCAATGTAGTCCGATAGTCGTCAGAAGCGATCTCTTTCATGGCCTGATCCAGATTGTATCCCGAAATGCCCCGCTGCTGGAGATGTTGTTTAATCTTTCGTTTTCCCCATCCCTTCACCCGAAATTTCCCCCCGGCAAAGGATTTGGCAAATCGTTCTTCATTTAAGTAGTTCTGCTCAATCAGCTCAGCAATAACCTCTTCGGCATCATCGCCCCAAACACCCCATTCTTTCAATCGGTCGCGCACTTCCTGTTGCGTTCGCTCCTGATATGCGCAAAACATGGCGGCTTTCTGAAGGACTTCTTTTACTACGTCTGTCATTGTATGTATAGAACAAAAGAGAGCCCGAAATGCTTCATTTCTGCCCCTATTTCCAGTAATAAATTGGGGCAGAAACTAGCAAAACCCACTACATATCTTATTTTTTTGGCTGATGCTGCATCAACTCATTTATAAGTGCTTCGACCTGCGAAACTGGCATTTTCACAATTAAATGTTTATGGTCTTTCCCCGCATCTTCCCAACCATTCGAACCATCTTCATTCATCGTTAATCGCCCTGATTTGACACTATAATAAGGTTCATACCCGCGAACGCCCACCAGCACAGCCGTCTGGTCCCAGCTCATCCGACCGTTTACGTCTTCTTTTGCTTTAGGCAGTGAAATTGTAAATACGTCTTTTACCGGGCTATTTTTAATGGCTTTATTCTGCGTAAGCGGCAAGCCAGAATGAATTTGCTTTCCGATTTCAAAACCGCTTAGCAAGATGGGCGTTGGCCAGTTAGCAAAAACAGTTTTTGAAGCAGGCGTATCTCGATGAACATTGTATTCGCGGCCTTTTGGAAACGTACCTGCCATACTGACCAGTTGTTTCACTTTTTGATCAACCAGCTCTTTTCCTGATAATTTAGAATACTGATCTGGCTCAGAACTTAACAGATTCGCTACGTTTGTTAAAAAGCCAACCGTAATAATTGTTACGCTGTGATCGGGTTGTTTGGCCAGTATCTGGCGATATAATGCAACAGCATCGGGAACGCTGTTGTTAGAAACAATTTTGTGTGGATAACGCGCCACAAGGGTATCAGACCAGTGCTGGAAATCTTTATCGCTAACTGCTTGTCCTTTGGGAACACCAATCGGCACATTTGGCCGTTTAAAATACGTATTCAATACACTTAGCACGGCTGCTACGTTCGGATAGTTCGTACTGGCAATGGTGGCCAGAATACGTGCTTCTCCCCTGTCAGCAAAGGCGTGCAGCATCGTAATTGCGCCCACATCGTCATAATCGGGGCCCATATCAGTGTCAAAAATCACAGGTTCGGCCGTCTTTTTCGAAACCGATTGTCCATTTACCAGACCAGTTGTCATGGAAACAAGCAAACAAATACAAAATAGGTACGTTCGGGTCATAAAGATTACGAGATTTAGGTTTGCGAATTTCGCAGGAACCAACCTTTCTCCCTAATAAATTTATCCGTATGATTTCATTAAGACCACTCGCCCTATCGCCAAACATACAGCTTCGTAATCTGGGCTGGGACTGGATGCTCGGTCAGGACACGCTTCCCTATCTGACCAACGAGGTTGTGCAGGTGAATCAGAACGAAACTGATGCGTACTACGATGCAGCAAACGAGCTGTTCGAGATGTACGTAGCGGCTGGCCAACACGTAATTGATCAGAATCGTTTTTCGGAACTGGGCATTCCTGATAACCTAATCGAATTGATAAAGCTTTCGTGGGAAGATGATCGAAATATCCATCTGTATGGCCGTTTTGATCTGGCGGGGGGAGTTGGCAAGAATCCTTCTATCAAACTTATTGAATTCAATGCCGATACGGCAACCTGCCTGCCCGAAACAGCCGTTGTCCAATATGCGCATTTACGGGCAAATGGTCTGGATGAAAGTCAGCAGTTTAATACGGTATTTGAAACCCTAACCACGCAGTTTGAGGAACTTCTAGCCATTAACCCCGATTTGCAGCCTACAATACTCTTATCGGCCGTGCGCGATTGTCCGGAAGATGATGCTAACGTAGCGTTACTTGGCGAAGCCGCTCGTGAAGCAGGCTATGAGGTTGAATTTGAATTTATTGACAACGTTGAATTTTCTGCAGAAGAAGGAATTTTCTGCCAAAATTCAAAGAATGGGCATTTTAAGAAAATCGATTTCTGGTTCAAGTTAGTGCCTTGGGAATCGATTGCCGAAGATGAACCCGAACTGACCGAAATCCTGACCGAAATCGTTCGTAAACGATTAGCCGTTGTCCTGAATCCGGCCTATACATTGCTGTTTCAGTCAAAATATATTCTGAAAATTCTTTGGGAGCTTTACCCCAACCATCCACTTTTACTGGAAACCGCCAGCCATAGGTTAGTAGGTAAGCCTTGTGTTGAGAAAGTGTTGTTTGGCCGTGAAGGAGCCAACACACGCATTCTCAATACCGATGGCAGCGAACGGCAGGCATCTGATGGCGATTATGGTGGTTATCCTAAAATTTATCAGGAATACGTTGAGTTTCCGCAAGATTCGGCTGGTTATAAATATCAAGCAGGTGTATTTTACGCTGGCGACGCCTGTGGGCTTGGTTTCCGACGGGGGGGACTCATTCTCGACAATGGTGCCGGATTTGTTGGACACATAGTAGATTAGTTCTTACCCTAGACCTCATAGAAGCCTTAACGATTTCGGGAGGTTATTGGATAAACGTAATTTACGCATCGGCTTAGACTGCTTTTACTCGTAATACGTAAAATCCGACACTTTCTACGCAATAGAAAGTGTCGGATTTTACGTATTACGAGTGATTCTTACCCGTTAACGTTATCAGACGTTAAGCGCGCTCCTAAGTATTCACGATTCAGACGGGCAATGTGGTCAAGTGAGATTGATTTTGGACACTCAACGGAACAAGCTCCTGTAAATGAACAGGCCCCGAAGCCTTCAGCATCCATTTGAGCAACCATGCGCTCAGCCCGCTCTTTATGTTCCGACTTGCCTTGAGGCAGAATTGCCAACTGTGATACTTTTGCCGAAACGAACAACATGGCCGAAGCATTTTTACATGCTGCTACGCAAGCTCCACAACCAATACAGGCTGCCGCATCCATCGCTTCATCGGCAATGCTACGTGGAATCAGGATTTCATTAGCATCGGGAGCCGAACCTGTATTAACCGATACGTAACCACCTGCCTGCATAATCCGGTCGAAGGCAAGCCGGTCGACCATTAGATCTTTGATGATCGGGAAAGCCCGCGCCCGCCAGGGCTCTACCACAATTGTGTCGCCATCGTTGAACGAACGCATGTGAAGCTGACACGTAGTAGCACCCGTTTGTGGACCGTGTGGCCGCCCGTTGATATACATCGAGCACGTACCACAAATACCTTCGCGGCAATCGTGGTCGAATGCAACGGGTTCTTCGCCTTTACGGGTCAGCGAATCATTAAGTACGTCGAACATCTCCAGAAACGACATATCTTCTGATACGTTATCCAGTTGATATTCAACTAGCTTACCGGCTGTATTATTATTTTTCTGTCTCCAGACTTTCAGTGTGATTTTCATCTTACAAAAGTTGTAAGGTTGTAGAGTTGTAGTGTTAGAAGGTTCAATAGTTGTAGTGTTAGGAAGTTGATATTGGCTATCCACTTTGCAACCCTAGAACTATACAACCGTATAACCTTACAACTTTATAACTTATTTATAACTCCGTTGTGTCAGTTTCACGTTTTCAAATACTAACGGCTCTTTATTAAGCAATTCGGGCTGACCTTCTCCCTGGTATTCCCAGGCCGCTACGTAGGTATAGTTTTCATCGTCGCGAAGGGCTTCACCGTCGGGCGTCTGATACTCTTCCCGGAAGTGTCCGCCACAGGATTCATTTCGGTTCAGCGCATCATCAACCATCAGCTCGCCCAGTTCCATGAAATCGGCCACGCGCGATGCTTGTTCGAGCGCCTGATTCATTTCATCAGCGTCACCAAGAATTTTAGCGTTTGTCCAGAATTCTTTACGTAACGCCTGAATTTTCTCTTTAGCGACTTTTAAGCCTTCGGCTGTACGTGACATACCGCAGTATTCCCACATGATATGACCCAGTTCTTTGTGCAAATCATCGACAGGACGCTGGCCTTTAATCGACATAAGCTTTTGAATCTGGTTCTGAATTTCTTTTTCAGCTTCCTTAAAAGCAGGCGAATCAACCGGAATTTTGTCGGCAGGGCCAATCGTTGCTAGGTAATCGCCAACAGTGTACGGAATAACAAAGTATCCGTCAGCCAAACCCTGCATCAGGGCTGAAGCTCCAAGACGGTTAGCACCGTGATCCGAGAAGTTTGCTTCTCCTAGTGCGTATAGACCCGGAATGCTTGTCATCAGGTTGTAATCTACCCAAAGGCCACCCATTGTATAGTGAACAGCAGGGTAAATCATCATCGGCGTTTCGTAGGGATTTTCGCCGGTGATTTTTTCATACATCTCGAAGAGGTTACCGTATTTAGCCTCGATAGTTTTCAGACCATCTCGCTTAATAGCATCGGCAAAATCGAGATATACTGCTAGTCCTGTTTTAGCAACACCCCGGCCCTCATCGCACATATTTTTTGCGTTACGTGACGCTACGTCGCGAGGCACCAAGTTTCCGAACGAAGGGTAACGCCGTTCGAGGAAGTAATCACGTTTATCGTCAGATAAATCTGAAGGCTTTAACTGGCCTTTCCGAATTTTTTCGGCATCCTCTTTTGTTTTCGGTACCCACACTCGCCCGTCGTTACGTAGCGATTCCGACATCAGCGTTAGTTTCGACTGATAGTGGCCCGATACCGGAATACAGGTTGGGTGAATCTGCGTAAAGCATGGGTTACCAAACACGGCTCCTTTTCGGTGAGCACGCCAGGCCGCTGTTACGTTACAGCCCATTGCATTGGTCGACAAGTAAAATACGTTCCCATATCCACCTGTACATAGCAGTACGGCATGTGCCGAATGCGATTCAATTTTCCCGGTTACCAGATTGCGGGTAATGATTCCGCGTGCTTTACCACCTTCAACAACCAGATCAAGCATTTCGGTACGGGTGTACAATTTCACCTTACCTGTAGCAACCTGACGGCTTAGCGCCGAATAAGCACCTAATAATAACTGCTGACCAGTCTGACCACGTGCATAGAACGTACGGGACACCTGGGCTCCACCAAATGAACGATTCGCTAACGTGCCGCCATATTCACGAGCAAAGGGAACACCTTGAGCCACACATTGGTCGATGATGTTAACGCTAACCTCGGCTAACCGGTGTACATTACCCTCGCGAGCGCGATAATCGCCCCCTTTGATTGTATCGTAGAAGAGTCGGAATACGCTGTCACCGTCGTTCTGATAGTTTTTAGCGGCATTGATTCCACCCTGAGCCGCAATTGAGTGTGCCCGGCGTGGACTATCCTGAAAACAGAAAGCCTTTACGTTATAGCCTAATTCTGCTAACGATGCTGCTGCTGACGCACCGGCTAGTCCTGTACCAACAACGATAATATCGTATTTCCGCTTATTCGCAGGGTTAACCAGTTTTAATGCAAACTTATGCCGTGCCCATTTTTCGGCTAGAGGGCCTTCGGGGATTTTAGATTCCAGTTTCATTCGTCAAATCTTGAATGATCGAATGATTGACTGATTGAATTAATAATCGAGTAGTGATAACTGCGATTAATTCAATCAGTCAATCATTCAAATTATATGATGAACCTGTAGATACACGTAAATAGGCATAGCTGCAAAAGCCGCCGGAATAATGATAGCAAAGAAATACGTACCCAGAAACTCAATAATGGGTGTATACTTTTTGTGACGAATCCCCAATGTCTGGAAACCACTCTGGAAGCCATGCCAAAGGTGATAGCCAATGGCTACCATACAGATAACGTACAGAGCTACGTACCATAACTGACTAAATGCCTCTTGTACCACAACGTATAAATCTTTGTACTGCTTACCATCATATTCTGCCATCGGTACCGAACCAAAGTGCATTTCGTACCAGAACGTACGCATATGAATAATGATAAACAGCAGCAGAACCGTGCCTAGAATACCCATATTACGTGATGACCACGCACTATTTGATTCGGGTTTACTATAAGCATATTTTACTGGCCGTGATGCCTGATTGTGGCGCGTAAGGACTAAAGCCATTAACGCGTGAACCAAGATCGATGTGTAGAGTAAATACGATACAGTCTTGATGAGCGGGTTGTGCGTCATGAAGTACGTATACTCATTGAAAGCTCGACCCCCATCTCCTTTGAATAACTGGAGATTACCGGCCATATGAACAATCAGAAATGAACAGAGAAATAGTCCCGTCAGCGACATAATAACCTTTCTGCCGAGGGAACTGGATAGCGTTTGTGTTACCCAAGCCATAGGATGAACGACACGAAATTTTAGTGGTAAACTATTGAAAAAAAGCCGGTTTGAATGGCGCATCAAAACTAAAGCACAAACCCGATGGAAACAAGATTAAACGCCTTTATCAGCAGCTTTACAGCTTATTTACAGTCGGTATAAATTAGACTAAATAGAATGTATGATATGATAACTGAATGATTAGCCAAGTAGTTAGGCTAGTAAACGTATTGATTGAGACGAATTTGATAAATTATCTAATCCATCTGTGTAATAATAGTGTTCAGGAATTTTATAATCAATTGAAAATGAATTCATTTCCAGCAACGTAGTGAATTCATTTTTGAACAACCCGTATTATACGGCTAATTTGCACCCCTACGACGATTTGTTTACTAACCGACTTTATAATGAAAGCATACGTATTCCCGGGTCAGGGCTCCCAATTTCGGGGTATGGGATTGGACCTTTACCAAAATTCAGAAGCCGCGCGTCAGTTATTCGATAAGGCAAACGATGTATTGGGCTACAACCTGACTGCTATCATGTTTGAAGGTTCTGACGAAGAACTAAAGCAAACAATTTATACTCAACCTGCGGTGTTTCTGCATGGTGTAGCGATGGCTTTATCGTCAGATTCATTTGCTCCGGATATGGTTGCCGGTCATTCATTAGGAGAGCTATCAGCACTCACAGCCGCTGGCGTCCTTTCGTTTGAAGATGGGCTTCGTCTAGCATCAGTACGTGCCACAGCGATGCAACGTGCCTGCGAGATTACGCCCTCAACAATGGCTGCTGTGCTAAATCTTGCTGATAACGTTATTGAAACTATATGTGGCGCAATCACAGATGAGATTGTTGTTCCGGCCAATTATAATTGTCCGGGTCAGGTTGTTATTTCGGGAAGCGTGCCCGGCATCCAGCTAGCCGAAGAACGCTTAAAAGCGGCTGGTGCTAAGCGGGTTGTTCAATTAGCGGTAAGTGGAGCTTTCCATTCGCCTTTTATGGAGCCCGCACGCACTGAATTTGCCGAAGCCGTAGAGCGTATGCCCTTTAATACACCACGTTGCCCAGTTTATCAGAATGTAAATGCCCAGCCAGTTACTGATCCTGTTCAACTGAAAGCAAATCTGATTGCCCAGTTAACATCCCCTGTTCGTTGGACCCAGTCTGTTGAACGCATGGTATCTGATGGTGCTACTGATTTTTTCGAATGTGGTCCCGGTAAAGTGTTACAAGGACTTATCAAAAAGATTAATCCTTCTGTATCATCGATTGGTATATAAGATAGCTTGTAGAAAAATAGTATTGAAAACGAGTTTAGGCAATACGTTCATATTTTTTCAATGCTCTATTTGCTTTTCACAATCGAAAAGAGTTATCTTTGCACTCGCAATTGCCGATAGCCCGATAGTATAAGGGTAGTACGACAGATTTTGGTTCTGTTTGTCTAGGTTCGAATCCTGGTCGGGCTACTACAAAAAGCCGCTTTACGAATTCGTAAAGCGGCTTTTCATTTATTTTCATTTCTATAAATACATTTATCATAAATATATAGCCCCCAATAATTAAGCATACATTTATTCACTTATAATATAAATCACAAGCTATAAGAATGTGCTTGGTAGTAAATTTTACATCACTTATCACCTAACCTCCTCTTGTGATAGCATTTATTTTATGTACGATTGTATATAAAATAATAAACCCATTTGTTAGCGTATTTCCTCTAATACGAAATCTAAAGTGACTTTATCACAAAGTTATAGTCTGATAGAGAATAGATACATGAAATAATTTATGAATGCCGTTAATATGGAGAAAGATGAGAAAGTAAGACGCAATCGGGTAAAGACCACCCAACGTATCGTAGAAGCTTTAGAAGAAGTTATTGCTGAACGCGGACTCGAAGGGGTTGGTGTAAACCGTGTTGCCGAAAAAGCCAATGTAAGTAAAGTTTTGATCTATCGTTACTTCGGTGGTATGGAAGGTTTACTGGAATACTACGTTAAGATGGGTAAACTATTTCCAGTATTTACAACTACATTACTTGACCAGATTCGTCCTCTACATGAATCCGACGTAGCGCGTATCTGGTATCGGCAAGTCATTCAAACCTATCGTTATTTCCGCACCTTTAAAGCTGCCCGCGAAATTATCAAAGCTAGTGTGATCGAAAATGATTCTATAGCCGAGACAACTGCCCGTGCACAAGATGAGGAAATGACACGTTTAGTAAGTCAGCTATCTTTTGTAAAAGGAGCTGATATACAAGCAATTTCGGCTGTTGTTTTAGGTGCAATGAATTATTTAACGATTATGGCTCAGAATGATCGGACCATGATCAGCATTGACCTACGTAGCGAAGAAGGTTGGCAACGGATCGAGAATGCAATTAAAACTATTTATATAGCTTTAAATAAACTGGCGATTTCTTCAAAAGAAGTAGAGCTAGAGCTCCAATCGGCTCATTTACCGATGGCTAAATGGTAAGTAATTTAGAGCGAACGCCCAATAAGTCATATACTTATGCGGCTCTTTACCTTGCGAATATTACTAACATTCGGTAATAGTCTTTACTGTTCGCTCTTTGAGGTCATCAATTCTCCTTTCCAATACAATAATAGCTGCTAAATACAATGTGATTTAGCAGCTATTATTTTTTAGCGTATTTGAACTACCAGCAATTAACGACTAGCAATTTTTGATTTTCTCGACCGGATTTTATCTATAACCCATTTACCTACTTTTTCGCCCTCAACCTGCCCATTTTCTAGCGCTGAGCGGTAGTGAATCCCTCCATATAATCGGCTAATTGATGCCTCATCTGCCGCAGCACGTAACGACTTAAATGAGCGCACACCGTGCCCATATTTAAACTCCGTAGAGTCTATAAAGGCAATATTGTCCCCAAAAAGCTGGGTTAAAACTGTCGCAGCCGCTGTAGAAATCACACTATGACCGCTTGGATATTCAGGAAAGGGGGGAGTTTGTAAGAAAGGAGTCCATTTAGGATCAATATGTTTGTTGATGACGGTTTCAGGACGTACTGTTTTAGTACGATATTTCTCGTCCCAGCAAGATATAAACCCATCACTCAAGGCAAAAGAAGCTAACGCATAGGCTTCGACCGTTTGGATCATATTGAATTTTTTCTGTCTCGCTACAGTCTGGGTGATGGCAAGCCAGTGACCTCCTGGTGTCATTTTTTTGCTGGCAAACATCACATGGCCTGCTACGTTCATCACAAATGCGTTATCATCCCAGAAATAAGCGATATCCTGTTTCTCTTTATCAAGGTTTTTACCTGTCAGATATACTTCATCCAATTCCTTTTCATAAGCACTACCCTTCGCCAAACTATACTGTAAAGGGCGAGGAGGCATAAACTGATTACAGGTATCCATTGCCCAGCAACGGATCTTATTCCATTGAGGTTCAGCGGCATCCATATAAGCTGGAGGAGTTGGCACCCAGGTTCCTTCCTCATTAGTTACTGTATGCTTAAAGCCCCGGGTTTGCTTATAATTATCTTTTGCGGCATAATCCAGTATATGTTTGGCAACAGCTTCTCCATAGGCCATTGAGCGCTCATATACTTCGTCTGGAACACCATCTTTTTTATACTGTTCGTAAAAAGGCTTCTCAAACTCGTCGTAAAATTCAACAGAAAACGTAAGCGCCCGCGCCACTGTCATAAAAGCACGCGTACTCGCCAAAGGAAAACAGTAATCTTTGCCTGTTTCTGGTTTAGGACCACTCTGAAAGCGTTTCAATTTGCCACCCAACGACTCATATTCTGTATCAAAAGGAACCAATGCTTCATAACCAGCCAAATTTGCATAAGAGTAAATTCGGCTAGCAACAGGAGGAGAAAAAATATCATGAATAATAACCTCAGTAAGCTTATTAAGTGCCGAATTGTAGTACTCAGGATTTGAGGTTTTCGTATTATACTCAGCCGGAGAGGCATCCTTCTTGCAACCGCTAATTCCTGTGAATAAAATACCCAAGACTAATCCAAAGCGAAACAATGATTTCATAGGGTCAAAGACAAGTTAAAGATCAGAATAGTCTGAATAGTAGCCATTCTGTGCTAACAAAATTAGCAGAAATTACTGGACTAAATGGACTGTTATTTAGTTTACAGGTATCTCCGAAGGTTTAAATACCTGAATACCTGAGCCGTTACGAGCCACGAGTATTAGCATCCCTCGGTTAGTTTTAATCGATTGAATATCACGTATTTCACCATTCAACAGAAAGCCACTGTCTATTGGCGACAAGGCTATAAACTCACCTTTCCCATCATTACGTAGTACCAATCCGTAGCTAGCATCGTACCGCCCCTGATACGTACTGACACCAAAGAAATTGCCACCTCCTAATACGTCTAAATCGCCATCATGATCGATGTCGATAGCTTTTAGTGCAAATATTTTCGATACCTGCGCCATCATTGGCAGTTCGTGCACCACGAACTTTCCGTTTTGATTTTCCAGATATACGGACGCAAATTGATTAACAGTAAATTCCTCCGCCCCTTTCAACTCATCATCTTTTACGACTTGATCCAGCGTTTTTCCAGCAAATGATACGTAGTCAGTAAATCGCTTGTTAATAATACCGGGCATTTGTTTCCCTAATTCATCTTTGAAAGCCAGCGGATACCATTCTTTCCCACGATTGTAGGCGATAATCTGTTCTGTACTTTGGTTATTATCGACATCTTTTACCCACATTCGTAATTGCGAGTCGGGCGTTTTTCGAAGCTTTGTGTTGGTACCAAGATTACCAGCGATCAGGTCAATATCGCCATCCTTGTCAAAATCTGCCGCAACGATACGTTGGTAAAAGCCATTTAGTGGCGTTTCATTGGCAGTGATATTTTTGATCTCTTCGAACGTACCCTTATTATTCGCAAAAACACGGATAGGCATCCAATCACCAGCCAGAATCAAATCCATATCCTTATCACCGTCGAAATCCTGCCACGTAGCATCAGTAATCATACCTGCTTTGCGTAAACCATTGGCTAATTTATCCGTCTGGTCTGTAAATCGCCCTTTCCCATCGTTGATTAATAGATACGAATTAGGTGATTTACCATAGCCAAAGCCTACCACACGGCCTCCCACAAATAAGTCAAGATCACCATCACCATCAATATCGTATGGCCGAACACAGCTTTTATTGTCATACATTGGCGGTAATGCGTTCACAGCACGGCTAAAATTTCCCTTCCCATCGTTAATATAGAGACGGTCGAACTGCTCCTGCATCTGGCCATAATACTCGTTTCCGCCCGACACTACGTATAAATCAAGATCTTTATCGCCATCGGCATCAAAGAAGACGG
The DNA here is from genome assembly GCF_054776875.1 of Spirosoma daeguense. Lineage (NCBI taxonomy): Bacteria > Pseudomonadati > Bacteroidota > Cytophagia > Cytophagales > Cytophagaceae > Spirosoma > Spirosoma daeguense. The sequence goes on from NZ_BAAHBF010000010.1 coordinate 193,648, forward strand.
CATCAACATCTTCATATATAGAATCACGAGTAAAGGTAGATTGTACACTTGGTTTAAATGTACCGTTGCTCTGCTGAAGCAATAAACTTCCCGCTGTCCACTTCGCACCACCAGCATACATGTCGTCCAATCCATCACTATTTACATCACCAATGGCCAGATGGGGTCCTTCTGTCGATAGTTGAAAGGGCATTAGCGGCTCGCGAACGTAGTCGAAATAATCTCGATTTTCCAGATGGCGATATGGAATTGAATCTATCATCATTTGGCTAGCAAAAAGCGGCTGCCTTTTTATGTTCGTATAATGATACGTAGCAGCATCCTGTTTAGCATCGATCTGTTTCAAAAGCAGCGTTTGATTTGTTACTACGTTAGTACGTACTTCCATCCGCTGATTAGGCCATATAACAATCAACGAGTCGACCTTTTCCCGGCTTCCTGTACCAAAAATTAACTCAGGAGCTACTGATGATTCGAATCCTCGTGTGGGCATCAGTTGCTGCAACTGAATCGTATCACCACCGTATTTCAAAATAACCTTCGCCCCTACGCCAAACGTATTTGGCGCACTTCCCTTAAGTTTAATGGATAGATGTTTATTGGAAGGAAATAACTCGTTGGCATCGTTGCGATAAACTCCAGCAGGATCGTCGATATTATTGGTCACTAAATCTAGGTCACCGTCATTATCGAGGTCGGCATACGTAGCACCACAGGAAATCGTTTGAGTTGCAAAACCCCAAGCTTCTGACTTATCTTCAAACTGAAGGCCTTTTGTACCACGATACAAGTAGTTATGCACTTTGCCTTCAGGCATCTGTTGAATAGCTTTTTCATTGAGCTTTGATGAAGTGCTCATTTTTCGCTGAAGAGAGCCGTCAGAAATGTATTTAATGTAATCCAAATCGTTAGGTCGACGCGAAATGCCATTGGCCACAAATAAATCTTTTATGCCATCATTGTCGTAATCAGCCAGTAACGGAGCCCAGCTCCAGTCGGTTGCAGCTACACCAGCTAGCACACCTACATCCATAAACCTCTGACCCGACAGGCTGACTTGTAAGCAATTACGACTATACTGATTCATGTAACCATACGAAAGCTTGTACCGATAAATATCGATCGGATCTTCGCCTTGCGATGCTTTTTCAACTGCTTCATCGGCCGGATACATATCGAGGGTCATTATATCGGGATAGCCGTCGTTATTAATGTCAGCCACGTCATTTCCCATCGAGAAACGGCTAGTGTGTTCAAATACATCTCGGATGCTTTCTTTAAAGCCCCCTTTATGGTTATTTACGTAGTAATAATCATCTTCATGAAAATCGTTCGAAACGTAAATATCCTCCCAACCATCGTTATTGATATCAGCCACTGCTAGGCCCAATCCATAGCCCATGGCGGCCCCAAAAATACCTGCCTGGTCACTGACATCCGTAAACGTTACGTGTCCTTGTCGGATGCCGTCGTTGCGGAATAGGTAATCTCCCGAATCTTCATTGCGGATTTTACGGGCTGAAACATAATCAAAACTTCTTGAGGTATGAACGGCATGGTTTAGGAGAAAACAATCCAGATCGCCGTCGTGATCATAATCGAAAAAGGCCGCTTGTGTTGAGAAACCTGCAAAGTTCAGTCCGTACTCAGCAGCTCGTTCGGTAAAAGTAGGGATACCATCTACCCCCGGCCCGTTGTTGATGTATAGCTCATTTGTGCCATGCAAGCCTTTGAATTTGCTCACAGCGCAAACATAAACATCTAGCAAACCATCGCCATTCACATCTGCCATTGTAACACCCGTTTGCCAATCGGCTAAGCCAGCGGTTTTCGATTGCTGCGTTATGTCGACAAAAGCAAAGCGTCCTTTGTTGAGATATAGTTTATTCGGCCCCTGATTTGATACAAAATACAGGTCGGTTAGTCCATCGTTATTCAAATCGCCAGCAGCAACACCCCCGCCATTGTAAAAATACAGATAGTCAAGAATAGAAAGGCTATCTGTGTTTTGAAGTCGATTCGTAAAAGTCACACCTGTCTGACTAGAGTCAAGCGACTGAAATAGTGGCTTTTCAGTTATGGATGATTCTGACGAACAAGATGCCATAAACAAACCGAAAGCCGTAAGAAGTAACGCAATACGGATCATGGTTTGCTGTCTTTTGAGACCGTAAATAGCTGAGCACGGTCGTTATTCTTAGCTAATACAATGAATTGGCTTCCATTGGCTCCGCGTACCGCCTGCATCCGGCGAACCTGCCCCCTCACAAAAAAGCCTGTTTGCTCAGGTTTAGTACCCGCAAACCGCCCTTTTCCATTGCCCAACAATAACAAACCATAATTAGCGTCGTAACGACCTACTTCGCTAAGAACATCAAAGAAGTTACCCGTTAGCAAAATGTCCGTTTTGCCATCACGGTTATAATCGCCTGTCAAAATAGCATGGATTGGTGAAGTCTGAGCTTGAATCGGTAGAGCTTCAATCTTAAAATTGCCTTTGCCATCGTTAAGTAAAATGGATGTTTCGGCGGTCTGCACCGTTTTCACCGTCATTCCCTCACGTTGCTGAGCCGAGAAAATATCCTCAAAACTTGCCTTTGCATAATCAACATGTTTGATATACTTCGTTTTGATGGATGGAATACGCTTCTGTAAGTCAGGTTTCTGAACCATTACACATTCATGTGGTTGCCCATCCTTATCCGGCCTAAAGCACGTAATGATTTGCTCATAAGAGCCGTTTCGGTCGAAATCATTACCATATAGATGGGCCGGCCCATTAATAGAGGCTACCATGCGGCTATTGAGACCAAGGTTTCCTACTACAAAATCAATATCACCATCGTCATCAAGGTCGGCTGCACGGATCGTATTCCACCACCCACCAGTTGCGGCAAGCACCTTGTTGTCAATACGTTCAAATCCTTTCCCCTTTTTGTTTTTCAGGATCGTAATGGGCATCCAGTCGCCCACCTGAATCAGATCAGGGTAACTGTCGTTATCGACATCAGCCCAGACGGCATCTTTCACCATACCTAGATCTTTTGAAAAGGGCATCAGTTCCTCTGTGGCTTTCTGAAAGGAGCCTTTTCCATCATTAACCAACAACAACTGATCGGGATTCTGGCCATATTGTCCCGAAACCATTCGCCCACCTACAAATAAATCTTGATCGCCATCTCGATCAAAATCGGCGGCTACAACGCAGGAATTATTATCGGCACTACGTGGTAAGGTTTTATCCCAGGTAAAATTTCCTTTGCCGTCGTTGCGATACAAGCGATCCGCTAAATCGACGGATTCTACAAACTCATTACCACCGGTTGCTACATAGAGATCAATATCTCCATCCCCATCAGCATCGAAGAACGTAGCAGCTACATCTTCAGTGTAATTGGCATCAAGTAGAAATGGTTGCTTTTGGGCACTAAATACGCCACCGGGTTGCTGGATGTATAGCGATCGGGACGTATTAGCCGCTCCGCCCAGAAAAATATCGTCTAAACCATCACCATTCACATCTCCTACGGCCAGTGCCGGTCCTTCGCGAGAAAGCATCTGTTTCAAAAGCCCATCACGGTTGTAATCAACAAAGTCGTTTTCCTTATGTACAAAATCCAGTTTGGAGACGGTTGTTACGTCGGTGAATAGACGTGCTGGCTGTGGAAAAGTTGGTAGTGCTTTCAGCGTCTGGTTTGCATGGCTGGCATCCAGGCGAAGAGTACTGTTGATTTTAGGCTGGCGAATCACTTGTTTTTTATCAGGTTCATTAAGGAGCCCCGGCCAAATAACGGTTAATGAATCAATAACAGGCTTTTTACCAGTATTATCACTACCCAGACCGAAAACCATTGTCAAGTCGACTGATGACTGAAAACCTCGGTTTGGCATCTGCTGTAGATACTGTGTTTCATGCCCCTGATGCACATACACTTTTGTTCCAATGGCATTCAAGTTTTGTGCTGAACCGTGCAATTGCACCCGCAGGAAGTTTTTCTGCGCTTTTTCAACGGACAGATTCTTAAATATTGATACGGGCGAATTGTTGTTGTTAACCACTAAATCCAGATCGCCGTCGTTATCAAGATCACCATAGGCCGAGCCATTTGAAAAACTAGGATCACCTAACCCCCAGTCGGCGGCTTTGTTTTCGAATTTCATTCCACTGCCCGTATTTCGGAAGGCATAATTAGGCAGTGGACTAGAGCCCATTTTATTGACGTACTCTTTGTAGTCAAACTTTTTAGTACCTTCAATCATTGACCTCAGATCGGGATTATCGGACAAAAACGAGACATAATCCTGATCCGTCAGGTCTTTCAGAATACCATTTGCCACGAAAATATCTTTCTTGCCATCCATATCCATATCGAACAGCAATGCCCCCCAACTCCAGTCCGTTGAACTAGTTCCGGCCATTCTCCCAATCTCCGAAAACGTACCATTACCGTTATTCAGATGAAGCATATTACGGGAGTCTTGGTGGTAAAAATCACGGGACTCCTTGAGCTGATTTACCTCATAGCCGTCAAATGAGGTAGTGGTTTTAAGTCGATAGTCATCTTCGGGCAGCATATCTGTCACGAAAATATCCAGATTGCCATCGTTATTGATATCAGCTATATCGGCACCCATCGAAGCAAGGCTAATGTGCCCCATCTGGTTTTCAATGTCTTCTTTGAACGTACCGTTTTTCTGGTTGATATATAGATAGTCTCGCTCATAAAAATCATTCGAGATATAAATATCCAGCCAGTTATCGTTATTGACATCGCCAATGGTGATTCCCAATCCAAATCCGATCAGGCTTCCATAAATACCAGCCTGCGCACTTACATCGGTGAATTTTTTACCGGTCCCCTCATTCCGAAACAGCTTGTCTCCACCTAATTTATCTCGGGTATCGCGCATGTTGGCATAGCCCAGCCTGTCCATTGGAGTAAAGCTATTATTGAGCAAATACATATCAAGGTCACCGTCACGATCATAATCGAAAAAGGCTGCGTGGGTCGAGAAACCGCCATCTTCCAGACCGTATTCCTTAGCCTTTTCTACGAAGGTTGGCATAGCAGGCGCATTACTACGTTGTTGGATGCCCTGATTAATATATAATTGATTACCGCGTGCATCCCGACTCCCTGAATTGCAAACGTAAATATCCAACAGGCCATCACCGTTTACATCGGCCATCGTGACTCCTGTTGACCAAAATTTTTTGCCTGTAATTCCAGCTTTCTCTGTAACATCTTCGAACTTCATACCACCCTTATTCAGGTACAATTTGTTGTTCTCGAAATTAGAGGTTAGAAATAGATCGGGGAGGCCGTCGTTGTTAATGTCACCGATAGCGACACCTCCGCCGTTATAGAAATTCCGGTAACTGAAAATATTGAAATCCTTTCGGTCAAGGCTTCGATTGACAAAATCGACCCCCGTTTCGGAAGCGGGCAAATTATCAAACAATCTGTTTGCACTCTCTTTGCTGCCATTACACGACCATAAGCTCCATAGGACTATCGTTAGCAAGCCCAGTTTTATATTCATTTTTGTCGGGTTAATCAAGATTACGTTTTATTGCTGAAGCGGTTTAAAACTTCTAAGAAAGGTTAAAACATCGTTTATCACTCTTTCTCAATTAGACTAAAAGCAGTTAGTACTAGTTACTGTCTTAACATTTTCCTTCGACACACGCCAACTATCTATCGTTGCTTAAAGGCCTTTAGCTTCTGGCCAGTCAACCCAACCAGTATGTATTGACCGGCTTTTTTCAGATCGCGCACATCGCCCCGTGCAAACAGCCCTGTTTTCGCCGATGAAATTTCCTCAAACTGCCATTTGCCGCGATTACTAAGCACGAGGCCATGATTGGCATCTACTTTTCCGATACGTAGCCGCATTTGTGAGTTATTCCCCATTAATAGTAAATCAGTAGTACCATTATGATCGAAGTCGTCGGCCACGATGCCAAACACAGGCGAATATTGCGCAACTAAGGGCAGTGCATGTGGTATCAGTTCACCGTTCTGATTTTCTAATACAAGTGTACGCAGTTCGGTAATTTTTCTTGTTTTTGCCTGACTAAGTTGCTGTTCATCGAAACAGGTTTCCAGACTGGCATCGGCATACGCTTTATAGGATGTAAATCGCTTCCGCAACGTAGGCAGTTGCTCGCAAATCTCGTCACGTGAATAGGCCGGATAAGGTTTACCCTGAATCAGGTAACTCATAATAAAGTCCATCGTTCCGTTATGATCAAAGTCATCGTAGGTTAAGGTGGCAGGTTGTTGTTCAGTAGCTGCAACCTGCGTATTCAGGCCCAAATTGCCTACGATCAGATCCTCGTCACCATCATTATCTAAGTCAGCTTTTTCAATCTGATTCCACCAACCCGACAGGTTTTCGTAAGCTTTTGCCTCTTTAGACGATATACGGCCTTTCTGATTGAAGAGTATCGTTACAGGCATCCATTCTCCTACCAGCACAAGATCCTGCCATCCGTCTTTATTGATATCGGTCACAACAGCATCCGAGATTAGCCCTAAAGAACCCAGAGACTGCTTCGTAAAATTGGCCTGTCCGTCGTTTACAAGCAGGAAACTTTCATCAGCTGCCGGAAATCGAAATGGCTTTATTGAACCACCTACAAATAAATCCAGATCACCGTCATGATCTATATCGATTGGGTTCACACAGCTACCATTTTCGGTTTCAACAGGCAAGGGCTTCGGCATTAGAGTTCCCCCCTTCTGGATTAACCAGAGTTGGTCTTGCTGTTTCTGAGCCTCGCGGACATTATAGCCACCGTTTACTACGTATAAATCAGGTACTTTATCACCATTAAAATCCGCAAAGACCGCAGCCTTGTTGATTCGTTTATCCTGATTCATGATTATCTGAGGACTGAACGAGCCACTCGACTGCTGATAAAAAATCTGTCCTGGCTGCGATAGGTTTCCGCCAACAAATACATCTGGTAAGGCATCTGCGTTTACATCACCCACGGCAAAGCAAGGGCCTGTAGCGGCATATTGCATAGGTAGTAAGATCTGATTATCGAAACTATTAGTTGAATCCCTTTGATGAACGTAGTTAATGCCCGTAGCTGACTCTGTAAAAAACGGCGGATTGCTATCGTCTAATGTTACAATTTCAGTTTTCGCCTGCCGATAATCCAACACAATAGGCTGGTTTGGTTTAACATTACTACGTGTCTGCTGCTTGCCGTCAGGCCATTGTACAGTAACCCTAATCATTTTAGTATCGCTTCCCAAGCCGAATAATAGATTACCGTGGCTGCATGACTCAAAACCACGTGTTGGGTAATATTCCTGTACCTGGCGGCCACTATCGGTTTCAACGGTCACCTTTCCTCCAATACCAAACCGATTATTGGCCGAGCCCTTAAGTTGAACTGTTAGGTAATTAACTGGAGACGTTTCCTGAGCTTTGTTTCGATAGACCCGTGCCTGTTCGTTCAGGTTGTTTGTAATGATGTCTAGATCACCATCATTATCCAGATCGGCATACGCACATCCGTTGGCAGTTGTTGGCTCGTCGAAACCCCAGGCTGCCTGTTCGTTAACAAATGTCAGATCGTGATTATTTCGGAAGATATAATTTTTCGTTGGCGTGGAGGGCATCTGTTTAATCTGCTCAAGTATAGGCTGGCTTGTTACGTTGTCTGAAAATTTAATAAAATCAGCATCAGTGAAGTCGCGAAGAATACCATTACTGATAAAAATATCTTTGTAGCCATCTAGGTCAAAATCGGCCAGTAGAACTCCCCAACTCCAGTCGGTTGCAGCCACACCCGCTAGTTGACCAATTTCGGCAAACTGTCCATTGGGTTGCTGCATCTGGAGCATATTGCGCATATTCTGATGCCAGAATCCATTCCTGATTTGTGCTTGATAGACATTCCAGTTATCGGGCCAGGGCAAAAGTTTCTGGCGGGCATTGCTCTCGGGCAGCATATCGAGCGTCATAATATCAGGACGCATGTCATTATTCAAATCTGCTACGTCGGCACCCATAGCCGAATACGATGTGTGCTCAACTCGCTCACGTAACTCATCCCGAAACGTACCGTTACGTTGGTTGATGTAGCAATAATCATCTTCTACGTAATCATTGGTAATATATATATCAGGATAACCATCACCATTTAAGTCAGATACAGAAACACCCAGACCAAACCCTAACGGATTTCCCTTAATCCCGGCTTGCGCCGAAACATCGTTGAAATGGCCATTATCATTTCTAAATAGCTTATCTCCTGCATTATAGTCACGCTCGGCCCGCATTACGGCAGCTTCTTTGCGCTGATAATTTTTGAGGTTATGGTTGATCAGAAAACAATCCAGATCACCATCGCGATCATAATCGAAGAAATTAGCCTGTACCGAATAGCCAGCATCGTCCAAACCATACGTAGCTGCCTGATCGGTAAAGGTAAGATTATGATTGTTGATGAATAATTGATTTCGACGTAGTGAATCGGGGCGAAGACCCGAGTACGATACGTAAATATCGAGCCAACCATCGGCATTAACATCCGCCAACGTAACACCTGTTTTCCAGCCGTTCGCACGCCCCGAAACGCCTGCCTTTTCGGTTACTTCGTCAAACCTAAAGTCTCCTTTATTAATATATAATTTATTATCTACCTGATTACCTGCAAAATATAAATCGACTCGTCCATCGTTATTCAGATCGCCAGCAGCTACACCAGCACCGTTATAAAAATATTCGAAGGCAAGTACATTCTCTTGCTCCGTCTCTTTTAGTTGATTAGTAAATGAAATTCCAGTAGTAGTGGCGTCTGTTTTTTCAAATAATACTTTATGCTTTTGGCATCCGAGACAGACGAGTAAGAGCAGAAAAGAAACGATAAATTTCATTCAACAGTAACGTAAAAAGTCGCTCTTCATTCTATTAGGCCAATAAACAAACAGCAGCCCATGAATGAGCTGCTGTTTGCAACCAATATACAATTAGATTTAGTAACCAGCGTTTTGCTTCAAATTTGGGTTACTATCAAGAGCCCGTTGTGGGATTGGATAAATAACTTTCGTATCAGCCGACTTCGTAGGACGGTTGTCAACAGGATCGAGGAACGTACCAAAACGAATTTGGTCATTCCGGCGCCAGCCTTCGTAATATAACTCAAAACCACGCTCAGCCAGAATGGCTTTCAGATCGATAGGCGTTTTAGCGGCTACGCTACGATTTGCCCGAAGGTCATTAACAAGCTTTTCAGCCGTTTGACCCATTGGATCTGTACCTCCCCGAAGAATAGCTTCTGCCTTCATCAGTACTACGTCAGCATACCGGAAGAATACGTAGTCATTCGAAGGGCTATCTAAGGCTCCTGGCTGAGGTAAATACTTCATAACCCGAATCCCTTTTGCTTCGGTTGCATACGACAGATTCACATCTGGTGTAAAGATCAGCGGGTTACCACTACGGTCTTTCAACGCAACGCCTTTTTCATCATATTGTTGACCAACCAGAAAGCCAGCCCGTGTACCGATTTTGTCAGTCACACCCGGATAAGCTTTTCCTAAACGCTCATCAGCCTTATCAAAGCTGTTATAAAAATCAGCCAGAGTTGTAAAGCCATTCCAGCCACTAGGTTGCTGACTATAGTGCAAGCCCATGTAATAACGGTTACGCACGTTGCCCGGCTGAGACGAGTTATCATTAGGAATAACGAAGATACTTTCTTTCGACAGATTTGTGTTGTCAGGCGCAAACATGTCGAAATAGCCACCTTTAGGTTGTATCGAGAATTTACCCGACGACATAATTGCGTTACAAGCGGCAATAGCAGCATCCATATCTGCCTTGGCAAACGTGAATGGCCCAGCTGGTGTAGCGGGAGACTGTTTGTAAACCGCTTTGTTCAGCAGAACTTTGGCCAGCAGAAACTGAGCGGCTTCCTTGGAAGCAACAGGCACAGCAGTTGTAGGAACTGTATAGCCAGCTAAGTTAGGGATAGCAGCCGTTAAATCGGCAATAATATAGTCCGTAGCGGCTGAACGATCAAGTACTTTTGGGTTCGCATCAGCAGCATCAGTAACTTCACGAATAGGAACCTGACCATATAAGTCAACTACGTAAAACATGAAGAATGCCCGCAGAAACTGAGCCTGCGCTTTGATAGATGCATTACTACCAGCTACTGAAATCGTTTGTGTCGCTTTGAACACACCACTGTTCAAGTTATTCCAGGCGTCGATAATCTGATTATGTTGCGAATCCCAGGTATGCTGGTGTAGTTTACGCCACGTACCAAAGTCATCCCAGTCAGTTCCCCGTGTCGGACCCTGCATTTCATCAGTTGAATGCTCTTCCAGCGCGTATTGGTTTGCCTGATCCGCAAAAGAGTTTAGAGCCGAATAAACGCCTTGCAACGAACTTGCAGGGTCAATGACCACACCTCCTGTACCTGTAGCCTCTTTAGATGATAACTTACCAAGTACTGTATCATCTAAATTGGAACAACCTGCTGTACCGAGCAACAAGCTAGTGCACAGCAGCGTAATTGTTTGATATTTTGAGAAATTCATGAATTGAATTATTAAATAGTTGTTGACCAATCCCGAACCTTTTGTATGCTTTTCCTGAATCCACTATCTACATTGAGCCATACAAAAGGTTCGAACTATCAGCTTTTAAAATCCAACATTAAGTCCTAGCGTAACTGTGCGAGGCACAGGGAACGGTGTATAGTCGATAGCCAGCGACGGAATGTTGTTCAACGTTTTGATCGAGTTCACCTCTGGATCCAAGCCCGTATAATTCGTAATCAATAACAAGTTTTGGCCTGTAAGCGATACGTTCAACGTTTTAGCAAATCCGCCCTGTGGCAAAGCAAATGTATAGCCAATCGATGCATTTGCTAACCTCACGAAATCACTTTTCTCAAGGAAGCGTGTTGATACAGCTCCTGAATTCAACGCATTTTCAGGGCTGCTCAATACGTCCTTGGTCACATTTCGGCCATTTTTCAAAATACCTTTCAGGAACAGCGCATTGGCAGTATTATTGTACACGTAGCCCCCAAACTGGCTGTTGAAGAATAAGCTGGCATTGAATTTACCAAACGAAAAATTGTTTGTTAAGCCAATGCGGAGCCGTGGGAATGGATCACCCTGAATAGATGAGCTACCATTGTCAGCATACGTACCATAACCGCTCGCGTCATATCCTGTGAATACAGGAATATTAAACGAGAATGGAGCATAGCCATCCCGAACCGTTTGCGCATATGCGCCTGACAGACCTTGACCATTGACGGGCCCTGTTGGAACAATCGTACCGATACCCTTCACAACAGGCTTCAGAATAGTAGCGTTGGCCGATACATCCCAGCTAAAATTCTGCTTCTGAACAGCCTGATAGTTTAATACTACCTCAACGCCTTTGTTAATCACGGAGCCAGGTAGGTTTACCCATTTGTAATCAACAGGGGCGGGTTGTGCATAAAACACCTGAAAGAGCAGGTTGGTCGTCGATTTATTAAAATAATCAATAGAGCCACTCAACCGACCTTTCAACACAGTAAAGTCAAGACCCGCCCCGTAGGTTGTGTTTTGTTCCCACTTGATATCCGGATTGGGGTTGTTATCCTGCCGGGTTGATCCGTCCGAATTCCGGGTAAAGATGATTTTCGATACACCTCCCGCAAAATCCTGGTTACCCGTAACACCATAGTTGGCACGTAGCTTCAGATCATCGAAAACGCTCTTAGGTACGAAGCTCTCCTGCGATAAACGCCATGCACCGGCCAATGATGGGAAAATACCGTATTTGTTGTTTATCCCAAATCGAGATGAACCATCAGCACGTACCGTAGCGGTAATCAAATACTTGTCTGCGATATTGTAGTTAACACGGCCGAAGTACGACTGCAGGTCATTCTTGCTGTGATCCGACGTAGCACCAAATGCTTTGTTTGTCAATCCATTTGCACCACCCAGATTATCAGTGTAGCTTATCAAATCAAGGTCATAGCCAAAGTAGCCAGCAAAAGTCGTGTTCTGCTGGTTATTGAAGTTCTGGTATGAAAAACCGGCCAGCGCTTCCAACGTATTGTCACCCATCTTTTTGTTGTAATTCAGGGTATACTCTACCAGCTTGGATGTACGGAATTTGTTATTGATAATGGCCGCTCCATTTCCCTGAACAGCTACCTGGTTATTGCTGATACCCAAGCTGAAGTTACCAAACAGACGCGAATCTAGCTCCGTACGACGAACAGCGCTCGAATTGTCGATACCAAAGTTAGCTTTTGCCTGTAATCCATCGGTAATCTGCCATGTAATGCTTGCATTAGCCAGCGTCCGGTCGGTTATACCGTTGTCGTTGATATATTCTAACAAAGACGTCGGATTACGGAAGTCACCACCTGGGTTGTAAAACGTACCGTCAGCATTCCGTACTGGATACGTTGGGTTAGCCTGAATAGCAGCCCCAATCAGGTTACCTTGTGCGCCAGCGTTGGTTGTATTTAAGACATAAGCGTCCTGAACATTCGACGTAGTAGCATTCAGAGCCAGCGTCACTTTGTGATTGAACAAATCATGGCTGGCATTGACACGACCAGTGATACGTTTCTGAGCCGATTTTTTGATAATACCAGGCTGGTCCTGATAACCAAATGAGAAGCGATAACGAGTGTTTTCGTTTCCACCACCAAAACCAATGTTATAGTTCTGGGTTACGCTTGTCCGTAAAATTTCGTCCTGCCAATCTGTATTTGCTTTTTTATCGACAGATGCCAAATCACCACCTGCAGCCTGTACACCCGATAAGAATTGCTGTGCATTTAATAGATCATACCGCTTGTAAGCCGAAGCCACACTGGCCGAAGCCGAGAAAGTCAAATCGCTCTGACCCGCTCTGCCTTTTTTGGTTGTAATCAGAACAACGCCATTAGCACCCCGTGCACCATAAATAGCAGCCGCCGACGCATCTTTCAATACAGAGATATTCTCAATATCGGATGGGTTCAAAAAGCTCAATGGGTTACGCGGAGGAGACGTACCACCACCGAAATCAGTTGACGTGCCGCTATCGCCACCATCGAGGGGGACACCATCAATAACGAACAAAGGATTGTTACCCGCACGAAGCGATACAGCTCCCCGAATCGATACGTTAATCCCTGCACCAGGTTCACCGCTGGCTGGGGTGATCTGTACGCCTGATACACGACCTTGTAGCAGTTGTTCTGGCGAAGCAATTACCCCTTTGTTGAAATCTTTGGGACCAATCGATGCAACAGAACCCGTTGCATCTTTTACTTTTTGCGTACCATAACCAACAACAACAACTTCCTGAAGTGCTTTGGCATCGTCTGCCATCTTCACATCAACCGCAGCCTGATTACCCACTGGAATCTCTTGAGTAGAGAAGCCAATGAAGCTGAATATCAGTGTGCTGTTATCAGGAACATTTGCCACTGAGTACTTACCGTCCATATCGGTAGTTGTACCCCGTTGGGTTCCTTTAATCTGTACTGTTACGCCCGGAAGCCCCGAACCTGTAGGATCCGTTACGCGTCCCGTTACCGTACGTCCCTGTGCCCATGCAGCTGAATTACCTAGCAGCATGATCATCATAAGCATCGACAGAAAGCCTACCAGAGCTTTCCGGCCCGACACCCGAGGTTGATTTCGCTCAACCTTACCTACGAAACCACCTAGGGGGCTTCCTTTGTAGGATTTGTTCATCATAGGTTTACAATAAAAGTTTAACATATATTAGGTGATATAATTCGAGATAAGGCTACTAAATCTCATCGATCCGGATTATTCCTTTTCTTATTTGTCACCAAAAGTGACAAATAGTAGTATCATCCTGAGAATTTATAGAACGTAAGCCCGAACCATTGAGCAAATTACAACATGTTATTACCAAAATACAAGAATGCTCAGGTTAAAATCTGATAAGTCCTTATCAATATTGTGTCATAATATTTGTTAAATCATAGAATACTATTTGAATTATTTCAATTTTTAAAATATTTTTCTATATCTTATCAACTGATTTTCAATATATAAATCTACATAATCCTTCTTTTTTTTATAACTTATTGGAGATACGTTTATTCATTCCAAAATCTTATAAGCTCGGAATATTATAGGCAAATACCCCTATTTTTGTGCAACAATTTTTACTAGCTGCTTTCTATAAGCAGTTTACAGTTATATGCGGGCAGAATCTCTTAAAAAATTAGCGGTTCAATTAACTGGCGACCTCTTCGACGACCTTACTCACCGGACACTTTATGCTACCGATGCGTCAGCATATAGGGAAATGCCTACCGCTGTGGCAGTACCCAAAACAGTAGATGATCTAAAGACGCTCATTGCTTTTGCACAAGAACATCAAACAGCCCTGATTCCGCGTACTGCCGGTACGTCGTTGGCTGGTCAGGTAGTGGGTAGTGGCATCGTTGTCGATGTATCTAAACATTTTACCAAAATTCTGGAAATCAATCCTGCAGAACGCTGGGTACGGGTGCAACCGGGTGTAGTACGTGACGAATTGAACCAGTTCCTGAAACCTTATGGCCTTTATTTTGGTCCAGAAACCTCAACGGCCAATCGGGCCATGATTGGTGGCATGGTCGGAAACAATTCCTGTGGGTCAAATTCGGTAGTGTATCGGGCTACCCGCGAACATACGATATCGGTTAAAGTGCTTTTATCGGACGGCTCCGAAATTGAATTTGGCCCTATGAGCGGCTGGGATTTCACAAAGCAGATTGGAGAAGCAAGCCGTAAAAATGGTTCTGCTACGTTGGCCGATAAAATACTATTGAAAACAAATTCCATCTTATCCAATCAAGCCAATCAGGAGGAGATACGTAAGAATTTCCCAAAAAAAACTATTGAGCGACGTAACACGGGCTATGCGCTTGATACGTTGCTCGATATGGAACCGTTTACATCGGCGGGTGAGCCTTTCAACATGGCAAAATTCATTGCAGGGTCAGAGGGAACGCTCTGTTTCTTAACCGAAATCAAGCTGAATATCGTACCGTTGCCGCCTAAAGAAAGTGGGCTCGTTTGTGTTCACTGTCATTCTATAGATGAAGCGCTACGTGCTACGTTGGTTGCGTTGAACTACAAACCTTACGCGGTTGAATTAATCGACGATATTATTCTGGAACGGGCCGATACCAACCCCGAACAGCGTAAAAACAGTTTCTTCGTTCAAAAAACACCAACTGATCACTTCCCAATTATTCTGGTAGTAGATCTCTCGCGAGATACACGTACTGAAATTGAGGAGCTTACTGCAGCTATGGTGGCCGACATGCAGGCAGCAGGAATGGGTTATCATTATCCGTTACTCTTTGGAGAAGACTCTAAAAAAATCTGGACACTACGTAAAGCTGGATTAGGATTACTGGGCAATTTGCCCGGCGACGAAAAAGCCGTTGCAGTTATTGAAGATACCGCTGTCGACGTAGCAGACCTGCCCGACTATATTCGAGAATTCAACGAAATTCTGCAAAAGCATAAAATGCACTCGGTTCACTACGCCCACGCGGGTTCAGGCGAGTTGCATTTACGGCCAATTATTAACCTAAAAACCGAAGAAGGTCACCGGCAGTATCGGCTCATTGCCGAAGAGATTGCCACGTTGGTTAAGAAATATGACGGGTCGCTATCAGGCGAGCATGGCGATGGACGCCTTCGGGGTGAATTTATTCCACAAATGGTTGGGGCGCACAATTACGAATTGATGCGGCAGATTAAACACACTTGGGACCCTAACGGCATTTTTAACCCCGGTAAAATTGTAGAAACACCCCCAATGGATACGTTTCTGCGCTACGAAGCGGGTCAGCAAACACCAACGTTCCAGACTTATTTCCGCTATAAAGACCAGACTGTTCTTCAGCACGCCGAGCAGTGTAATGGTTCGGGCGATTGCCGTAAAACAGAGGCATCAGGCGGAACCATGTGCCCCAGCTACATGGCCACTCGTAACGAGAAAGATACAACCCGGGCCCGGGCAAATATTCTGCGGGAGATGCTAACGCGCTCTACGAAAGAGAACCGCTTCGATCATCAGGAAATTAAAAATGTATACGATTTATGTCTGTCGTGTAAAGCCTGCAAAAGCGAGTGTCCTTCCAATGTCGACGTAGCAAAACTGAAAGCCGAGTTTCTTCAGCATTATCACGACGCAAATGGCGTTCCTGTTCGGTCGTGGCTCATTGCTAATTTTGCGCGGCTTTCGAACGTAGCATCGTTGGTTCCCTGGGCGTGGAACGGTGTCTTAGGAACTCCTTCGCTCCGACGTATCGCCAATCGCATTGTTGGCTTTCACCCAGATCGGTCGATGCCATCGATGGGTAAAACAACACTGAAAAAGTGGTTTACCAACAGAAAGGGTACTACGTTTCCCAAACAGTTGCCCACTGTATTACTTTTCTGTGATGAGTTCACCAATTTCAACGATGTAGAAGTTGGTCAGAAGGCCGTTCAGTTATTTGAGCGTTTAGGCTATAACGTTATCATGCCCGAACATGGTGAAAGCGGTCGGGCAGCTTTTTCAAAAGGTATGTTGACATACGCCAAAACACTGGCCGAACGTAACGTAAAGCTTTTGAAAGACGTAGTATCAGCCGATACACCATTAGTGGGGCTGGAACCATCAGCTATTCTGACATTCCGAGACGAATATCCTGATCTGGTCGATGAGTCGCTCGTAGCCGATGCCAAACGTATTGCCGAACATACGTTGACATTTGAAGAATTTATTGCCCGTGAAATGGATGCTGGTCGTATTCAAACTGAACAGTTTACGGCTGATACCCGTCTTATTAAACTACACAGCCATTGTCAGCAAAAGGCTGTTTCATCGCAGGTTCACGGAAAAAGAGCGTTATCATTACCAAAGAATTATTCCGTACAGCTAATTCCGTCGGGTTGTTGTGGTATGGCAGGCTCATTTGGTTACGAAGCCGAACACTACGACGTATCGATGAAAGTAGGGGAGCTAGTATTGTTCCCAACCGTTCGGCAACAGCCTGATGATGTGTTGATCGCGGCTCCCGGCACTTCCTGCCGCCATCAAATCAAAGACGGAACGCATCGAATTGCTAAACATCCGGTCGAGATTCTATATGACGCATTAAACTAAGGTTTTAGTAGATACCCACTGCCGTGTTGTAGAAATAACTGCTTTGTACCCAATCGTAGCACCAGGCTAATACGTATATGCAAGTATACCGTATCGGCCTGGTGTTCTCTTTTTGTCTCCATAAAATAGTATTCGATAAATATTTTTTTTTCTTATGTGATTTTCTTGCACCTATGCAGTCATAAGTTAATATTTCTGTTTCCCTAATAACTAAAACTTAAACACATGAAAAATTTCAAACCCATAATGACATCATGTCGTAACATACATGACAAAACGGTTACTCATTCTTTTTGTGAGTTTAGGTTTACTACCTCATTGGTATTTGTTAGCACAGCGAATTCAATCTAATGGACCTACTTGTAATGTTGTTGAACTTACGTCAGACGAGCGTCAGACGTTGGAAAAACAAGTAATGTTGGCATTTAAGGCTAAACAGGCTACCAATGCTGCATTCTCCACAATTACGTATGTTCCTATAAGGCCGCATGTATTACGTCGTAGCGATGGCACTGGTGGTATATCCACAGCCAATATAAACTACGTAATCGCCATAACGAACCGGTACTACCTGTTTAATGGGTATGGTATTCAGTTTTATCTGGCTGGCGACAAACCCGATTACATCGATAACACAGATCAATATAATAGCTTCACAGACGAAAGGGCCCTTACAAGAGGGCATGATGTTAACAATGCGCTGAATCAATATTATATCAACAAATTTGCCTCGGGTATAGGTGGATATTCGTATTACCCCGCCAATAATGTACAGTCGACCCGTTCATTCGTCCTTCACGAACCATCTGGTCTGGACGATATGGCTCATCGCTTAATCCCCCACGAACTGGGTCATAACTTCAATTTGATTCATACGTTTGGCAATAACAACGGCACTACTGGTACAAGTGAGCTTGTAACACGGAGCGAAGGAGCCAATTGCTCCACAGACGGCGATCTGGTTTGTGATACGCCCGCCGACCCATACAATATGAGCGGGGCAAAGCTACTGTACGATGGCAACGGCTGCCCTCAATATGATCCGAACAGCACAGCGCGAGATGCAAAAGGTATGGCCTACACGCCATCAATCACGAATCTGATGTCTTATTACTTTCCATGTTCGCATGAGTTCACAACTGGCCAGTTTGAGCGCATGCAGGCGGCTTTAGCACTACGTCAGACTCATACAGCTTATTCGTTATCGTATCCACCAGCCAATGCTGCGGCCCCCGGAAATCTGATTGCATCTATCGTAAATGGTGTTGTAACGCTCACCTGGCAGGATAATGCAACCAACGAAATGGGATATTTTATTGAACGTTCAACTTCTCCCTCATCAGGTTTTATACCAATTGCTGGCGTAGGAACCAATGAAACCTCATTTTCTGACACTAAAACGCTTAGTAACACAACCTACTATTACCGAATTAAACCATCGAATAATACTACCTCAGGTTTTAGCTCGATTGCCAGCGTAACGACCTCTACCTGTCAGCCCAGATTTACAATAGGATGTCGGGAAGGCGATGGATTAGCCGGATTTACCTTCAATAACGTAACGTTGAGTCAGAATTCGGAATGCAGCCAGGGAAGCTACTCATCTTTCACAACCACAGCCGCCGTAACGCCAGGACGATCATATACGTTTACGGGCTCGACTCTTCAGTCTACGTATAACCAGGGCGTTAGCATCTGGGCAGACCTTAACCAGAACGGTACGTTCGAACCAACATTAGGCGAAATAATCTATCAAACAGTTGTACCTGCCTCAGCGGGTGTATTTTCGGGAAGCATCACGCTCCCAGCTAGCCTGACGGCTGGTTTTATTCCGCTTCGGGTAACGGTGAACTATAATACGATTCCAAGCGATGCCTGTGGTATATACACCTGGGGAGAAACAGAAGATTATCGGCTTCAGGTAACCGGAGAAGCAATAGCTGACCTGAGTGTGTCACTAATTTCCAGCACTCGTATCGCTCAGCCAAATCGGCCTGTAAGCTATTCGCTTACTATACGTAACGATGGACCAGATGACGCTACGGGCATTCGTTGGGAAAATCAACTACCACCCGGACTCAATTTCACCAGTGGTTCTTCCGATGTAACAGCCTCTGCCAATGCATTGTATGCAACTAGTAGCCTTTCACTGGCAGCCGGAAAATCAATTACGATGACCTATCAGTTACATCCATCTCAACTGGGTACGTATCGTAACGCAGTTCAGATTATAAGCTCCGATCAGACAGATCCCGATAGTGAACCAAATTCTGGTACCAACGATGGGCAGGATGACTCAGCAACCGTTGATTTTCGGACGACAATCGCTCACGATACGTTATATACTTCTCCAAATTCGGGGCAAAAACCACTTCCTGCCGCCGTAACAAATCAGCCCCTATCCGACGCTGGCAAAGCCGATTTATCATTGAAAATAGCGTCTAGTTGCCACGTAGCAGTGTTAAATAAACCGGTAAATTTTACAGTAAGCGTGTATAATGCTGGCGGACTGGAAGCTAAAAATATTGTTGTCCGCGATACGCTACGTGGTCTGGAGCCTATGTATTCGTTTGCAGGCGTAAACATAGTTTCTACCTCTTCAGAGTACACTGTTCTTGACATTATAATCGATGCAATACCAGCTAACGAGAAGGTAGATTTTGACTTTTCGGCTATAGTCAGGAATAAGAATATTGCTCGAAATGCGGGTCAGATATGGGCTGTCAACGTAGCAGATCCCGATTCTCGTCCAGGTTCTGCAACACCTGCTCCTGCTCTTTTTACTGGAGAAGACGACGAAGCCGGGGTTGATCTCCGTGTAATATCCAAGTGACAGGCTTGCCACTACGTATCCGAAAAAGGCCAGCGTTTTCTCAAAGCTGATGAGACTAGAAAAGCAATGATTCCCAAACCAATAACAATCAATCCTGAGATCATAAAAGTTACGCCGGTCGAGAAAAAGATAAACAGCCATATACCAATGGCCAGCAATACCGGCAACGGATAGAAAGGCATACGAAAAGGGAACGTAGCAGCCGCTCGACGGCGGTGAAGCAATAATAAGCCAATAGCCTGCCCAACAAACTGGATAACAATCCGCATAGCCAGAATTGCCGTAATTACATCACCTAACCGAAATAATAAGCTAAAAAGAAAACCTAATCCACCCAGAAACAGGAGCGAAATGTACGGAAACTGACGGGTAGGATGCAGCCGGGCAAAGATCGGGAAAAACTGCCCATCGGCTGCAGCTGCGTAAGGAACACGGGAATAGCCCAGCAGTACGGCAAAAAGCGACGAGAAAGCCACTAAAAGCACCAGAACAGTTGCCAAGCGAGCAGCGTCGTGCCCATAAAGTGTTTCGACAAACGTGCTGACAATAAAGTCGCTATCCTGAGCAATTTGCCAGGGTACTACGCTAACTACACTCAGATTCATGAGCAGATAAAGCCCGGCAATACCCACAATTGAGATAAACATACTTGCCGGAATATTACGCGCCGGTTGTTTGATTTCGCTTCCTAAATGACAGACATTATAGTAGCCCAGATAACAATAAATCGTTTTAACGGATGCTTGCCCTATTCCAGCCGCCAGAAGCCCGCCACTTACTGAACTGATCGACTCGAACGTAGTAGCCAGTGGAATACGGGCATTACTCAATCCACCGATAATAATCCAACCCAGCGTTAGCAACACAGCACCCCACATAACCAACCCAATTTTACCGATTGAATCAATTTTTCGGTAGAGCAACGCAATGATTAGTAAGACAATAGCACCCGAAACGGCTTTTCGTTGCCATTCATCCAACGGAACCAGATAGGACGCATACTGTGCGAAACCAATTGCACCGGAAGCAACAACTAGTGGGGCTTGTATCAGTGTTTGCCAAACGTACAGAAATGACAGTAGCCGTCCCCAGCGTTGTTCGCCGTAGGAGATTTTAAGAAAATTATAGCTTCCACCAGCCTGTGGAAAAGCCGCTCCCAGTTCGGCCCAAACAAAGGCATCGATCAACGATACTACTGCCCCTAGCACCCACGCCCAGATAAAGAGCGGGCCGCCCAGTGTTTTAATAACCAGCGGCAACACCACAAACGGCCCAATACCAACCATATCGATCATATTCAACGCCGTTCCCTGTAAGAGTGTAAGACGACGTGGTAATTCCTGATTGGAGAGTTGGGGAGTATCGGAAGGAGAATCGGAATCTGAGTGCGGAGATGTAGAATCAATCAATAGTGTAACAGTCTGCAGAACAATGAAAATGATTAACCTAACTATCGGGCAACGGACAGATACTAGGTAAAAGTTCGGTTTTAAGGCTGTATGGCAATAAAAATGCCCTCGCCCGATACGTATCGGGCGAGGGCATCAGCAAAACCAACTAAATGATTGAATTAATTCATCAATTCGTCGAACGAAAGGCTTACGTAGTACATCGAACCAATCAGCGGATTACCCCATGACTGGCGATACAGCGAGCCGGTCAGGTTGGTACCACCAATTTTGAGGATAGATTTGATACCCGAAAGCTTTTTGCTAACCTGCGCATCCAACGTGCTGTAAGCAGGTACAATCGTTTGTTTACGACCCGTAGCTTCGGTATTACCAAAACTACCCTCCCAAAGGAAAGCATCCTGGGCACGGAATACTACGTTAAACCCAAAGCCTGAGCCACCCACGTTGCGGTTACCGAACGTAACGTTATAGCGGTATTTAGGCGTATTGAAGAACGTAACAAAACCTACCGGAATTTTATCTTCTTCTACCAGATAGTTCGCCGATATGTTACCACCAATCGTATAGTTTTTTGGTAACAGATAATCTAATCCAAGTGCCCAACCAGCATTTTTCAACTGAGTTGGCGAGTTTGTCGGATACGAATATACATTACGTGTATTGCTGCTGATCAGTTGAAGCGCCGTGGCAGGATTTGTAAGCGAAACAGGTGAAATGCCCTGAACAGCAACTTCACTACCCAAAAAATTCAGGAAGCGGTTGTAATAATAATAAGCATCGATAAACAGCTTATTGCCCAACAAACCTTTATAGCCCACTTCGTAGGTTTCTACGCGCTCTGGATCATAACCGAGATCAACCGTAGGCTTCAGCAGAGCAAGTGCTTGTGGTAACGCAGCCTGTCCACCCTGTTGCAGAGCGGCTCCAAATGCCTGTACCGACTGAAGCGTATAGGTAGGATTGCTACTGAAATTATAGCGTTGTTTCAGGAAAGGTAGTCCACCAATCAGGCGCGCCGATGGTGTATTGAGGTCGATATATTGATCCTGATTGGTCGGAATACGGAAACCACGCTGGAACGACGCCCGAAAATTATGTACTTTGGCCACTGTCAACACGGCCGATAAACGCGGACTAACCTGAGCTTTAAAGTTCTGGTTTTTGTCATAACGTAACGAACCGGTCAATTTCAGCACATCGGCGATGGTTTTAGATGCCTGAGCGTAAGCCCCGTATTCGTCAATATTAAACTCCTTACCACCTTCATCACGCGCAAAAAGCGTTCCCTCTGAGTTCAGCGTATACCGACGGAAATTTGCTCCAACCAACAACTCAACAATTTTAGGGCTTAAAAGCTTGTTGAAGTTGTACATAAACTCGCCATGATACAGGTTCGTTTTGTCAAGGAATTTTGCGCCTACACCGCTGGCATTTCCCGGAATCGGCCGTCCTGTTACGTCGGTCAGTGCCCGGTCAAATTCGGGCGTACCGGGAAGGTAACGGCCTTGATCGGCAGCACCTCTTGCCTGATTTAACAGTGCGTTCTGTTGGCTTGTTACGTAAGCTTGCGCAGCCGCCAGTGCAGCCGCTGGTGCCTGACCAGCACCTAAAGCAGTCAAATAAGCACCGGCATAACCTTGCAAGGCGCTTTGTCCATACGTACCAAAGAAAGTTGGGAACCACTTGGCCACACTACCGCTCCAGGCTTCGTTTATACCCTGTCCCAGCGTCGACGTAGCATAGGCATCGCCCGAACGCTCCTGCGTTGTGTAAGCTCGTACAAAGAAATTAGAACCACGTAGTTCCAGTTTGTATTGGCCCAACTGGAATCCCTTAATATAATACCGGTCAGCCCCCGTATACACTGTTGTGCCCGTACCCCAGTTGGCCTGAAGAATTGCTTCTACGTTCTCATTCAGCCGATAATGCAAGGCACCATTCAGCTTCAGGTTGGTAGCATCATAATTAACTAAATCTCCCTCCTGATAGCCTGTCCGGGAAATATTTACGTTTGGAATAATGGCGTTAAAAATCTGCTGGGGTGTCATACCCGTCAACTGTGGCAAGGTTCTGTTTCCCGCCTGCGCAATTTGCGTCGTTGCGATGGCTCCTAACAAAGCCGACGTACCGTTCGTACCATTTCCAACCTGACCGTTACCGAAAAGCGAAGAATACATATTTGCGCTTGCATCGCCATAAATGTTGATACCATCATACCCCTGGTTATTAGCCCGGTTACCGGTTTCCAGATTAAATCCATTCGAGAAGCTTTGGTCGCGGTAATCGGTAGCCTGCCAGTCTTTCGACGATAGGAAAGACACCCCTACTTTAAAGGCAAATTTGTTGTTAAAAGCCTTGGCATAACGGAAAGCAGCATCATAAAAAGGCGTCGTGGCGGTTGTGCGATTACTGGCGTTCATAACACCCGTTTTTACATACGCACTCAAGCCCTGATACTGGAATGGACTTTTAGACGTCATTAGCAACAACCCGTTGATAGCATTCGGGCCGTATAAAGCCGAGGCCGCTCCGGGCAACAGTTCAACACTTTCCAGATCAAGCTCCGATACGCCCGCAATGTTTCCGACGGAAAAATTCAGACCCGGCGCCTGGTTATCCATACCATCCAATAGCTGAACTACCCGAGTATTACCGTTTGAGCCAAACCCACGAATGTTAACCGACTTAAACGTCTGGCTCTGGGTGTTCATGTCTACCCCTTTGATGTTCTGAAGGGCATCATAAAACGAAGCGGACGGCGTATTCTGAAACGACCGAATGTCTAGCCGTTCCACCGACACCGGCGATTTCAATACGCTTTCTTCTACCCGTGAAGCCGATACAACAACCTCCTGCCCCATCACAACCTGCTCTTTCAAACTAACGTTAATGTCGTTGCGATCGCCATTGATGACAACTTCCTGTGTTTGAAAACCAACGCCTGAGATGGCAATGGTGAATGGCGTAGCCGTGTTGGTTGATAAAGAAAAATTTCCTTTCTGGTCGGTAATTGTTCCAATAACTTTACCTTTTACCGCGATGTTGATACCCGCCAGAGCGTCTTTCTTGACATCATCAGTCACCTTCCCGGCAATACGTGTCTGGGCCAGTGTCGAAATGCTTAATAAGCACAGAAACGCCCACAAAAACGTCGAATATGTAGTCGATCTCATCATAAATAAATACTAATTAGTGAACAGGAAACCCCTGAATTACGTTGACGCTAAACTTACAGATAAGTCTGCTTTTTGTACAAAAATTTCTTGCAATTAATAAATAATTTTTTGTTCACTTTCCCCGAAATCAGTAGCGATTATTTAGACAAATAGTAAATTCGAAGCTGTATTTTCTTTTTTAACCTGCAACTCTCTCAACCAAAATTTTCAGTAGATATGACCAACGAATCGAACCAAGACCGGCGGGATTTCCTTAAAACCTCTGGTCTGTTAACCGGCAGCGCGCTCCTGAGCAGTTTGCCCTTCCAGACAAAAGCAACACCGGGCTATCATTTCTCGGCAAACGATACCATTAAAGTTGCACTGATTGGTTGTGGCGGGCGCGGTACGGGTGCAGCTCAACAGGCGTTAAGCACCAAGCAAAACGTACAGATTGTGGCAATGGCCGACGCGTTTCAAGATCGTTTGGACGAATCGTATCAGAATATCAGCAACTTTCTTACGGCTAAAAACTTAAAAGCTCCGGATGGTTCGTCGAAACTGAACGTACCAGCCGATCATAAATTTGTTGGTTTCGATGCTTACAAACAGGCAATGGCGCTGGCCGACGTAGTGATTCTGGCTACTCCTCCGGGTTTCCGGCCCAGCCATTTCGAAGAAGCGGTTAAGCAGAGCAAACAGATTTTTATGGAAAAACCGGTTGCTACCGACGCGCCGGGAGTTCGTCGTGTACTGGCTGCTGCAGAAGAAGCGAAAAAGAAAAAACTAAACGTAGTGGTTGGGCTTCAACGGCATTATCAGCCCAATTATCGCGAAATGATTAAGCGTATTCACGATGGCGCATTGGGCGACATTGTGGGTGGTCAGGTTTATTGGATTAGCGGTGGCGTATGGCATAAGCCCCGCAAAACGAACCAGACTGAAATGGATTACCAGATGCGCAACTGGTATTATTTCAACTGGCTCTGTGGCGATCACATCAACGAGCAGCACATTCACAATATCGACGTAGCAAACTGGGTCAAGAAAGGCTATCCGGTTTCATGCCAGGGCACGGGTGGTCGTCAGGTACGTAACGGCAAGGAAGACGGCGAAATTTTCGACCATCATATTGTCGACTTTACCTATGCCGACGGCACAACTATCAACAGCCAATGCCGCCACTACGAAGGTACATATAGCAAAGTAGATGAAATGTTTTTGGGTACGAAAGGACGAGTCGATTCGTTCGGTCAGAAAAGTGTATTGATGGGTTACAATGGTCAGCCAATTTACACGCATAACGGTAAAGCAGATGGCAACCCATACCAAATTGAGCATGATGAACTTTTTGCAGCTATTGCCAAAGGTGAATATAAATTTGCCGATGCTGAAAATGGCGCTAAAAGCACGATGACAGCCATTATGGGCCGCATGGCAACCTATTCGGGTAAAGTAGTAAAGTGGGACGAAGCGCTCAATTCACAGATTGATCTTTTCCCAACCACACTGGCTTGGGATGCCCAACCGAAAAGCCTGCCCGACAAAGACGGTTTCTATCAAATTGCCGTTCCCGGCAAAACAATCGCCGTGTAGAGACACGGCACGCCGTGTCTAACTAGCGTCAGCAATAACAATTTTCAGAATGGGGCCGATTGCCATTTGTGTAGTCGGCCCCGTTTATTTTCCAGAATTAGCAATTTGATACTCGGCAAACGCCTTATCAATCGGCGGCTTCGGCGAATACCTGCTACGCAGAAAACCTTTGTAAAGGCATCGGCCTGATAACCTTCGGGTGCCAGTACGGTAGCGCAAACAAAATGACGCAAACCAAGTCCGGAACGTGGATTCATTATATGTGAATATCGTCTCCCCTGAATTTCAAGAAAACGATACGTATCGCCCGACGTAGTAATGGCCGCGTTTTTGAGTGAAATCGTTGTTGTATCCCGATCGTCCTTCTTTCCTGTTCCCACCATAACGCGCCAGCCAGTACTACCTGGAGGAGCATTGCCCGCCAGAATATCGCCACCAATATCAATCAGGGCAGCCCGAATACCGAACTGATTTAATACAAGAAGTGCTTCATCAACGGCAAAGCCCTGCCCAATTCCACCAACGTCCAACCGCATCCCCGCCCGAAGCAACCGTACCGAATACGTAGCACTGTCGAGCTCCATAAATCGATAGCCAACAGCCCGATGTGCCTTCTGCCGAACGCTACGTGCTGGAAATTCTTTCCGCCGGACAGCCCTGCGCCATAAGAGCGATAGTGGCCCAATCGTTGGATCGTAACGACCCTTCGAAAACTCAGCAATTGCCTTCGCTTTTTTCAATACGTTAAACAAGTCGGTCGATACAGGAATCCATCTACCCGAGCCAGCCGCCGATGAGAGTCGATTGATTTCTGAACCATCCAGATAATCGCTCATTACCTGATTGAGCGTATCCATACGGGCCGATACGGCTGCGTAAGCACGTTGGGCTGTCAAGCTATCTGGCGCGTAAAACAATACGTTAAACTGTGTTCCCATAAGCCCTCGGTGAAATTCAAACCGAGGTTGTCCCAGTGCTACGTGTGTCAGTAATAAAAAAAGAAAGTTGCAAAAAAGCCGTTTGTGGTTCCACAAACGGCTGTATATCTTAACGTGAATCAATATAAGCGTTGAATAGATTGTCAATAAACTTCTACACGAACCTGTTTACAAAACTCCCGATTCCTTTTTTTCGACCTGAGAAACCTTATTCCGCAGATACATATCGGCTAAAACCAGCGCTGCCATTGATTCGACAATCGGTACGGCACGGGGTACTACGCAAGGATCATGACGGCCTTTGCCTGACACCGTAACTGACTGACCGTGAATATCAACACTGTCCTGATCCTGCATAATCGTGGCAACCGGTTTGAAGGCCGTCCGGAAATAAATGTCTTCACCATTGCTGATTCCGCCCTGAATACCGCCCGACTGATTAGTTTTCGTCCGAACTCGACCATCCGTATCCGTATAGAATTCGTCGTTGTGCTGCGAACCATATAATTCCGCACCGGCAAAACCGCTAC
Organism: Spirosoma daeguense; assembly: GCF_054776875.1. Lineage (NCBI taxonomy): Bacteria > Pseudomonadati > Bacteroidota > Cytophagia > Cytophagales > Cytophagaceae > Spirosoma > Spirosoma daeguense. Next base: position 221,281 of record NZ_BAAHBF010000010.1, read on the forward strand.
CGTATTCAAAGCCTTTTACAGCGTTGATACTCAGCATAGCTTTACCAAGCTCAGCATGTAATTTATCAAAAACGGGTTCGCCCCAACCAGCCGGAACACCCGAAACAACACAATCGACTACACCCCCAATCGAATCACCCCGTTTGCGGGTTTCGTCGATATACTGAAACATTTGTTCGGCAGTTTCGGGGTCAGGACAACGAACTGCATTTTCTTCAGCCAAGCCCAGATTCAGTTCCTGATACGGCTTTGTCAGCTTTAACGTACCAACCTGCGATACGTATGCCTGAATCTGAACACCTTGTTGTGCCAGTAGTAATTTCGCAACAGCACCAGCCGCTACACGAGCCGCCGTTTCGCGCGCTGACGAACGGCCTCCACCCCGATAATCGCGGGAGCCGTATTTTGTCTGATACGTATAATCGGCATGTGACGGGCGAAACTGTTCGGAAATATGTCCATAATCTTTGCTACGTTGGTCGGTGTTCCGAATTAACAAAGCAATAGGCGTTCCTTGAGTAACACCTTCAAATACGCCTGAGAGTACTTCAAACTCATCAGCTTCGCGCCGTTGCGTGGTGATACGTGATTGACCGGGTTTCCGCCGATCTAGTTCGTGCTGAATGAAATCGGTATCAAATGAAAGTCCCGCTGGACAGCCGTCAATCACAACGCCGATACCCGGCCCGTGCGATTCTCCGAAAGTAGAAATTCTAAATAATGTGCCGTATGTACTGCTCATGCTAACCAACGCTACGTAATAGAAGTCCCAAAAATAGTGAAGAGTCGGCAGGTGGTTGCGCTATACGTACCAACTTCAGCCATGAATATCAGTTAACTGCCGAAAATGACCGCTTATTTCTTAAAAAAAACAACCACCATCCCCAAAAGCATCAGGATAATCAGCACATTCGCCACATTTCGGAATAAGGCCGATAAACTGATTGGTTGCTTTGTACTGTCCATCGCTTCGATACCTGCATAAAAGGAACCACCCGATGTAGCGGCTGAAGCGGCATCGCCCGTCAGCCCCGACGAGCTAGTTGCTACGTCACTATTGCCAGCAGGTGAAGTACTTCCGCCCACCAACAACCGATATTGTGGCACCAACGTATCATATTTTGCGGACTTAGGATCGAAGTAAATCCATTGGAATCTATCAGATAATGTTAAGGGGCCATTTTGGTGTGGTACAAGAAAATAGGTAAAGGTTTTATTTCCACTTATTCGGCGTCCGTTATGGTTGATAGTATGTCGTTCTTCCGGCGGAAAAATATCGAGTAAAGCATTATTATTCAGAAGTGTAGGTGCCGAAAGCGTAGCTATATTTCCTTCTCCTGTGATTGTGAACATATAACGCACACTTTTTCCCGCTGCCACATGCTGCCGTTCCAGACTTTCTTCGAGTTGAAATTCACCTACTGGCACTCGACCACGTAGCGGATGCTTCGGTAATGTTTTTACAGAAACAAGGAGTGGCATGCTGGTAAAAGTTACCAATTCGGTTTGGGCAGTTGGCGGGCCAATAACAGGACGTGGTCGAGCTAACTGCAGCGAAACCGCCGGAATACGTAGCGGCTGATTGGACAGTGGAAAAAAAACAGACTGATAAAGCCGAAATTCCCGAAACTTTTTGCCTTTGATAGTTACCGGAAGTGGCTTTAAATCATTTATTGGCAGATTTTCTTCCCAGGCATTGGCCGGCCGAATTTTTTTAATTATAGTCTGTAACTGTTTGTCAAGTGCGGTAAAATTTAAAACGTATGGGTAATTATCGGCCACAAAAAACGACAGTGTCATTGCCACGCCCTCACCCGAATAAATAGACTTACGTGAGGCACGTAACGCTAAAAAAGCTGCGCCGGTTGGTGTAATATCTTCTGTTGTTAACGCATCATTTTCAGGAGCGGGTGTATTCGCGGAAGGTTGTACAACAAGCGTAGCCCCTTCCGACTGTACGGTTTCATCGTTAACTGTAACCGTAAAAGACGCCAATCGGTACCGACCAGGAGCACGTGCCTGATAGTTTTGTGTAATCACCTGAGAGATAACTGATTTCCCTCCTACATCACTCGACGTAGTGCTCGTTGAGGTTCCTTTTTTCGAAAAGCCATCAATATCTGGAAACTGAACTGTAGCTCGCGTTTCGCTATTGGGAATCACAACAGAGATTGTGAAGGGCCTCTCAATAGGAAAAGTAGTTGCTCCCAATTCAATAGACGCAACGTTATCAGGCACTTGTGCTATACACACAAGTGTGTTAATGAAAAATAATACAAGAAATTTGCGGAATACTACAAGAAACATTAGTATTTTTGAGCAACAAAACAGCCTAAAAATCGTTACGATTCTAGAACCACATCATGAACATATCTGTCAACCCTTTTTTTGTATCCTTAGGTTTCTTTAACCAAAAAAATTAATAGTTTATGCTCTCTATGCTCGAGTACATCAAAACCATCCTTCAGAAGGTGAGTTTTGACAAAGGCCTCTTTGAGAAAGAATTAACTAAGGCTATTAAGTTATTAATTCCTAAAGAAATAAAGCAATTAAAACGCTGGTGTTACGTCCAATTCGGTAAAATGTACCGGGTTGTCTTAAACCGGTGCTTCACACGAGTACCTCGTTTGCGATTTACCTGACTACATAACGTATAAAAAAGCCCCGGTTGTAAAGCCGGGGCTTTTTTATGTCCCATTTTTTTACAAAGTCGATTTATCACGCATAGCGGGTATATCAACGTGCCGGAATCCGGCCCGATGCAAATGCTCTTTCCAGATGAGTTGCTTCTCGTATTCGCCATGAACCAGAAAAACAGCTTTAACTTTAGAGGGGTCCTGACAGCTTAAGAACTGGAGCATTTCTTTATAATCGCCATGCGCCGAAAAAGAGTCCATCGTTTCGATGCGAGCAATAACCGGAAGTCGCTCGCCAAAAATAGTCACTTCTTTATCACCACGCTTTAGCGCTCCGCCCAAACTGGTTGGCGATGCATAACCTACCATCAGAATGGTTGTGTTCGGCTTCGTGATATTGTTTCTGATATGGTGTTTAATACGTCCGGCCTCAGCCATACCCGAAGCAGAAATAATAATGCAAGGCTCTTTGCTGTCGTTAATCGCCTTCGAATCATTTACGTCCGTTACGTAGTGCAGGTTCGGGAAGTTGAACGCATCGCCATCTTTCTTGATGTACGCCAGAATTTCAGGATTGAAATAATCTTCATTATCGCGCATGGCATCGGTAGCCAGCACCGCCATTGGGCTATCAATATAAACAGGAATTACAGGCAATTTGCCTTCACTCGATAGCTGATCAAGGGCGTAAATCAACTCCTGCGTCCGGTCGACGGCAAAGGCGGGAATAATAAGTTTACCGCGATTTTCTACACAGGTTTTCCGAACGATACGTAGCAAATGCGCTTTCACATCCGGTTCCGGTTCATGCAAACGGTCACCGTAGGTCGATTCGCAAATGATATAATCAGCCTGCGGAAACGGCTCGGGTGAACGTAGTATTTTATCGTCATGCCGGCCAATATCACCGCTGAAAAATAATTTTTTCTCCGTGCCTTCTTCCTGAATCGTTAAGCTAATAGCGGCACTGCCCAACAAATGTCCGGCATCAGTAAGCATCCCCGTTACGCCGTCGCAGATAACGAATTTCTGACCGTATTCAACCGGGCGCATCTGATCGAGTGCTTTCTGCACATCGGCTTCATCGTATAGCGCTTCAAGTTCCGGCTCACCCCGCTTCACACGACGTTCGTTTACCCGTTCCAGATCACGTTCCTGAATACGGGCACTATCCATCAGCATGATTGCGCATAAATCTATCGTGGCCGACGTAGTGTAAATTGGGCCATCGAATCCTTTTCCTACCAGACGCGGAATCAAACCAGTATGGTCGATGTGCGCGTGCGATAATACCATATAATCGACCTGCGCCGGATCGAAACCGAGTTGCTGGTTTAACTCATCGGTATTGATACCCTGAAATAAGCCACAGTCGAGCAAAATTTGTTTGCCGCTGGCCGTAGTAAGTAGGTGTTTGCTGCCGGTAACGGTACGGGCAGCACCAAAAAATTGAATTGTCATCGTTTAAATTGCGTCGGCAAGCCGGCTGGGTTTTGTTGATTAAGGGAATATTTTAACGATTCGTATGACCTGAAAGGCCACCAAAATGTCACAGCGTATATCCATGCGAAGGCCAATATTGAAAAACGTTCTCGGTATTGTCAACCGTATGTGGAAATCGCATGTGGTAAAAACTCTGATCGGGGTCTTATTGATTGGTTTTACCCTCGATTTTTTCTTTCCTGTTCCGGTAAATGTGCCGTATTCAACGCTTATCACCGCCCGCGACGGCTCAATTTTACACGCTTTTCTGAGTCGTGACGACAAATGGCGGATGTACGCCGAACTGGACGAAATTACGCCTACCCTTCGCGATGCCATTCTGTTTAAAGAGGATAAATATTTCCGGTATCACTTCGGTTTCAATCCGGTAGCCATGATCCGTGCTACGTTCCGTAACATGATTAAGGGACGTAGAACGTCGGGAGCCTCAACCATTACGATGCAGACAATACGTTTGATTGAGCCTCGTGAACGTACCTATGGCAGTAAGTTTATTGAGTTGCTACGTGCCATTCAACTTGAACTGCACTACTCGAAAGATGAAATTTTGCAGCTTTATCTCAATCTGATTCCGTACGGAAGCAACATCGAAGGACTAAAATCGGCGTCGTTACTTTATTTCGGAAAACCGCCCGTTTTGCTCAGTCTAGCCGAAATCACTACGTTGACGATTATTCCCAACCGTCCGTCGAGCTTACGGCTGGGCAGACGTAACGCACTGGTTGTGCAAGAGCGCAATCGCTGGCTAAAACGATTTCAGGCGGCCAAACTATTCGACGAATCGACAATTTCCGACGCGCTCAATGAACCGCTTACGGTATATCGTCGGACGGCTCCTCAACAGGCCCCACATTTATCGCGTCGATTATTGGCTACGTACCCCAGCGAACCGATTATTCACACTATGCTACGTCCTGTAATTCAGGCAACCGCCGAACGAATTGTTCAGAATTATGCGAATCGAATGCGGTCATTGGGTATCCACAATTCGGCAGTATTGGTGGTGGATAACAAAACGCAGGAGGTTTTAGGTTATGTCGGATCGACTAATTTCAACGACGTTTACGATGGCGGTCAGGTCGATGGAGTACGGGCGGTACGTTCGCCGGGGAGCGCGCTTAAACCGCTTTTATATGGCCTGTCGTTTGATGCGGGTAACATTACCCCAAAAACCAAACTGGCCGATGTACCGACGAATTTTTCCGGCTACGAGCCCGATAATTACGACCGGCGTTTCAACGGTCCCGTTACCGCTGAATTTGCACTGGCAAACTCGCTTAACCTTCCGGCTGTGGCCTTACTGGAGGAAATTGGTACGTCATCGTTCATCGCAACGCTTCGACGTGCGGGTTTCTCAACTATAAAAAAACAGGCTAAAGGACTTGGCCTATCGATGATTCTGGGCGGCTGTGGCGTCACGCTTGAAGAAATGACCCGGCTCTATGTTGGTTTTGCCAATAATGGCCAAATTAAGCCTTTACAATTACGAGCAACAGACGTAGTGCATCCCTCCCCTGAAATCAGGGAAGGGGCCGGAGTAAACATACTATCGCCCGAAGCGGCTTATCTGGTGACGCATACACTTACGCAGATTACCCGCCCCGATTTGCCAAACAATTTTGACAACAGCTATCATTTGCCCCGAATTGCCTGGAAAACCGGTACGTCGTATGGTCGACGGGATGCGTGGAGCATTGGTTATAATCAACGGTATACGATTGGCGTTTGGGTTGGTAATTTTTCGGGGGCTGGCGTTGCCGAACTCAGTGGAGCCAACACAGCAACCCCACTCCTATTCCAGCTTTTCAACGCTCTTGATGATAATGCTTCAAATGGCTGGTTTCGTAACCCTAAAAATTCGGCCGCGTCACAACTAAGCATGCGACTCGTTTGTCCCGAAACAGGCGACGTACCCGGCGAATTCTGTACCAATCCAGTGACGGATTACTGCATTATGGGCGTATCGCGTTACCGGCGATGCCAACACCGAAAAGCGGTTTTCACCAACGTAGCAGGTACGATTTCATATTGCGCTCACTGCCGACCGGATTCAGGTTCAGTACGTCGGTCGTATCCAAATCTGGCGCCCGAAGTAGCCGCATTTTATCAAAGCAGTCATATTCCATTTGAGCGAATTCCCCCGCACAATCCAGCTTGTGAGCGCATATTTGGCGGTACGTCGGGGCCATTGATAACTAGCCTGAACGAGGGAAGTGAATATTTTATTAATCCAAAACAGCCCGCCGAAATGGAACTTGGTTGTCAGGCCGCGAACGATGTACAAACGGTTTATTGGTATCTGAACGATAAATTATACCGAAAAGCAAGCCCCTCACAAACTGTGTTTTTTCGACCACAACCGGGTACATTGAAAATATCCTGCGCCGATGATAAAGGCAGGCATAGCGACTTGCGTGTACTCATCAAAAGCGAGTAGTCGGCAGGTTTCCGTATCTTTTCGACCAAAACAAAACGCAGTTTGTCGTTAGTTTTCTGGCCCCTGTTGCCGCTCAGTAAGTTGCCTTGTTCGCCATACAATTTCGAGTCAGGTTTTTCGTCTATATTCGGCTTCTCACCCTTATTGCCATGCAAACGACTCCACAGATTTTACTACGTTCGTTAACGCTTATTTTTAGTCTTGCTTTTCTATTACTGATTGGTTGCTCCCGGCTGTCGTTCAACGAAGTATCGGTGGTTGGGCGCAATTTCGAGGACGAAGTACAGCAGACGCAGAACCTGACCTTTACCTTCAACAAAAACGTTGGCCCGACGAATGCACTCGATGAGTGGGACTCAACTCAATATGTTCGTTTTAAGCCAGCTATGCGCGGCAAATTTAAATGGACAGCCCCAAACGAACTGGTTTTTTCACCTGCTGTAGCCTTTGCCCCCGCCACCGATTACCGCGCCGAACTCACCGACGATATTTTAAAGCAATCGACGCAGAAAGACCTGAAAGTATCGGGCGATGACATTGCTTTTCATACACCTTATCTGCAACTCGCCAACACCGAGAGCTGGTGGGCACGCTCGCGCGAGACAGGTCAGCCTGTGGCAAAAGTCCGGCTTAATTTTAATTATCCGGTTAATTCTGCTGACGTATCAAGCAAACTAGCTGTTGTTTCCGACGACAAATCACTGGCAACCCAGACCGTTCAAAGTGATGCCCAAAACGTAGTAACACTAGCACTAACGAACGCTCCGGCCGTTAAAAGCGAGCAACCTCTGAATCTTAAAGTCGAAAAAGGATTAAAAGTTGCTACTACGTCCTATGTAAGTCAGGAAGCAATCGAGCAAAACGCTACGTTACCATCGCGTTATCAGGTCGACATTGCGGATGTACAAACCAGCTATGAGAACAGTCAGGGCGTGGTTCGGGTCATTACCACGCAGGAGCTTCAACCCGGAAATCTGAATCAGTATTACAGCATCCAGCCCCAGGTTGAAACTACTGCCGAACTTACCGAGAATGGGTTTATTATCCGGGGTGATTTTAACGAAACCGATACGTACGTACTAAATCTCACCGATCAGATTCGCGGAGTACTGGGAACAAAAATGAGCGAAGGCGTTACGCGGGACTTATTTTTCGGGAAGATGCCCGCCAGTATTCAGTTTGCCGCTCGGAAAGGGCTGTATATGTCGTCAAAAGGGTCACGTAACATCGGGCTAAAGATTGTGAACGTACCGAAAGTGCAGGTAAAGATTGCCAAGGTTTACGAAAACAACATCCTGAATTATCTCCGCACGAACCGCTACGAAGACTATCAGGAAGATGCATCGGGAAATTGGGGTCCGTCGGGCTCATTTAGTTATAGCGGTGACGACCAAAGCGACCTGAGCGACGTACTGGTCAACAAAACGGTTGAAACAGCCGATCTTCCCAAAGTCAAAGGTGTTTCGGCGCTGAACCTTTCGGTGCCCGATCAGAACAACAATTTTCGGGGTGTATATCTGGTATCCGTCGACTCGAAAGACGAAGCGTATTTACAGGCAAATCAACTCGTATCACTTTCAGACATTGGCCTGGTTGCCCGACAAACTAAAGATGAAGTACTGGTCTGGGCCAACTCCATTCGAACAGCCGAGCCGATTCAGGGCGTCGACGTAACGCTTGTCAGCAATAACAATCAGTCGGTCTTTACCCTGAAAACCGATGGCAGTGGTTTCGTAAAGTTCGAGAAAGTAGGCGAAAAAGCACCGGGTTTTAAAATCGCGATGCTGACGGCACGTACCGACGACGATTTTAACATCCTTTTCCTGCCCGATACCGAAGTCGAAACGTCGCGTTTTGACGTGGAAGGAAAACGCGATAACGAATCAGGCTTCGATGCATTCGTATACGGTGACCGTGATATTTACCGACCCGGCGAAACCATTCATTTCAATACGGTTATTCGCTCGCAAAGCTGGAAAAGCGTTGGCGAAGTTCCGGTGCTGATACGTGTTCTGATGCCTAATGGACATGAATACCGGGCATTACGTAAAACTACCAATGCGCAGGGAGCCGTCGAAACCGACGTAGCACTCGACCCGGCCGCTGTGACTGGTACGTATACTATTGAAATACTGAATGCGAATAAAGTGCTCTTGACCTCGCAGCCGGTGAGCGTTGAAGAGTTTATTCCCGACCGAATCAAAGTCGACTTATTGACCGACCGAACGAATTATAAATCGGGGCAGACCGTAACGATTTCGGCAACGGCCATGAACCTGTTTGGCCCACCTGCCGCCGACCGTTCCTATGAAATCGAACTTCAACTGAAGCGTAAAGTCTTTGCGCCGAAAGGATTTGAAGAATACAGCTTTTCGATTCCGAATTTATCAGCCGATGCCAAAGATGCGTTCCCGAAAGATTTACGACAGGGACGTACCAACGCCAATGGGCAAGCCACCGAACGATTCGAAATTCCTGCGCTTTATCAGGACATTGGTTTGCTCGAAGGTAAATTATTCGTTACGGTTTTTGACGAAAATGGCCGACCCGTCAATCGGCTTCGGCGGTTCGATGTGCGCACGCAGGAAACATTCTTCGGCCTGCGCCTACCCGACCGCTACGTAACAACCAACGCGCCCATTGCGGTCGATTTGGTTGCCGTTGACCCAGCTGGTCAGCTACGTCCTTCGGCAACCGCATTGGTCGACGTAATACGTTATGATTACCAGACAGTTATTGAGAAGAAGAATGATCAGATTAAATACACGACCCGCCGTCGGGAGAAATCGGTCTATACCAATACGTTGACGTTTAAGGAAGGGAAAGCCCAGTTTCGTTACGTACCGACGGTTTCGGGTGAGTACGAGATTCGCACCCGCCGACCCGAAGCAACGAACTATGCCGCCACCGGATTCTATGCGTACGGTTACGGCAGTACGTCGGCATCTTCGTTTGATGTGAGTCAGGAAGGTCAGGTATTGATGACGCTGGACAAACCAGCTTATCAGACCGGCGATAAGGCCAAAGTCCTGTTCAAAGCGCCTTTCGATGGCAAATTGCTCATAACTGTCGAGCGGAATCGGGTTCTGGAACATCACTGGGTAACTACCAGCAATAAATCGGCGGAGTGGAGTTTCTCTGTCGGTGATGAGCATTTGCCCAATATATACGTAACGGCCACGCTCATTCGGGCTATGGACGATACGAATTTACCGCTGACGGTGGCTCACGGTTTTGCGCCCGTACCCGTGCAGGACGATAATACTAAACTTCCTGTAACGATTACAGCAACGACGCAATCGCGCTCGAAAACGAAACAGACTATCCGGGTTAAAACGGCACGTAACGCACAGGTAACGTTAGCCGTTGTCGACGAAGGAATTCTTCAGTTGAAGAACTTCAAAACCCCTGATCCACATGGATTTTTCTACCAGAAAAGAGCTTTAGAAGTGGGCAGTCATGATTTATACGCGCTGCTGTATCCTGAACTTTCGCTCAAATCATCGTCCAGCGTTGGGGGCGATGGCTATGATCTCGAACGGCGGGTGAATCCGCTCAGCAATGGTCGAGTACGGCTGGTTGCGCTCTGGAGCGGCATTCTCGATACCGGATTAAATGGCGAAGCAGAATTTACGGTGGATATTCCTCAATTTTCGGGCGATTTGCGTGTGATGGTTGTTGCTTACAAAGACAATGCGTTTGGCTCAGCCAACACCAACATGAAAGTGGCCGATCCGATTGTGATCAGCACCGGTGTACCTCGTTTCCTCACGCCCGGCGATCAGCTCGAACTTCCGGTTAATCTGAGCAATACCACCCAAAAAGCAGCTACGGTTACCGCTAAACTTAGTCTGACAGGGCCGCTACAGGCCGATAGTATCATTACAAAACAGGTAACAATTCAGCCCGGTCGGGAAAGCCGCACTACGTTCCGGATTTCGGCGAAACAAGCGATTGGCCCCGGAGCTGTCACTATTTCGGCAATTGGTCTGGGCGAAACCTTCACCGAAAAAACCGACGTAACAGTACGTCCAGCTGCTTCGTTGCAGAAACTGACGCAGTCGGGCGTAGTGGCTGGCGGAAAAAATCAATCAATTAGTATAGCTGGCAATGGCTTTCTACCGGGTACAGCCCGCGCTAGTCTGACGCTGAGCCGTTCACCAGTGGCGCAGTATGGTCGTGAATTGTCGTATTTGCTGGGCTATCCGCATGGTTGTATCGAACAGACCATTTCAAAAGCGTTTCCGCAGTTGTATTTTGCTGACTTGACCAAACAGCTTTCGGCCAATACGTACTTCGTTCGGGCGGGTGAGAGCGATTTCAATCCATCAACCAATGTTCGGGAAGCCATTCAGAAAGTAGAAGGTTTACAAATACCCAATGGCGGTTTTACAATGTGGCCCGGACTCGTTACGTCGTCGGGTAATGCGCGTGATTTAGTCGACGAATGGGCCACGGCCTATGCCGTTCATTTCCTGACCGAATCGCAGGAAGCTGGTTACGCCGTTCGTTCGTCGGTGCTCAGTTCGGCCATCGATTACCTCACTACGTTCACCAGCACTCCATCGACCGAAGACGTTTATTCGTACGATGAAACGGGCACCCGAACAATTCAGAAAGTGGCGAACCGTACGAGCCTATATGCTTTATACGTATTGGCAAGTGCAGGCAAACCGAACCGTTCGGCTATGAATTACTACAAGCAGAATGCAAAACTGCTTACACCCGATAGCCGTTATTTGCTGGCAACAGCCTTTTTCCGGCTTGGCGATACCCGTAGTTACACAGCTCTGCTCCCGAAACGCTACGTCGACAATACAACAGGCCGACAAACAGGGGGCAGCTATGCATCTCCGCTACGTAACATGGCGCTAGTGCTCGATGCATTGGTCGACACTGACCGCGATAACCTGCAAATTCCAGCATTGGCACGGCAACTTTCTACCGCATTACGTCAGTCGGCCTATGTGAATACGCAGGAAGCTGCTTTTGCTTTTCTGGCGCTTGGTAAACTGGCCCGTCAAAATGCCAACAGTACGGCTACTGCTACGTTGCTGGCGGCTGGGAAATCGCTTGGAACCATGAAAGACGCCTTTCTGAACCTGAAGCGAGTACCAACAAATCAGCCGCTTCAACTGAACACGCAAGGCTCAGGAAATGTCTATTATTTCGCGCAAAGCGAAGGAATACCGGCTAATGGTAAAATTGCCGAAGAAGATAACGGGCTGATTGTTCGTCGGCAATATCTTACCCGCGATGGTCAGCCAGCAACCGATATTCGCCAGAATGATTTAGTGGTTATAAAAGTCACGCTTGGAAGTACGAACGGGTTAGCCGTCGAAAACGTAGTGGTTACCGATCTGCTTCCGGCGGGTCTGGAAGTAGAGAACCCACGTCTGACCGAACAGCGGGATATGCCGTGGATTCAGAAACCCAGCACGCCCGACCACCTTGACCTCCGCGACGACCGGATTAATTTTTACACGACCGCAACAGGCACACAAAAAACGTTCTACTATTTAGCTCGGGCTATCTCAAAAGGTCGTTTTATACTGGGGCCCGTATCGGCAGATGCGATGTATAACGGCGAGTTCAGAAGTTACAATGGAGCGGGCAACGTAACGGTTCGGTAGGGAATTTACTCCACAATTTATCGGGCAATAGCCTCCCCAAAAAAAAGGCGAAAGTGGCAACTGGGCTCAAAAAGCGACATGGTACGTTTTTTGAGCCCAGTTGCCATATTGACGTACAAACAAATGATTAAACGTTATGAAAAGGAAAGTATGGGTAGTAGGAACATTACTCGCAACGACATTTAGTTTATCCTCCTGCGCATCGTTCGAAGGCTGGTTATATGGTGACTCGAAAAACAGTCGTCAGGATATGGTTCAGCGCGACCGTACCAGCAATTCGCGCGATAGCCGTGACGAACGAGACCGCAAAGACGATAACGAACGTAGTGACCGCGATGAACGGAAAGGCGGTTTGTTTAGCCGGAAAAACAAGGACGATGATCGCAGAGATCGCGACGAACGACGTAGTGACCGGGATGCTGATCGCGACGAATATGCCAATAGTACGTATCGGAACCCATATCGCAGCGATTCGAGGTCTTACGATGACCGCGATAGCAGGGCCAGCCGTATGTCAGGCAGCGATTCGTATCGGAATCGGTATGATGACAGGGATCGGGATATGGACAGGGATGATGATCGGGACGACAGAGATCGGAATGACCGCTCAGATTACAGAGATTCCAGAAGACGCAACGATGATGATCGCGACGAACGGTATTCGATGAATGGCCGGTCTGATCGCTACGATAATTATGACAATGACCGTCGGAATGATTCCCGATCTGAGCGGTACAACTCGTACCGCTCAGAACGACGCGATGACCGTGATGATAATCGGCGGGACGACTATCGCGATGATAGACGTGATGACCGCGACAACAGAGATTCCTACGATAATCGCCGGGATGGTCAGTACAGTCGTAACGACGATGATCGCAGAGACGATCGGAACGACCGAAATGATGTAAGAGATCGGGACAACTATAGAGACGATCGCGATCGGGAACGTAATAGTGGAGGTGGCCTGTTCGGTCGACGTAACGATGATGATCGTAGAGACAGCAATAATGATGTTGACCGTGATCGGGAACGTAACAGCGGAGGTGGTTTATTCGGTCGACGTAATGACGACGACCGCAGAGATCGCGATGATCGACGGAACGACCGTGATAATGATGTTGATCGCAATGACCGACGTAACGATCGCGACGACGATGCCAACCGCAACGACCGCTCGTCGAACAACAGCTCATTTGAACGCGACCGCAAGGATTTGTCCAACCAGATCGCCGATCAGATGGACAAAATCGATAAGCAGATCGATGAAGCGAAAGCTGAAGTGAAAGGCGAAAGTCGCAAAGAACGTAAAGCGCGCGAGGAACGTGTTGACGACTTACAGGATAAGCGTCGCCAACTAGCCGATTCGTTTTACAAAGTGCAACGGTCTTCCGAGGACGACTTCAAAAAAGTGAAGCGAGAAGCAAATCGCACTATCGATGATATAGAAGATGCTTTCGAAAAAATGGTAGATAAAGTAAAAGACGATAAAAAATAATCGTCGCGAATAATTAATAGACACCTCACAACAAAGCGCTTCGCTACGTTGTGAGGTGTTTTTGTTTGTAGCTAAAAAGGGGACACGCCAGCCAAGCACTTTCTTAAGTGATTAACTTTAAAAAGGTCAAGTCAAAAATAGTATGCTTGCATAATAATTTCTTTTAGCTTTGTAATTATTCCAGCAGTGAATCGGTTAATCGGGTAGATTCCTGCCAAACCAGTAATCAAGAAAAACATGGATGCATACATCGTAGCCGGATACCGTACCGCCGTAGGGAAAGCTCCTCGCGGGGGTCTCCGTTTTACCCGCCCCGACGATATGGCGGCCGAAGTTATCAAGCATTTACTAAGCCAGGTTCCCAACCTCGACCCGGCTCGTGTCGAAGACCTTATTGTTGGCAACGCCGTTCCCGAAGCTGAACAGGGTATGCAGATTGCCCGATATATAGCCTTGCTTTCGTTACCGAAAAGCGTTCCGGGCATGACCATCAATCGCTACTGTGGTTCTGGACTGGAAGCCATTGCTATTGCCTCCGCAAAAATTCATGCGGGACTGGCCGATTGCATTATTGCGGGCGGTACCGAATCTATGTCGCTAGTGCCTGTGATGGGCTGGAAAACAGCGTTAAACTACGAAATCGCCAAAGCGCATCCTGATTATTATATCGGCATGGGTCTTACCGCAGAACAGGTTGCGCAACAGTTTAAAATTAGCCGCGACGCGCAGGACGAATTCGCTTTTGAATCCCATAAAAAAGCACTGGCAGCCCAGAAAGACGGGAAATTCACGGATGAAATTGTACCGATTAAGGTAAGCGAAACCTATTTCGACACCGAAAGCGGTAAGAAGAAAACCCGCGAATGGACTGTCAGTCAGGATGAAGGCCCCCGAAAAGACACCAGTGCCGAAGGACTGGCAAAGCTTAAGCCCGTTTTTGCCGCTGGCGGTTCGGTTACAGCCGGTAATTCATCGCAAACGTCAGACGGGGCCGCTTTCGTAGTCGTGATGTCAGAACGGTTGGTCAAGGAATTAAATCTACAGCCCGTAGCCCGTATGGTGTCGTACGCAACGGCTGGCGTAGAACCCAAAATTATGGGTATCGGCCCGGTAGCGGCCATTCCTATTGCTCTCCAGAAAGCTGGACTGAAACAGGATGACATCGACCAGATTGAACTGAACGAAGCCTTCGCTGCTCAATCGCTGGCGGTTATTCAGGAGCTTGGCCTTGATGCCAGCAAAATCAATCCGAACGGTGGAGCTATTGCCCTAGGTCACGCATTGGGTTCAACTGGAGCGCGTCTATCGGTTCAGTTATTAAATGAAATGCGTCGTCAGAATCAAAAATACGGCATGGTATCGGCCTGTGTTGGTGGCGGTCAGGGCGTAGCGGGCATTTTCGAACGATTAAATTAGTAACGCGGACATTCTGTCCGCCGTGTCAGGTGTTGGTTTACTTGCACTTTAAACTTAACACGGCGGACAGAATGCTGGTATGCCAGTCCGACCACGTTACATAAATTCTTAATAGTATGCTTGCATACTATTTTTAATAATACTTTCTTTGTTATATAATTAGTATGCAAGCATAACAATATCACAGACAATGATTGCAACCGAACCAAAAGCCTCCATTAAGGGTGGCGAATTTCTCATCAAGGAAACCGAAGCCTCGCAGGTATTTATTCCTGAAGAATTTACAGAAGAGCAGCAAATGATTGCGGCCACCTGCCGCGAGTTTCTGGAACGTGAAATCTGGCCACGTCTCAACGAAATCGACAGTGCAAAATCGCCGGAGTTGATTTCGTCGCTGATGGACAAAGCTGGTGAGCTGGGCTTACTCGGCACGTCGGTACCCGAAGAGTACGGCGGTTTCGGAACCAATTTCAATACGTCGATGCTGGTGGCCGAAACTACGGGGGCTGGTCATTCATTTTCGGTAGCGGTATCGGCTCACACAGGCATCGGTACGTTACCTATTGTATACTACGGCAACGAAGAGCAAAAGTCGAAATACCTGCCCAAACTAGCTTCCGGTGAGTTCAAAGCAGCCTACTGCCTGACCGAGCCCGACTCGGGTTCAGATGCCAATTCAGGTAAAACCAAAGCCATTCTGAGCGAAGACGGAAAACACTACGTGCTGAACGGTCAGAAAATGTGGATTACCAACGGCGGTTTCGCAGATGTCTATATCGTGTTTGCCAAAATTGACGAATCAGGTCAGACTGATAAGAATCTGTCGGCTTTCATTGTTGAGCGCACCTATCAAGGCATCACAATGAACGAGCCTGAGCACAAGATGGGCATTAAAGGCTCAGACACCCGCCAGATTTTCTTTAACGATGTAAAAGTACCCGTCGAAAACCTACTTTCGGAGAGAGGTAACGGTTTCAAAATTGCCGTGAATATCCTCAACATCGGTCGGATTAAGCTTGGCGTGGCGGCCGTTGGTGGTTCGAAAGAGGTAATTAACAACGCCGTACGTTACGCTAACGAACGCAAACAGTTTAAAACGGCTATTGCTAATTTTGGCGCGATCAAACATAAAATTGCCGAGATGGCAATAAAAGTTTATGCGTCTGAAACGGCTTCATATCGGGCTGGTCAAAATATTGATGATCTGATTGAAGACCTTAAAGCTAAAGGCGAGGAGGATGCAAAAGCTAAATTGAAAGCGCTGGAGCAGTTCGCCATTGAGTGCGCCATTATGAAAGTGCACGGCTCCGAAATGCTGGATTATGTAGTAGACGAAGGCGTTCAGATTTATGGTGGTATGGGCTATTCTGCCGACGCGCCAATGGATCGGGCTTACCGGGATGCACGTATCAATCGGATTTTTGAAGGCACCAACGAAATTAACCGGATGCTCATCGTCGACATGCTGCTGAAGCGTGCCATGAAAGGCGAACTCGACCTGATGACACCTGCTATGGCCGTTGCCAAAGAAATCATGTCGATTCCTGATTTCAATACCGAAGAAGAAGAAGGCATATTCGTAGCGGAGAAAAAAGTGCTTCGGAATCTGAAAAAAGCGGCTCTGATGGTAGCTGGTGCCGCTGTGCAGAAGTTCATGATGACCCTTTCGGAAGAACAGGAGATTCTGATGAACGTAGCGGATATGGCTATTGAAATCTACGCGGCCGAATCGATGTTGCTACGTGTCGAAAAACTGATCGGCATCAAAGGCGAAGAAGCTGTTACGTTACAAAAACAAATGGCACTGGTTTATCTTCAGGAAGCCGTTGAGAAAGTAAATAACGCCGGTCGCGCTGCCGTTACGTCCTTTGCCGAAGGTGACGAGCTGCGGGGTATGCTCATGGGAATAAAACGGTTCACCAAAATTGAGCCTATGAACCTGAAAAATGCCCGACGTCAGATTGCCGACGCCATCATTGCGGAAAACCGCTATATATTCTAATAACCATCAACAGCTAAAGACGTGAAGCCAGATCATATTAAGGTCTGGCTTTCGCGTTTATAAGGATTTACGTATCTATATTTAGTGGCAAAGCACATAGCGCATCTGAGATTTCTGTAAAATCGAATACTTTTCTTTCTATCGCAAACCTTTCGAATACCTCAATATGGAAAAACGAACCTTTCTCAGTGCGGAGTGGCGGAACCTGCTTATGCTCAACTATGAAGTAGATCCAGACATATTACTTCCGCACTTGCCGCCCGCCACCGAGCTGGATCTATGGAAAGGAAAGGCGTTGGTCAGTATGGTTGGTTTTCGGTTCCTAAACACAAAAGTGCTTGGTGTAAAATGGCCCTGGCATGTCAATTTCGAAGAAGTAAACCTCCGTTTCTATGTGCGCTATTTCGACGGAAACGAGTGGAAACGTGGTGTCGTTTTTATTAGCGAAATTGTTCCAAAAATCATTATTTCAACGGTGGCCAACGTATTGTATCACGAACGGTACAGTTCGATGCCGATGCGCCATACGATTGAACCGGTTGATGCTGAAAATACGCTCGTGCGTTATGAGTGGAAACACAAAGGTCGCTGGAATGCGCTTGGTGGCACTGTTTCCACTACGTTACAAACGATGCCGCCCGACGGTGCTGAAGCGTTTATTTTTGAACACTATTGGGGCTATAATAAGCTAAGCGAACGTAGTACGCATGAGTATCAGGTCGAGCACATTAGCTGGCAAATTGCCGAAGTACGTAACGCGTTTCTAGATGCAGACGTAGCGGATTTATACGGCAAAGAATTTGTTCCGTTTTTAGCCCAATCGCCCGTTTCTGTTTTCTATGCCGATGGTTCGCCGGTGTCCGTTCGGATAGCTGGTAAAATTCATAAGTAGTCCGTTTTCTGCTGACATACCGCTGTCACTACGTTGATCGATCTTTGTTGCAGTCAATCACCAATTCTCAACATCCATGACAACGCAACTGTCGATTCCAGTAAACGCTTTATCTGTTCAGGAAACCACTCCATTTACCGCGCTTACGTTCACCACACGTACTACGTTAAGTACGATCTCGCAATACGTGCGTACTGTTGCGGAAGACCTTTATGCAGAAGCCGCTCGGCTTAATCTCGACGTATCTGGCCCTATTTACTGGGTTTATACCGACGCCCGTGGCGATGAAAATCATGAGTTTCAACTGGAAATTGCCTTGCCGATTAGTCAGCCGGGCGAATCTTCCAGCCAATTTTCGTACAAAACATTTCCCTCCTTTCGCTCCGCAAACTATACCTACGCCGGTCCCTGGAGCGATTTTAAAGAGGTATATGCTATCCTGTTTGGCCAATTTTACCGGGATGGTTATCAGGGCAATGGCAACGTTCGTGAGGTGTATACTGTCATTGATTTTGAAAATCAGGAAAACTGCGTAACCGATATTCAGATTGAAATCGCTTAAGCGATTTTTCCCGAACTAACGTAGTGACATTCAGTATGTCGACGTACCGAATGTCACTACGTTAAAACCGGTATTCCAGCGAAAGAGACGCGTTTCGGTTTTTATAACTTCCGGTATAAAAAGGGAAATAAACATCGCCTGTGGGTACAATGTTTCTCATACCCAGTTCATAACCAACGCTGATAATTGTTTTACCCAACTCAACCCCAATGCCAGTGCCAATGCCATAATCGAACTTTTTCAGTCCGCGATTGCTGAATGTCGGTTCTTCAATTGTGCTGTAATCGATCATGTCGCCGTAAATAATGTCACCTGTCAGCTCAGTTTTACCACCAATTCCGTACGCAAAATAAAGTCCAGCATTAACGACAATAGTTGCCGCAGGAGACACTCTAATTTTATAGCCGATAAAAAGCGGAGTCTGCACATACATCTGGTTACTTTTTAGCTGTGCCTCCCGACCCGGATAGAGTATTCGGTCAGTAAAGCCAATTGGCGCATCACCTTTAATTTTAGCTCCTTTAGTCGTAAATGATAGCCCAGACTGAAGAAAAAGATTGTTTGTAAACGTATACGTCGTTGTAACACCTACATTTCCTCCAAATCGTATACCACCCGGAACATCGGTTTTCGCTAATGCTAATTGAGAGAAATTCCAGCCCCCTTTCAAGCCAAATTCGAATTTGGCAATTTGAGCCTGCGCGGTCAAGCTGGCAAAAAATAAACAGATGATTAGTAAAACGTTTTTCATCAGACGTAACATGAGTGGGGAAATTGATTAAGTGAGTAAGGAGACGTATCGGAAAACGGATATGATCATTCCCGATTAATAAACTGACTCATCCGCTTACCAAATAGTTGGAACGAAAATAAAATTTCTATGCGCACCTTTAATCATCCCAATAGTCTCCTGCTGTTTGAATGATAGCGATGTTTGAGCCTGTTTGGGTCTATACTCTAAGATCTCCCTCCTGAACAGTAAACAACCGAGTCCCGATGCTGGTAGAAAAATCAGCGTCGGGACTTTTTTACTACGTAGCGTTTTACAAGCCAACAACCGCCTTCCATGAAAAATAAACCATCTAATTCACGAAGAGATTTTCTACGCAATCTGGGTGCAGGCGCGTCGGCCTTATCGCTCCCGCTTTTGGGCCATGCCAACGATTCATTCGTCCATAACACCACTACTGGACTTTATACAAAACCACTATCTGAATTAGGTCAGCCGGGGCGAAAGCTGGGCATTGCTTTAGTTGGGCTTGGGGGCTACAGCAAAGGTCGGCTGGCCCCCGCGTTGCAGGAAACGCAGTATTGTAAGCTGGCTGGCATTGTAACAGGTACGCCAGCGAAAGCCGACGAATGGATGCAGAAATACAACATTCCGAAAGCCAACGTCTACGATTACAAAAATTTCGACCGAATTGCCGACAATAAAGATATTGACGTAATCTACGTAGTGTTGCCCAACTCAATGCACGAGGAATACGTAATACGAGCCGCTCAGGCCGGGAAACACGTTATCTGCGAAAAGCCGATGGCCATTTTTCCAAAAGCCTGCCAAAACATGATCGATGCCTGTAAAAAAGCGGGAAAAGAGCTTGCAGTCGGCTACCGGCTTCACTACGAGCCATTTACAAAAGAAGCAATGCGACTTGGACAGGAAAAAGTGTTTGGTCCGGTCAAATTTATCGAAAGCAGCGACGGCTTCCGCATTGGCGATCCGACCCAGTGGCGGATGAAAAAATCGATGGCAGGTGGTGGCCCACTCATGGATGTAGGTATTTACGCTGTACAGGGCTCGCGCTACGTTACGGGCGAAGAGCCCGTTTCGGTTACAGCCCAATTTTCGCCCAAAACCGAGCCGGAAAAATTCAAAGATGTGGAGGAGACGATGTTCTGGCAGTTCCAGTTTCCGAGTGGTGCCGTATCGAACTCAACAACGAGTTATACGGCTGGTATCGAACGCTTACGGGCTTCGTGCGAAAAGGGGTGGTTCGAATTGTCGCCTGCTTTCGGTTATGGTCCTCTAAAAGGTCAAACCAGCAAAGGACCCATGGATTTTCCGATCATTAACCATCAGGCGGCTCATATGGACGGTATTTGTAAAGACTTACTCGATGGCAAAAAACTTCCCAACCATGTTACTGGAGAAGAAGGTCTACGCGACGTGAAATTACTTCAGGCTATTTATCAAGCTGCTGAAACGGGGCGGAAAATCAATCTGAAAGCCTGACAGTAGCGAACTTCTTATTTATTGATAATCAACGAAGTCCCGCTTATCGGGGCTTTTTTTATGTCCAGTATTTATTTCTGATTGATTATTGTATGCTGATTAAATTAATTCAGACAAATTCTAAATAATTATTGACAACCTCATTTCCTTATCTCTATATTTGCGATCTATTTTTAATAAGTCTACATAGCAATAACACGTTTAATAGTTCTGTATCGCTACGTATACGAATCAGTTGCCCCTAATAACATTCTGACATAAAGCCTTTTATGGCTTTACTGATCAGCTTTATCAATACGTTAATTCGTATTAGCATATAGGATGAGAAATAGACTTTACGTTATTCTGTACCAACTGGGCTTACTGTTTTCACTGAGTGTTTCCACAAGCTGGGCACAGCACTCGGCAGGGAATCGTGTAGAAGGCACCGTTTATTTAGCCGACGGAACACCTGCAGCCTTTGCAACCATTCGGGTTGCTGGACTACAAAAAGTTACAGCGGCCGACGCCAACGGTCGTTTCACGCTATCTGATCTAAATTCCGGCAAGCATCAACTGCAAATTTCGATGATGGGCTACGAGCCTTTCCAGCAATCGATTACAATCAGAAATGAGCAGCCAACAAAATTATCAGCCCGTTTACAATCGGCTGATAATCAGCTAAACGAAGTTGTTGTAACAGGTCAATATGAACCTCAGTCGCTAAAAAAATCGGTTTACAACGTTCGAGTTATCGATAGCGAACGAATTCGTTTACGGGCCGCCGTGAACGTAATGGGTGTACTGAACAATGAGTTAGGCTTTCGTTTTTCCAATGATCTGACGCTTGGCACTACCGATGTTCAGCTAATGGGAATGTCGGGACGTAACGTAAAAATTCTGCTGGATGGACTGCCAATGGTCGACCGGGGCGATACGCGGGAAAGCCTCAACCAGATTGACATTAACAACATCGAACGTATCGAAATTGTGGAAGGGCCTATGTCGGTTTCTTACGGTTCTGATGCGTTGGCGGGAGTAATCAATATTATCACGAAAAAGCCCGGTAGTGAGCAACTCGGTATTAACGCACGAATTCAGGAAGAAACCGCCAATAAAGAATATAATTTCCTGAACAATGCAGGATTACACATTCAGAGTGCGGGTGTTACGTGGCAGAAAAAAGCCTGGAACGCTTCGGCAGGTGTCACCAATAACACGTTCGGTGGTTGGCAGGGGCAGGCTCCCGGACGTACTAAAGACTGGCTTCCGAAAGACCAGTTATTCGGGCACGGTAAAATCGGCTATCGTACCGAAAACGTAAACGTTTACTACCGGCTCGACGCACTAAAAGAAAACCTGTTGAGTCAGGGCATAGAGAACCCTACTACGAATCTGGCCCGCGATCAACGCTATATTACCAACCGCTATGTCCACCAATTTCAGAGCGATTTCAAATTAAGCGAGCGCCTTCAGCTTAATGCACAGGCTTCTTACACCGATTATCAACGCCGGACTCAGACTACCATTCTGGACGTAGCAACAGGTCGGCGTACACTTTCGTTGGGCGAAGGGGAGCAGGACGTATCAATCTTTATCAGTCAGACGTATCGGGCAACGGCTTCGTATAAAGCTTCCTCAATGGTATCGTTTCAGCCCGGTATCGATATTAATCTGGATGGCAGTTCCGGAGCCCGGATTTCAGGTTCGCCGAACATTAACGATTACGCGTTTTTCATCTCGTCGACCATCAATCCGAATGCGCGGCTGAGTATCCGTCCGGGTTTGCGGTTCATCAAGAATTCGGTATACAGTGCTCCACCGATTATTCCTTCGCTCAACGCCAAACTTGCCCTTACCCCTACTCTCGATCTTCGCCTGTCGTATGCGCGTGGGTTCCGTTCGCCAGCGTTGCGTGAGTTGTATTTCAATTTCTTCGACGCCAGCCATTCAATTAAAGGAAACCCAAATCTAAAGGCCGAAAACTCAACTAGTTTCAGCGGATCACTCGCCTGGCAAGCTAGTCGTAAGTTCAAATCGACGCTGAATCTTTTTTACAACAATTTCAATAACCTCATCAGTTACGGCATCGACCCGAACGACCCGAGAATTACGATGAATATCAACATCGACAAATTCAAAACAACGGGTGGTACGTTAGAAAACGTCTTCACCTGGAAAGACATTCAGGCCACGGTGGGCTTCTCGTATATCGGTCGCTACAACAACCTGCTGACCACAACCGATACCGTAAACTATGCTAGCGGCAAACTGAACAAATTCATTTGGTCGCCGGAGGTAAATACGAATTTCACGTATACGCTACGTAAACTCGACACCAAGCTTAGCCTTTTCTACAAATACTCCGGAAAACGCCCGAGTTATCTCGCTGTTGCCAACGCCGATGGTCAGGTAAGAGCGGTGTTGACCGAGATCGCTCCTTTTCACTGGGCCGATTTCACCATCACCAAACCGATGTTCAAGTATCTGACGCTGACAGCCGGGGTGAAAAACCTATTCAACATTACCCGGCTGGCCAATACGTCGCTCGACACCGGTGGAGCACACAGTACAGGTGGTCCGGCCCCTGTTAGCTACGGTCGTTCCTACTTCTTAGGTCTTACGTTCCAATGGTATAAACGGTAGGTATTATCACCAGACCTAACCCATAAATAACTGATTACAAACGCAATACACAAGCTAAATACCCACAATAAGTTTATATCGTATGAAAAAATCCATTTTGTTCGTTTTCGTCTTCGCCGTCACCGCGTTGAATGCCTGTAAAGAAAGCGAACCACCACTACCCGATAATTTAGTACAGTTTGAAAGTGCTGAACAAGGCTTAGATGCCGCTACGAAAGAAGCAACCATTAAATTGAAACTATCACGTGCGGTTGATGCGGCTACAGCCATAACAGTGCAGGTAGCTCCAGCCGGTATTGCCTACGGAACTCAGTTTACAACCATACCTGCCGCTACCAACAACTCGCTTACCGTAACCTTGCCAGCGGGTAGTAGCGAAGGTTCGTTCAAATTAACGAAGGCCGATAATCTCTTCCTGAGCGGTTCGGAAACCATCGATTTCACCATTGCATCGGCTGCAAGCCCGGTTCTGGTTGGAACGACAAAAGCCCTGAAAGTTAAGTTTACCTCGATTGTTTCGGCAGGTACTACGTTGACCCTCGACGGCGGAACGGGAGGAGCAAGCGCTATTAATGCCGTCTATACCGATCTGAGCAACAATGCGGGCACGTCGGTAAGACGGTCATCGTGGGATTTGGGCTTTTATACAGGTACCGATTTCCGCGTAATCCTGAACAACATGACGGGTGCGGCTGCCATTGCGCTCAACAAAACTGATCTGGCTCAGGTAACGGCTGCCGATACGGTTGGTGTCAATTTGACCTTCAGCTCTACCAGCCCTGCTGCTGCAGATATGAAACTGCTTGACGACGTATCGGGCGATCTGACCAAAACGGTTATTCCGAGCATTTCAGCCACCGACGCCGAGAATAAAGTGTATCTCATCAACCGGGGCGTTGGCGGAGCAACACTAGCTAAAGCCTGGGTAAAAATACGTGTACTACGTAACAGTACAACGGGTTATACGCTGCAATACGCAGGTATCAGAGAAACCACGTTCAAAACTGTTTCGATTACGAAAGACGCAGCTTATAACTTCAAATTCGTATCGTTCGACACAGGTGCGCTGGTTGACGTAGAGCCCGCCAAAGCGCGTTGGGATTTTGTCTGGACAGCCGCGATGAGCAAAACCTCTTTTGGTGCAGCCGAGGTTCCGTACTATTTCTCCGATCAGGTATTTATCAACCATTTAGGTGGCGTAACGGCAGCCGAAGTTCTGACAAGCGCTGTTACGTATGATGCTTACGCCGAGAGCAATATTGCTTCTACTACGTTCAAGAACGACAAGAACGTAATTGGCGCTAACTGGCGTAACACCACGGGTACAGTTGGCGTAAAAACCGACCGTTTCTACGTGATTAAAGACGTAGTTGGTAACGTTTACAAACTCAAGTTTGTCAGCTTCACTACGCAAGATGGCGGTGAGCGGGGTAAACCTAAAGTCGAGTTTAAGCTGGTTAAACAGGCTTCCTAATCAGAAAATGGTACGAGTTATTGGCACCTGCTAACAACTCGTACCATTTATACTAAACGACAGTAACAATGAAAAAACTAGTTGTTTTCACTACGTGGCTGGGCTGCCTGCTAACCGGTTTTTTAGCTGGTCAATTTGCGTTTGCTACGTCTCCACAAAAAGACGAACCCGTCCGGATTGTTTCGCTCGATGGTACGGTAAGTGAGATTCTTTGTGATTTAGGTTTACAATCGCACCTGATTGGCGTCGACGTAACGAGTACGTATCCCGAATCGCTTCAGAAACTGCCGAAAGTTGGTCATAATCGGAACATCTCGGCAGAAGGTGTCATTTCGCTAAAACCAACGCTGGTGTTAACGTCTGTAAACGCTGGAACGAAACCCGAAGTAATTGAGCAAATTAAATCGGCAGGTATAAAAGTCATTACGTTTCAGCAGGAATATAGCCTTGCCGGAACCAAAAAGCTGATTCAGGACGTAGCGGCTACGTGTCAGGTGCCTTCAAAGGCGAAACCCCTTCTTAAAAAACTCGACGCGGATATGGCGCAGGTAAAAAAGGCGTCAAACAGCCCGAAAGTCCTGTTCATTTATGCGCGCGGCACGGGTACCATGATGGTATCGGGAAAAGGAACACAGGTTGATAAAATGATCGAACTGGCTGGTGGCACCAATGCGGCATCTGGTTTCGACAATTACAAACCGCTTACAGCCGAAGCACTCGTTGCAGCCAATCCCGATGTAATTCTTCTCTTCGACAGTGGTTTGGAAAGCGTAGGTGGTGCCGAAGGATTATCCAAAGTGCAAGGTATTGCCCAGACGAATGCCGGTAAAAATGGCCATATCATTACGATGGATGGGCATTTGTTGTCAGGTTTTTCGCCCCGTTTAGGCAAAGCCCTTCAGGAACTGACGCAGAAAATCTCTCAGAAACCTAAAGCCTAGTTTTGATGGATTCAATAGCAACGATAAGTCCTTCCCGCGATACGTATCAGGCATCGAAATCGGCCATTAAAACGGTGGTCAATCCATGGCTGATGCCGGTTCTGGTTGTTACGTTACTCATCACCATCATCGTATCGGTGGGTATCGGCGCGCTATACGTAACGCCCTACGAGATTGGACTCATTCTTGCAAAATCGCTGGGTTATTCTGTCGAAGTCGATTCGACGAAAGAAGCTATTCTGCTGGCCATTCGCCTTCCCAGAGTTTGTCTGGCGGTACTGATTGGCGCAGGTTTAGCTATTTCAGGAGCCGCCATTCAGGGATTATTCCGCAACCCATTGGCCGATCCGGGACTCATTGGCATTTCGTCGGGTGCATCGCTGGCGGCTGTTACGATGATCGTACTGGAAGTAACGTTTTTCCAAACGCTTACAGGTATACTGGGCATGTATGCCTTATCGGCCGTAGCGTTTATAGGCGCCTGCGCCACCGCTTTTCTGGTGTATCGGATTGCTCGTGTAGCTGGTAAAGATGTGATCACAACCATGCTGCTCGCCGGAATTGCTATCAACGCGCTATCAGGAGCCATAACCGGCATTATGACGTATCTGGCAACCGACGAACAGCTACGTAACATTACGTTCTGGAGTCTAGGAAGTCTGGGCGGAGCAAGCTGGACATCGGTTCTGGCCATTCTACCGTTTACAGTTGTTGCGTTGATAGGTATTCCAAGGCTGGCAAAATCGCTGAACTTGCTGGCCTTGGGAGAAAGTCAGGCGAGTATGCTGGGCGTAAATCTGAAAAGCGTTAAACGACAGGTCATTATTTTCTCGACAATGGCCGTCGGTACGTCGGTAGCCGTAGCGGGCATTATTGGTTTCGTGGGGTTAGTGATTCCGCACCTGATACGTATGGGCGCGGGTTCAGACCATCGCCGTATGCTCACCGGGTCAGCTTTGGGCGGAGCTATTGTACTGACACTTGCCGATTCGCTGGCCCGCACCATCGTGGCTCCTGCCGAACTTCCAATCGGTATTCTGACCGCTTTAGTCGGTACGCCCGTGTTCTTGTGGATTTTATTTCGGGAAAGACGTCGAAACGGCTCATAAACCACATAAAGATGCTGGAAGTCAGAAACCTAACGTATCAACTTCGAAATCGTAAACTCCTGAACGATGTTTCGTTTGATGCGAAACCGGGCCAGTTAGTTGCTATTGTTGGTGCCAACGGGGCCGGCAAATCGACGCTACTCAAATCGTGTACCCGCGAGTTAAAGGCATCACAGGGGGAAATTCGGCTGAATAATAAATCAATTAATACCTATTCGGATAAGGAGCTTTCCTTATTCCGGGCCGTATTGCCACAGCAAAACGCGGTTGTGTTTCCATTTCTGGTGAGCGAACTGGTGCTGATGGGTCGATATCCGCACTTCGATTTCCACCCGTCAGACCACGATTACTACGTAGCAGAAATGGCGTTGCGCAAAGTAGGCATGTGGGATTTTGCGTCCCGCGTGTTCACTACGTTGTCGGGTGGCGAACAGCAACGGGTGCAACTTGCCCGCGTACTGGCGCAAATCTGGGACGTATCACAGGGCATTTTATTTCTGGATGAACCCACCACCGGTCTCGATTTACTGCACCAGCACCATATGCTGGAACTGGCGCGTGAGTTTACAGCCAAAGGCTTTTGTGCGGTTGTTATTCTGCACGATTTAAATCTGGCCGCTCAATATGCCGACCAGATTGTGATGCTACGTGCCGGACGTATCGAAGCCATTGGCACACCTCAGCAAGTCATTACTGTCGAAACGATCAAACACGTCTTCAATCTAAATGTATGGCTCGTTGCGCATCCCGAAATGGATTGCCCGATGGTCATTCCTCAACAAAATCAATTTACTAACCGACCAACTAAAACCGTCGACATCCCATGATTACAACACAAGGTCTCAAAGAACGCTGGGCTACGTTTAAAGAAGAAAACCCAAAAACAAGAATCCGCGATGCGGCTAAACAACTGGGTGTAAGCGAAGCCGATCTGCTGGCAACTCAACTCGGCGAAACCGTTCAACGGCTGGAAGGTGATTTCAAGGAATTGCTTAAAGACGTACCAACGCTTGGCTACGTAATGGCCCTGACACGTAACGACAACATCGTTCACGAGCGTAAAGGCGTATACGAAAAAGTATCCTTCAACGCGCATACAGGCTTGGTACTTGGTGAAGATATCGACCTGCGGTTGTTCATGTCGCACTGGCATTTTGGCTTTGCAGTCGATGAAAATGGCCGCAAGAGTCTTCAGTTTTTCGATCAGGACGGTCAGGCTGTGCACAAAATCTACATGACCGATCAGTCGGACGTAGCCGCTTATGATGCGTTGGTTCAGAAATACCTGAGCGAAGATCAAACCAATCCAATCGTTACGGTAAGCTATCCTGAAAAGGAGGTTAAAGAAGTAAACGAAGATGTTGATGTTCAGGCATTTCAGGAAGCCTGGTTAGCCATGCAGGATACGCACGAATTCTTCGGCCTGCTACGTAAATACAACCTCGAACGTCAGCAGGGAATTCGTTTAGCACCAGCCGGTCACGCGGAGCAAATTTCGGTCGATCAGTTCAAAAAGCTGTTTGAAACCGTTGCCGAACGTGAACTGCCTATCATGATTTTTGCGTCGAGCCCCGGTTGTATTCAGATTCACACCGGTCTGGTGAAAAAGCTCGTAAGCATGGGGCCTTGGTACAACGTACTAGATCCTGAGTTCAACATGCACCTACGCGAAGATCAGATCGACACGATTTGGGTAACCCGCAAGCCAACCAAAGATGGTATCGTGACCGGCCTTGATCTGTTCGATAAAGACGGAAATAACATTGCGCTGGTATTCGGCAAACGAAAGCCCGGCATTCCTGAAATGAAAGAGTGGCAGGACGTGGTGTCTGAAGTTATTGCTGCCTAGTTGCTTGTTAGCCTAAAAAAAATGAAAGCCATAACGCTCTGTTATGGCTTTCATTTTTTTAGAAATCTACATCCATACTAATGATGATGGTCTTCTTCATCTGCCGGAGCGGGTATCTGATTCCGTAGATTACTAGCCCAATCGGCAATCAATTTAGCTTCTTCTGATTTCAATTTAGCGTCGTGATGAATCCAGAGATAGGAACCTAACGGCATCCAGCCATCCGTAACCGCTTCGCCAACTTCCTCTAATTTATGACGCGCTTTCTTGGGCGAATACGTAGCAAATTCCGAGAAATTCAGTTCTTCTTTACCCTCTTCGATATGGTTACTGAGCCACCAGGCCACTGGCTGAATGTTGTAGTACCAGGGATACGTAGTGCTGTTAGAATGGCAATCGAAACAGGAGCGTTTCAACACCGCAGCTACGTTATCAGGCAGTGCATATTTAGTAGTAATGTCGGTTGGCGATACGCCTTCAGCCTGATTTTTTTCGGGCCGAAAAAACTGTATAATAACGAGAACGGCCAGCAAGGCCAGTAAGGTTTTACGGAGCATAGGAGTAGAATGTATTATATAGAGCCTAAATATAATTCTCCCAATAGCCACGTCCAAACTTACTCCAACGACTGCATCAGCGTTTGCGCCTTTCGAATGTTTGTGTTAACCCGATCAGTTTCAATGAGCCCATCACGTAACCGAATGATTCGGTGGGCGTATTCGGCAATGTCTTCTTCGTGCGTCACCATAATTACCGTATTGCCTTTACTATGAATCTGATCAAAGAGATCCATAATTTCATACGAGGTTTTGGTATCGAGGTTACCAGTTGGTTCATCGGCCAGCAGAATACTCGGATCGTTTACTAAAGCACGCGCCACCGCCACCCGTTGCCGTTGACCACCCGATAATTCGTTTGGGCGGTGGCCCGCCCGATTTTCCAGACCAACATTTTTGAGCGCCAGCATAGCTTTTTCGGTACGGTCGGCTTTGCTATATCCGGCGTAAATCAGGGGCAACGCTACATTCTCCAGCGATGTCTGGCGAGGAAGCAGATTAAATGTCTGGAAAACGAAGCCGATTTCTTTGTTACGTACCTCGGCCAGCTCGTTTTCGCCCATTCGGCTAACATCTTGCTCGTTAAGAATATATTGACCAGAAGTAGGAGAATCAAGACAACCGACGATATTCATCAGGGTTGATTTGCCCGACCCCGATGGCCCCATAAATGCTACGTATTCGCCTTTTTTAATACTGATGGTAATGGATTTGAGCGCATCGACTACTTCCGTACCCATTACGTAGCGCTTGGCGATATTACGTGTTTCAATAATATTCATATAGAAATGTCGATGATGGTTATCAACAGGTAACTAGGAAAACAAATCTACCTTATTGCATGAATTTTTGACGACTGTTTTCGACCGACGCCAGTTTTTCCTGATAAATCGTTGCAAATGCCTGATAATCGGCCGGTGCGGCCACCGCACGGTATTTTTCGAAGCCGCTCTGCGCATAATCGAACAGACTTAAATCGAGACACAACGTAACATAGGTTTTGAGCAGCTCCGCATTATCTTCATTAAAAGGCAAAGCTGTTAAAACCAGTTCATAAGCTTGTTTTGTTTGCTTTTGCTGTTGCTCAAATTGAGCGGCTGAGGCAACAATACGGGCATTTATCGGTGCCAGCCTCAAGGCTTGCCTGTATGCTTGCCGAGCCTTCGCTACGTAGCGAGTTCGTTCGTAGGTCTGTGCCAGCCAGTATTCCTGCTCAGCCCGGTAGTCGGGTACGATTGTTGTTTTCGCCATCGTTTCGGCCGAGCCAACACTACGTCGGAAAGCCGACAAACGGATAGCCGCTACGTTACGTAGTGATAAAGCAATTGGGCTAATGTGCGTAGAATCGGGCAAACCGGCCAATACCAGTTGAGCATTCCGCCACTGTAACTGATTCAGAAAATCATTCGTAAGAGCCGCTCCTGCAATCGTTTTAAGACTTGGGTCCTGAATGGTTTCCCAATACGCGCCCCGGTTCGGGTCGTCGATTCGATACGTAGCGTAAAAGGCTTTTTCAAAATCGGTTTGCGGTTTTCGCTCCTGATAATAAACCTGCTTTATGGCCGCTACAGCCGGATCGCCTTTGGAAGCCGTTTCCCACAACGATTGCGCTATAATCGGATCATAAGCCTTAGTAAAGGCAATGGCTCGGTAATATATCGACGTAGTATCTGTATTATAACCAAACGTTTCGGCGGCTTTCCGATACAAACCCTGTTCGATCATCCACAATCCAGTAATTGACCGATAAGCCGCCCCATTCTGCGGATTAGCCGATGATGATTCTCCTTCGGTCAGTTGATGTAGCAACCCAAAAGCTACAGCGTGGTTATGGTTTTTATATTCCGCAGTTGCTCGTGCCAATAACAATTCGTCGGTAAAATCCTGATTCACGGGCATACCTGCCATTTTCTGTAACGTAGCAGCCAACGTAGTGTCTGTTTGTTTAGTGGCTAACGCATAGTTATACAGACTGGCAAAACGCCCAACGCTTAATCCTTCGGTAGCTTGCTTTCCGGTTAACCAGGAAGGCTGCCGAGGCTGGGTAGTATCGACCTGCGCAACCAGCCGTAACGCCAGCGCATTGGCCTGATACGATTCATAGCTCGATTCGCCTGCACTTTTTGCCAATGTCGAATCGGCCTGTAAAATTCTGGGATTACGGGCATATAGTGACAGAAGATTTGCTTCGGGAACTTCGCTCCGCCCCGACTTGCTGGCCGCCGATTTGAAATAATAAAAAGCGGAATCGGCTACACTTGTACGGGCATAGAGATAACCCAGATTATTCTGCAACTCGCCACTTTTGGGGAAATCACGAATGCCTTTTTGGAGGGCTTTGATGGCTTCAAAAAATAGGTTCGATTGCAGATAAGCCTGGCTCAAACCGACATAATCCTGCGCTTGTGGCTGTTTCAGCAGTGCCTGTTTATAATAAAAAGCGGCTACGGGCTGATTGTTCTGCGCCATCGCGAGCGACGCCATTGCATAATTCGACTTATGATTCTGGAATTCACGCTCTAACGCCAACTGATAAAACGCATTGGCCGATGCAACTTGATTATCTGCTACGTAGTAATCGCCAATTCCATTATAATAGCCCGCTACGCTCTGGCGAAACGTAATATCGCTTCCAACGACCATAAATACCACTACGCCAAAAACTGCCGCTACGCGAAACAAACTCAATTCCAGACGCTTGGGCTTATACAAAACTCGGTATACAGGCAAATTTTGCTTATATACTGGCCAGAAATTAATCAGTACATAGGCTAGAAAAAACACGCCCATTACCAGATGGGTATCGACAACAATATCTTCAAACAGCTCAATGATCGGATCATTGGCCGTAACAAAGGCATACCCAATGGTGAGGGTTGTAAGCATTGCCAAACCTGCATACAGAAAAGCGCCTGAATCGCGAAACGAAACCGTATCCTGTTGCTGAATCAGCCGACGGAATCCCCAGATACCCAACGAAACCGAGATCAGATAAATAACAAACGGGCTTATCGACAGAATATCCCAGTCAATCGATTTTGTATTTTTCAGCCATATAAGTACGAGGTTCACAAAATACAAACCACTTACAAACAGCAGATTGTTAATGCCCAATACACGTTTTGGCGTTATTTGAGTCGGCGAACTAGTTTCTCGTCCAACCGACGTTAGCCAGACTAATCCGGCAATAATTTCGATAGAAATAAAGAAGATGAAGCCTGCGCTAATCACGAGTAGCACCGGCATACCATAACTCGCCAGCATGAGCGCCGGAAACGTAACAGTCGCTAACGAGCCTAAACCGATGGCGACCAGCCCGGTAAGTGCCCCAAAAACGCCGATTCGGTTCAGAATCGGTAAATCGGAACGAAAGGCATGGAAATAATAACTTACCGAGCCAAATAAGAAGGTAAGAAGCAAAAACACATAATTTCCGCCCAAGCCCGGCACTTCAAGCATTTCCCAACGAAAGAAAGCAAGTCCCAGAATCAAAAGGCCCATACCAACCAGATAGCGAACCCGGTCGAAGCGGGTAAGTGCGCTAATAATCAATACAAACGCAATACAGATACCGGCCAGTAAAGCTGTAGCCATTTCGGGTTGCACCTGCATAGCTCCGGCGATAAATTGCTCAGAAACCGCATAAGCTTTCCCATTTACAGCATAATCCAGCAGCCCATCGGAGAACATATGAAAAATAACTGGAACGTCGTTCAGTTCACTTAATACATCCCAATCCACTACGTTACCTAGCCCACGCAGCCAGGCAATGGCAAACAACAATAAGCTGATAATGAATAGACTAAAACTAATCAGATAAGCTAGTCGGTAGGGCCGACGCCACTGGTTCCAGAAAAATAAAGATGACATGAAAGAGAAACGTAACAGCTACTACGTTAGTGCCTATGAGCCAACGTATCATCTGTTTCGAAATGATAGTAATCCCGCAAATCTCGAACGACGCTACGTCATTTTCAAACTCAAATAGTCATAAAAAATGCCGGAAGACCCATTCCGCGAATAGGCTCTCCGGCAAAGGTGTGAAACAGAAATTCGATTAGTTGGAAATTTCCCAGTTGTAACGAACCTGATAATGTCCGCCATGATCAACATAGTTGAGCGTCTGGATTGGTGAATTCATGCTACCGTTGAACGTAGCGTTGATGCTACCAAATTCAGCAATGGCAACCTGCGGAGCAAACGTATCATCCTGAATCAGACCAACAATCCATTCAACCAGAGCGCCCAAAATAAACCCAATTGCGGCACCCGCCAGAATTCCTAACGGTCCGCCCACGGCACCACCAATAGCACCGCCTACAGCCGCTCCGATGGCACCACCAACAGCAGTGAAAACAGCCTGTAGTTTGTCTTTGATGGCATCGTAGAGTTTTTTAATAAACGTAGCAAAACCACCGCCATCTTTTTCGGAAAGCGCTAGAAAGACGGCATAGCTTTTGGGGAACGTACCGGTCGATGTAAACGGAAACTGTTTCAACACTTTAGCCGGATTGTAGGTCTTCACATCGCCATCGTCGAAATTACCGCCAACAAAAATCTCGTTGATCATCGATTCCTGTTTCGTATCGCTGAGGGCAATGCCACCCATCGCAATTTCGTCGCTGCCTGGCCATTCGGGGTTGGTTTCGTCAACACACTTCACTGTGTGCACCTTGAATTTGAGGTTTTTATTCACCGTGGCACCCCCACCGTTGCCGATCAGTTGTATCCCCATATACTTCTCAGCAAATTTTTTGTAATACGCTTCGTTGAAGGTGCTGTTGATAAAACTGAAATCGCTTTTCAGATTGATTTGCGTGGTTGCCAGCTTGGTTGCCCGCAAATCGACACCACGTAGCACCGCAAAATTCTGTAGATCAGGGCTAATCAGGTTGGTGGTTTTCAATCTTGTGTTGAATACTTTCTGACGATCGGCAGGCATTTTCTCGATACGTTCGGCTACGGCGGTTCCTACCTTACTCGTGCCTTTTTTCATCTTGAAAATAGCTGGCTGCGAACGTACTTGCAATTCCTGCAACACCTCAAGCTTAAGCATGTTTGTTACTTTGTTGACCAGTTCATTAAATACCTGATCATCGACCTTTGTAGTGTCGGCTAAACGAATAGTGTCCATGAGAATAAGGAGTAAAAAGGGTGATTGAGAAGTTTACCGATGCAAAGTTTGCCGACAATCGCCTACCCTTTTAGAGTCCAAACCCCTGATTTTCAATAGCATTATCTTTACGTAGTATCCACTGTTTTCCAAGCGAAGATACGTTTTTGCCTATATACGTAGTGTAGCTCAACTTAATCGTTTACCACTACGTAGTCAGCTACGTTCTTTGTTACGTAGTATCACCTATGTTACCAAAAATATTATTACAAAAACTTATCCTCGACCTGTCATCCGGGTTAGTTTCAGCAGTTTTTTAGCAACCTTAATAGTCAACTGTCCCGACTGCAAACGCCACTGCCAGCTTCGACCTCCCAGCCCCGGCGTGTTCATCCTATGAGTTTCATCAAGATTTAAAATATCCTGAACGGGCATAATGGCCAGACGGGCAACGGACTGCATCGTTAGTCGGCAAACCTGATCGACCACATTTTTTTCTGTGACCCTGAAGCCAAGATAATTATCCATACGTCGCCGATGAATCTCGTCGGATTCCCGGAACCATCCAAGTGTGGTGTTATTGTCGTGCGTGCCTGAATAGACCACAAAGTTTTCGGTGTGGTTGTGAATTGCATACGTCGAGGTAGCCATATCATGGCCGAAACCAAACTGAACAACGCGCATACCGGGAATGCCATAATGACGCAAATAAGGCTGAATATCAGCCGCTTTAGCGCCTAAATCCTCGGCGATAATGGGTAAATTCACAAACTGTCGGTGCATGGCATGCATGAAAGGCTCAATAGGTGCTTTGACCCACTCCCCTACTCGCGCTGTTGGTTCGCTGGCTGGAATTTCCCAGTATTCGGCAAAGCCCAGAAAATGATCCAGACGCGTCAGACTATACAGCGACATCTGATGCCGTAATCGCTGCATCCACCAGGCAAATCCGGTACGTTCGTGTTCGGGCCAGTCGTATATAGGATTTCCCCAGCGTTGGCCGTATTCGCTGAAGTAATCGGGCGGTGCTCCGGCAACAAATAGCGGCTGAAAATTGGCGTCAAGTTTAAACAGGGTCGGATTGGCCCAGACATCGGCGCTGTTGAATTGAACATAAATCGGGATGTCGCCTACGATGTGAATTTTTTTCTGATAACAGTAAGCCGTTAGTTCGTTCCATTGCCTAAGGAAGAAATACTGCATCACTTTTACGACCTCGATAGAATCATGAAGTAGTTTCTGTTGATGGGCTAGCGCAGCCGGGCTACGTCGCACCAGTTCTTCTGGCCAGCGTACCCAGGTTGGCTCACCAGTGGCCTCCTGTAAGGCAGAAAAAAGGGCGTAATCGTTGAGCCAGTCGGCCTGCCAGGCGCAAAAACGGTCATAATCGCTACGTTGCGCAGGATCTGCTTTTCGTAAAAAATTCTCAGCGGCCTTTTGCAGCAAAGGCCGTTTTTTTATCCAGGCAGCATGTAGAGTCGAAGGAGCCAGTACTAACGGCCCAGCCAATACGCCCACATCAATATTCCCCGAAGTAGGGGGTGGCGACGTAACGGTTACGTCCTGTATGGGCTGTTCATTAAATATACTCAGATCATTTTTGGTCAGCCATTTTTCCTGTGCCAGTTTCTCCAGACTAATCATCAGGATATTTCCGGCAAAGGCTGATGGACTACTATACGGCGAAAAACCAGAGCCCGGATCAACAGGCGTAAGCGGCAGAATTTGCCAGTACGTTTGTCCGGAAGACTCCAGAAAATCAGCAAAGCGATACGCTTCAGGGCCTAAATCGCCGACGCCGTGTGCCGAAGGCAATGACGTAATATGGAGGAGTAATCCGCTGGATCGTTGTTGAAGCATGCAAAAAAGGTTGTATCCAGACCGCCGGAGTGGCCAATAGTCGTTAGCGGTTAGTTAGTAGCGATAGCTGACTATAGATTCCTGACTAGCAACTATCGACCGCTCCGGCGGCCCGACGATAACAGCCAACTAACTTTTGTACAAATCCGCCTGGGGCCGATTTTGTTTAGGTTTTTACGTAAAAACCTTATTGCCAAACCCCTTCGGTTCAAAAATGATCGGAAAATGACAAAGTCGATTCTTGACCTTACGCTGTTTTTCTCCTAATTTTGCAGTCCCAAACAAAGGGCAATCGTAAAATCAAGCAATACCATATACAAATGACAACGGCAACGGCAGTCAATACAGGTAAGATTACGCAAATAATCGGGCCGGTTGTGGACGTGAGTTTTGAGGGTGAAGGCACCCGAATTCCCGCCATTCTGGACGCTCTCAAAGTAACGAAAAGCAATGGTCAGGAGGTAATTCTGGAAGTTCAGCAACACCTTGGCGAAGACCGCGTTCGGGCCATTGCCATGGACTCGACAGACGGATTATACCGTGGTCTGGATGTAATTGACCTGGGCGTACAAATCACAATGCCAGCTGGTGAAGGTATCCGTGGCCGACTATTCAACGTAGTAGGTCAGGCAATCGACGGTATTCCTCAACCAACATCGATTGGTGCTGGTCTGCCAATTCACCGGCCTGCTCCAAAATTTGAAGATCTCGCTACGTCGACCGAAGTACTTTTCACGGGTATTAAAGTAATAGACCTGCTGGAGCCTTACGCAAAAGGTGGTAAAATTGGTCTCTTCGGTGGTGCCGGTGTAGGTAAAACCGTATTGATTCAGGAGTTGATCAACAACATCGCGAAAGCGTACTCTGGTCTGTCGGTATTTGCCGGTGTGGGCGAACGTACTCGCGAAGGAAATGACTTGCTCCGTGAAATGATTGAAGCTGGTATCATCAAATATGGTGAAGGCTTTAAGCATTCGATGGAAGAAGGCGGATGGGATCTGTCTAAAGTAGATCTGGAAGAAATGAAGGCAAGTCAGGCAACCTTCGTATTCGGACAAATGAACGAGCCACCAGGAGCCCGCGCTCGGGTTGCCCTGTCGGGTCTGACCATTGCTGAACACTTCCGTGATGGTGATGGCGAAGGCGCTGGTCGTGACATTCTGTTCTTCGTTGATAACATTTTCCGGTTCACGCAGGCTGGTTCAGAAGTATCGGCTCTGTTGGGTCGGATGCCATCGGCTGTAGGTTACCAGCCTACACTGGCTACCGAAATGGGTGTGATGCAGGAACGTATTACGTCAACCAAGCGTGGTTCGATTACGTCGGTACAGGCTGTTTACGTACCTGCCGATGACTTGACTGACCCAGCTCCTGCTACTACGTTCGCTCACTTAGATGCAACGACGGTATTGAGCCGGAAAATCTCTGAGTTAGGTATCTATCCTGCTGTTGACCCACTCGATTCTACGTCGCGGATTCTAAGCGCCGAAGTTCTGGGCGACGAACACTACAACACGGCTCAACGTGTGAAGCAGATTCTGCAACGCTACAAAGAGCTTCAGGATATTATCGCTATTCTGGGTCTGGAAGAACTTTCGGAAGAAGATAAGCAAGTTGTTGCGCGCGCTCGTCGTGTACAACGCTTCCTGTCGCAACCGTTCTTCGTGGCTGAACAGTTCACTGGTTTGAAAGGCGTACTGGTTCCAATTGAAGATACGATCAAAGGTTTCAACGAAATCATTGACGGTAAATATGACCACCTGCCAGAAGCTGCGTTCAACCTTGTCGGTACCATCGAAGATGCTGTTGCGAAGGGCGAACGCATCATGAAAGAAGCGGGTCAGTAGTCATTTTCTCCAGTATATAGTTGATAATCTTAACCGTTTATTAACTATATACTGGAAACCAATAGTGATTCCTCAAGTCTAATAGTTGACAAACAAAACAGCTAATTAGTTTTATGAAAACTATTCGATTTACAGCAGGGGTAGCCCTTGTTTCCTT
This sequence comes from Spirosoma daeguense, assembly GCF_054776875.1. NCBI lineage: Bacteria > Pseudomonadati > Bacteroidota > Cytophagia > Cytophagales > Cytophagaceae > Spirosoma > Spirosoma daeguense. Next base: position 259,625 of record NZ_BAAHBF010000010.1, read on the forward strand.
AAGCTTGATCACGGCAACAGCCATATCAGCGCAGCCTGAAACAGTAGCTGTACCTACGAAGTCTATTGCAAGTGGTGCCATCAAAGAGTCAGTGATTGCACCCGCTCAGGACGTATCGGCAACGGCTCACCTCGATAATGCGGTTGCAGCACTTAGCAAAGGCGATAAGTCGGCCACAACGCAGGAACTTCAGGCAGGTATTAGCGGTCTCGAAGCCGAAGCACAGGCCAAACCAACCTCGTTTAAGGACAAACTATTAGCCCAGGTTAGTAACCTGAAAGCGTTACTTCCCTTGATTCCAACAGGTGCTTTAGGCAACGGTGTTTTGGGGAAAGCGGTAAATCTAGCCAAACTAGCTTCTGGCGGTAATCAGCTTGAGGGACTTTTAGCCGCAGGCTCACTTATTGGTAAAGGAAGTCAGCTAACCAGTGGATTGTCTGGAATTGGTAGCGCTTTGTCAGGTCTGGGCGGCAGTACGCAATCATCAGGTCAGTCGTTGGTTTCTACGGCACTGGCCACGGTTGGCAAACTCAATCAGGGTGGTATAGCTGCTAAAGCCGCCGAGCCAGCAGCGAAGTCACAAATTGGCAGCGTACTTAATTTAGTAAAAGGAGCTTTATAAAGAATATATGATGTAGGATGTATGAAATAGTAAGGTGATTCTACATTATATTTCCTATTTCCTACATTATATATCATACCTCTTTCTTGTATGACATTAGAAATTATCACTCCCGACCGTAAGGTTTTTTCCGGCGAAGCCAGTGCTGTTACGTTTCCGGGTAGCGAAGGTCAGTTTCAGGTATTGAACAACCACGCTCCAATGGTTAGCACGCTCGACCGTGGGCCAATTATTGTGCAGACAGCATCAGGTCAGGAAACGTTTACCGTTGATGGTGGCGTTGTTGAAGTCCTGCAAAACAAGGTTCTGGTGCTGGCCGAAGCTATAGTAGCTTGAATAAATGTCTATTTTTAGTTGAAAAGCGATTCACTTAGTTTAGGTGGACCGCTTTTTTTTTGCCTATCTAGGTTTCCTGAATTATTTTTCCCCCATCTCTTGGGCAAGTTTACTTCATCATGGCTACTAAACCTTTCATCGTCGGTATTACTGGAGGCAGTGCATCTGGCAAAACTTCATTTCTTCGAGACGTAGTAAACGCGTTTACCGACGAACAGATTTGCCTGATTTCGCAGGATAATTATTATCGCACCCTCGATCATATTCCAGTCGATCAGAACGGTGTTTACAACTTCGATTTACCTGCTACGATTAATCATGAGCTGTTTGCAGAACATCTTAGCGAGATTCACGCCGGAAAAATTGTAGAAACGCCCGAATACACGTTTAATAATCCGGACGCTATTGCGCGAACGCTGGTGTATCGCCCAACGCCGATTATAATCGTAGAAGGCTTATTCGTTTTTCACTTTCCGGACGTAGGCAGCCAGCTTGATTTAAAAGTGTACATAACGGCCAAAAACCAGATAAAACTGGATCGGCGAATGCTACGTGATCAGGCCGAACGCGGGTTAAGCGAAGAAATGATTCATTATCAGTGGAAACACCATGTACGTCCGGCTTATCGCGAATTCGTGAAGCCTCATAAGGACGAAGCAGATATTGTTATCCCAAATAATCATCATTATAAAAAAGGCCTGGACGTATTGATTGCCTTTTTAAAGACAAAAATTGTATAACGCATTTGACTCGTGTAGTGCGGACAGAATGTCCGCACTACACGAGTTCTATCACAACACCGTCGCTTTCGGGATAGCCGGTGCAGGTCAATACCCAACCAGCAGCCAGATCTCGTTCGGTCAATACGTCGTTGATCGTCATGTGTACTTTTCCCGAAACACATTTGGCCGCGCAGGTCGAACAACGGCCACCCCGACAACTATAGGGTAACGTAACGCCTTCGTCCAGAGCCGCCTGTAGAATAGATTTATAAGCTGGAACCTGAATTTCAATTTCACGCGCTCGTAAACGTAGCATAACAGTTCGGTCCTGAGCAACTGTTGGCGGTGGCGCTAAAAAAACGGGTTCTATCACAAAATTTTCGCGACGTATCTGATCCAGCCGAAAGCCACTGAAAACCAGCGTAAACTGAACCATACGCATATAGTCGCTGGGGCCGCAAACGTAAAATCGTAATGAATCTGCATCGGAATTACCAACCAACTCTGGCAGTAAGCGCTCAAGCATTACGTTATTCAGCCGACCGCGCAACCCATTCCAATCTTCCGACGCATTACTCAGCAACTGTATTAACCGAAACCGCTCTGGAAACTGTGTTTGTAAAAACGTCAGCTCTTCCCGAAAAATGATGCCACGTTCGTTTGAATTGCTGTAGAGCAACGTAGCGCGACGAGTGGTGCTTGTCGATAAAATTTCTTTCAGAATGGCGAACAAAGGCGTAATGCCGCTCCCGGCTCCCAAAAGCACTACGTCGCCTGTTTCATGTTCATCTAACGTAAATCGCCCGGCGGGACGTAAGCTGTTTACTACGTCGCCAACTCGTAACGTATCATGCAAATACCGGGAAATTTCGCCATTCTCAACCCGCTTAATCGTTAGACGTAGCATTTCGCCGGGTGCCGAACTAAGCGAATAGGAACGTCGTACCTCATGACCACTCGGTCCGCCGTCGCGGTGCTGTAGAATTAACGTCAAAAACTGACCCGCGCGATACGTAACGGGTTGACCATCCAGCGGTTTCAGGAAATAACTGTTCGCTTCACTCGTTTCAGGAACGATGCGAACGATACGTAGCTTCAGGAAATCGTCGGTCATAAATAGAGAAAGCTTTGTTTTATAACGAATCAAATCAGTAACGTTGTTTGAAAGCCGAAAACGTTTCCTGAAATTCGTGCCTTCCGACAGCTTTGATTATACAGGAAAAGGCTGATTCTGTGACATTTTTCACCATTCATCGTTACTAGTATAAAGCAACTACACAACTAATGGAAACTCTCCTGGAAGAAGTTCAACGCATTGGCTACGTTAACAAGCCTGTTGCCGAAGAAATAGATCTGGTCGCTGAAATTAATCGGCTTAAAAAAGAGAAAAATGCGGTTATTCTGGCGCACTACTACGTCGATGGTGCGATTCAGGATCTGGCTGATTACATTGGCGATAGTCTCGGTTTGAGCCAGCAGGCTGCCGCTACGCCCGCCGACATGATTGTTTTCTGTGGCGTTCATTTCATGGGCGAAACGGCGAAAATCCTGTCGCCTGAAAAGAAAGTAGTCATTCCTGACCTGAACGCGGGTTGCTCACTGGCAGATTCGGCACCGGCTGATAAATTCGCGGCTTTCAAGGCGCAGTATCCCGACCATATTGTGCTGTCGTACATTAACTGCTCGGCTGATATCAAAGCTTTATCAGACATCATCGTTACGTCATCGAACGCGTTGAAAATTGTCGAAAGTCTGCCGAAAGATCAGAAAATCATTTTCGCCCCAGACGCCAACCTTGGTCGATATATTTCGAAAAAGACCGGACGTGACATGGTGCTCTGGGATGGTGCCTGCATTGTTCATATCGATATTTCGCTCGAAAAACTGCACAAACTACGTGTACAATATCCCGACGCGAAATTCATTGCGCACCCAGAATGTCAGGAGCATATTCTGAGCGAAGCTGATTACGTAGGTTCGACTACGGCGTTGCTGAAATACGTAGTAGACAGCCCGGAACAAACATTTATTGTAGGAACTGAAGCGGGAATTCTGCACAAAATGAAACAGGCGGCTCCGCATAAGAAAATCATTCCGGCACCAGCCAGCCAAAACAATACCTGCGCCTGTTCCGAATGTCCGTATATGAAGATGAACACGCTTGAGAAAGTGTACAATTGTATGCTCTACGAACAGCCGGAAATCTTTGTTGCTGAGGACGTTCGTCTGAAAGCGTATGAATCCGTTGCGCGAATGCTGGAACTGAGTAAGTAATTTGCTTACCGCTTGTTCCTTTTTCCTGAACCATTTTATAATTCGAGAACAACGTATCGAATGCCCCATCAATTCGATTTTCTGATTATCGGCTCCGGTATTGCGGGCCTGAGCTACGCCACCAAGCTGGCTATGCATTTTGAAAAAATAGGCCAGGACATTCGGATTGGCGTTATTACGAAAGTGCAGGCCGATGAAACCAATACCAAATACGCGCAGGGAGGTATTGCCGCCGTATGGTCGGAAGATGATTCGTTTGAGAAGCACATTGAAGACACGATGATAGCGGGTGATTTTCTGAGCGACCGCCACATTGTTGAAATCGTTGTTCGGGAGGGGCCCGGCCGAATTCAGGAGCTGATTGACTACGGCACCCGGTTCGATAAGGAGCACGACGGTACCGATTACGATCTGGCAAAGGAAGGTGGCCACTCCGACTTTCGTATTCTTCATTTCAAAGATATTACAGGCGCCGAAATTGAGCGGGCGTTACTGGACAAGGCTAATTCACTGAAGTCGATTGAAATTTTCACGCATTTCTATGCCGTCGAACTCATCACGCGGCATCAACTTGGTGAAACCGTTCATCGCTACGATTCTGACAACAAATGCTTTGGTGCCTACGTATTGAATACGAAAACCGGGCAAGTCGAGCGTTTTCTGGCTAAAACTACGCTATTGGCAACGGGCGGTATTGGTAACATTTACCAGAGCACAACCAACCCAAGTATTGCTACGGGCGATGGTATTGCGATGGCGTATCGCGCTAAAGGTATTTGCAAGGACATGGAATTTATTCAGTTCCATCCAACGGCACTTTATGAACCGGGCAAGAAACCTAACTTCCTGATTTCGGAAGCGGTACGTGGTTTTGGTGGTGTGCTACGTAACAAAAAGGGCGATACGTTCATGGAAAACTACGATCCTCGCCTATCGCTTGCTCCACGCGACGTAGTAGCCCGTGCGATTGACTCGGAAATGAAAAAATCGGGGGATTCGCATGTATATCTGGACGTAACACATTGCGACTACGAACGATTTGTTGAGCATTTCCCCACCATCACGGCCTACTGTCGCGACCGATTGGGGCTGGATTTACGTAAAGATTATATCCCGGTCGTACCGGCGCAACATTACCTCTGCGGAGGTATTCGCGTAAACGAGTGGGGGCAAACAAATATTCAGTTTTTATACGCCGTTGGCGAATGCTCCTGTACGGGTTTACACGGCGCGAACCGGCTGGCGTCCAACTCATTGCTCGAAGCAGTTGTATTCGGCCATCGGGCATACGAGAAAACCGTTGAGTTGCTTGATCAGGCTGTTTCGCCTGAAAATATACCTGACTGGAACGATGCGGGCACTACGCATCCGGAAGAACTGGTGTTGGTAACGGAGATGAAAAAAGAACTGGAGTCAATCATGTCGAACTATGTAGGAATTGTTCGTACCAACCGACGTCTGAAACGCGCTATGGATAGGCTCGAACTAATTTATCTGGAGCACGAAGAATTGTATCGCCAGTCGAAAGTTTCTGCACCGATTTGCGAGCTACGTAATATGATTGAGGTGGCTTATCTGGTTATAAAAATGGCAATGGCTCGGCGCGAAAACACGGGACTGCATTTTAATCTGGATAACGTAAAGGCCTAAAAAATATACTGAATGAAACTCAAGCGACAAGGCTGATACTGTCTTTGGGTGTTCGGCAACGGAACCTCGCAAAAATTTTGCACAATTTGCCATACATTCTTACAATGTATCAGTTGATAAACAGCCAGAGCTAGTTTCAGCCATTTAATTCACTGCTATTTAGGAGGATGTCAGTAACTTTGGCCGTTACGAATAGGCTGATGTAATATCAGGCATACTATGAATCACCAGGATATTATCGACTTCATCAACCAGACCGACAGCCCTAAAATAAAGTACGCCTTTACGGATATTGACGGGGTTTTACGGGGAAAAATCATTCACCGACAGAAATTTCTGGACGGTTTGACCGATGGCTTTGGCTTTTGCGACGTAGTATGGGGCTGGGATTCCGCCGATACGCCTTACGATAACGGTCATACAACAGGCTGGCATTCTGGTTATCCTGACGCGCCCGTACGGATTGATGTTGCTACGTTCCGCCAGCTTCCGTGGGAAGATAATATTCCGTTTTTTATTGCCGATTTTAGCCCGAAACCTAACACAGAACCAACTCATTACGCACAAGCGGCATGCCCACGTAGCCTGCTTAAACGTATCGCGGAGCAATGTCGGGAAATGGGTTTCCATTCGGAGTTTGCACAGGAATTTGAGTGGTTTAACTTTCGTGAAACACCGCATAGCTTACAGCAAAAAAGCTTTCAAAATCTGGAGCCGCTTACACCGGGTATGTTCGGTTACTCCATTCTGCGTCCGTCGCTCGAAAGTGCTTTTTACCACGATCTTTTCGATTTGTTAGCTCAGTTTGATATTCCACTCGAAGGCCTGCACACCGAAACTGGGCCGGGTGTTTATGAAGCTGCGATTCTACACGACGAGGTAGTTAGAGCGGCCGATAAAGCTGCGTTGTTCAAAACAGCAGTTAAGGAAATTGCGTACCGTCATAACGTAGTAGCTACGTTCATGGCAAAATGGAATGCCGATTTACCGGGCTGTAGTGGTCATATTCATCAGAGTTTGTGGAATCCGGAACAGACGCAGAATCTTTTTTTCGACGCGACTCAGCCTGATAATATGAGCGAATTGATGCGGCACTATATAGCTGGTCAGTTGTTTTGTCTGCCGCATATTACGCCCATGTTTGCTCCCACCATCAACAGCTATAAACGACTTGTCGAAGGAGCTTGGGCACCAACCACCATTACCTGGTCGGTAGATAATCGCACAACGGCACTTCGGGTATTGAATCATAAAGAAGCATATACCCGCGTTGAGCATCGCGTATCGGGGGCCGATACGAATCCGTATCTAGCATTGGCGGCTTCGCTGGCTTCGGGGCTATATGGTATCAAGCACAAATTAACGCTCGATATTCCCGCTTCTAAAGGAAATGGATATGCGGATAAACGTAACGGAATTCTCCCAACTAATCTGGACGAGGCAACCCGAAAAATGGCGGATTCACCGGTAGCAACCGAACTGTTCGGAGCAGATTTTGTTGACCACTTTACCCGTACCCGCAACTGGGAATGGCGTCAGTATTTGCGTCAGGTCAGTGATTGGGAGTTGAAGCGATATTTTGAAATTATTTGATTATTAGGCTTGAGCGAAAGACTTCACTTTTTCTTACGTCCTGCATAGTTCTTTTTTATGCGTCTGGTCGATTACCCTACAATAATAAAAAAAGCCTGGGCTGAATTCGATGGTTCTGTGGCGATTCACAGCATCGAAGATATTAGTGCCCGGGTTTCTACAAACCACGTTTTCAGAGTCAGGTTTGAAGACGGAGAACATATTATTGCCAAGCTCTCTTATTTTGGCAAATACGAGCATTTTCTGGAAGACCATCGCATTATTCATGCTTTGTCCAATAACCTGCTGTTTCCGTTCGAGAATGTACTGGCGAAATCACTCGTGCGAGATGGGCAGGTGTATACGTATCGACACAAAGACGCTTTTATCGATGCCTGGGTTGTGTTTTATAATCCAATACGTATCCAGCAAAAATTACCTCGACGGCCAGAAGAACATCAGATACAGATGTTAGGCCGTCAGATTGCCAAGTTTCATAAGGCCTGTTCACGAGTTAGCCCAGTATTACCTAAATCAAGCAAAACGCTACGTTCCGATATCTGGGATTTACTAGATCTGCTCGACACTGAGGTGGGGCAGTTTGAACACCGGCTCAATGTTGATGAACTCAAACGTCAGTGTGAATTATTCCTGACGAATCGGCAAAAACTGGTAGCGGGCACAGTGGAAACGATGCCTGTTTTTGTCGATTGGAATATTGGCAATTTCTCCGTTACACCGAATCTTGAATTATACTCCCGATGGGATTATGACTGGTTTCGAGTGAGTTACCGGGTTATGGATTTTTACTTTTTCAGCCGGGTAGCCTCAAACGTTGGTGACCGGACTGTTTTTAGTTACGGAATCGGCCCGTTAATGGAAGACCGTTTTCTGCTTTTTTTGAAGGAATATCACGCTGTTTACCCCTTAACAGAGAATGAAATTCGGTTCTTACCCGAAGCATATCGCTTTTTCATTCTCAACTATGTTATCAAATACGGTCGGTATTTTTTCCACCGAACCTACGCAACCAAACTTCAGCGCGAAGCCTACAAAACGTATTTTCCCTCTATTGAAACGTTTGATGCCGATAAGATTCTGAAAGCGTTAGGAATTTCCTGATTTTCAGTTCAGTAGTGAACGATAAGAAAAACCTGTTTCTACTAATTGAGCCGCTTCGGCAAGGCGATGAATCCGCCTTCCGGCTATTTTATGAATCGACGAAAAGCCGTGTATTTAATACGGCTCTCAGCTACGTGCGTTCACGAGAGGATGCAGAGGAAATCACACAGGACGTGTTCGTTGACGTATTTCGGTCAATCAGCAGCTTTAAAGGCGATGCAGATGTAACAACCTGGATTTACCAGATTACGATTAACAAATCGCTGGATTTCCTGAAATATAAAAAACGGCAGAAGCGGTTTGCTTTCCTGACCAGTCTGTTTGAGAAAAACACAGGCGAAATTCTTCATCATCCACCAGATTTTGCGCATCCGGGTATCAAACTTGAAAATCAGGAAAATGCTACCCGATTGTTTCAGGCCATTGACACCCTTCCAGACAAACAAAAAACGGCTTATATCCTCACACGTATCGAAGGGCTCAGCAACATTGAGGCTGCACAGGTTATGACGACCAGTGTTGGTGCTGTTGAGTCGCTTTTACAACGAGCAAACGAAAATTTAAAGAAACAGCTAGTCAGTGTATATAAGTCGCTGGTTGGTCGCTAGCAGAACGTAATGGTTAAACTAGTAACGCCCGTAGGAATCATCTATAGTTGTCGTCTCAATCAATATGGAACCGGAAAAAGAAAAATGGATTAACAACGCACTACGTAGTACAGACGGCATCGAACGGGCCGAGCCAAGCCCATTCCTGTACGCTAAAATCCGCCATCGCCTGTTTGAAGCCACTCCATCGGTTTATCTTCCTACTCGAACCGTTTGGCTGACTGCTACGTCATTTGCGCTATTATTATTGCTGAACTGGCGCGTAGTGAGTCAACAAGCAAGTCGTGTCAATACAGATGATACCGAATTGAGTACTATAGTTTCCGAAATGCAGCTTTATCCGGCAACAAATCAGCCCTACAGCGTATGGAGCGAACAAAACTATTGACTATCTCCGTTGTGGGCTTGCTTATCCTCAATCTACTCACGATTGGCTTTCTGGTATTCAAATCAGGACGACAGCCCGAGTTTACCGATCATCAGCATCCGCCAATGGATGGACCATTCCGCATTATTGTCGAACGGCTTCATTTTGATGAGGAGCAGCAACGACAATATAGAGAGATGGGTAATCAGCACCATCGACAAACAGAGCAACTCAACGAAGAATCGGTTCAATTGTTTCAGACGTATTACAAGCTACTGGCCCAACCCCAGCCCGATTCGGCTAAATCCAGTGTCTTGGTTCGGCAAATTGCCGATGTTCAACGACGTATTGCTGAGTTAAACTTCGCTCACTTTCAAGAGATTAAATCATTGTGTCGTCCCGATCAACAGGCTGACTTTACGAAACTGGTAGACGATCTAGCTCGCTTGTTTGGGAGACCACAACGGCGTCACGGCCCCGGCAATGGTGGCCCGCCGGAAGGTCGTCCTGATAGACCATCAGAAAATTTTCCGCCCCACCCGTAGGAATCGCAGGGGAGCATCGTCTAACGTGATACTTAACAAACAGATTAGTATGAATCGCTCTCACCTATTCACTACGTTACCCCTTATACTCGGGTTAATTACGTTTATTGCCTGTCAAAAGGGTAATGATGCCGTTACGCCAACAACAGGCACAACATCGGGTACTACGTCTGGTTCGACCAGTACAACAACGACGACTTCAGTTGGTACTGGGGTTCCGGAGGTTTACAAGAAAATTTACGGTGCTACCGAAATTTACGTCGAAGGTGCTAGCATCGTGATTAAAACCAAGAGCCTCCCAGACCATAAAAGCCCGTATTATCAGGGCACAACCTGGGCAAGTGCGCAGTACGAAGCATATAACGGCACCAACACCAAGTTCAATTTGAATCCGAATCTAATTAGTCAGAGCAATCTTACATTTAAAATTCCGCTGAATCCTACTGTCGATGCAAACCATGCGTCAACCCCCGGTGGGCCAATCGGTGTTTCGTTAAATGGTGTTCCGTTTTTTAATCAATACGCAGCCATGAGCGCTCCGCTGACAAATGAAATCGACAGTTTCGACCAATACGGAGGGCACCCACAGCAGCAAGGGCAATATCATTACCACATAGAGCCTACATATCTTACCAAGACTAAAGGGAAAGACGTATTGTTAGGTTTTCTGCTGGATGGGTTCCCGGTTTACGGCCCTACCGAAAATGGAAAAACCGTTACTAATGCCAGTTTGGATAAATACCACGGTCATACTCATGCTACATCTGATTATCCCAACGGCATTTATCATTATCACATTACGTCAGAGGACCCTTACCTTAATGGCAGCGGATTTTATGGCAAATCGGGCACTGTTTCGCAATAAGCTAGTTGGATTAACTGGTCTTTTGCTCATACTTTGCCAGTGTCGGCAAAAGACCGCCGAAAGCCCTATTATCCCCTCTATTTTTTCCAATTCAAACCTGACTGGCTGGCAACGTAGCGAAGGCCGTTTATGGTTAAACAACAAACCATTCAGCGGTTGGCAATACTCACTTTCTACCTCTGGCGACACTACGTTCATGGGAGCGTATTTTGATGGGAAAGCCGAAGGGCAACATCGTTCTTGGTACGAGAACAGGAAGCAAAAAGAGGTTCGACAATACAAAAATGGCTGGCAGGAAGGCGAGCAACGCGGTTGGTTCGAATCAGGGAAACCGGCCTTTGTTTATCATTTTCAGAATGATATGTATCAGGGCAATCGAAAAGAATGGCTAGCGAATAGTCGGCTGATATACGACGGAAATTACCGTGAAGGCCAGGAAGAGGGCGCGCAACGGCAATGGTTTGCCGACGGCAGCTTAAAAATGAATTATGTGGTTCGCAATGGCCGAACGTATGGATTCACAGGAGTTAAAAACTGCGTCAATGTCTGGGATTCGATTACTGTTGCTCACTAAACAAGTAATGCGACCGGGTCGCAAGGCGCGTTACTTCCTACTCATAATTGGTTGGGCTGCCGTTTTAGTCAGTTGTCAGCATAAGGAACAGCTTTCCGGTAACTCTGTACCTTATTACAATACGCCTGACTTCACACCCATCTGGTTGGATAAGTCTGGCGACGTAGCGCAGAAAATCACGCACTACGTTGCTGATTTTTCATTCCATAATCAGGCAAATCAGGTAGTTACACAGGAAACAGTAGCGAACAAAATTCACGTAGCAAACTTTTTCTTTACATCCTGCCCTAGCATTTGCCCCAAGATGACGAATCTTCTTAAAGCCGTGCAGGATACGTTTCAGCACGAGCCAAACGTAGTGCTGCTCTCCTACAGCGTAACGCCCTGGCTCGATTCAGTGCCCCGGCTACGTCGCTATGCTGATGCAAAGGGAGTCATAGTCAACAAATGGCATTTACTGACAGGCGAGCGTGGCAAGATTTATGACCTGGCCCGCCGATCTTACTTTGCCGAAGAAGCCATTGGTTTTACCAAAGACTCCACCGAATTTCTGCATACGGAACATCTGATTCTGGTAGACAAAAGTCGCAGGATTCGAGGGATTTACAATGGTACCACTCCGCTCGACGTTGATAAACTCATTACAGATATTCGAATTCTATTGAAAGAAAACTGATTAAAGACTCGGTCTGTATCGTATTTTTACGAATAATTTATAGATGAGTATCAACTCTGCCACATTTTATTCGTTTATGCAGCTTACCGATTTTAAGACCGCAGCCGCTAATTATAAAGTAATTTTTTTCGATGCATTTGGTGTACTCAAGAATTCTGAGGGCATTTTGCCGGGGATCGAAAAAACGTTTGAGTGGCTTCGGGAAACCGGAAAGACGTTTTACGTATTGACCAACGATGCATCGCGTGGCCCTCAGGAGTTAGCCGAATCGTATTATCGACAGGGTTTCTATGCTATCACACCCGAACGTATCATATCATCGGGTATGCTTGCCCGTGAATACCTCGATTTAAAAGTTCACCAGGGTACCGTGGCTTATCTGGGCACCGAAAAATCGGCGCACTATCTGGAAGCTTCCGGCCTAAAAACGTTGCCCATCAGTCAGGTTGACCTGAAAGAAATCGACGATATTAATGCACTCGTGTTACTCGATGACGAAGGTTTCGACTGGAATACGGATTTGACCAAAACCGTTAATCTGCTCCGGAAACGTAACATTCCGGTTATTGTAGCCAATACCGATGCTACGTATCCGGTTTCGAAGAATCGGATTTCTATTGCTATTGGCGCCGTTGCCAAAATGATCGAAGGCATTGTTGGCAAGCAATTCATCCGGTTTGGGAAGCCCGATGCTCAGGTGTTTATGTTTGCCTACGAACGTCTTGAAAACGCAGAACGTGTAAGCAAACGCGACATTCTGATGGTAGGTGATACGTTAAAAACCGACATCCTTGGCGGTAACAAATTTGGCCTCGATACTATGCTTGTGCTATCGGGAAATACACAGCCGCAAGACGCTGAAATTCTGATACGTAGCACGGGCATTATCCCAACCTACGTCTGCAAATCGATCATTATCAAATAATTACATAATGCTTTCACGCACCCGAACGAGTTTTTCAAGAAGCCCTTCCAACTGATCAAGCGGTAACATGTTTGCGCCATCAGATTTTGCTTCAGATGGATTTGGGTGCGTCTCGATAAACAAACCATCGGCCCCAACTGCGATAGCGGCTTTAGCAATGGTAGCAATCAGTGCAGGTTTCCCACCTGTTACACCTGAGCTTTGATTGGGTTGCTGGAGCGAATGGGTACAGTCCATCACTACGGGTACGCCAAAGGCTTGCATGGCCGGCAAATTTCGGTAATCGACTACCAGATCGCCGTAGCCAAATGAATTACCCCGGTCAGTCAGAAAAACAGTAGCGGCTGGATTGGTTGCTTTTACTTTTTCGACGGCAAATCCCATACTTTCGCCCGATAGAAACTGCCCTTTTTTCACGTTAACAGCCCGACCCGTTTTTGCCGCAGCTTCCAGTAACTCGGTTTGCCGACACAAAAACGCCGGAATCTGTAATACGTCGACAAAAGGGGCAGCGATGGCCGCTTCGTCTGATTCATGAATATCGGTTACTGTCGGAATATCGAACGTATCGCCTACCTCTTTCAGGATCGCCAACGCCTTTTCATCACCGATTCCTGTAAATGAGTTAAGTTTCGTTCGGTTGGCTTTTCGGTAAGACCCCTTGAAAATGTAAGGAATTCCAAGCTTATTTGTAATGGTAACGATACGTTCAGCAATTTGGAGCGCCATATCACGGCCTTCAATAGCACAGGGGCCTGCCATCAGGAAAAATTGGTTTCCATTAGCATGTTTCAACTTGTCGATTTGCATAACTGAGAATCCTTATTTGGAGTGCAAAGTTGCGTAAAACCGCTGAACTGTTCCCAATAATAAACTAATTTCAAGCCATAGCGTAAAACACTACGTTTAGAGCAAAAACCTGATTTTTAATCGTTTCAAACAAGGGCAGATTGAAGGCGGAAACGGCTTGGGGCCTAAAAAATTGTTTGATAATACAAAGGTAAATCCGTTTCTTTGCGCAGTTTTTTAACTCGAACAGACTACGAAAATGTCGGACATTGCACAAAAAGTTAAGAATATCATTGTAGAAAAACTGGGCGTTGAAGAGTCAGAAGTAACGCCTGAGGCAAGCTTCACCAACGATCTGGGTGCTGATTCGCTCGATACAGTAGAGCTGATTATGGAATTTGAAAAAGAATTCAATCTGCCTATTCCTGACGATGAAGCAGAGAAAATCTCTACGGTTGGTCTAGCCATCGAATATCTGGAAAAACACATTGGTAAGTAAGCCAGTGCCGAAATCCATTTAGTACCCGAAAGCCAGCGTAACAAATTTGACATTTGCGTTGTTTTTCAATTTTCATTACGCAGTAAAGCTGTATGACATTCAAGCGAGTAGTAGTGACCGGCCTCGGTGCGTTGACGCCGATTGGTAATGATGTAACCACATACTGGAACAATTTAGCCGCCGGTGTAAGCGGGGCCGGTCCCATTACGAAGTTTGACGCCAGCAAGTTTCGGACGCAATTTGCTTGCGAAGTAAAGGGACTGGACGTAACGCAGCACATTCCCCGACAGGAAGCGCGCAAAATGGATGGGTTTACCCACTATGCGCTTATTGCAACCGAACAAGCTGTTCAAGATGCTAACCTAAACCTCGATACGCTCGACAAAAACAAAGTTGGCGTGATCTGGGGTTCTGGTATTGGTGGTCTTAAGTCATTTGAAGATGAGATGATTGATTATGCCAAAGGCGACGGTACGCCACGTATCAATCCATTCTTTATTGTTCGAATGATTGCCGACAGCGCGTCAGGTCAAATTTCGATGCGGTATGGTTTCCGTGGTACGAACTACGTAACGGTATCAGCCTGTGCTTCGACCAACAACGCCATTATCGACGCATTAAATTACATCCGACTTGGCCGGTTAAATATGTGCGTTGTAGGCGGTTCGGAAGCGGCTGTTACGAAAGCTGGTATTGGTGGATTTAACGCCAACCGGGCTCTTTCGGAACGTAACGACTCGCCCGAAACAGCTTCCCGCCCTTACGATAAAGACCGAGACGGTTTTGTGATGGGTGAAGGCGCTGGCTCAATTATTCTTGAAGAATACGAACATGCCAAAGCTCGCGGAGCCAAAATCTACGCAGAACTAATTGGTGGCGGCATGTCGTCCGATGCATATCACATCACGGCTCCTCACCCCGACGGATTAGGTGCTTTTCTGGCGATGCAGGATGCGCTTAATGATGCTGGTATTGCTCCTGAAGCGATTGATTACATCAATACACACGGTACGTCTACACCCATCGGCGACCCTCAGGAGCTGAAAGCTATTCATCAGTTATTCGGTGAGCATTCGTTTAAACTGAATATCAGCTCAACGAAATCAATGACTGGCCATTTGCTTGGTGCTGCAGGTGCTGTTGAAGCAATTGCCTGTATTAAGGCACTCGAACATCAGATTGTGCCGCCAACGATTAATCATTTCACCAAAGACGACGAAATAGACCCTCGTTTTAACCTGACGTTCAATACGGCACAGGCACGCCCTTTAACCACCGTAATGAGCAACGCGTTTGGGTTTGGAGGCCACAACGCCATCGTCATTTTCCGTAAACTTAGCTGAGTCGTGCAAATCGCTCTGCCACGTAGTTTGTTCAATCCGTTCGACTGGTTTCGGTCCGGTAACAAAGACCCACGTAAGAATCTGCGTCGGTCCATTGGGCATATTATTGGCTCAAGTCCATCCAATCTGGGCTTGTATCAGTTGGCACTACGTCATACTTCGGCATCGAAGGCTACGGCTATTGAGGGATTCCGGGAATCGAACGAACGGCTGGAATATTTAGGCGATGCGGTTCTCGGTATGGTTATCGCTGAGTTTCTTTTCAAAAAATACCCCTACAAAGACGAAGGTTTTCTAACCGAAATTCGCTCTCGCATCGTGAATCGGGAAACCCTGAACGGTATTGCCCGAAAGATCGGTCTCGATCAGTTAATTGAATTCGATGGCAGTCGCACACGTAGTATGCCGGCTCGTACATCGATGTATGGCGATGCACTTGAAGCATTGGTAGGTGCCATTTATCTAGATAAAGGATTTCGGTTTACCCGCCGATTTATCCTAAAAAATCTCCTCTCGCACTACGATATTGAATCTGTAGTACAAAACAACGGTAACTTCAAGAGCCGCCTGATTGAATGGGCGCAACGCGAAGGAAAAGAAATTCGCTTTGAAATAGTTTCTGAAAAAGGGAATAGCCATTTCCGCGAGTTCATTGCTCAGGTGTTAGTCAATGAAGAAGCTTTTGCTATAGGCAGTGGCTATAGTAAAAAGAAAGCGGAACAGGCTGCTGCCGAAAAAGCGTTCGAACTACTAGCTATCAAATAATCTATTCTACCTTCATTCCTGCTTCTGTGCAGATATATGAGATAAGATACGACTAGTTATTTCTCCAACAGTCGGTTTCTACTACGTCATTCTGTCATAAAAAGCGTCCAATTAGTCTATAGTACGCCAAAATTGCCGTATACCGTCTGCGATTTTCGGTTGGTATGCTATTTGAAACTACTTATACGTCTGATTATCTGTTTGTGATAAACACGGTAACGCGAAATAGAGCCTTATATAGGAACCTGAAATAGCTTCCCTCAGAGCGAGAGTCTATGAAGGAATCCTGCGTGCTTTTTGTTAACTTGAAGGCCCTTTAACAAAGCTCTGTTAAATTTTGTTAAGGTCATGCCAGAGTCGAATTTTTCGGAATCAGGTTTCCGTTATACCAACAGACAACAATAGCTGTTTTCAACACAAATAAAGCAATTAGATTTCTCTCAATTAAATCATGAAAAGCAACTGGAAATTATTAGCGCTGATGGCCCTCATGTCGAGTGCAATCACGCTTGCCGCTTACAACCTGTTGGGTTTCAACAACCGGGATGTAATCTTCAACGAGTCGAACCCTAATGCTACCAGTACCAATCGTCTGATATCGATGCCTGGTGGCCCTACTGCAATTCCGGGTGATTTCTCAACAGCCGCCGAAGCTGTAACGCCTACAGTTGTACACATTCGTACAACGATGACACGTACTGTACGTCAGCAACAAATGCCCGATATCTTCCGGGAGTTCTTCGGTGATGAATTCGGTGGTGGC
The DNA here is from genome assembly GCF_054776875.1 of Spirosoma daeguense. NCBI lineage: Bacteria > Pseudomonadati > Bacteroidota > Cytophagia > Cytophagales > Cytophagaceae > Spirosoma > Spirosoma daeguense. The sequence continues at coordinate 276,642 of NZ_BAAHBF010000010.1, forward strand.
CAACGCCAACCACGTCGCCAGCAAGGACAGGCTTCGGGATCTGGTGTAATCATCAGCAAAGATGGTTACATCGTAACGAATAATCACGTAGTGCAGGATGCCGATGAAGTTGAGGTAGTTATGACCGATAAGCGTAGCTTTAAAGCAAAAGTTATCGGTACAGATCCTTTAACTGATCTTGCGGTTATCAAAGTAGAAGCAAACAACCTCCCTGCTATTACATTGGGAGATTCCGATGGCCTTAAATTAGGCGAGTGGGTTCTGGCAGTTGGTTATCCGTTGGATCTGGAATCAACCGTTACTGCGGGTATCGTAAGTGCCAAAGGTCGTCGGATTGGTATTCTGGATCAGAATATCAACCGTAACGAAGAAAAGCCAGATTCTCCTGTAGAATCGTTCATCCAAACCGATGCCGCTATCAATCCAGGTAACTCAGGTGGAGCCTTAGTTAACCTACGTGGCGAACTGGTGGGTATTAACTCTGCTATCGCTTCGGCAACAGGTTACTACAGTGGTTATGGTTTTGCAGTACCTGTATCGCTCGTGAAAAAAGTATCGGCCGATCTGCTCAAATACGGTAACGTACAACGTGGTTATATCGGTATTCTGCCACAAGAGCTAAATAGTACGCTTGCTAAAGAGAAAGGCACGAAAGTAGGCCGTGGTATCTATGTAAACGAGGTAGTTGCCAAAGGCGCTGCCGAATCTGCCGGCCTGAAAAAAGGTGATGTTATCGTAAAAATGGAAGGCCAATCGCTTGATTCTGACGCACAAATGCGTGAAATCATCGGTCGTCGTCGTCCAGGTGACGTAGTAACTGTAACCGTAAATCGCGATGGTACCGAGCGAGATTTCAAAGTTGAATTGCGCAATCGGAATGGTGGTCGTGATATTATCAAAAAGGCCGATGTTACTGCCGCTGCTACGTCCCTTAAATCGCTTGGAGCCAATTTCGAGGCACTAACAGCTCAGGAAGCCAAACAATTAGGCGTGAGTGGCGGTGTTAAGGTTGCGAAAATTGTGGATGGTAAACTGGCCGAAACCGACGTAGAAGAAGGCTTTATTATTGTAAAGGCCAACGGCAAAAACGTTAAAACAACCAAAGACCTTCAGGATATTCTTGCTTCGGTTAAAGAAGGTGAAGGCCTGATGTTGATCGGCATGTATCCGAACAGTTCGCGGATGTACTACTACGCGGTGCCTGTGTAAACACAAGCAACAACACCCAAAAAGAAAGGCTGACGTGGATACGTCAGCCTTTCTTTTTGGGTGTGTATAAAAAAATTATTCGAAGTAATTCGGAACTTGATGGCCTTTCTCAGCAAGAATCTGGTCGCGCCGGAACAATTTGATATCAGCCCTCATCATATCTTCAACAAGTGCTTTCAAGTCGTATTTAGGCTTCCAGTTCAATTGGGTCATAGCTTTCGTAGGATCTCCTAATAGTAAATCCACTTCAGTGGGGCGATAATAACGCGGATCAACGCAAACAACTGCTTGACCAATAGCTACAGGGAATTCAGCATTCGAAGTACTTACAACTTTACCAACTTCGGCAGCACCCTCGCCACTGAATTCTAGTTCTACACCTATTTCGGCAAATGCCATCCGCACAAAATCCCGAACGCTGGTTGTTACGCCGGTAGCTACCACAAAATCCTCAGGTTTTTCCTGTTGAAGTATAAGATACATAGCCTCAACGTAATCTTTCGCATGCCCCCAGTCACGTAACGAATCAAGGTTACCAAGATATACTTTGTCCTGAAGGCCTAATCCGATTCGGGCAACAGCACGCGTGATCTTACGGGTTACGAATGTTTCGCCACGTAGTGGCGACTCATGATTGAAAAGAATACCGTTGCAGGCGTACATGCCGTATGCCTCGCGATAGTTGACCGTAATCCAGTAACCATATAGTTTAGCAACAGCGTAGGGAGAACGAGGGTAAAATGGTGTTGTTTCAGACTGCGCATGCCCCTGAACACCTCCATATAACTCCGACGTAGATGCCTGATAAATGCGCGTTTTATGTGTGAGCCCCAATAAACGAACGGCTTCCAGAATTCGCAACGTACCAATACCATCGACCTGCGCTGTATATTCTGGCTCCTCAAAACTTACACGCACGTGCGACATTGCACCAAGGTTGTAAATTTCATCGGGTTGAACTTCCTGGATAATACGTATAATATTCGTCGAATCTGATAAATCGCCATAATGAAGCTTGAAGCGAATATTTTTCTCATGCGGATCTTCATAAATATGGTCAATCCGCTGCGTATTGAAGAGTGAACTCCGGCGTTTGATGCCGTGAACTTCATAGCCTTTTTCTAAAAGAAGTTCGGCTAAATAAGCTCCGTCCTGTCCGGTAATTCCGGTAATAATTGCCTTCTTCATAATAACCTATGCTGGTCAAAGCTCCTGCCTGAAATTGTACAAAATCCGGCAAAGGTAAACCTAACCTATCAAATTTTATAACTTATTTTATTAACAGGCTGCGTCGAATATCGACTTTATCGGGCTGTAACTGAGACCCTCCAATTAATTTCCGGATTGATGTATAATACCGTTCAGCATCAATTCTGCGCATAAAATCGCCCACCTTAAGCTTATACGTTGGCTGATTATACGTCAGATATGGGTTGAGTTCCGGGAAATTCTGATAAATCAGCAATTTGGCAGCATCAGCTTCCTGACGCTGATTGCCTACGTAAACTTGGATTCGAAAACCAGGCGCATATCGTATAGTACGATTTTGCGTAGCAATCGTATCAAGAACCAAATCCAGACGTCGGTTAATGTGTGTTGCTTCAACTAATGTATTTGGTTTGCGCGTGTCGGTACGACGAGGAGCAGTGGTCGTTGTTGCGTTCGTATTACTTACTGAGGTTGGTTTATTGGCTGTTGAACCCACCGTATATACAGGACGTACCGATGATAAGTCTTCGCTATAACTGTTATAATCTATGGATCGGCCTGTAGTAACTGGTCGGCTACTAGCACAGCCTGTCATCAATAAGAGGCTCAATATCCAGATTTCACCTAATCTGCCTTGCATAATTATTATCAAACAATGCTGTAAAATTAGCCATTTTGTGGGTTCTAAAACGTATCAGTACTGGCTTTGTTATAAAGCCAGTTAGTAATTGGTTAATTTTGGACGTTTACTTCGCGCTCCTTATGCTGAATATACAAAGCCACGTATCGCTTAAGCCTTATAATACATTTGGAATAGATGCTTCTGCACGATACTGGATCGAGATTTTCTCTGAAAACGATTTACAGACCTTACTACAGCTATCTGAGTATCTCGATACATCCAAATTCATTCTTGGCGGTGGCAGCAACGTATTGCTTTGTCAGGATTTTGACGGAATGGTTGTCAAAATGAATATTCAGGGTATAACTATTCTTCGTGAAGATGATAACCATATTTTCCTAACGGCCGGCGCTGGTGTCAACTGGCATGAGCTGGTCCAGTTTTGCGTAGCTCATAATTACGCAGGTATTGAAAATCTGTCGCTCATTCCAGGCACAGTTGGCGCTGCGCCTATGCAGAATATTGGTGCCTATGGCGTCGAATTAGAACAAGTATTTGAGTCACTAACGGCTATTCACATAACAACTGGAGAAAAGAGAACCTTTACCCATGCCGACTGTGCTTTTGGTTATCGGGAAAGCGTATTTAAACACAACCTGAAGGGACAATACATTATTACAAGTGTTACGTTCCGGCTCGATAAACACCCTATTTTTCACACGCGTTATGGAGCTATTCAGGAAACGCTTACTGACATGGGAGTAACTGAAAATACGCTGTCGATAAAGGCTATTAGTGAGGCTGTCATTCATATAAGACGTAGTAAACTACCTGATCCGGCCCAAATCGGAAACGCTGGTAGCTTTTTCAAAAATCCAGAAATTCCAAAAAGCCAATTCGATAGCTTGAAAGAGAGCTTCCCCGATTTGCCGGGTTATCCAGTAAGCGATAACGTAGTGAAAGTGCCTGCAGGCTGGCTTATTGAACGAGCTGGCTGGAAAGGATACCGCTCAGGTGATGCGGGCGTACACGCGAAACAAGCGTTAGTGCTGGTTAATTATGGAAATGCCACTGGAAACGAAATCATTGACCTGGCCAAACGCGTGCAGGCGTCAGTAGCAGATCAGTTTGGCATACGTATTTCGCCAGAAGTAAATATGATTTAACTAGAATAGCGCTGAAAGGAGGTTCTATTTTCCTTTTCAACGCTATTCTTATATCCTTTAAAGCACCAGATTACTAGTCAAAACAAAGCGAAGCTGCCCCGAGCAAGCCAGCATCGTTACCTAACGTAGCACGTTTGATACTCAGGCCATTTTTGTAATATTCGTTCAGCCAGTAATCAAGGGTTTTATTAACGGCAGGAAGAATGTAATCAAATGACGCCGATAAGCCTCCTCCTATTAACACTTGCTTGATATCCAGAATTTTAATCAACGACGCCAGACCTTCGGCCAGAATTTCGCCAACTTCTGTCCAGATTTGCAAAGCCAATTCATCACCTTCAGCGGCTGCTGCAACTAGTCCTGTTGTTGAAATATTACCATCGTCTGGTAACTGAGTTTCTCCTTCATATGCTTTCCGGCGCTCATTGGCGAGTTGCAGCAATTCTACTTTACCAATGTTACGTTCCAGCACACGCCCATTCCGGGAAGGAATGTGGCCCGGTTCCATCGCGTTACCGTCGCCACCCGTAAAGATTTTCTTATTGATAATGGCGGCTCCGCCAACACCAGTACCTAACGTAATGAAGATATAATTTTCGGTAATTTTCTCTTCAGCGAAATAATATTCGCCCAGAGCAGCCGCGTTGGCGTCGTTTGCCAGAAAAAATTGCGTTCCCGGAAAGCGTTTGCTCAACAAATCGACCATCGGAATATCATTGATTTCTGGAATAGCCGTAATTTCGAGCGGCACGGTACGTTCCCGGTTAAGCATACCCGGCAAGCCAATACCTACTTTCTTGACATCTTTATTGCTAAGCAATTGCAATGCAACGGCATCGCCAAAGCGATCGATAAAATGTCCCGATTCGCGCCAGCTAATGGTGTCGTGGCTATAGAAATTGGAGATTTTACCAGTATTGGCATCAACAATGCCCATTTTGACGTTTGTTCCACCAACGTCAATACCCAGATACTCAACGGATGCCATTCTTAACAGAAATCAGTTACAGTTAACAGTTAATTCGGTCAGGATTCGATGTAATAGGGCGCAAGATACGAAAGAGTGCTTAGTCAATCGCATCCGGGCCGCTGTTTCTAGTAAACGCTACAGGTCGCCCAATTGCGGACGTATCAAAATTTCCTCAACAACGGCACTTTTCGAGAGTGAGAAAGCGGCCCAAATGCTGTCTGCTACGTCGCCGGGTTTCATAAATCGATCCTCAGGCAAGTCTGTTCCGTCCCAGCTTGCGGTCAACGTAGCACCGGGCAAAACGGCTGTTACTTTCACGTCATGCGGTTTTAATTCTTCACGTATCACCCGACTCATACCCAGCAACGCAAATTTCGAGATACAATACGAACCTCCGTTTGTGTAAGCTGTAATACTTGCCGTTGAGCACATCATGAAAATATGCCCTTTCCGATGGGTAATCATATCACCAACAAGCCCACGCGTCAGATGATACGCACTTGCTACGTTGGTATTCATGAGCAGCTCAAACGTGCCCTCTTCCTCATTATGAATCTGCCCCGGCCGAAATATACCCGTGTTGTTCAGGAGCATATCAACAGGACGATTCAGCGACTGAATATAATTTACCAACGAGTTAACTCCTTCTCGAGTCGACAAATCGGCAGCAAACGGCAAGAGGCCATTCCCTGCTACGTTATCAATTGAACGGGCACAGACAACTGCATCGAAACCTTCGGCAATAAATCGTTCGGCCACCGCCCGGCCAATTCCTTTTGTACCTCCGGTAACAACAATAAGTGGATTCATAGTTAAAAAAGACCTTTTACAACTCGAAAAACCTCAATTCATTAAGGTTTAGTAAAGAGCGCAAGTTACGTCAGAAACCATTCTATCTTTACGGGGGTTCTCCCGAATGAAGCCTATTGCGTTTATGGCTGGGTTGATTCGTTTCGCTACACGTTTTTATGTCACGATTAGGTAATTATTTTATTTTTCTGGGCACCCTTTTCCGAAACCGGGAAAAGCTTCGTGTTTACCTGAATCTTATTCTGAACGAATGTACATCGATTGGCGTCGGGTCTATTTTTATTGTTGCGCTGGTCAATACGTTTATTGGTGCTGTTACGTGCGTGCAGACGGCCTATAACCTCACCAATCCGTTTGTGCCGAAAAACATTATTGCGCTTATTGTACGCGATAGTTCTATTCTGGAACTGGCTCCTACCCTTTCGTGCATTGTTTTAGCCGGAAAAGTGGGGTCCAATATTGCCGGTGAATTGGGCACGATGCGTATTACCGAACAAATTGATGCACTGGAAGTTATGGGCATCAATTCAAGTTCCTATCTGGTATTGCCCAAGGTGATTGCTTCCGTACTGATGTTTCCGTTACTGGTAATTATGGCAGGCTTTCTATCGATTCTGGGCGGTTACATTGCAGGCACGTTAGCAGGTGTGATTTCGCCTGAGGAATATGTATCAGGTCTCCGAGTCGATTACAAACCGTTCGGTGTTGTTTTCGCGCTAATTAAAACGTTTGTGTTTGCCTTTCTGGTTTCGACGATTTCAGCCTATCAGGGCTACAACGTGCGTGGTGGAGCATTGGAAGTGGGTGCCGCTTCGACCTCGGCTGTTACCAACAGTTGCATCGCTATTGTAGCCGCAGACTTCGTTCTGACACAGTTGTTACTTACTTAATTTTGAATGATTGAGTGGTTGAATGATTGACTAGAAAGTGACAAAACATCTACTCAATCATTCAACCACTCAATCATTTAATCATTACTACGATGATCGAAATCAAGAATATAGCTAAAACCTTTGGTGATCGGCAGGTTCTGGCGGGTATTAATGGTACGTTTGAACCGGGTAAAACAACGCTGGTTATTGGCGGTAGTGGAACCGGCAAAAGCGTGCTGCTCAAATGCATGATTGGGTTGGTAAAACCTGATGCTGGCGAGGTTCTTTACGACGGTCGTAATTTTCTAACCGCAGATATAAACGAACAAAAAGCAATTCGACGCGAAATGGGTGTACTGTTTCAGGGATCTGCGCTGTTCGATTCAAAAACCGTTCTTCAGAATGTCCGCTTTCCGCTCGATATGCTTACCGATTTGTCGGAAAGTGAAAAAGTTGACCGCTCTCAGGAGTGCCTTCAGCGGGTAGGGTTAGGCGATGCAGGCGAACGGATGCCTTCTGAAATTAGTGGTGGCATGAAAAAGCGGGTCGGTATTGCCCGAGCTATTGTCCTGAATCCCAAATACTTGTTTTGCGACGAACCTAATTCAGGTCTCGACCCGCTGACGTCTATAAAAATCGACCAGCTTATCTCTGAAATCACAGACGAGTATCAGATTACGACCGTGGTGATTACGCACGACATGAACTCAATGATGGAGATTGGCGAGAAAATCATGTTCCTCTACAAAGGCAAAAAACTCTGGGAAGGTAACAGTAATACGTTAACGCACTCAAGCATTGATGAATTGAACGAGTTTATCAATGCCAACAAACTCATCCGCGAAATGGGAATAAATGGTTAAGTTTTCCGCCATCAACGTAGTATCAGTGACTAAAGCTGAAGGCACGAATAGAGTTTGTATTTCTAAAAAATATAAATCGTGGTTTTGCTAAAGCCATGAAACTACTCGCTTTAACGTAGCAGGAGTGGTTAAAAACGCCAGCGGGCCTGTACTTTCACTTCCGATTTGTGCGGAGCATTGATCTGGTCGAGGTCAGAGCCAACCGTAGGTCGATTTGTTACGTTGATTCGAGCCCAACGCACCCAAATGTCGAGATGGCGACTTAGGTTGTATTGGGCCAGCACATAATGCCGGAAACCTCGATAGAAATAAGCTGGAAATGAAAACGCGTAAAGCACATCCCGTTCGTAAACGTACTGGCGACTGTCATAATCGTCGGTCCCAAACAGTGCGACCCTCCCGCTAACACTCAGCCGTCGATAATCGAACGTAGCGTCCTGCACAACTGCAAAACCACGCGAAGGCGATTGCCCCTGATACGTAAAACCTCCCCATTGCATGCGCGAACGTAACACTAAACCCTGCACAGGTTTGTACTCAGCATTCAATACGTAGTTTCGGCGGGTGGTGCCCACTACGTTCCGAGCCTTATCACCGGGCAGATTTTTCTCTTTTTTCTCGTCGTGATAAACGGCGTAGAAAGTTGTCTTACGGTTCGGTGTGTAACGTATCTGAACCAGATAATCGAAACCCTGCGCTGGTTTATCAACCAGATATTTCAGCCAAGGAAAACGAAAATAGTCGACAAAACCGCCGATCGTAATTTTCCGGTAAACGCTGTATTTCAACCCTAGATACGCACCTGATTCGTTGATGCTACGTCCGCCTTCGCTAAACCCATTGCTATAGAAACTATGAAAATTACGGTCGTAATGACGTAGCACCAATGCCGCATCTATTTTCCGTGTCAGGCTAACCAGCGTACCACCCACAAAACCCAATCCACCCGAATTCGTTGCCGAACCCGAACTTCGGGCTACTTCAGCAAACAGATTCCAGTTGTGCCAGATATAACTTCCGTGCACACCAGCTACTACGTTTTGCTTACCGGTAAATTCGTACTGATTGTATGGAAGATCCCGCTTTCGAACAAATGTATCGAATGTAGTACGCAATGCCGTAAAGCCAAGTTGCAACTGGTTTCGATTGCGATACAGAAGATGAGCGCCCAGATTCGTCTCTATAAGACTGCCCAGATCGGCAATTTCGGAAGGCGTTCGGTGCAGACCCGATGTCTGAAGCGACGTAGCAGTAACTCCTTCAGCACCTTCAACCGTATTGGCATCCCGCCGATTACGAGCCGTTAGAAGCATTACGTCGATTTTGGGACTTATGGCATACGTAGCGCTTATACCCCGAAAGTAACCGTATTCTGTTAGAGACGTGTAAGGTCGAGTACCAAGAGTTGGACGGCGAACTGTTTGCACCGTTGCCGCGCTTTTCCCCAATGTGAAGCCAGCGGAGAGAACCAGCCCCTGACCCGCCTGTACCTGATAATCGCCAACTAAAATTGTACGCCATTTACCTCTATTCTGCAACTGAGCATGAAATGATACGTAGTCAGCTCCATATCGGTTACCCGACGGTTGCCAGACTAACTGCTCTCCAGCGTCTTTTTCGAGCGTCAGGCCAATGCTAAATGCACGAGGTCGGCTATATCGATAACGAACGTACCACTGATTTGGCCCACCCAGATACCGAGTCGGGAGTTTCCCATTTTTATCTGGCGTAGCGTCTGAAAAACCTTTCTGCTGCTCCAGGATGCGTTCGTAACGTAGTACCACGTAATTGTCGGTAGGCGTGGGGAGTTTGTGTAACAATCCAGATGTATTTCCAACCGTTACAAAAGGCATTAGCCTGCGGATGGTCGGTACGTCAAAATCAGGAACGGCCTGAAGCTCGTAGATGGACAACAAATCCCCCAAATTAGTCCGATACGTAGTGAAGCTGTTGAGTTGCCGTTCACTAAGCAGATATGTTGCCGCGAGTTCTTCCCGGGTCGCCCGATTAAGGTCGAGGGGTTGGGCGTAGAGTTGCGTTAGCGCATCATAAACAGCCTCGTAGTCAACGCCTTCGCTTTGAAACGGAAACAAATCCTGTAAATAAAGGCTTAGCTCTCCTTCGCGACGAGAAGGTACATTTGTTTGAGACCATGCCGGTATATAAGCGAAGCAACCGACAAATAACAATACATAAATAGTTCGCAACGTCTTTCCTGAGATTCGGTATAAGCACCATCATCCCAATCAGACTTACGAACTATATATTGGCGATGAAGGCGATCTATAGGACGATCAACCCTCAAAAAAGATACAATTCTAAAAAAAAAGGATACAATTCTAAGCAAACCGACGTTTGAGAATTTCAACCAGTTCGCTTACTTCATCGCTACTCATGTCCCACAAATACTGCGATGCATACCGATACGAAATCAGATCGAGGGCTTGTCCGTAGTTATTCAGTTTATCAATCTCATCGACGGCTTGATTATAAGCACTCGAATTGCCATTAAAAAGCTGGTTGATAAACCGAAATTTCTGGTTGAGCGAAATGCTACGTGCTACGCTCTCAATGGGTGCCCGATTAAACTTCTCCGCAACAGAAGCGGGTTCAGCAGGTGTAGTTTCGCGCAACGTATCATTTAACGTGGTAGCTGACGTATCAGCCGAACGAGCTGGTTCTGACGGGGCAGGTGGTGTAATGGCGCCCGTTGGCATCGGCGATGGCTGACTAATGGGCGCAACCGGCTTAGGCCCTGATTCTCCATTCAGGAATTTTGTTCCAATAACCGTCGAGTCATAATCAACATCATGAAGCGGCCGTTCAATCGTCTTTGGTCGTTCCTGCGGTGTGTCTGTTTCCACAGAGTACGTTGGCTGTGGCGGCACGGCGGGCGTTACGCTTGCTGGAATTGAATCGACCGGGACTAATGGTGCCGGAGGAACCGCAGGTTCGTTAGACGTAGCCGTATCGAAGAACGAACGGGCGGGATTTGCCGGAATCGAATCGGGAACATGGCTTCGTAACAGCATCGATACGTCCATCGGAAGCTTCTCCGAAAACTGAGCCACAAATTTATCGTAGTGTTCAATTTCGTGACCACGTTGTGTCAGAGCTTCATCCAGATAGGTCAATGCCTGATTTACGTAAACAAAGGGTCGACCATTTACCCGCTGCATGATATGCTGTGGAATAAACTGGTTAATTTTTGTATATCGCACAATTTGTTTCAGGGCAGCGGCTGTTACCGTAAACTCGGGCTGTTCACGCAACACATCATCGAAGTACGATCTGGGGTCGAAAATCATGATGATAGCCCGGCGGGTGGCATCGGCCAGCAACGGTTCGAGGTGTTCGCGCCGAACCGAAATATGCTGCGATACTACGTTCATGAAATTCTGAAGCGCTTCCTGAACTTCGGCATCCGTAAAGTCGAAATAAGGACTACGAAATTTTTCCGCATCGGCCTGCCATTTATCAGATAAACTACTAATAATAAATAGGTTAACTTGAACAATAGGCGTCAACTTTAAAATTTGCTGACCATTAATCGTTGCATGATTCTGGAAAAAATCAGCCGCTATCCGACGGGCGTAGGACTTACTATATTCGCTAAGTGCGTTCGCGTTAAACTTGTTCGACATTAGGAAAAGCCTTTGTTTTGTAAATATATAGCTTTCGGGAACAAACCGACCTTTCTCATTAAAGAAATCAAATTCGGCAGGTCGTAAACCATGATTTAATCCTTGTACAGGTAATCTGTCTGGGTAGATGAAACTAGGCTCGTTTCGGTTAATCATGGTTACGATTATAGCTAATTTATATTGATTTTGTTACTTGTTTTAAAATTATGTTTATTGAACCTACCCGACGACGTGAACCACCCCATCTCCGCACAGGATGGATTGAAGTAATTTGTGGCTCTATGTTTTCGGGAAAGACCGAAGAGTTGATTCGACGGCTCACGCGGGCTCGAATTGCGAAGCTCAATGTTCAGATTTTTAAGCCCGGTTTAGATACTCGATATCACGCTGAAAATATCGTTTCTCACTCGGCCCACACAATTCATTCTACTCCCCTGCAAACAGCGGGCCAAATTTTAACGTTAGCCGGTGATTGTGATGTAGTTGGTATCGACGAGGCACAATTTTTTGATTCCGAAATCACAGAAGTGGTCAATACGTTGGCTAACCAGGGCAAACGGGTGATCATAGCGGGTCTCGATATGGATTTTTCGGGAAAACCATTTGGCTGTATGCCTCAACTGATGAGCATTGCCGAATACGTAACGAAAGTTCACGCCATCTGTGTTGTTTGTGGTGATATTGCCCACTATTCGTATCGGCTTGTTCCTTCGAAAGAACGGGTTCTTTTAGGCGAAACGGATAGTTATGAAGCCCGTTGCCGACGTTGTTTCAGCCTCGGCGACGAAGCCGGACGCAAGGAATGGGCGTATGAAGACGTTGAGAATAATAAAAATGTATGATGTATAATGTAGGATATAGGATGCGCCCTGTTCGTAAACCCATTCGACGGAGCTGTAAACTCATTATACATCATATATTATACATCATATACTTATTCGGCAACTCCTCTTCTTTCGCGCAAATCGGTACGTGGCAAACGCACGTCAGTTATTTGTCGGGGCAGTCAGTGGCACTAGTCGAAAATAAAGTTTATGCCGCCAGCCAGAACGGTTTTTTCTACTACGATAAGTCGACCAATGAAACCACTGTATTAGGTAAATCGCAGGGATTCAGCGACATGTCTGTGAGTCGGCTTCTGTATCTGGCCGATCAGCACCGACTACTTATTGCGTATCAAAACGGCAATCTGGATTTTCTGACCGTATCGGCTACAGGTGAACCGGGCGAAATCAAAAACGTCAATACCATTCTTTCATCGCTTGGTTCGGCTGGTCTTTATCACATCAATCGGGTCGGGAATGTGGCGTATTTAAGCGCCAGTTTTGGTGTAGTTGTGCTCGATCTGCTTAAAGATGAGATTCGTGATACGTATTTTACCCCACAATCCGGGGCACCTCTTTATTTAACAACAGAAACAGCTGTTGCGAACGATAGTCTATATGCGTTGATTCCACCAGCCAGCGACATACGTAATACGTATCAGATACGTTCGATACGACTTTCGCCATCGGTCAACATTGCAGATCCGGCCAATTGGCGTACCGTTACGTTACCCGGCAAAGGAGCTATTTCCCTGATTTCCAAAGACGGCAAATTGTTGGCAAGCGTTAGCGGAGAAGGAATTTATGAGCGGCAAAGCGGCAAATGGACATTGACACAGTCGCTTTCAAATTTGACCATCCGGCAGTTTTCCAGCACAAACGGGTTAATTCTTGCCACCGATAAAGCTGTTACATTACCGGGTCAGGCCCCATTTTCAGGTAATTTACTAACAAATCCACGTGAAGTGGTGGCCGATGGTAATACGGTTTGGGTCGCGGATACGCGCAATGGTTTGTTGTTTGGCAGCAACGCTACGTTCCAGCGTATTACACCAGAAGGGCCAAGTACAGATACGTTCTCACGCTTATATGCCTACCCGAATGGTCTTGTACCCATGATTTCGCAACCGGCACTTGAGTTATTTTCAATACCAACTGGTCGCTGGCAAACTACGCCACTAACTGGCGTTACGTCCGGTTTTTCGTCAGCGGCTTATCTACCTAACGAACAGCGGCTTTATCTGGCCGGACTCGCAGCCGGGCTATGGAGTTATAACGAAGGTAGTGCGCCCGCCCGCGTTACGTTGCCAGCCAACATTCCAATTAACATTACCAGCCTGAATGCTGACCTTGAGGGAAACCTGTGGATATCCACAAACACCCCCACTAGTACGCAGGCCGTTTTACACGTTCGGCGGCCCGATGGCCAGTTTCAATCGTTTCCATTTATCGGCCAACCGTTTATAACGCAAGTCGTAGCCGACGACAACGGATTTGTCTGGCTTAATTTAGGCAGTTCAGGAATTATGGTTGTCGATCCGCAAAACAATCGCAGCCGTTATCTGACTACTACCCGTGGACAGGGCGGGTTACTGACGAATAGTATACAAACATTGGCAAAAGATAAACAGGGAGTTATCTGGGTAGGCACAAGTCTGGGCCCTATGGTATTCGACAATCCGGCCGGTGCTTTCGATGCTTCGATTGATGCCCAATCACCTATCCTGAATCGACGTCGTTTGTTAGCGAATGAGAATATTATTTCTATAGCCGTCGATGGTGGAAATCGGAAATGGATAGGAACACCCAATGGCGTTTATCGAATCGCGGCAGACGGCTCACAGCTTCTCGAAAACTTCACAACCGCAAATAGCCCTCTACCGAATAACTACGTATCATCAATAACCGTTGAACCTGTTAGTGGGCTGGTTTTCATGCAGACTACGAACGGAATTCTATCATACCGAGGAGCGGCTACAGAACCCGCCGAAGAACTTAATAAATTGACGATTTATCCCAATCCGGTACGTCCTGATTTTACAGGTTCGGTGGGTATTAATGGGCTCACAGACAAAGCCACTGTGAAAATTCTCGATGCGGGTGGACAACTGGTTTATGAAACCCGTTCGCAGGGAGGAACAGCCACCTGGAACCTGCGTGATTATCGCAATCGACCTGCACAAACGGGTGTTTATCTGATCGTTACTGTTACGTCTGATGGCTCAGAGAGTTTATCCGGAAAGCTTGCGGTAGTACGTTAACTAGCCTAAAACCGCTCGTGAATTTCTTTCAGTAACGCTGCCGTCCGTTGGCGTATTTCGCTGACCGACTGCGTAAAATTATTGTGCATTATACTGAAATAGAGCAATTTATTCCGCTTAGAAAGGACGTAGCCACTCAGATTATAAACGCCTGTCATGGAGCCAGACTTCGCAAATACGTACGGTTTTCCGTTCAAATCCAGATTACGTAGCGTACCTGACCGCCCCGATGCAGGCAAGAGCGTAAACAAGCGTTGCTGTGGAACAAGCAGGTAAATTTTCACCAGCAAATCAATCAATACGTTCGGCGTAAACACATTATACCGCGATAACCCCGAGCCATCGACCCATCTCGCTACGTTACGTCCCGACGGGGTAGTTAATCCAAGCGTGTCGGCTATTCGACGCAATTCAACCGTAGGCTCCAGCATTGACGCACTACGTTCTGCCGAAATCATAAACAACACCTGTTCGGCAAATTGATTATCGCTCACATGAAGCATCCGTTTATAAAGCGAATCGGACGAAGAACCACGTAACAATTGGGTATTGGCCGGAACAGCTATTCTGACAAGCCCTACAGGTCGGTGCAGCGTATCGGCCAGCAGTTGTGTTACTAAATCCGACGACCATCGAAATGGTACGTCCTGCCGGTTTTTCTGGGTATCTGATTGTCGCGTAAACTGATTCGCAAATTCAGAACGCTGAATACTTCCTGCTCCTTTATTCTCTGCCGCAATTCGAATACTATCGGCAAATTGACGTGGTTTTATCTGATTGGCGGTGTACGTTCCTTTCGGAAAACGCAGCACATTCCCATAAATGGGCATTGGCGCTAATTCGGCTGAATAATCGTCGTTATAATCATCCCACGCCCAGCCCGGTCCAAAACGCGGACCTTCGTAGTTCTCGGCCGAAAAAAACAGTTTCTCTGATCGATTCCGGAGAAATGCCAGTGCTGTTGTGTCGGGCAAATCGGGGTGCAAGAGCAATGGATTTCCCGTACCCCAGAAAATAAGCGAATCACCCCGCACAACGTAACGCAACGCCGGAAGCGAATCACGTAATGAAATCAGGCCCGCATAAAAGCTGAATAGTTTGGTATTTGATGCCGGTGTAAATGGTTTGTCGGCGTTGTGCTGAATCAGATATTGTTGCCGAACCGGATCGTAGAGCGATACGCCGGTAAAATGATCCGTATAAGTCGATTCAGTACGTAGTGCACGAGTGATACGTCGGGCTGAAGAACACCCGATCACAATCAGCAAACTAAAAAAACACAGCGATTTTATGAAGAAGAAGCGCATCAGGCGATGGTAACCAATACGTTAGTTTATCGGAATATTCATTCTCGTAAATTAACGTATTAGCAGCGTAGCGTCAAAACCTTAACTTATTCAGCAACCAGCACTTTTTTGGTCAGTATCAGGTCGTTGGCTTTAAGTTGCAAAAAGTAAAGTCCCGTTGGCAACGGCCCCATCTCGAAAAGTTCGTTTACGCGCGTGCCACTCACTTTTAATGCCTGTTGACGAATGGTTTGTCCTGATACGTCGGTAAGCGAAAGATTGGCCTCAGATACCACTTTGGGGAAATCGGCAACGATACGTATCGACCCTTTATTTACTGGATTGGGATAGAATGAGAACGTAGCGGCTGCGGTCGGTTCTTCAGCCAATATTACCGGAGGAGCCGACTGAATCCGCAGATTGTCGATAGCCCATCCCCAGCCGTACGACAACTGGTCGGCAAAAAGGCGAAACCGAATCAGAATCTGGTCGCCCGCTTTAAAGGCGCTCCCTTGTTTCAATAACGAAATTTCCCGACGACGATATAAGGCTGGAACACCCGCCGTTGTCGAATTATCAGCAACGATACTGGCTTTGTATGCGTTGGCCCATTCGGTCTTATCGCGCGAACTATACGCATCGACCAGCGGCTTCCAGGTCAATCCGTTGTTACTGGAACCCTCCACAATCACATAATCGTAGAAATTGGCATCGCCCAGCTTGCTTCCGGCCTCACTCGGCTCAACCAGCACAATTTCATCGAACCGAATCATGGCGCTGTCAGGGTTTGTTTTTACCCGGATTGGCGACAGTAATACGTATTCATAATTGCTCTGTGCTCGAAAATCAGAGCCATTTCGGTACGGATGTTCGGAATGAATAGCCGGGTCGCTAAAACCCGCAACCGTCGTTACGCTAAAGCCGTATCCAATAAAATCATTGGCCGACGTAGCATCACTAAACGTATTAACGTATTGATCACGAGCCGCTCGCGGAGCCAACACCGGAATCTCGTAAAAACCATTGGCCGGATTGAACGTCTGATTTTTCGCTTTCGACATATCGACAGCCACAATACGATACGTAATCTTGTCGCCCGCTTTCAACGAATTAGCTGGAAAGTTGATTCGATTGACGTACATGCTATCGTACGTAACGTTATTGACGGTAAGCCGGGAAAATCTCAACGCTAGATTTGGCTGAGCTACTCCGTTGATTTTATACTCGACATAAGCCGCACTAATACCAGCCCGATTATCCTTAATTCGTGCGTAAATGGGCAGGCTGTCTGCCGCTGTCGAAGCAAATATGTAATTTTTGGTGGGCGAATACTGAATAACCGGCGCTACGTTATCGGGCCCCATCTGGGTATGGTGTACTACCTGTGTACCATCGGCTAGCTTACCCGGATTGGTATAGGTTCGTCCTAATCCGTCTTTCGCCACAAAATAGTACCATATGTCGCCCTGCGCCTGTGCTGATGGGAGTGTGTAGCGGTACTCGCCAGTAGTGCCCACCTGCGTAGGTGTGACGGTTGTAAATACCGAATCTTTTGCGGTTGGCTGCGTTTTTCGGTAAAGCAACCGAACCGAATTCGGTGTTAGCGTGGTGTCACTAATTACCCGTGTACTGAAAACGAGGTCGCCGGGATCTTCGCTACCAATTATAGGCTCATGAAGCACAGACGTTGTTTTCCACTCTAAATCTGCCAGAAAATTTAACACTATCGGCCCCGGATTGTGTATCGATTCTGCCTGAGCGAGCATAGGAGTCATTAACGAATTGATACTACCGGGCGGGTACGTATCTTCATTCAAATGATACACACTGGTAGACCGATCGAAATCGTACGGAGCGTGCAAACGGGCACGGTCGCCCGTAACCTGCTTGAGTGTTGTCCCGTTAACATACAGATTATGACCAGCTAACTGAAGTTTCAATGCTTCCGAATCGTTCGGAAAATCTTTCGTTGAGGTTACCAGTCGCTTTCCCTGACCTGTTTCGATAAACTGATCATATACCGATGAAAGAGCTTGTGTATAAAGGCCATTATCGCCAACCACTGTAAAAAATCCGATGAAGCCTAACCCATGTGCCAGCTCGTGCAAAACGGCCGTTACCAGATCCGTTTGCCCCTTTGGTGTTTTGCCATCGGTGCCGAAGTACCAATCGTTATTCCGGTTAAAATCAGCGATAATGTCGGGTTCATCAGTGCCGTTCAGTTCGCGTCGGGCTATTTTTTCGGCCAGTGCTATCGGATAAAACGCATAGGCTCTCTGCCCGCCATCGGCATTGTACCGATACGTAGCTGGTCCTGCCGAACCCAGCACATTAGGTTTCTGCGAAACCCAATTGGCCTGAATTCGAATCGGTACCGGCGATACGATCAGCGTTGACCAGATATCTACGGCATACTGAAAAGCCTGTTTTGCTTCGGTTGTAAATCCGTTATACGTAACAACAAACTGCGCCGTAGGAGCCGCAAGCCGACCGTTGGCAAGTTTTTTCAACGAAATGTTAGGAGCAGCTATTTGTGTAAGAGCGTCACGTTCGGCCTTGTAATACTCAATTCGTGGCCCAATAGCAGGGGTTCCAATCGGTGAGTTTGGTAAAACGGTATTTACTTTCTGCGCGATTACGCCATTCATGACCAACATGAACCCCAGCACCAACCCAGCTTCCCTCAACTTCCAGTCCTTCATTGTGTAAACCTGTAACTATCAAGGCTAAGTTCTGCTTCAGATGTTCACCTGAATAGCCTTTTCTCGACAAATACTTTCCCTAACAACCTATATTATAAATAAAACAGGCCTGAAATACAAAGCAATATGGGAAACTATTTGATTAAATGGGCAATGCTACGCCTGTTTTTAGCGTAGCATCGGGTATACACATGAAGATTGTATACTAGATAATCTACGTAGCGTCAGTAGTTCGTTTCAATACTAAAGCCACTGAATTCAGGCAGTAGCGCATGCCGGTTGGTGGTGGACCATCGTTAAATACGTGCCCCAGATGCGCGTCGCAGACATTGCACAACACCTCGACCCGAATCATACCGTAGCTATTGTCTTTCTCTAGTTTAATTCGCTCTTCCTCAATCGGTTCGGTAAAACTAGGCCAGCCTGTTCCCGACTCAAATTTGGTTGTTGACTCAAATAATTCGGTGCCGCAACATACACACGCATACAGGCCGGGGTCGTGTGCTTCGCAATATTCGCCAGTGAAGGGCCGTTCGGTACCTTTCGTACGCGTAACACGATATTGTTCGGGCGTGAGCTGTGCGCGCCACTCTTCGTCTGATTTTATAACTTTCTGAATCATAACTGCTCATTCTAGTGGTTGAGTATATAACTATAAACGTAAACTGTTCCGTTTCCGATTTGTCTATTCTACACCGTAAATTTGCGTGATAGTCGGTAAATGATCGACACCGACAGGCTGTGCCCGTTGGTGTAGCAGCAGTGGCTAACGACAACTCATCCGGCAATTCCGACAGACAGAGCCTGTCGGGGCCAATTTAACTAACGACTGATTACTTTGACTGTCCGGCAGATTTTACAGCAATTTTGGGGGTATCCTACGTTCCGGCCAATGCAGGAGGACGTAGTGAATGCTGTGCTGGAACAACAGGACGTATTGACACTGATGCCAACCGGTGGTGGAAAATCGATTTGTTTTCAGGTACCAGCACTGGCCATGCGGGGCGTTTGCATTGTGGTCACTCCGCTCATCGCCCTGATGAAAGATCAGGTTGAGCAACTGCGTAAACGTGGTATTCCTGCGGCTGCTATCTATTCGGGCATGCACCATCGCGAAATCGATACCACGCTTGATAACTGCATCTATGGCAATCTTAAATTTCTATACCTCTCGCCCGAACGGCTACGCACTGAAATTGTGATCGAGCGGGTGAAGCAGATGACGGTTTGCTTACTTGCTGTCGATGAAGCGCACTGTATTTCGGCATGGGGCTATGATTTCCGACCACCTTACCTTCAAATTGCTGAATTTCGTGAGTTAATTCCCACAACGCCCATTATCGCCCTAACAGCTTCGGCAACGCCCGATGTACAGGCTGATATTGTCGATAAGCTAACGCTACGTACTCCCCAGATTTTTAAGCAAACCTTTGCCCGTCCAAATCTATCCTACTCAGCCGTGCTGGAAGAGCATAAAGAATCCCGATTGCTACGTGTGCTGAACAACGTACCGGGCTGTGCGGTGGTGTATGTACGTAGCCGCAGGCAAACCCAGCAGATTGCCCAATGGCTTAGTAAACAGGGCATTTCGGCAGATTTTTACCATGCTGGACTAACTACGCAGCAACGATCGGATAAGCAGGATGCCTGGATTCAGGATAAAACCCGGGTTATGGTGGCAACCAATGCATTTGGCATGGGCATCGACAAACCGGATGTGCGTGTTGTGGTGCATCTGGACGTACCGGATTCGCTCGAAGCGTATTATCAGGAAGCGGGCCGAGCCGGGCGCGATGGACAAAAAGCGTATGCCGTTATGCTCTATACGCCGAACGATCTGGAAACGCTACGTTCGCGCACGGAGCAACTCTATCAACCCGTCGAGATGCTACGTCGGGTTTATCAGGCGTTGGCTAATTACACGGCTGTGCCGGTTGGTGGGGGCGAATTCAATAGTTATGACTTCGACATGGGCGCTTTTACCGCTACGTTCGGCCTTCCTCCGCAGGAAACGCACTACGCCCTAAAACAACTTCAGCTTGAGGGATTCATTCAGTTGAACGAAAACTATTATCATCCTTCCCGACTGGCAATCATACTGGACAATCGGCAGCTATACGAATTTCAGGTTATGAATTCCCGTTTCGATTCATTCCTGAAACTATTACTACGCTTGTATGGTGGCGAATTATTTACCGATTTCGTAACCATTTCTGAATCAACGCTGGCGCGTGCGTATCTAATGAATCAGGGCGAAGTAGAGAATCTGATAGAACAGCTTCATCAACGGAACGTAGTGATTTACGAAAAACAGAAAGACAAGCCCCAGCTTACTTTCCTGACACCCCGCTTCGACGCACCTTCGTTACCGATCAACGTAGCGGAGCTGAATCGTCGGAAAGAACTGGCGCTACGTAAAGTAAATGCGGCAACCATTTATGTTGAACATGCTACGCAATGCCGAACGCGGTTGTTACAGGCTTATTTCGGCGAAAAACCGGGTGACGCCTGCGGCATTTGCGACAATTGCCTTAAAAAGAAGAAAAAAGCGGAGAACGCACTTTCGTCAATACGGGAGCAGGTTCGGGAATACGTAGCACTTGCCAACGGCCCCGGCGTGCCACCCAAACAGCTTGCTCATCATTTTGCCCAAACAGATACCGATACGCTCGCGCAAATTGTTAAACAAATGCTGGCCGAAGAAGAAATTCGATACACGAAAAGTGGGAATCTAACGCTGAATCTGGATTAGTCAGCCCGTTAAACGTACCATTTGTCCCAAATTCCTGCTGTTCGTCCCTTTGGGTGAAAACGTAAATCGCGGTCTTATATGTTTGTGTCATCGAACCAAGACAAACACAAGCTATGAAAACGATTATTGCCTTTGCTACTGTCTTATTTTTTACAAATCTCGCTGCTGCTCAGCAGACTAGTTCTACTACGTCGACTACAGCGACTAAAGGCTATTCACTCACCGTTGTTGTTCATAATATAAACAATCGCACGGGGAAATTATACATTGGATTGGCCGATAGCCCGGCCAGTTTTAATGGAGAATCGAAGAATCCTAAATCTATTGACGTAACGCCATCGGGCGAAATCAGTGTTACGTTTGATGGACTCGCTCCCGGACGTTACGCGGTTCGGCTTTATCAGGATTTAAACGCCAATCAGAAACTGGATTTCTCCGGCCAGATGCCAACCGAACCGTTTGGCCTTTCGAACGTAACGATGCTTATGGGGCCACCCGACTTCGACCAGACTTCGTTTGAACTGAATGAGAACAAGAGCATCCGTATCGGTCTGATGGAAATGTAATGCATTTTGAAAAAATTCTAAAAAAAATAATTGGTCATTGACCAGAATTCCGCAAACGCTTTATATTTGTGCCCTTAATGCACTGTCGCAGTGCTACGTTCGGGATATAAGGTGCGAATCCTGTTGCCCCGATCAGCAAACAGAAAATTTTACAGCGATATAACGCTATGAATAATACGGTTAACAATATGATTTGGTGGTGGCACTCTCCTACGTTGGGATGAGGGTTGCCGCTATTGTTGTTTACCAACACAGTTTTAAAGGCTCACCGTCATCCCGGTGAGCCTTATTTTTTTGGTCTGGCTCCAACAGACTCCGGCTGTTGGAATCGCAATAACGAGTAATCAGTAACTAACCCGATAGCCGGAGCCTGTCGGAGCCAACTTGACTAGATTTATGACTCTTGATGTAAAACCCACTTACCGCGTTGTCAGCCGCCACAAGCGTATGCTGGCCGACATCATTACGCCAGTAAGCATTTACCTGCGTATCCGCGACCGCTTTCTAAACAGCATTCTGCTCGAAAGCTCCGATTATCACGGCAACGACAACAGTTTTTCGTACATCGCCTTCGATCCGGTTGCCCGATTCTCGTATCAGGATGGAAAGCTCACGACGCAATTGCCGGGTGAAACAGAACAGACACAAGTGTTGCCGATTCAGTCGATGCGGGAAGCGCTGCAACAGTTTAAAGACAGCTTCAAGCACGAAAAAGCGCCTTTCCCGTTTATTACCAATGGGTTATTCGGTTATTTTGGCTATCCGTCGGTACAGGGTTTTGAGGATATTACGCTTGAGGCTGCGGTACCAACCGAAAACCAGATTCCGGCGGCTGTATTTACAGTTTATCGCTACGTATTGGCCATCAATCATTTCAAGGACGAGCTTCACCTGTTTGAGCATAGCTACCTTCCTGAAGGAAGTGATGAGTCACACAATCCTGACTCAACCGAGGGATTAGATTATATCAGCGATCTGATTACGAGCCGCAATTATCCGACGTATACGTTCAGCCCGGCTGGCCCGGAGGTTTCCAATTTTACGGACGATGAGTTTCGAAGCGTTATTCAGAAGGGAAAAGACCATTGCCAGCGGGGCGATGTATTCCAGATTGTTTTATCACGCCGATTTTCGACACCTTTTCAGGGCGATGAATTCAATGTTTATCGGGCGCTACGTTCTCTGAACCCTTCGCCTTATCTGTTTTACTTCGATTATGGCAATTACAAGTTGTTTGGCTCATCGCCTGAATCGCAGATCGTTGTCAAAAAACGGCAGGCAACCATTTATCCAATTGCCGGTACGTTCCGGAGAACGGGCGATGACGTACGCGATGCTGAACTAGCGCAGAAACTGTATGACGATCCTAAAGAATCGGCGGAGCACGTAATGCTGGTCGATCTGGCACGTAACGACCTGAGCCGCAACTGCGACGTAGTGAAAGTAGAAACGTTTAAGGAAGTTCAGTACTATTCGCACGTTATTCACCTCGTGTCGAAAGTTGTGGGAGAGCTGACAGAAGATGCTGATCCACTGCAAATTGTAGCTGAAACGTTTCCGGCTGGTACGTTGTCGGGCGCACCCAAACACATGGCTATGCAACTCATCGACCGGTACGAAAATATCAGCCGTAGTTTTTATTCGGGTAGTATCGGGTATATGGGTTTCGATGGTGAGTTTAACCACGCCATTATGATTCGGACATTCATGAGCAAAGACAATACGTTGTATTATCAGGCGGGTGCCGGTATCGTAGCCAAATCGGTGGTTGAAAGTGAGCTTCAGGAAGTTCACAACAAATTGGCCGCCCTTCGAACCGCTCTTGAGCAAGCAAAACAACTGTAAACTATGAAGTACTAGGAGCGAGGAGTGCATAGTGAGAATGCTGCCGCATTATACCCGCCGGACGGATTCTTACTACTCGCTCCTAACTCCTAACTCCTAAAAATATGAAACTTCTCGTCTTAGATAATTACGATTCATTTACCTACAATCTCGTGTATATTCTGCGTGAGTTGGGACAGAAACCGGATGTTATTCGGAACAATAAAATCGCGCTCGAAGATGTCGGGCAGTACGACAAAATCTTGCTATCGCCGGGGCCGGGGATTCCGTCAGAAGCAGGTATAATGCAGGATTTGGTACGTGAATACGGCTCAACCAAGAGTATTCTGGGCATTTGTCTTGGACATCAGGGTATCGGCGAAGTATACGGCGCTCGGCTGGAAAACCTGGGCGACGTATTACACGGTGTTGCCCATCATGCAACCGTTACCGATCGCACCGAGAAGCTCTTTAATGACATTCCCGACGAATTGACCGTTGGCCGTTATCATTCCTGGACCGTTGTACCGGATTCGATGCCCGATGAGCTACGTATCACGGCCATTGACGAACTAGGCCGTGTTATGGGGCTGGCTCATACGAAATACGATGTTCGCGGCTTACAGTTTCACCCCGAATCTGTGCTGACCAAAAACGGGGTGACGATGATTGAAAACTGGTTGAAACAATGAAACTAGCCGAGGTTGTACCATGGGGCCGAACACTTGACGAATATCAGCGAATGTTCAACCTTACAGACACGGATTTATCCAAACGCATAGTAGGCGTAGGTGATGGTCCAGCCAGTTTCAACGCGGAAATGTCGGCAGTGGGCCACTCAGTTGTATCTATCGACCCAATTTATATCTTTTCAGAAACCGAGCTTAAACAACGTATCGATGATACGTATCAAACGGTGAAACGTCAGCTACACGAACATAGTGAGCAGTATAACTGGACAACTTTTCGAGATGTTGAGTCGGTATGCCATGAGCGTATGCGTGCGATGAATCTGTTTCTGAGTGATTACGAACAAGGTTTGCAGCAAAGTCGCTATCTGCCTATTTCATTACCAAAACTGCCGTTCTCTGACGGCTCGTTCGACGTAGTGTTGTGTTCACATTTGCTCTTTCTGTATTCTGAGCAACTATCCGAAACGTTTCATTTGGAATCGATACGTGAACTAATCCGTGTGGCAAACGATGTTCGGATTTTCCCGATCATCTCACTAGATGGTCAGCCATCATCCTATTTGTCTACCGTTGTAATGGAATGTCAGGCAAAGGGGATTCAGGCGGATATTGTGAATGTCGATTATCATTTCCAGAAAGGGGCACACCAAATGCTACGTCTTTCCACAAACTTTACGGAGCCTAACCGCTAACTAGTCAATAATGAAAGCCATTCTAAATCAATTATTTGAATACAAATCGCTAACAAAAAGCCAGGCACGCGAAGTATTGCTCGGCATTGGTCGGGGTGAATACAATTCGGCACAGATTGCTTCTTTTCTGACTGTGTTTATGATGCGTAGTATCCGTCTGGAAGAACTAGAGGGCTTCCGCGACGCCATGCTCGAACTTTGCCTCCCCGTCGATTTATCGGCATATGACCCGATGGATCTTTGCGGTACGGGTGGCGATGGAAAAGATACGTTCAACATTTCAACGTTGTCGTCTTTTGTCGTGGCTGGTGCAGGTCAGTGCGTTGCCAAACACGGAAATCACGGTGTATCATCACTGGTTGGTTCGTCGACAGTTATGGAACGGCTGGGCTATAAATTCACGAATGACGTGGGCGAGTTGCAGCGCAAGATGGAAACGGCGGGCATCTGTTTTCTGCACGCTCCATTATTCCATCCGGCCATGAAGAACGTAGCACCCATTCGGAAGGATTTGGGCGTGAAAACGTTTTTCAACGTACTGGGTCCGATGATTAATCCGGCGAAGCCTCAAAAACAGCTCGTTGGCGTGTTTAGCCTTGAATTGGCGCGATTATATGCGTACCTTTATCAGCAAACCGACAAGCGATTCATGATTCTGCACACGTTGGATGGTTACGATGAAATTTCACTCACCGGGCCGTTTAAAGTCATTAGCAACCAGACCGAGCAGATTCTGGAACCCGACGAATTGGGCATGGAAAAACTCACTCCCGACGTACTGGCGGGTGGGAGTACCCTCGATGAATCGGCACAGATATTCATGAACGTATTGAATAACGAAGCTACGTCGGCTCAAAAGCAGGCCGTTTTAGCGAATTCGGCGATGGCCTTACTGGCAGCCGGAAAAGCAACCACGCGCGAAGAAGGTATAAGTATTGCCCGCGAATCGCTGGAAAGTGGTCGGGCGTTAACCAGTTTTAAGAAATTGATTCAAGATTAAGCGACAGACGTAGAAGGATACGTAGCAATTTCATCCTTCAGTTAACCTCTTTCGCCCACCGAACGAAGTATGACGATTCTTGATAAAATTATTGCCCAGAAACGAATCGAAGTAGCCCAGCGCAAAGAAATTACGCCTGTAACTGCACTGGAACAAATGCCTGACTTCAAGCGGTATTGCCTTTCCGCACGTGACGCCGTTCAGAGTTTTCAATCGACGGGAATTATTGCCGAATTCAAGCGCAAATCTCCTTCCAAAGGCATTATTAACGATAAAGCCGACGTAACAGCAACCACACAGGGATACGTTGGGGCCGGAGCAGCAGTATTATCAGTTCTGACTGACGAACCCTTTTTTGGCGGTACACCCGCTGATTTACAAGCGGCTCGGCTGGCGAATCCGGAAACTCCTATTCTACGTAAAGATTTCATCGTTGACCGCTATCAGTTGCTCGAAGCCAAGGCTTGGGGTGCCGACGTAGTGTTGCTCATTGCGGCCTGTCTATCAGCCGAAGAAATGGCGGAACTGAGCCTTCAGGCCCACGACTTGAGTTTGCAGGTACTTCTTGAAGTGCATGACGAAGAAGAACTCGACCGAAGCTTGACGCCAAATATCGATTTGGTGGGTGTCAACAACCGCAACCTGAAAACGTTCACTACGTCTATAGACACATCGCTACGTTTGGTTGAGCGGATTCCGGATACGTTCGCCAAAATTACCGAAAGCGGGTTGCACGATGCAGAAACGATGTATTCGTTGTTTCGGGCGGGTTTTGATGGTTTCCTGATTGGGGAGGCATTTATGAAAACCGACAATCCGGCACAGGCTCTTACTACGTTGGTTTCTGAATTTAACCTATATAAAACGCCCTCAATTTAACTTGTACAGCCATGAAAATCAAAGTGTGCGGTCTGCGTGATGCCGACAACCTGAAAGAGATTGCCGCCCTTGGTCCTGACTTCGTTGGATTTATTTTCTATGACCAGTCCCCTCGCTTTGTTGGCGACGAGTTAGATGAAGAAGTCGTAAAATCCCTACCCCGGTCGATCCGGAAAGTGGGCGTGTTTGTCAACGCCAGTCCCGATTACATCCTGCGTAACGTAAAGAAATTTGATTTTCAATACGTTCAGCTACACGGCACCGAAACCCCAGAATACTGCCGAAGTCTGCGCAATCGGGGAATCAACATTATTAAAGCGTTTCGGGTCGATGAGTCATTCAACTTTTCGATGCTCAACAACTTCAAAGCCCAGTGCGATTTTTTCCTGTTCGACGCAAAAGGCGATCAGCCCGGCGGCAACGGCGTTACGTTCGACTGGAGTATCCTGAGCCGCTACGATAATGAAAAACCATTCTTCATCAGCGGAGGCATTGGTCTGGATAATCTTAATCTGCTCGATCAACTCAAAGGTATGAAGGTGTATGGCGTTGATGTAAACAGTCAGGTTGAAATAGCCCCCGGTGTGAAAGACGTAGCGAAAGTAAAAGAACTGATCAATCGGGTCAGACCGATTGAAGAGGAAGAAACGGTTTAGCCAACTTTTTGCAGCGTCCATCTTGTTAACCCGTTAAACAACAACGCTAATGGAAACGACAAAGAAACTTGATGATGAGATTCCTCCACTAAGGAGAGGGCGAAGCTATAAACCTGAAGATATTAAACGTTGGGGGGTAGAGCGTTTCTTCGACGCAGTTATACCCAAGACTCCATTTACTCGTCAATTTCCAGATTTTACAGAGGAAGAGAATCGGCGGATGGATGAACTATTGGCAGAAGGCGACCGTGGTGCATGATTTACGATACTAATTTACTAATACAGCACATTCGGCAAAAAACGTTACCACCAGCCCGAACAATATTGGTTATTGTTGTCATCGGTGAACTTGAAGCTTTTGCGTTGAAATCCGATTGGGGAGTACAAAAGTTAGATTTCATGCGCGATATGGTGGAACAATACCCGCCTGTCGACATAACAAATGACCTAATAAGGTATTACGCTGAAATAGATGCATATAGTCAGGGAAAATTAGATGGATATTCACTAGGCTCATCTGCCCGGAATATGGGCAAAAACGATATCTGGATAGCTGCGACAGCCTTGTACTTGGACATAGAATTGCACACGACAGATAATGACTTCGATCATCTAACTGCTTTAGGATTACGATTAGTTAAGCATTGATTACCATGCAAACCACCCTCGAACCAACAACCTCGTTTGAGGTTTCTGATAAAGGATTTTATGGTCATTTCGGCGGGGCGTTTATTCCCGAAATGCTTTATCCGAACGTAGAAGAACTACGTCAGAACTACCTCAATATCATTGCCGACCCTACTTTTCAGGCCGAATTCTGGCAATTGCTGGAAGATTATGTTGGGCGGCCAACACCTTTATTTTTAGCCAAACGGCTTTCCGAAAAAATTGGTGCTACGATCTATCTCAAGCGTGAAGACCTTTGCCATACAGGAGCGCATAAAGTAAACAATACGATTGGGCAAATTCTGGTAGCTCAGCGACTCGGCAAGAAACGTATCGTTGCCGAAACCGGAGCGGGTCAGCACGGAGTGGCAACGGCTACCGTTTGCGCCTTGATGGGTCTGGAATGTATTGTCTATATGGGCAGCATCGACATGGAACGTCAGCAACCCAACGTCGACCGGATGCGGATGCTGGGTGCTACGGTTGTTCCGGCAAAATCGGGCAGCCAGACATTGAAAGATGCGACCAACGAAGCCATGCGTCACTGGATTAACAACCCGGTCGATACGCACTATATTATTGGCTCGGTAGTCGGGCCTCACCCCTACCCGGATATGGTTGCCCGGTTTCAATCGGTTATTTCCGAAGAAATCAAGAAGCAGCTTGTTGCCAAAACGGGTCGTGAGAATCCTGACTACGTAGTAGCTTGTGTTGGCGGAGGCAGCAATGCGGCCGGAGCTTTTTTTCATTACCTCAATGAGCCTTCAGTACGGCTAGTAGCGGCTGAAGCGGCTGGTCAGGGCGTTACGTCGGGACATTCGGCAGCAACAACGGCGCTGGGAAAACCGGGCGTTTTACACGGAAGCCGAACCATTCTGATGCAAACCGAAGATGGTCAGGTGGTTGAACCTTACTCCATTTCGGCTGGTCTGGATTATCCGGGCATTGGTCCTTTACACGCTCACCTGTTC
Organism: Spirosoma daeguense; assembly: GCF_054776875.1. Lineage (NCBI taxonomy): Bacteria > Pseudomonadati > Bacteroidota > Cytophagia > Cytophagales > Cytophagaceae > Spirosoma > Spirosoma daeguense. The sequence goes on from NZ_BAAHBF010000010.1 coordinate 305,778, forward strand.
GATTCAGGACGGGGTGATTTTTATGCCATTACCGACGCCGATGCCTTGGAAGCGGGTTTTCAGCTAAGTAAACTCGAAGGTATTATTCCAGCTCTGGAATCAGCACATGCGCTAGCAGCTCTCGAAAAAATGAACCTTAAACCGACCGACGTAGTGGTTGTTTGCCTGTCGGGCCGGGGCGACAAAGATTTAGCTACGTATTCAAAACATTTGTAGCTGCAAACCATGACTCAAGAACTTACCCAAAATCGGATAACTGACCTGTTTTCGCAAAAAAGCGAACGGTTGTTAAACGTATATTTTACCGCTGGCTTTCCAAATCTGGACGATACCGTAACCATTCTGCGCGGGTTGCAGGCCGCTGGCGTCGATTTAGTAGAAATCGGTATGCCTTACTCTGATCCGGTTGCCGATGGCGAAACCATTCAACAGAGCAACGGAAAAGCGCTTGACAATGGCATGTCGCTTAAAACGCTGTTTGATCAGTTGGAAAACTGTCGCGATGAGCAGACTGGCGTTCAGGTTCCCATTTTATTGATGGGCTATATCAATCCCGTGCTTCAGTTTGGTATCGAAAATTTCTGCCAGAAATGTCAGGAAGTAGGCGTCGATGGGGTTATTCTGCCCGATCTTCCATTAGATTTATTTCTGGATGAATACGCTGATACGTTCCGCAAGTATGGCATTCTGAACGTAAACCTCATTACGCCCCAAACGTCAGAAAGCAGGATTCGTAAAATTGACGCGGAGTCGGATGGATTCATTTACATGGTTTCGTCGGCGAGTATTACAGGTTCAACGAAGGGCGTCAGCGATTCGATGCGCGATTATTTTGAACGTATTGAATCCATGAATCTACGGAATCCACGTCTGATTGGTTTTGGTATTAATGACCATGCTACGTTCGATACAGCCAGCCAATACGCTAATGGAGCCATTGTTGGCAGCGCGTTTATCCGGCATTTGGCCGAAAATGGTACGTCGGAAGAGAGCATTCGTCAGTTTGTGCAAACGATTCGGGCGTAGTCGCTTACCTTTACAGTATGAATTCCGAAATTAATTTCGATAAATCGCCCGACGGCCTTATTCCTGCCGTAATTCAGGATGCCGAAACCAGCAAAGTTCTGATGCTCGGCTACATGAATCGGGAAGCTTACGATAAAACGGTTGCAGAAAACGTCGTTACGTTTTTTAGCCGTAGTAAACAACGACTCTGGACGAAAGGCGAAACGTCCAACAATTTTCTGCACGTTCAGAATATTCTGGTCGATTGCGATGGCGATACGTTGCTGATTAAAGCCAATCCGGTGGGCCCGGTTTGCCACACAGGCGCCGATACGTGTTTTGAAGAAGCCAATCAGAAACCAGCAACGGCTGGCAAAGGTCAGTTTCTGAATTACCTTCAGAGCATCATACACGACCGAAAAGTTAATCCATCCGAAAAATCGTACACGACAACTTTATTCAATCGGGGCGTTAATAAGATTGCACAGAAAGTTGGCGAAGAAGCGGTTGAACTGGTTATTGAAGCGAAAGACAGCAACGACGATCTCTTTAAAGGGGAAGCGGCTGATCTGCTTTTTCACTTTCTGGTACTGCTGGAGCAAAAAAATATTGATTTAGACGATATTATCGCAGTTTTAGAGCATCGGCACGTAAAACAATAGCCAGCCTTACACAGTTTGTCATTTCGGAAATGGGTCGTCTTATAAGGCGACCCGTTTTCAATACAGTAATCATTTAAACCATTCGCTCCCATGGGATTAATTATTCGTATTCTGATTAGCGCAGTAGCCGTTTGGGTTGCTACGTACTTCATTCCGGGTGTGTCCGTAACAGGCGGCCCTGGCACGTATCTGGTTGTAGCTGTTGTTCTTGGCTTCCTGAACGCGTTCATAAAACCCATCCTAACGGTTCTAACCATTCCTATTACCATTGTTACGTTGGGGCTATTTCTATTGGTACTGAACGTACTGATGGTATATCTAACATCTTACCTAATTCCCAATTTTCACGTAACGGGTTTTATCGCAGCATTGTTGTTCAGCATTGTTGTATCGCTTGTTACGTCACTCATCGACGCGATTGTGTAAGTTTACATTTTGCAGTTAACAAGAAACGCCATGTCTGATAGATATGGCGTTTCTTGTTATAACCCTCACTCAAGACTATGACATTTATCGAAACACCAGAAGCACCAGTGCCCGGCGGTCATTATTCGCAGGCAGTTGCGCATAACGGATTCCTGTTCATTTCCGGAATTTTACCTATTACGCCCGCCGGACAAAAATTGACGGATGCTAGTGTTCCCGAACAAACAGAACAGATTCTGGCCAATCTCGACGCCATTCTATGTGCCGCCGGGAGCAAGCGGGAAGACGTAGTAAAAGTCTCAGTCTTTATTTCCGATATCAGTAATTGGGGCGATGTCAATCGATTATACGCCCAGTTTTTTGGGGAGCACCGGCCAGCCCGTTCCGTTATTCCCTGTTCTCCACTTCACTATGGTTTCGGTATAGAATTAGAAGCCATCGCCATCAGAAACGCGGATAAAGTATCTGCATAGTACGTAATAGGTCTACAGCCTACTGAAACTAAGTTGTCCCAGACAGCAAGATGCTGTCTGAGCCGTAGGCTTAATTTTATAGACCAGCCAACTACTAGTACTCTACCAAAATTAAAGATTAGAATTTTGTCTGGGCCAAGCTCCAGCTTGGCTTTGGTGACTAATTTAACGGCCCAAGCTGGAGCTTGGCCCAGACAAAATTCTGTTCAATTCGTATCTAACAATAAAATTGGCAAAGCACTAGTGGAATACAGACAGCATCTTGCTGTCTGAGACAACCGCAATACATCTATTTTTTTACTACGTAGCGCTGGCCAATTTGACCAGCGCTTTTTTGTGTAATACGTTTCTGAAAAGAACCGTTAACTAACTCATTAGATAGTACTACGTATCGCTACCACTATCTTAGCCCCATTCACCAATCATTTTATTTGCGTCTATGAAAACACGCTCTTTTCTCGCCATCCTGCTGGTTATGTTCACATTTGCGCTAAGCTGTAAAAAAAGCAGCAACGACCCTGCTCCGGGAGGTGATTGCACTCAGGCTAACATTACAGCCAGATCGAACGCTTACACAGCAGCCGTCACCACCTATGCAAACTCACCCACAACGGCAAACTGCAAAGCAGTGGTTACGGCTTATGACGCTTATCTGGCAGTAGCGCAAAACTGTAGCTTTGTAACTAAGGCACAGGTTGAAGCCATCCAAAAAGCACGCGCCGATCTGGCCAGCTCCTGCAATTAACGTTGACTGGCAGCACCTACCCGTACTCGTTCACCAACCGAATGAGCTGCAAATTCTGGTGCATAGAAACATTGTACCGTAGCTACACCCGCCGAAAAATCGCCCGTCTGGGCAACCCGTAGGTCGTATTCAAACACATGCGTACCTACGGGTAAATAACTCATAAAGAAATCTGTACTGGCATCACGTGGCGATTCATAATAACCCAAACCGTTCTGAAACTTGTAGCCCGACAAAGCCGCTACAGGCTCAAAACCGGATGCACGACTGTCTTTCAGATGTACATATTCCATCGCACGGTCAGTTTTCAGCACTAAACGTACTTTAATCAAATCGCCGGGTTTCAGTGCTGTTTTGGGCGAAACTGCCGTTATGACTGGCCCTTTCGGTGAATCTTTTTGAACGTAAAGCGTTTTCTGGACCGACAAACCCGCACTGCCCGGCATAACCCGGTCGAGCGGCTCAAAATGCTGCCAGTATAAAGCTCCCCAGGCCGGACCATCGGAAGTTTTAGTAAGTTGAATCGTTCCCATCTCTGGTTTGATTTCAGCAGCGGCATAGGTCACTTTTTCGTAACCTGTTATGGCATCTGATTTCGAAACCCGGCTTTCGATAGATTTTCCACCCAAACTTACCTGCGTTGTATTGCCCGTACCCATCCAGTCGCTACCACGTAGCAGCAAGGCATAAATAGCTTCGGTTGTGGCTTTGGTCGATGACCACGATTGCGTTTGTTTCTGACGTAGCAACCAGCGTTTCATATTATCCGTAGCCGCGTGGTCGGGCTTGATTTCTTCAAACGCTTCGATAATATATGACTGCGTTTCGATAGGTGTTTGATACCAGTACAAACCGCTCTGGTTGTCGGGCCAGTACATGCCTAATTCTTCCGATTCGCGTGCGCGCTCACGTAGCGAACGTAGCACTCCTTCTGCCGTTTTCACATCGCCAAAGCGAAACAAAGCCATCGCCGACAGCGCCTGTCCCTGTAAACTTTGTTTCGTCCAGTCTTCGGCAACTTTCTGCTTCAGATAAGCCAGCATAGCTTTGTCGATGAACGTATTGAGGTAAAAACTCCGGGCGTAGAGATACTGGCTTGCCGAGAAATACCAGTTTCCAGCCACTTTATTTTTCTTTTGCTGATCCAGTTTTTTCTGTTCGCCTACCCAACGTTTCAGTTCAGCATCAACGTACTGAATAGCTTTGTCCTGCATCTCTTTCAGCTTCGGTTGCATATCATCGGGAAGGCGCACACCTAATTTTTGCAGATGCCCGAAACCACTCAGAATATGCAACGTAATCGGAAGATTGGCATCCATACCGCCAAACCACCGGAATCCTCCGCTTTGAGTTTGTAGTTGACTTAGTTTCTCGAAGGTCTGACGTAGCTCGTTCTCCATCCGATTTGCATCTAGCAACTGGCCTAATTTGGCCTGCCGTTCGGTTTCTGAACGGGCATCAGCTAACCAGGGGGAGTTTTCCAACGTAACAGCTTTCAATTCTTCATTGGTCTGAAGCGGACTTTTAGGCGAATTTTTCTGCCACTCAGCAATCACCTGCCGAAATGCGGGTTTGCTACCTACAATGTGAGCGGCTAAACCATTGGCGTAGAATCGGCCAAATAACTGCTCAGCACATTCATACCGATATTCCATCAGATACGGCAGCGATTGCAGCGCATACCAAGCCGGATTGCTGGTCACTTCTACGGTCAGCCGTTCATGGCGAACGGGTAATTCCGGGCTTAGATTTGTCAGTGGTTTCAGCTTAAACTCCTTCGTCACTGCCAACTTGCCTGAACCGTTTACCCAAAACGGCTGCGTATCGGTTACGAGCATCCTATTGGGCAGAATCGGCACCGAAAACTCTTCGCCATCGGTAAAATTGCCCGATTGCGCCGTGAATCGACACGTAACAGCATCTAATCCACCGGGAACAACCAAGGTCCAGCCCACCGCCTGACCTTGCCCAGCGGCCACCGTTACGTTGGTTTGCAGTACCGAAAGACCGAGTTTCTGACTGATCGGTTCACCGGTCAAGGCATCCAGCAACGTAAGATTTGCCGTTACGGGCAATGATTTTTCGCTCAGATTATTGACACGCGCCATCACCCGAATCGTATCGCCTTCGCGTAGAAAACGGGGCGCATTAGCCGTAATCATCAACTCTTTCTGCGTTACGATTTCGCGCTCTAACGTACCCGTTTTTAGGTCTTTTGTATGCGCAAAAGCCAGCAAACGCCAGCGCGTGAGGGCTTCGGGCATCGTAAACTTCAGAATTACTTTCCCTTCCGCATCGGTTTGAAGTTGCGGTAAGAAAAAGGCTGTTTCGTTGAAATTCCGACGAGGATTTACTGGTGGATTTGTTTCGGCAGTTTCGCCTTTACTTTTCCCGTAACCTACCGTTACAACTTCGTTAAGCGCAAGCGCATCTTGCTCCATAACAGCCGCTGCTGGTGCAGCAGTTTTACTATACGCTCTGCCTAAATACTTCATCTCAGGTGCCGCCCCTCCTCTGGCAACGCCCCGAATCCGAATAGTTTTTCCGCCACCAACTGCCAATTGATCGTACTGACGTAGTGGCACAGGCTGTTCTGGTTTGTAGTTGTAAAACAGTGGATTAGCCGATTGACTAGTGAACGCTCCCGAGCGCCAGCCGTAGAAAATTGGTGAATACGCACTATAAAACGACACTGGCCACTCAAGTTTCGAAAACGCATCCAACGACGCATCATACAGTGTTGCCACCATTTCGGCAGGCATTTTCTGTAAACCGCCTACAGTCAGCGTCCATTCTTCACGCTCGCCGGGCTTGAGTTTGCTCCGGAACGTTTTCGTTTCGATGCTCAACTGCTTATCGGTGAATGGCACTGTAATGGTTTGCGATTTCTGATAAAGCCGCCCCAGTTGAATCATTGTAAAATGTACGGCAAAACCACCCCGCTGTTTTTCCGTTACAGGCAACGTAACGCGAAGTGGCTTGCCATCTGTTTTGAGCCACTCCTCCCGAACCGTTTTATGATCTTCCTCCACCCGCATCATCACCCAACCAGGCAAACTGTTGCCTACCCAGAATACGGCTTCCTGACCAACTTCCACTTTGTCTCTCCGAATCTGCACCCAACTATCGGGACGCGCCGAAGCAATGGGTTGTTTCTCATTGACCACGGCAAAAAACGCCTGCTCTTTATTGGTTTCACCAGCCGAATCGGTTACGGTTATTTCCGCTACGTATTCGCCGGGAACGTAGCGTGCTATGTCGGGTTTAATCAGCGAATCGGCCGACGTAGTGAAGGCTTTCTGTTGTACTACGTTACCTTTTGCCCACGAACGCGGGTCATTTTCATTGGCATAAATATCATTCGGGAACAACTTTTCGAATTCTTCCTTACTCAGCAATTGCCGATCAGGTCGACTCCACAAACGAGGACGTAACAGGCGCGTAGGTGTTTGCAGTTTATAAACCGTCAATTGTCCTTTCGCCGATACCTTCTCGCCCGACTGGTTTGTGACACGTAGCCGGAAATCGTCGGGATTAGTAATGTCGATCTGATCGGGAATTTCCAGATTCGCCTGTAAAGCCGAGTAACCGATACGTAGCGTTTGTGTTGCGCTACGTGTCTCACCAGCACGATCTGTTACGTCAATTGTTACGTTGAAATCAAAAACTGGGTTGGTTGCCCGTGCCTGTTCGCGGTCGGGTGTCGCTTCGAACGTAATACGAATATTGCCCTGTACATCGGTTTGAGCGATTCCATTGGCGATCTCAGTCTGATTTGTATTACGGGGAACATACCACCACGTCCAGCGAGGGCGGAGCTGGCGCATCACGCGGTAACGCACCTCTGCGCCGTCGACGTTAGCACCCGCAAAGGTTTTGGCTTCGGCCGAAAGCGTAACGGTTTGGCCAAGTTTAAACGCCTGCTTTATTGGTTTGGCTTTTACTTCGAATGTTGGTCGTTTGTATTCTTCTACGCTGATGCTGGTGCCGCCATAAGGCGTTTGCAACGTCATTGAGCCCGTTACGCGCCCAACGGGAGCCGTAAAGTTCGCGCTGAACGTACCAAATTCGTTGGTTTTTAACGTCTGTTTGGCAACCGATTGCCCGTTATTATCGAGTAATTCAATCGTAACATCCTGATTGGCCGAAACCGCAAATTGATTCGATTTCCCATTGTACACCAGTCCTTTTACATAAATTGGTTGCCCCGGTCGGTAAATAGCACGGTCGGTGAATAAACGAGCTTGTGTCTGCGCATTGGTTTCATTTTCAGTCGAGTTTCCATAACTATACTGTCGATCAGAAAGTAACGTATCTTTCCCGGACGTAATTAGGCAGTAAAATCCATTCTGTGGCGCACCTGAAGACATAACCTGCGCCCGCCCATTGGCATCGGTTGTTGTTGCATTACGCCCTTTTAACGTCGACCAGTTGGTTTCCAGCACATTCACGTTCGCATTTTGAATCGGCTCACCCGTTTGCCGATTGGTCACAAAGACACTCAGACCAGATTCCTGTTTCCAGTTTGAATCGGCTATATAACCAAGCGACGATACAGTAAAAGCTGCATACTGCACCGATTCCGTTTTTTCACGGAAAGCCTCGTCAGACGTCATCAGTAGCAAATAATGGCCGATGGGCAAAGCATTCAACGGCACTTCAACCGAATGCGTGTTCAGATCGCCATCATCTGGTAATGTTATTGACTTTTCGGCCAAAACCGGACGCTTCAGCCACGTAGCGAACGTCCGCTTCCTGCGATTTTCATCAATCATATCCTCGCGATACGATTGCAGTTCCGATACCGACGAGCGAATGATCCGATAGGTCAACTTATTGACGTTCTGGTAATTTACCAATGCCCGAAACGGCTGCGCGGGTATATTGACCCGCTCGACCTGCAAGGTGTAACTCTGACGTAGCAACCGGGCTAACAACTGTATCGCCTGTTTACCTGCCATTGTTTTCGGAAACCGTTTTTCCAGATCCCGGCAAATATCAGCCGCCTGTTTGTGATTCCAGCGTTTCGGGTTTACAGGCGGATTGAGTGGATCATCGTCGTTCAATAGTGGACGTATTGGCCCGCCGTAGTCGGCTAGAAATTCGGCTAACTGATAGGCGTAAGACGCTTCGGCAGGTTTGTTTTTGAACTGAACAATCTGTTGCTCAAGCACTTTCCGGTACAACGTATCGCGCTCTGGCAAAACACTGTACCGATGCACAAACGCCAGCCGTAAACCGTCGACATCGGCCAATGCATCCGCATTCGCATCGGGCAGATGTTGTGAAATTAATTGCTGATACAGCAGCAACGCCTGATACCGACCCGACAGCGAATCCCGGCTCTGGATAGTTTGCTTTACAAAATTGGCGGGGTTCGCAAAATAAGCGGGTTTATCTAATTCGAAGCGAAAGACTGGACGTAGTAAATCGGGTTCGGTATTCTGGAAAAAATCGATAGCCCGATGCGCCAGCAAATCATAAAGAGTCGGACGTAGCGCACGTGCTTCCGGATCACCTTTTTCCAGCAACGCATCGTAGGCCGATACTGGCGTTTTCTGCAATAATGCTTTCGATTGTACCGAAGCCAGATAAGCGTCCGTAACTGCACCAACCAGTTGCTGGGCATCCCAAGTTGTAAAATCGGCTGCTACGTTCGATTTCGAACCCTGAACGTCTGTATTTACCGTAGTGCGGTTATAAAATTTGTAGCGATTCTGTTGAAAATACTGCCAGTACGTATCGCCCAGCACCGATTGTAGAATCGATTTAGCGGGTTCAGGCGTTTCGGCAACATCAGCCTTCAGTGTTCTTACTAATTCTTTATAACTATCCTCATCGGAACTGGCCCGAAACGAGAGTCGGCGAATGGCGGCTTTGACTACCTGTGGATAGTTTTTCTGTGCTTTGGCTTCTTTATAAATCCGTTCGGCAATCTCAAGTGCCGATTTAGGTAACCCTTTGGCAACCAACGAATCAGCCCGTTTCCAATCACGAGCATAATCCGGTTGTGGCCGACTCTGACCCGATGCAGCCAAAGCCGCCAATATGAAAAAAATAGTTAGATACGAATGCATAGTACGTAGCAATGAACGGTTGTTGGGATAGATGAAAAAAAGATTGTTTTACCACAACGGTCGCTACTATGACTCTGGTCTACACGAAAGGGTTTAATCTGCGATTTGGTGACTTACTGTTCAGGGTACGTTATTGCTGCAACAAAAACGCGGTTAAATCGGCTAACTGCTGATTAGTCAGGCCCATAGCTTTAGGGTCGGGCATAAGACTGGTCTTGTATTGCCTTCGCGAAAAAACCTGATCGGCAGGAATGGTGTGTCTCTGTCCTGTAACGCCTTTGATAACCAGCGTCTGATCGCTATCGCTAACCAGAAAACCATAAAATGTCTGCCCTTTTTTGGTCGTAATCAGCCACGGTTCATAGCCAAACGCAATGCCAGCACTGGGATGTATGATAGCATCCAGCAAGCCGTTTTTGTCGAATTTCTGGTGAATCTGCGTGAGTTCGGGACCAACGTCCGTCCCCACCTGACCGTGTTTATGACACGTAGAGCAATTGGTTTTGAAGATGTTACGCCCGGTTTGGGAATCCCCGGTCAGCAACGAAATTTCGGCAATAGCGGGGTCCGTGCTACCCGACGACACCGACGCGGTTGCTTTCGCAGGAGCGGTTTCTACTTTCGCTGGAGCCGTTTCGGTCGATGCGGTTTGTGCAACGGTTTCGACGGAAACCTGAGTTAGAGTTGCCAAAGCAGGTGTTTCGGACGTTGTTGAAAAATATTCCTTTGCCATTGTCCGAACGGTTTGGTCCGGGTTTTTCAGGATGGCGGGTGCAATCGCTTTCAAGAGGTTGTCGGGAAGTTTTTTATCGGCTGCAAGTCCGACCAGAATTTTTCCTCCTTCGGGGTTCCGGGCCATTTCGAGGGCTGTTCTCCGCTTTTCGGAATCCGATTTATATTCATCCAGCAAAATCTGCCGATTCGCCAGCATTTTCTGTTCCTCAGCCGACACTTGCGTTGGCATTACGTCTTCCCACTTCATCAGCTTTGCCCAGTCATTTCCCCGCCGGAAGTTTACCCAATACGCAGCCTGCTCTGCTACGTCTTTGAGTGGCGATTTTGTCAAAGCAAACATAGTCTGAGCAGCGGGTGCGGTTTTGATGAACCCTAACGTAACGATAGCCTGCTTACGCGCTTCAGGACTTAGGTTCTGCGCTTCGGCTCGTTTTTTCAACATAGATACTGCTGTTGCCGGGTGAAATTCCCAAATGAGATTAGCGGTACGCTGATCCCATTCAACCGGATCAATTGGCAGTGTTGGCCGTAAGTCGGCGTATAACTGTTCCGCTTTCCCATCGGCCGCTTGCCCAAGTGCATCCAGGTACCAGGGATCTTGACCGTCATATCCTTTTATCAAATTCAGCAACGCCAGTCGGCAATCGTAATAGGGTACGTCACGTAGCGCAATGGCAACTTCCCGCCGAACTGCCGAACTCCGGTCGGTCGACAGATTTCCAAGCAGAGGTAAGAGAGCTTTCTGAGAAGCAGTTAGCGCCGGATTCGCTTTCGAATTTTCGGGTGTAATACTACGTAGTGCACGTAAAGCAGCTACCCGGACGGGCGCATCGACGGCTTTTAACAAGCGCTCTACTTCAAATTGGCCTTCGGCTCCTAACTGCGCCAACAGAAAAATAGCCCGCGCCCGATGGTATGGATTTGTAGCCGTCAGCAACTCCATAACAGGTTCAACAACTTTTTCACCCTGCTCTCTTAAAGCTTCAAAACCCATCATTCTGACGTTGATCGATGGATTTAACAAAGCGGCAATCTGTCCTTTGGTGGTCGTCAAATCTATTTTCGGAATGGTCAGTTTTTTGCCTTTTGGCGTAATCCGATAAATACGACCATACCCTTTACTGTCTTTCATCTGGTGACCGCCAACAATAGGATCATACCAGTCAGCTATATATAAAGCCCCATCTGGGCCAACGGCAATGTCGCTGGGGCGGAACCACTTGCGCGTATCGTTTGCTACGTCGTTCCACTTATAATTCACATCCACTTCAGGCATTGAACTTATGAAATCGGTATGCTGCAATCGATAACCTGCTCCTGAAACTTCGGGTTTGTAGCCAAAAATGACGTTACGTCCGGCTTCGGCGCTGAGCAACATGCCCCTATATTGCGGACCGAGTTCATCGCCTTCGTAAAAAACCATACCTGTTGGTGAGCCAGCACCCGTAATGTCACCAGCGGGCATGACGCCCGGATCTTCCTGATGCCAGTGCGCCATCGGAATCGTTTGTCCCGGACGTTGGTCGGCCTGCCAGAAACGCGTGCCGTCGCTACTGAAATAGCCAGCGTTGGCGCCTTCCATAAGCCAGCTCGTCCGACACGCAACTACCTGATCATCATTGTCATTCTGCCACATATTTCCGTACGAGTCGATAGCCGTTTCGTAGTTGTTCCGGAAATTCTGGCCCATCACTTTCAGGTTTGCGCCATCGGGGTCGATACGTAGCGCCATGCCGCCCGTCCAGATACGTCCATCGTCGCTAACCTGATTGCCGTGATTGATTTTGTTGTACGGCGTTCCACCCGTATACAAACTACCTGAACGTAGCGTCCAGCCGTTTTTGTCGGTTACTACGTGCGGACCGGCATTCCCTGTGTTGAAATAATATTTCCCATCAGGGCCAGCCACCACAGCGTGTAAGGAATGATCATGATCTAAGCCACCGAAACCTGTGAGTAGCAATTCTTTATGATCGGGTACGTCGTCGCTGTTATCGTCGGTATACATAACGAGACTTGGAGCCGCCGAAACAATGACTTTGTTCCCTAAAACGGCAATGCCCAATGGCGAAACCAGCGCCGAATCGGTAACGAAAGGTTTGCTTTTATCCGCTTTTCCGTCACCATCAGTATCTTCCAGAATCATAACCCGTTCGCCTTCGGGATGATTGAGTCGTTTATCCGCTTTGTTATTGAACTTCCGATAGTTTACGGCTTCAGTTACCCAAACCCGCCCTTTCGCATCGACGTCAATGTTGGTCGGATTATAAAACATCGGCGATTCGGCCCAAAGCGTAACTTCAAGGTCATTGGGCAAGTACAGCCGGTTTGAATCGGGATCAGCGATAACGGTACGTAGCGGATTCGAATTCAGATGAGACGTAACGAGTTTATCCGGTTGAAGGCTCTGTCCGGCCAGATATAGAAGGCCAGCCGCCGATAGGGCAATCGGTAAAGGATTCAGGGATAAGATTTTTTTCATCAGAATTCCAGAGTTAGTATGGGGTTAGCCCAGTTTTACTACGTAGCGACTTGTTACAAGACTACGTTCTTCGCTAACGTAGCGAATTATTCTTCCTAATATTATGCGATTACCTGAGCTCTTTGCTGTTAGACTTGAATCAGCTAAAAAGTGATCGCACCGTTTTATTGTTTTCGATATAGCTCTCCAGCATTGGTTTGCCTTTCGGAACGGCACCTTCAATCTGCAACCAGCCCGAATAGCCAATTTCATCAAGCACCTGCCGTACTTTTTTCAAATCGACATCGCCCTGGCCGAGTAAGTGCCCGTTCTCTTTCAGATGAATTTCGCAGATACGGTCTTTGCCAAGGCTACGAATTTCATCAAAAATGTTGTATCCGCCTACCGTCGAATTACAGACATCGTAGTAGACCTTCACCGCTGGCGAACCTACGGCATCCATGATAGCCAGATGTTCAGGCGCTGATAGCCATGATTCGATACCCAACGTAACACCCGCTTTCTCGGCTTTGGGCGCAACCGCTTTCAGTCGGTCGATGACCACTTGCGTGCCTTTTTTATCTTTTCGTAAGTCGTTATTACTGAAAAACGCCAGCAAAATCGCTTTCACGCCTAATTCCTGTGCTACGTCTACGCTGTCCTGAACCCACTGTTCGGTACGTGGGTCCGATTTATAGGGAATTTCGTTGAGCAACCCGATGGCCAGTCCTCCAATAGCTACCCCCGCCTGACTAGCCGCCTGTTTGACCCGCTGCTGCACCTCAGGACGTCGGAGGTGCTCATGGTCAGCTTTGGTGTTTAAACTCACCTGAACCCCATCGAGGCCAATCTGTTTGGCAACGGTAAAGCTGTTCAAGTCACCGGCTGGCCCGATCGACCAGTCGCAGGCGCCGATTTTAAATCGACTTTCGACTCGTATCAGATTAGACAGCGCTGGGTTAGCCAACGTAACAAATCCTGCTCCGAGCGTATAACGTAGCACATCACGACGATTCATGGTAATTTTGTTTATGAACCAACAATCAAAGGTACGTATCTATAAAGCACCGAACATTACTAATCTTACAGCGTATATAATTGTAACAAGAAAATATTTTTTTTGTGGCTGCTTTACAACCCTCTCTTTTTGAGCAGGGTCTTTACTGAGTCAACGTTGCTATGCAAGATGAATACGCATTAGTCGAAGGGTGCCGACAACAGAACCGAACTACGCAGCGACTGCTCTATGAGCGGTTTGCCGGGAAGCTCTTTGTCGTTTGCAAACGGTATATAAAAGACCCCGACGAAGCGGAAGATGTGTTGCAGGATGCGTTTGTGAAGATTTATAGACATATCGACTCGTTTCGATTTGAGTGCCCTCTGGAAGCCTGGCTGAAGCGGATTGTGATAAACACGGCATTGAAAGAACTACGAAAAAACAAACCCTGGGAACATGCGGCCGACGTACAGGAATTGGCCCCGGTTTTGCCTCAGGCCGACGAAAGTTTACCGACACTGAATTATCAATATCTACTACAATTGATTCAGGAGCTCCCACCCGGTTGCCGAACGGTTTTCAACCTGTATGCCATTGAAGGCTATACACATCCGGAAATTGCAGAGATGCTTGACATTGCAGAAGGAACATCAAAATCGCAATTCTCCCGTGCAAGGGGGCTATTGCAACAAAAATTACACTCGGATGGGCATCCGGCTCAGGGACGCTCTTAAGGAAACACACAGGAAATGGATGAACTAGACAAAAATATACCTGACGACCTGTGGCGAAAGGTGTTTGACGAAGCCAGTGAAACACCTCCGCTTCGCGTGTGGGATGCCATTGAACGTCAGTTAGATGAATCGAACGGGCCTAAAATACTTCCTTTGTGGGGCATGGGTCTGGCTTCATCTCGCCCAGTTGCCTGGGGAATACGTGTGGCAGCCGCCGTTGCCATGTTGCTCGTTGGCTGGTGGGCTATCACTACGTTGTCGGTTGATAAATCGGAGAAAACTATAAGTGCGGTACACCAATCTAAAGAAGCAGATGTAGCAAGCGCACAGGAATCCGACTCTAAAGACGTAGCAGAAAAGAAAAGCAGCACTAATTTACTAGCTCCGGAAACCAGATTATCACAAGAACCGGAACACTTAACAAGTCCAGACGTATCGGCTTCAGGAACGATCGCATCGCGGGCCAAATCTCAACGTAGCGAACGTAACGTAACGACTTCCGAACAGCATGAATCTGTATCAAATCGTTTTAGAACGAGGGGAGCTAGGCGTTACCAAAATACGGACGATTTAGCTTCATTTGATAAACGTGCTAATACGGTTGCATCGGTTTCACGCCCATCTGCTACGTTCTCAAAAGCACTGGCTGGCGAGGTAATGTATGCTCCTGTGTCGGCAGTAGAAGCCAGATCAATAGACGAACAGGCGTATGCAACGGCTTCGATTAGTCAGTTGCGTAACAAATCGCTTCGATTGGGTGGAGTGCGCCCCATTCAACGTATTGTATGGTTCCGTCCGGCAGAACTGCCTCTTGAATCAGCCATCGAAAATCGTAAACATGAGCGCCGGGAAATGTGGGCTTCGGTGGGAATGATGTCTGGTACGTTCAATCCGATGGTATCGGTTCAATCGGCACCAGCGATGGCAATGGTTAGCAGTGCGCCCTCTAAGAATAACCCATCGAGCGCCTTCAAAAATACCCAGCCATCGATCAATAGCCGATCTAGCTTATCCGTGGCTTATCAGGCTGGCGCAGGAGTTCAATTAAGTGAGCACTGGACGCTTGAATCAGGAATTGGCTTTTTGTCGGGTCGCTCTATCGTTGAAACACCAACCCAATCAAATGCTTACTCAAATCTGGCCGTAAGCAACAGTAATTTGTTCGTCGATGCACTACGTACGAGCACAAGTAACCGGGCAATGATGGATCAGCAGATGGTGAGTAACACTAGCAACAATTTTTCGGGTCAGACAGTCTACAACGAACTTAGCCAGCAGACACTGACCAACAATTACCAGTTTATGCAGGTCCCCGTGCAGGTCGGCTACCAGATACGTCCGCGCAAGCGTCTGAGTATGTCTGTATTGGGTGGCCTGTTGACCAACATTTTTGTTAAGAATACGGTGGGTGATAATGTTGTGGTAACGGCTCAGGACGGCGTATATCGGCCTGTATCTCTGGCTGCTACGATGGGAGCCCGTTTCCGCTATCGCCCGTCTCGTCAATGGTCGGCTTCGGTGGCTGGCGTTTATCAGCCTTCGCTGACGTCTGGCACGCAGGCCGAATCACAGGTACAAAGCCATCCTACAACCATGGGCATGAGCTTTGGAGTTGATTATCATTTTTAAACATGAATCGTTATGAAACGTTTTGGAAATCTTTTTGCCTTACTGGTACTTTTTACACAATGTACCAGTAGTGTTTCGCCAGTAAGTCCTGAGAATCTGGCTAGTGAGTTAACCATCCGAAGTGGTACTGCTTTCGGCTTTTGCATGGGCTACTGTGAGAAAGCGTATGTTTTTAATGGAACCCGCGTTTCGCTGACAGAAAAAGCGCCGGGCCAACTCACAACGCCTGCTCCACGCTCGTGTGAATCGACCATCAGCGAGGCCGACTGGAACAATCTCGTCTCAAAATCTGATCTGGAAACCTTTGGCAAACAACCCGCCGTAATTGGTTGCCCCGATTGCGCCGATGGTGGTGCTGAATATATTGAGTTAGAAGTGGGCACTCAGAAACACCGCGTTACGTTCCCGCATGGCGAAACAATTCCAGGGTTCGAAACACTCGTTAGTGACCTGCGGAAACACCGAGAATCGTTGAAAGAATGTAAATAACTTATCACTACGTCGTCGCTACGTGTGAATAATGGACAATAAAATAATCCCATCCTAAATTCCTCCCCCGTAGGGAGGGACTTCCCAGAGTTCACTTTTCAAGTCCCTCCCTACGGGGGAGGAATTTAGGATGGGGTTAATATTACACCTAACGGCATAACCATAAGAAACTACTAGTCAACAGGTTAACTCACTATCCGGATTAACGTAACCTAATTACGCAGCGACGTAGCAAATCTATTTACGAACCGTAGGTTATAAAACAATTTTCCCTCAAACAACAAATACTACTCACTATGAAAACGGGTCTTTTTTCGGCTGTAACACTTCTGACAGGAGGTATGCTGTTTACGGCCATCAGTTGTAAAAATGCCGACGTAGCAGCCGACGATACCAGTACAGCCAAAGAATTGCGGGTTTCGGCTCCATTTGCGAACCAAACGACGCAGTTTGCTTTCGATCTGGCGAAGAACGTAAGTACGCAGGAAGGCACGAGTAAAAACGTCTTTATTTCTCCGCTGAGTCTTCACATGGCGCTGGGCATGGTGTTGAATGGCGCCAATGGACAAACCGCACAGGAAATTCAGAAAACGCTGAAACTAGATGCGCAAACGTTGGCCGAAGCGAATCAGACGTACCAGAACCTGATGGAAAACCTACCGGGCGTTGACGCTAAAGTTACCCTGACTTTAGCCAATTCAGCCTGGTATCGGAATACGTATCCGGTTGCTACGTCGTATCAGGATTTGCTGAAACAATCGTTTAAGGCCGATATATCAGCTCAGGATTTTAACAACCCGGCTACGGTTGGGCTTATTAATAACTGGGCCAGCCAAAAAACAAACGGAAAAGTTCCGAAGGTGATTGAGAGAATCGACCCGGATAATGTGCTTTTCCTATTGAACGCCCTTTATTTTAAAGGTGACTGGAAATCACAATTCAAGCCGGAACTGACTACCGATATGCCGTTCAAACTGGCTTCGGGTGGTCAGGCAACGGTGAAAATGATGCGGCAAAATATGACTATGCGTCGGGCTTATCGTACTAATTATGGAGCTTTTGAGCTTCCGTACGGTTCCGACAAATACGCTATGACCGTTCTGCTTCCGTCTGAAAATTCTAACGCCGAAGCCTTACTGGCAAGTTTTGGAGAAACCGACTGGACACAACTTCAGAAAGATATGACTGAAGGAACGGTGGATTTCGGCTTACCCAAATTTACCCTTGAATACGAAATCCAGTTGAACGAAGTGCTGAAAACTATGGGAATGCCTACCGCTTTCACCAATAGTGCCGATTTAAGTAAAATAAGCACAGCAACGGGATTAAAGCTTAGCTTTGTGAAGCAAAACACGTTTGTTACAGTTGATGAAAAAGGTACAGAAGCGGCTGCTGTTACGTCGGTAGGCGTTGTTACTACGTCAGTACCTTTGCCCGTGCTCTGCAATCGGCCTTTTGTGTTTGTCATTCACGAGAAAACATCAGGTACAGTGTTGTTTGTTGGAAAGATTGCGAATCCGACCAAAACAACGAACTAACGTCTGGTGAATCGTCGGTAAGCGCCCTGACGCTCTCAATTCTAGATAACTATTATATTTTCAGACAGTTATCTAAAAAAATGCTTTAAACAACTTGAATCATGAAGCTATTAAAAAAAGTAGGTTTCGTTATTGCGGCATTTTCCTGTATTATAGTACTGAGCCAGTGTAGCAAAAAAAACGAAGAAGTATCACCGAAAATAGCTAGTCTACTTGGCAACTGGCAGCTTGTTCAACCTGATTCTTCCTATAAAGTGTCACTGGTTTTTACGCTGGACGAGAAAAATCCACCGAACGATGTTACGCCTTTATTCGGCAACGGCCAATCGTCTGTTAATCAATACAACGCTCGTTTTTTTGCTACTGTAGACGGCATGATGGTTGTTGATCCGATAGGCTCGACCAAAATAGGTGGAGAACCCGCTGCCATGCAATTTGAACAGAGGTATTACACCAACCTGAAAGCGGTTGTACGCTACGAGTTATCGGGCGACCAACTCAAATTACCTTATGGTGGCGAAGTGCCTGGTGTGTTGGTTTATAAACGCGTGAAATAATGAAACGCTATCAGTTGGGCGCATTCTGCTTTTTTCTGGTTTGGATCGCGTTGAGTTGTGAAAAGCGTCTGTGTGGTTGTTCTCCGCTCTCGCCAGTAGCAGGTGAATGGAAACTGGTCAGTATTACGTATGGACTGACGCAAAAAACCGTAACAGCAGCGGAAGTCGGTTACAGCGAATCACTTACCTTTTCGGGCTCAATTGAAGGTGGTACGTATTTACAGGTACGTAACGGTAAAACTCAGTCGCAGACATCTTATACAATGAAACTATCTGGGAATACGGGTTCAGAGGGTATTCTTTATTTCTCAGCCGATACAACCCAGCAGCCTTTCTGGATTACCGATAACAAGTTGTATTTATCAGAGCGAAGCCCACAGGGTGTTAAACTTGCCGACGGGGCGACCTACTTATATCAACGACCATAATTGCTTTACTTTTGTGTAAGATCAACATTGCCCGGCCGTAATTAAGACAGCCGGGCAATTTTTTCATATGTCTTCCAACGTTTTAGCAACTTCTGGAATCCTGTTTTCATAACCTTACCTTCTAAGCGTATGAAAGCTAATCGTTTACTTTTTTTATTGATACTCCCTCTTTTCTGGCAAACGGGTTGCACCGACCGTTGCGAAGAAACACGTACGTTCCGACGCTTCGTTCCGGTTACGTTGACGGTACGTCAGGTGCGGGAAGGCGTTCGGGTTGAAGAGGCTCGTGAATTAAAACAACCCGGAAAAATTTATACCAAAAGCGGCTATCTGTTCATCAATGAACTGAAAGAAGGATTACATATTATCGATAACCGCGATCCATCCTCTCCCAAGCCTATTGCTTTTCTGCGCATTCCCGGAAATGGCGATATGGCTGTTCGCAACAATATCCTTTACGCAGATAGTTATATGGATTTGGTGGCTTTTGATATTACCGACCCAGTCCAACCCAAAGAAGTAAATCGGGTTCAATCCGTTTTTCCAAATGGCGTATTTGAAGGTGCATCGTGGAGCGTGAATGCCCAAACCTTAACATTGAGCGATCAGCGTGTTGAATACGTAACAGAAACCATAAAAACGGATTGCGATGGAGCTGGTGCCAGTAGCTGGCGTAATTGCCCAACATGTATGGTCGATGCATCGTTTAATTCGCTCGGCTCATCTACAGGCGCAGCCTCACCTGCCAGTAATGGCGTAGGGGGTTCAATGGCTCGCTTTGCCCTGTACAACAACTTTTTATACACAGTTAGTCAATCAGATATGCAGTTGTTCAATATTCAGAACGCAGCGAATCCGATACAAGGCAATCGTATTTCATTGGGTTGGGGTATTGAAACAATTTTCCCCTATAAAGACAAACTATTCATTGGTTCACAAACCGGCATGCACATTTACGACAATTCGAATCCGGCTAGTCCGACCAGATTGTCTACGTTCGAACATGCCCGCGTCTGCGATCCGGTAGTAGTCCATGAGAATATTGCTTACGTAACACTACGTAATGGCACCCAATGTGGTGGTTTCATTAACCAGCTCGACGTAGTGGATATCAGTAGCCTAACCGCGCCACGATTAATCAAGAGCTACCCGATGGCTAATCCGCACGGTTTAGGAGTCGATTTTCCCAACGTATTTATCTGCGAAGGAAAGCATGGTCTGAAAACCTTCGACGCTACGTCGGCTTTGGATATCAAGCAACTTGAACATCTGGCTGGTCAGGATGCGTACGACGTAATACCCCTAAATAAAACGCTATTGATGATCGGGAAAGACGGTCTTTATCAGTTCGATTATACCAATCCAACCCGGCTACGTCAACTCAGTAAAATTCCTGTTAGCCGTCCATACTACTTTTAAAAACGCTACGTCATGAGAAACGTATTACTCCTTATGAGTCTATTGCTTCCTATACTGGCGCATGGACAAACAGAACCGTTTAAACCTGTTTTTACAAATATGACCGAGCTAGGCGTCTTATTTGGTCAGGTCAAATACGGCTCGATGGGATCGGAAACAGTGGCCAAACGAACTAACCTTACTGCTCAGACATTCAACGGAGTTTTGCTACGTCCGCGATTAGCTGTCGGCGCTACAGTGGGCGTTGATTGGTACAATACAGCTTTGCTGATGCCCGTTTGCGCAGGAATTCGCTACGACCTTGCCCGACCAAATGATAAAAATCTGCGCGTTTTTGCCAGTATGGATACAGGTTGGGGGTTTAGCTGGCTGAATGAAGATGCCGCTGGCTACAAAACGTCGGGAGGATGGGTTATTTCTCCAGGAATTGGTTTTCGGATCGGGAAAACCACAAGCTCGAATTTTATCATGACACTTAGCTATAAACGACAAGAAGCTGAAGCCGAAAAGCCGCTTTTCTGGAATGAGTTAGCCAAGCACGAAACACGAGTTTATAACCGGATGTCGCTTCGACTGGGTGTCAGTTTTTAAATTTTAAGCTTTAATTATTGGTGTTGGTCTAACAATTTATAGATGGATAGGTTATTCTAATGGTCAGATTTTTTAGCCGAACATTATATCTATTCTTATCTTAACTCGCAGCACTTATTGATACCATAACTACACTTGTGAATCAGTAACCTATCATTGCGTGCGATTAGGGCAGTTTTTGACAGATTTTACTGAAATTTCATGAAAAAATTGTCACTTTTTCACTGGTTATTCAGTCTCAATTTGGCAAATGATATAGTTACCAGTTACCGTTCGATAAGAGAAAAACTGAACATAAAAGGGGTGTCAATAAATTCGTGCATATTTGACTAAAGTTTCAATTTGAGGCATCTTATTCGCACCCATTAACAAGCAACTAAAGCAACCGTTATGAAAAAAGTTATTATGGCACTAATTGGTATTTCACTATTTCTTGCCGGGTATTACCACAAACTAAAACAGGCTGAATATATGGCGGCTAAAAATGCCGAAATTAAGCCTGATTTATCTGTTACATCTCCATTAGTAATTCCGGTGAGTGCACGGCCTACATTTGCATTTAGTTTGGAAAGTCCTTTTGTCGGGCGGTAAAGGTTATACGCTCATTACGTGCGCTTTAACTTTAATTTCTACTGAATAATTTGATTTACTTTCGCTATTTATTAATTGTTTAGATATAAAAAAATCCCTGCTCTTCAGCAGGGATTTTTTTATATCTAATAGTAGTTTTTTTACGCCATTGCGAACTTGCCTGCATTACGTTTCCGCTCATTTTCATCAAGGAAAATTTTGCGAATCCGGAGCGCCTTCGGCGTTACTTCAAGATATTCATCTTTCTGAATGTATTCCATACATTCTTCGAGAGAGAACGTGATTTTTGGCGCAATTTTTACGTTGTTATCCGAACCAGAAGCCCGCATGTTCGTTAATTGTTTCGCCGTTTGTACGTTTACTACGATGTCATTCTGACGGTTGTGTTCGCCAATTACCTGACCCGTGTAAATTTCATCACCAGGCTCAATAAAGAACGAACCCCGATCCTGCAATTTATCAATCGAATAAGCCGTAGCTGTACCACTGGTCATCGAAATCAACGAACCATTGATCCGCTCTGGAATCTGGCCTTTATACGGCTGATATTCCTTGAAACGGTGGCTCATTACAGCCTCACCAAACGTAGCAGTCAATACATTCGAGCGCAGACCAATAAGACCGCGTGATGGAATTTCGAACTCAAGGTGTTGCAGGTCGCCTTTAGGCTCCATAATCAGTAATTCACCTTTCCGTTGGGTAGCTAACTCGATTACTTTACCCGCCGTTTCTTCCGGTACGTCTACAACAAGGGTTTCAACGGGCTCCAGTTTATGGCCGTTTTCATCTTCTTTGTAAAGTACCTGTGGCTGGCCAACCTGTAGCTCGTAACCTTCCCGACGCATCGTTTCAATCAGAACCGACAAGTGAAGAATACCCCGACCATATACCAGGAAACGGTCTTCGCTATCTGTGTTTTCAACACGTAGCGCCAGATTTTTCTCAATCTCTTTGTAAAGACGATCACGCAGGTGACGCGACGTAACAAATTTACCTTCTTTACCGAAGAATGGCGAGTTGTTGATGGTGAACAACATGTTCATCGTTGGCTCGTCAACCGAAATCCGGTCAATAGCTTCTGGATTATCGTAATCGGTCAACGTATCACCAATCTCGAAATCTTCCAGACCCGTAACGGCGCAGATATCACCACACATTACTTCAGCTACTTTCTGTTTCCCAAGACCTTCGAACGAGTGTAGTTCTTTGATTTTCACCCGTTTTACCGAACCATCCGATTTAACAAGTCCCATGTTAGCGCCTTCTTTCAACGTACCACGGTGCACACGACCGATAGCAATCCGGCCTACGAAAGCCGAATAATCGAGCGATGTGATCTGCATCTGCGGCAAGCCTTCATTCATTGGAGGAGCCGGAATCGTTGCTACAATCGTATCGAGCAGATAGGTGATGTTGTCGGTTGGTTTCTGCCAATCCGGACCCATCCAGCCTTGTTTCGACGAACCGTAAACTGTTGGAAAATCCAACTGGTCTTCAGTTGCACCGAGGTTGAACATTAAATCGAAAACCTGCTCATGCACTTCGTCAGGACGGCAGTTTTCTTTATCAACTTTGTTAACGATAACAATTGGCTTCAGGCCCAATTGCAACGCTTTACTAAGTACAAAGCGCGTTTGTGGCATTGCTCCTTCAAAAGCATCGACCAGCAGACATACGCCATCAGCCATTTTCAGAACCCGCTCCACTTCACCACCGAAGTCACTGTGGCCCGGTGTATCGATGATGTTAATTTTAACATCCTTGTAACGTACAGATACGTTTTTAGAAACGATGGTAATCCCCCGCTCCCGCTCCAGATCGTTGTTGTCCAAAATCAGGTCGCCGAATTCCTGATTGTCCCGAAAGAGTTTGGACGCGTGAATAATTTTGTCGACCAATGTCGTTTTGCCGTGGTCAACGTGGGCGATGATAGCTATATTGCGAATCGATTGCATACAATGTTTGAACCGGGATTACGCTGACTTCAGGATTAACCAGATATGTTTTCGTCCTTCCTCCATCCGCTTTCCATGAAAGCAAATCAGCTTAACCTCTCAATCCATTAAATCTCGGTCAATTTTTTCGCAAAGGTAAGAAATTTTACGCTGAAACACAGATTTTTACAATTAAAAAACGAAAAAAAGCCCGTATAAGGGCCTGTATATCTTATAAGTACAATTTCTTAACAATTGTTTAATGATTCGGGCAACCGCAGGGGTTCTTCTTCCGGAAAAGACCGGTGTTGAAAAGCCCTCCACGCTTGGGTTTGTAGCCTTTGCGTTTACGTTTAAAAATGGCTGTCTCGGTCGACGCTGAAGCACGAGAAGCCATTGTTTCTAATGGGATCTCTACCAATACCAGCGACGCGGCTATCATCAGAACTACTTTTGTCTTTTTCATGTCCTCAACCTGTTTCAAACGTAACGTTAAAAGTAGCTATATTAGTCCATACGCCAAGGTCAATTTTTATTGTTTTTGATGATTCAGGACGCTGATTATCTGCTGGTATACGGTACGTTACGTGCTTCTTTCCAAAATCCGTTCGCCAAATTACTCCACCAACACAGCCGCTACGTTGGTAAGGGCAGTTTTTCGGGGCAACTTTTCGATATTGCTTCTTACCCCGGTGCTCTTTATCAACCCGACAGTACAACTATTGTTTGGGGTGATGTTTATGATATTAAGCAATTTAAGATCGAACTTTTACTACGTCTGGATGAATACGAAGGCATTGGTGCTACGTTTCCCCAGCCGCAGGAATATGTTCGGGAGATTATACCCGTTGACTGTGCCGGAGAAACACTAGGTTGCTGGATTTATCTGTATAACGATTCCATTGTTGAGAAAAAGCAGATAGAGTCTGGTGATTATGAGCGTTATATCAGATCAACAGGGCAGTAGCAGAACTGACAAAAAACTTATAGCTTTCGATTCGCCAATTCCTCAATCATGGCCGGTACTTCGGGTTCGCCTTTAAAGAAAGCTCCCTTTTTGCCTTTGGTCAGCGCCCAGCGATGAAGCCAAGATATGCCGCCCTTACCATAAAAGCGATCCTCGGAACGGTAAGCCGTGTCTTTTAACACCTCACCCAGTTGGACAAACGAATAGTTACGTCCTTTCAGACGCGCCAGTAAAGCGCCTAGATAATCAGCATTGATGGCGTTAGCGTGCATCAGCAGCGAATGCGCAATGGGTCGCCCGAAAAGCGAATCACTTTGTGCTTCATAATAGGCCACGCAATTTTCCATATAATCGACGTAGCGTTTGCCCACTTCCGATGCCAGCAACGTATCGCCAAGCAATAAAGCGTTGTCGTATGCACCAGAAAACAACCAGTCAGAATTATCGACCGTAACCGGAGCCTCCTGATAACCGCGTTGTTTCAGAAAAGCTTCGAGCGAATCTTTCTTAGCCTGCGAATCACCTTTCCGTAAAAACGGGTGCCTGAAATAGCGAAATGGCTTGTGCTGTTTTGTCACGAGATTTTTCACAATCTGTTCGCCGGCAATAACATCCGCCTTCATCTCGTCGAACGAAACCAGATTATAATCTTTGTGCGCGAATGTGTGATTACCCAATTCCAGACCAGCATTTATCCACATGGTCAAGAGCTTAATATGATCCGGGTCAGGTCGACCATTTGCCTGTAATGGCCTACCGATTACAAAGCCAATAGCCGGAACCTGAAATTTCGTGCAATGCGCTAGCAATTTCTGCGTCAGCTTTATCTGCGCGTCGGGCGTAACGTAGTATTTCGAAACAGTTGGTAAATCATCAATGGTAATTGCGATTTTTTTCTGGCCGTAGCCTACCAAAGCCAACAGCACACAAAGGCACAAAAGCAGCCCGCTACGTATCAATTGATGGTTGATCTTTTTCATGGCAAACGGCTCATCCATTCCTCTTCTTTCGCCCGCATTTGTGCTGCTTCTTCATCGGTTTTGTCGCCATAGCCGCATAGATGGAGCATACCGTGTGCCAAAACCCGGTGCATCTCCTGCTCAGGCGCATGACCCAACTGAGCAGCATTGTCAGCAACACGCTCAACGCTGATAAAGATATCGCCTTCGAGCTTACCTTCTTCTTCGCTCTGATCGAACGTAATGATATCGGTATAATAGTCATGCTGGAGATAATCGCGGTTTACCTGAAGCACATGTTCATCAGAACAGAAAATATAATTAAGCTCACCGATGGTGTAGCCTTCGCGCTCGGCTTCCTGTTTCAACCACTGGCGAACAGCCAGTTTCTGAGGAAGTTTATACGGTACGTCCTCATTAAAAAAACGAATCATAAAAGTCTGGTTATATCAGTCCATACGTAGCGGCAACAGTCCGAAAAGCTTCCGTCGGGGTTTTCCAGGGAAAGCTGCTCCTGATTATGTGCGCCTAAACTTTCGTAAAATTTTCGGGCGCTTGTGTTGTCAACTAACACCCAGAGGTAAAAACGAGTTGCTGATTTCTCTTCAACTGCCCAAAGAGCGGCTCGTTTAATCAGTTCAGTGCCAATACCCTGCCCTTTTTGCTGTTTATGAACGTGTAGATTATCGAGCAACGTTCCCCACGTAGCATCTTCGTTGGCATACGTACAGGCTAAACCACAAATTTTGCCATCTGTCAAAGCAACAATAACGTATTGATTTACTTCTGGTTTGGCTAAACGTTCGTACCATACGCTACGTCGGTTTACCAGCACATGATTCTCCAGAAAATCATCCTGCCAAATACCTCTGTAGTTTTGCTGCCAACTTAAGCTATGCAGTTGAGCAATTGCTTCAGCATCGGCTAAGGTTGCTTCGCGGTACGTAATCATTACGTTGTCAAATTTGCTGTAAATCTAAAAGTCGAACCCGGTGTTACAAGTTTATCGGGTTAGTTGCAGTTGAATTATATGCCGCCTACCCGACAATCTGGCGTCAAAAAGGGTTAATCTGTTTAAATCAGTTCTATTTACTATGAAAGCGATTTATCTCGAAGGTATTCATCAACCGATTCAATATACTGACCGACCAAAATCCGAAACTGGCGCAGGCCAAGTGCTGGTTAAGCTTCAGGCGGCTTCGCTGAATCATCGCGACGTTTACGTTCAGCAAGGCTTATATCCGGGTATAAAATTGCCGGTAATTTTGGGTTCCGATGGGTCGGGTATTGTGGAAGCAGTTGGCGAAGGTGTCGATACGTCGTGGTTGGGTAAATCGGTCGTTATCAATCCGGCACTGCATTGGGGCGATAATCCAGCCTTTTACGGAGCCGATTTCCGGATATTGGGAATGCCCGAAAACGGTACGTTTGCCGACTACATAGCAGTGGATGCCAACTACGTTCATCCAAAACCAGAATACCTTTCTTTCGAACAAGCAGCCGCTTTTCCACTGGCCGGATTAACAGCCTGGCGAGCCCTAATGTCGAGGGCGGGTTTGAAAACAGATAATGCTACGTTGCCCGAGAAGGTATTGATAACAGGTATCGGTGGTGGAGCAGCTTTGTTTGCGCTGCAATTTGCCGTAGCATCGGGAGCCGAGGTCTGGGTTACGTCTGGCTCCGACGAAAAACTGGCTAAAGCCAAAGAATTAGGCGCTACGGGCGGTATCAATTATCGAGAAACAGACTGGCATAAAACATTGATGGCGCAAACCGGAGGAGGACGCTCGGGTTATTTCAATGTAATTATTGATAGTGCTGGTGGCCCTAGTTTTGCTCGACTGATCGACGTAGCGGCACCGGGTGGGCGAATCGCTTTTTTCGGTGGAACAACGGGTAATATCACTGATATTGTACCGGCTAAAGTTTTCTTCAAGCAACTGTCAATCTTTGGTTCTACTATGGGCAACGAACGTGAGTTTGCGGAAATGCTTGCCTTTGTGGAGTTGAAAAAATTAGTCCCCATTATTGACTCCATCCTGCCTCTTGCAGAAGCGGAACAAGCCATGCTTAAAATGGAGTCAGGTAGTCAGCTGGGAAAAATTGTTCTAAAAATCAGTAGTTAACTAAATAGTAGACTGATTGTTTACTTGTTTTTTTATCCATTAAATAAGATTTTATCTACTAATCCACATAATGCTAAAGTTATCCACACAATAAATGTGGATAACTTTATGGTTACACACATTTCGCTCGTTTGAAGGATAGCGTACTATTTGCTACGTTTTCTACTTTGCAACATATAGTACTAAAACAGTAAAACAGGATGGGATTTAATGACAGTGATTCGTACTACGTATCATCTATCATTAAACCCAGTCCTGACCTTTATTTACCAGTTTTGAATTAATTCATTAAACTGCTCCAACAGGAATTTAGACGTTGGACCAACGTTGCCATCGGCAATAGCCAGATCGCCTATCTGCACAATAGGTAGTACTTTTTTAGTTGAGCTGGTTGTAAAGGCTTCATCGGCGTCATACAATTCAGAGAGCAAAACCGACCGTTCGACCACCTCGAAATCATTCTGTGCCAGTTGCATTATCGTCCGGCGAGTGATGCCATGCAGAATATGTTTGTCGGGCGTAATGAGCTGACTTCCTTTCACAATAAAGAAGTTACTACGGCTTAGTTCGCTTATTTCGCCCCCTTTCTGATACAATAAATCCGACGCGCCAGCCGCCCGAATGGCTTCAGCCATCAAAATAACCCGTTTGTAATCGGTGCTTTTCACTTCGGCCATTTCCCGAACGTATTCGTCCAGAATAACCTTGATACCCTGGTCATATTGAATAGACGGAGTCGGATGAATACTTTCGGCCAGAATCAGCAAATTGGGTCGCTCAATGCTCATGCCATCGGCCGAATAACCGCCCGTCATTACAAACCGAAACGCCATATCAGCCGGTGCACCTGCATTGACACTACGGTCGATAAGACCCATGATAACGGCGTAAGTTTCGTTTTTGGTTACCGGCAACGGCAAATGCATTCGCATCGCCGAATTTTGAAAGCGTTCCCAGTACCAATCCCATTGAAACGGCTTGCCGTTATACGTCAGGAAGTAATCGAACAAACCATACCCACGTAGCAGACTCAGATCTGTTACACCAATTGCAAGTTGGTCGGTTGGGGCAATTGTGCCATTGAAATAGCCGTAGTACATATAAATACGTTGTCTTTACCAGCAACAAAGGTACGGTAAATGCCCCAACTGACCGGAATTAGGCCTGTTTAAAATCGTAAACGTAATCCGAGCAGAAAATTACGACCCGCCTGCGGATAGTAATAATTATCGTTTACGACTCTACCTTCTGCTATGTAAGGAAATGCGGCTCCATTTGATTCATATAGAGCATTTAGCGCATTATTTAACAGGAACGTAACGGCGATTTCCTGCGCAAATTTTGGCTTGAAGGTATAAATCAGCCGAACGTCGTTCGTGAAATAGGGATTGAGCTTCCGACTTTCATCCGACGTGTTGTCCATATATTGTTTGCCAACATATTTCGAAAGAAGACTGACTTCTAGCCGTTTAAATGGGTTATATACTAATTGCGAACCAGCAATCAGATTGGGCGAAAATGAAATATCCGTCTGGCTGTATTGACGACCCACCTGCGTTCCGGCATCGTAATCATCGAGATACTGAATGAAGTTCTGAACCCGGTTGCGACTGAACGTAGCGTTTACATTCCAGCGGAGTTGTTTCGCCAGTCGCACGCCAGCTTCAAGCTCTAGTCCGGCCCGATAACTTACCGGAATATTGATTCGGTTGTAGGCACCTACATCGTTTAACTGACCTGACAAGACTAATTGATTCCTGTAATCCATGTAATAAACATTGGCGGTGAAGGCTATTTTCTCAGTCTGAATTTTATAACCAGCTTCATAATCAATCAGTCGTTCAGCTTTTGGGCGACTTTGCGGAGTCGACTGGGTGTAATCATCACGATTGGGTTCGCGATGCCCCACGCCTACCGATGCATAAACCGTAGCGCGGTCGTTCAGGCTGTACGTAAGACCTGCTTTCGGATTGAAAAAAGTTAGATTGGCATCCTGCTGTACATTTTGCAACTGATTGTTGAAACCCAGAAACGAGTATCCAACCTGTCGCACTTGTACATCGACGAAGCTATTTAGTCGATTCGTGAACTGATAGAAGGCTTTGGCGTATATATTGAAATCCGTTTTGACTGCATCATTATCATAATAATGCTGACGAATGTTGGTGTTTCCGGCGATACGTGCCCAGATGATTTCGCCGAAATGCTTTCCGCTATATTGATTCCAGCCACCACCGATATTGGCCGTTAACTTGCCAAAGCTGTTGTAATCAAGTGAGAATACAGTGCCATAAAAATGATTATCCAGCCAACGACGGCGAATAATATCGGTTTTGGTAATCACCGAATCGCCAATCGTTACGTTGGGTAAACCGTACTTGCTAAAGGCATCTTCGGGTTTGAACTGCTCATAATAACCACGGCCTTTCGTATAAAAAAGCGATACGTTCAAACGCCAGTTCCGACTCAGTTCATGAGACGTAATAAGCTGGTAGTTATCCTGCTGATAATTATCCGTCTCGTTATCATACGTATAAGGATTGTATGTCCGATTCGTTTTCACCAAACTTTCAGGAACACCACCCCACGATTGATACGTTTGCTCCTGCCCTGAAAATACGTTTAGCCGGAAAAAGCTCTTTTTTGTATAGTATCCACCCGAAATATAAAACGAGCGAAGATCGGAGAAAGCCCGGTCAACGAAACCATCAGAATAGATTTTCGACAGACGAGCATCCAGTACGAAGTGATTGTTAATCAATCCTGTCCCGGCCAATATATTCACCTTGCGCGTACCAAATGAACCGGCCGACAGATTGGTTTCAGCATAGGGTTTTTCTTCCAGTTTAGTCGTTTGAATATTTATGGAAGCCCCAAACGCCCCTGCACCGTTTGTCGACGTACCAACGCCCCGCTGAATTTGAACCGTACTAACCGATGAAGCAAAGTCGGGCATGTTCACAAAAAACGTTCCCTGCGATTCAGCATCATTATAGGGAATACCATTGAGCGTCACGTTCACCCGCGTAGCATCGGAACCACGTATTCGAATACCTGTGTAACCCACACCAGCACCCGCATCGGACGTAGTGACAATGGAAGGCGTAAAATTGAGCAGTTGCGGAATATCCTGTCCTAAATTCAGCTTGTTTAAATCCTGACGCGTTACGTCAGTATAAGCAATTGCCGATTTCTGATTGGCCCGCGTAGCACTCACAACCACCTCATCAACAGCCACGGCTGTTTTGAGTAATTGAACCGTCAACGTAGCATTTTGAGCTAAGTCAACAACTTTTAGTTGAGGCTCATACCCCAGCAGCGACACACGTACTGAAACATTCCCCGGCTTCAGATTATTTAGTTGAAAAGCACCTTTGGCATCGGTAAACGTACCTTTATAAGTACCTTCCAGCACAATAGCAGCACCGGGCAACGTACCACCATCGGCATCGCTAACAGTACCCGAAATTGAAAGTTGAGCCCAGACGGGCAACGTTGATAGGCACAACAAACCTATCAAGGGTAAAACATAGGCGAAAAATCGCACAATCGTACCTTTTTTCATCATTGAAAAAGAGTGACGATAGGCAAGGGGCCAAACCTACCAGTATGTTGGTATAGTTTTTGTAAAAGCTCATCAGAAAACTATCTGTGAGCACATTTCCCTTCACAGCATTACCTGCGCAGGTTCAATGGGTATAATCTCAGCCCGTTGTATTAGGGCACCCCTAAGAAGATTAGCAGGAGCAAAGGTAACGTATTTTTAACATAACAAGTCCAGACATAGGTCGTTTCTTTATAAAACCCCTATCGCTATACATATGAACGAATTTGATCTAGTTGTGCTCCAGGAAGATATCTCACATGGCCGTTTGAAATCAGGCGACATAGGAACCATTATGACTGTGTATAATAATGGTCAAGCTTTTGAGGTAGAATTTGTGACATTGACAGGTGAAGCCATTGCCACTGAAACGTTATTAGCCAATCAAATCAGGTCTGTTAGACCTTCTGAAGTACTGGCTGTACGCGACATGACCCTATGTACCGAATAATATTCGTAAATATTTAAGACTTAGGCTTTTTCACAATAGTAAATATTCCTAATTTTGCAGTCCAAATTGCAAAAGCATGAGCAAGAAGAACAGCGGATTGGAGTTTCTGGAAGACCCAGACGCGTTGGCCGGTCAATTTGAACGGGCTGAAGATTTTTTTGACCAGAACCGAAATATCATATTCGGGGTAGTAGGTGGGATTGTGTTGTTGATTGCTGGTTTCTTCGGCTATCGCTACTACATCGGTACACAGGACGAAACGGCACAGACCGAATTGTTCCCATCGGTTTATCAACTTGAAGCAGATTCGCTGAAGAAAGCGATCAGTGGCGACGGTAAAACGCCCGGCCTTCTTGCTGTAGCCGAAAATTACGGTTCCACAAAAGGTGGTAATCTGGCTGAGTTTTATACGGGATTAGCTTTTCTTAAACAAGGTAAGTACGACGATGCAATCACACACCTGAATAATTTCAGTTCGTCTGATTTGCTGGTTCAGGCACGTGCCTATGGACTTATTGGTGATGCCAATATGGAGAAGAAGAGCTTTGAAGAAGCAGCTAGTTACTATCGTAAAGCGGCAGATTATAAGCCAAATAAATTCTTCACGCCCGGTTATTTGCTGAAACTGGCTGTCGCTTACGAACAAGCCAAGCAGAACGATAAGGCGCTTGACGCGTATAACGAAATTATTGAAAAGTACGGACAGTCGGCAGAGGCTGTCAATGCCAAGAAGTATAAATCCGTGCTCGAAGCAACGGTCGGCGAGTCGTAAGCGTACTTGAACTCTCAATACAGCAAAAGGACAAAGCCGACCGGTTTTGTCCTTTTTTATTGACCATCAACCTCTACTCCAATGGCTTCTGCCCAAAAAAATCTGAGTGTCTTTTCAACAGACGTATTACCTGATATCAGCAATCGTCGGTTTGCCATACTGGTTTCAGAATGGAACAGTGAAGTTACCGAAGCTCTTTTCGACGGCGCTTACCAAACATTGCTGAAGCATGGTGCCCAACCCGAAAACGTAGTGCGTGGCAACGTACCGGGTAGCTACGAACTAAGTTTAGGTGCCCAATGGTTTGCCCAGCGCGATGATATTGATGCAGTAATTGCCATCGGTTGCGTTATTCAGGGCGAAACAAAACATAACGATTACATCAATCACAGTGTGGCCCAAGGGCTGACCAATGTTGGTCTGAAAACGAGTAAGCCTGTTATTTTCGGCGTACTAACTCCCAACGACCAACAACAGGCGCTTGATCGGGCAGGTGGAATACATGGTAATAAAGGCGACGAAGCCGCTATTACGGCCATCAAAATGATTGGCTTACAAGAACAGGTTTATACTAAATTTTAAAGAGTGAAAGTGCGAATGAGCGAAAGTGTGATTACAACTGCGCTCGTTGCTTCGCTCTTTCTCTGATTCACCCTTTCATTCATAAAAAAATGCACGTTTGGAAATTTGGTGGTACGTCGGTTGGAAAACCCGAACGCATGCACTCGATCCGTAATCTGATTACAGAAGACAGCACCCAGAAAATTGTCGTTTTATCGGCTCTATCTGGCTCAACCAATGCGTTACTGGCTATCGGCGAAGCGTTGAAAGCCAATAATGATACCGACGCACAAGCAAAAATTGATGCGCTGAAAGCCCATTACGATAGTTTCATCGGTGAACTATATAAAACAGAGAAAGGAAAAACCGCTGGGCAGCAGATTATTGATAACGAGTTTTCATTTATTCGCTCGTTGGGAACAATCAAGCCATTCACGCTCAAACAGGAGAAAGAACTGGTAGCGGAAGGTGAGTTGCTGAGTACACAGATTTTCCAGGCGTATCTGGTGGAGGAAGGTATTTCATCTGCCTTATTACCAGCGCTTGAATTCATGCGCATCGATGCCGACAATGAACCGGAAATCCACTATACGCAGGAGAAATTAGCTGAACTACTTTCTCAGCACAGCGACAAACATATTATTGTAACCCAGGGCTTTATCTGCCGAAATCCTCGTGGAGAGGTCGATAATTTAAAGCGTGGTGGCTCAGATTACACCGCTTCACTGATTGGTGGAGCGATTAAGGCTGAAGAAATCCAAATCTGGACCGACATCGACGGAATGCATAATAACGACCCACGTATC
Organism: Spirosoma daeguense; assembly: GCF_054776875.1. NCBI lineage: Bacteria > Pseudomonadati > Bacteroidota > Cytophagia > Cytophagales > Cytophagaceae > Spirosoma > Spirosoma daeguense. The sequence continues at coordinate 339,515 of NZ_BAAHBF010000010.1, forward strand.
GTAAAAAATACGTTCCCGGTTCGTGAGCTAACGTTCGATGAAGCGGCTGAACTGGCTTACTTCGGCGCAAAAATTCTGCATCCGTCTACCATTACACCTGCGCGTATGTTCGGTGTACCGGTACGTCTGAAAAATACGATGGAACCAAGTGCACCCGGTACGCTGATCGCCGACCGCACCTCGAGCGAAGTGTTCAAAGCAATTGCGGCCAAAGATGGTATCACGGCTCTATACATTCACTCAACCCGTATGCTAAATGCGTATGGCTTCCTGCGTCGTATTTTCGAGATTTTCGAGAAATACAAAACACCGGTTGATATGATTACTACGTCGGAAGTATCGGTATCAGTAACAATCGATAATACCGAACGTATTCAAGAAATCACGGACGAACTTAATACGTTCTGCACACTCGAAGAACCGGATTACGATCAGACGATTATTTGTATTGTTGGCAATTTTAGTGCTGATAACGAAGGAGTTGCCGTTCGGGTTTTCAATGCGATGAAAAATATACCTATCCGTATGGTTTCGTACGGCGGCACCGAAAGTAATCTGTCATTACTTGTTCATGGCCGCTATAAAGCCGATGCATTGAACGCACTGAACGACGGGCTATTTTCGGCGTAATCCCGAATTGTATCAACGTAACAATTGACTACGTAGAGTCGATCTATTAACTAAGACGAATTATTCCTACAAACTAATGCTTCAACTTGCCTTCATTCGTGAGAATAAAGAAACTGTATTGGCAGGCCTTCAGAAACGCCATTTTGCCGATGCTCCAGCCGTTGTTGAGCAATTACTGACGCTCGACCAGCAACGACGTGATACCCAACGTGAACTAGATGATACGTTGGCTCAGTCGAATGCAAAAGCGAGTCAGATTGGGGCATTGATGAAAAGTGGTGATAAGACTGCTGCTGAAGCGGCCAAAGCCGAAACTGCTGAGCTAAAAACTCGTTCGAAAGAGCTGGGTGAATCGCTACGTCAACTCGAAACCGATCTTCAGAACGTACTGGTTACGGTACCTAACATACCTCATAGCAGCGTACCGGCAGGACGTAGCGCCGACGATAATGAAGTGGTGCTGGAACATGGCGAGAAGCCGAACCTTCACGAAGGTGCTCAGCCACACTGGGAACTCATCAAAAAATATGGTCCAGACGGCGGACCTATGATCGATTTTGAGCTGGGCGTTAAAATTTCAGGCGCTGGTTTTCCAGTATATAGAGGTAAAGCAGCTCGTCTTCAGCGGGCCATGATTAATTTCTTTCTGGATGAAGCGCTGAAAATCGGTTATGCAGAGGTTCAGCCGCCGATCGTGGTAAACGAAGATTCGGGCTTTGGCACGGGTCAGCTACCCGATAAAGAAGGACAGATGTACTACGCTTCAGCAGATAATCTGTATCTGATTCCTACCGCTGAAGTTCCGATTACGAATTTATATCGTGATGTGATTCTGCCAGAAAACCAGTTGCCTGTCAAAAATGTAGGTTATACGCCTTGTTTTCGTCGGGAAGCGGGTTCGTGGGGTGCTCACGTGCGTGGCCTAAACCGGTTGCATCAGTTCGATAAAGTTGAAATTGTCCGTATCGAAAAGCCTGAAAATTCGTATGCTGCGCTGGAAGAGATGAGCCAGTACGTTCAGGGATTACTGCAAAAGCTGGAGTTGCCCTACCGTGTGCTACGTCTTTGTGGTGGCGACATGGGTTTCACATCGGCTCTAACGTATGATATGGAAGTCTGGTCAGCTGCACAGCAACGCTGGCTCGAGGTAAGCTCGGTTTCGAACTTCGAGACGTATCAGGCTAACCGGCTTAAACTACGAGCCAAACTGGAAGGGAAAATGCAACTTTTGCATACGCTCAATGGCTCAGCACTGGCCCTTCCGCGTATTCTGGCGTCTATACTCGAAAACAATCAGACGCCAGAAGGCATTCGTATTCCAGCCGTATTGGTACCCTATTGCGGATTCGACGTAATCAATTAACAGTCACAGGAATAATTGGCATAACCCGGATAACGGGGCGACAATTTACCCGAAACGCTGATGACTTTGTCGAGTGGGATGGTTTCGCCCGTTGCCAGTTCAAGCCATTCAGCACCGTCGCTGTAGACAAGTTGTTTAATCAATACGTCGGTTTTTATGAATTCGCTCAAATCGGTCAGGTATTCGAGACGTACGAATTTACCGGGTACAATGGCCGACCGAAAATCGGCTTCTGAAATCAGAAAATCGGGGTTATTCAGGTTCGTTTCCATATCTGAATAACAAGTTCATAAAACGAAACGTGCCACGAAGTCAGCTTCGTGGCACGTTTCGTTTTATTCATTCGGTCGGTTATTATCCTACAGCATCCAGTTGTTTTTGTAGATCCCGAAGAATGGTTTCTTTCATCGCAATCTTACGTTTCTGGGTATTGATCTTGTTCAATATCTGCTTATCGGCTTCGTTATATGGATCGAGGCCGTCGGCATCCTGAAGAGCAAACTGCAAATCGCTCTTCTCCCGACGTACCAGATATTCCATTTCCCGAATCTTTGTCCGAATTTGTTCGCTCTGACTTTTCAGTTCAAAAGCAGGATATTTTCGGGTAATGACACGGCCAAGGTAGCTCAATTCGAAAATTTTGTCGCAGGCAGCCCGGAAACGGTCATTCAGCGATTTGTCCTGCAATTTGAATGGAACCCTCACTTCTTTCCAGCTATTGAGCAGTACTTTAGCCCGATCGGCAGCGGCAAAAATGTCAGACTGTTTCGATAGTTTTTCAACTTCATCGACCATTTTCATCTGTGCCTCAATACGTGGGTCAATCCGCTTCTCAATTACAATGCCTTTCGCGTCATTATACTTCGCGTAAAACATTGTGGTGGCTTTCTTGAACTGCTTATAGAGTTTGCCACTTTTCTTGATCGGTACTTCGCCAACAGCTTTCCAGGCATTATTTAGCTTACGTACTTCCTGAAAAGCCGCATCCAGATCACCTAGACGATTAGCCCGGAAGGCCAAACGAATCAGCTCATCGTACTTATCCAGACGCTCCTGAATAATTTTGTTCTGCTCGTTGAAGAATTCACGGCGACGCTGGAAAAAGCTATCCAGCAACTCCTGAAAACGCCCTTCAACAGCCGTTTCCGATGCTTTTTCAACAGGCCCCGTCTTAATCCACTTCGTCTTGATTTCCTGCAAGGCATCGGCCACCGGGCGCCAGTCATTGCTATCCACAATGGCTTCCGCTTCGGCAATCAGAGCCTGCTTGATCTCAAGATTTTTGCGTTGATTAACGGTAATCAGCTCCGATAACAGTTTCTCCTGCTCATCTAATCGATCAAGCAAGGGCAAAAAGTCGCCAAGGGCATCGAAGCCAATCAGTTTTTTGCGGAGTTGAACCAGTTTTGTCAGATAAGAGCCTTTGTTTTGAGCTTCCTCGATGTCTTTCTCGAGCTGACCAACTTTGTTTTCCGCAATGATGAAGCGATTCTTAAAATAATCGAGCGCTTCCTGCTCCGTGCGTTTTACTTCGCCAATCTGGCGGTCTTCATATTCCAGGTAGCCTTTTAAAAATACCTTTCCGTCTTTGACGTAACCGTATTCATCTACCAGTGAAGCGTTTTCCATTAATGTACTTGGTTAAGGCTGCGCTGTAGGTTAATTTTGAGGATTGTTGCCAACCACAAATCTATTAGAAATTAATGAGTCAGGAAACCATAATTTTCTCGATGGCAGGCGTGAGTAAAAATATTCCGCCAAACCGACAAATCCTAAAGAATATATACCTTTCCTTTTTTTATGGTGCCAAAATAGGCGTTTTAGGATTAAATGGGTCGGGAAAATCAACACTTCTCCGCATCATTGCAGGTATAGACAAAAATTATACCGGAGAAGTTGTTTTCTCGCCCGGATATTCTGTCGGCATGCTCGAACAGGAACCAAAGTTCGAACCGGGCAAGACCGTTCGGGAAGCAGTAGAAGAAGGTGTTCAGGAAGTTGTGAACCTGTTGAAAGAATTCGACGAGATCAACGAAGCCTTTGGCGATCCTGATGCTGACTTCGATAAACTGATCGCGCGGCAGGGTGAAGTGCAGGAAAAGCTTGACCATCACAACGCTTGGGAACTCGACCAGAAACTGGAGCGGGCTATGGACGCGCTACGTTGTCCACCTCAGGAGGCACTTATCGAAAATCTTTCCGGTGGTGAAAAACGGCGGGTAGCTTTATGTCGGTTACTGCTTCAGCAACCCGACGTACTATTATTGGATGAGCCGACCAACCACCTCGATGCAGAATCAGTGCTTTGGCTGGAAGAACATCTTCGGCAATATCCCGGAACGGTTATCGCTGTAACCCACGACCGGTATTTTCTGGATAACGTAGCAGGCTGGATTCTCGAACTTGACCGTGGCGAAGGTATTCCCTGGAAAGGAAATTATTCGTCGTGGCTCGACCAGAAACAACAACGGTTAGCGCGCGAAGAAAAAACGGAATCAAAGCGGCAAAAAACCCTGCAACGTGAATTAGAATGGGTTAAAATGGCCCCTAAAGCGCGTCAGGCTAAATCGAAAGCTCGTTTGGGCGCTTACGAACGATTGCTGGATGAAGACAATCGCCAGAAAGAAGAACGGCTCGAAATTTTCATTCCATCGGGGCCACGTCTGGGAGCGAAAGTTATTGAAGCTGAGGACGTAGCAAAAGCGTTTGGTGACCGGTTATTATTCGAACATTTGAATTTCCGATTGCCACAGGGTGGTATTGTTGGTATTATTGGACCAAACGGTGCAGGTAAAACCACACTCTTCAAGCTTATTACCGGCCGTGATAAACCCAATACCGGTACGTTCGATGTGGGCGAAACTGTGAAAGTAGCTTATGTAGATCAGGAGCACGATGGCCTTGATCCCAACAAAACCGTTTATGAAACCATTGCGGGTGGAAACGACTGGATTATGCTGGGCGGAAAGCAATCGAACGCCCGCGCGTATGTAAGCCGCTTCAACTTTGCCGGAGCCGATCAGGAAAAGAAAATTGGTACGCTCTCGGGCGGTGAGCGCAACCGTGTCCATTTAGCCATGACGCTAAAGGAAGGTGCCAATTTGTTATTGCTCGATGAGCCAACCAACGATCTTGACGTCAATACACTACGTGCGTTGGAAGAAGGTCTGGAAAATTTTGCCGGTTGCGCCGTAGTCATCAGCCACGACCGTTGGTTCCTCGACCGGATTGCTACGCACATTCTGGCTTTCGAAGGCGATTCACAAGTATATTGGTTTGAAGGAAACTTCTCAGAATACGAAGAAAACCGACGCAAACGCCTTGGCACCGATGCCACGCCAACGCGGATTAAGTATAAGAAGCTGGTGTAGTTGATGGCGATGCATATTATTTCGGTGAGTACCTTGAAGGCGTTCTGGGAGCAACACCCAGACGCCGAAGGTCCACTACGGGCATGGTATAGCGAAATTAAACGATCAGATTACCATAATCCGAATGAAGTTATTCGTGATTATCCAATGGCTGATACGGTCAAAAATAATCGGATTGTGTTCAACATCTGCCATAATAAGTATAGGCTCGTTGTGACGTTTCGATACAAATACAAACGAATCTACATTCGCTTTATCGGTACCCATAAGGAATATGATGCTATAGAAGACATTGCAAATATCTAATGTCATGAATATCAAACCAATTAAAACAGAGGCTGATTATCAAACAGTTCTTAGTCGTATTGACGAACTTATTGATTGTGCTGATGATAGTACGGAAGCTGATGAATTAGATGTGCTATCAATTTTGGTTGAAAGCTACGAGAGTGAACATTATCCTGTTTTGCCACCCGACCCAATTGATGCCATTCGTTTTCGAATGGAGCAAACTGGCATGTCGGAGCGGGAAGTAGCTGACTATTTGGGCGGGGAACAAACTGCCGAAGCTGTACTTAATCGCCGACAACCTTTAACTCTCGATATGATTAAACGGCTTTATCAACAGTTACACATACCGGCTGAGAGTCTATTAGCCTATTAATGACAAACTTATCCCGATTTCGGTCTCTAAAAAGCAGCAATAGAGTCAATATGACGACGATAGTCCTACACATTCTAAATTTTACGCTTAGAGACTTTTTTGACGTAACGTAGGATTCTAATTTTCATATCAGCGTATCAAAATTCGCTGATAGATAGCCGACTGGTCGGCAGGTTTTAGGTTAATCATATACATACCTGCTGACCAATCTGTTACTTCAAGTTCATAATCATTCTGACCAACGAGGAAACGTACTGGTCGTTCAACTACATGTCGACCCAATAAATCTGTAATTTCGAGTTGGGCTGTACCAGACGTAGTAGCTACGTAGCGTACCGTAATTTTATCGCGGGAAGGTATCGGAAAAACCGTCAGACTGGATTCAATATCAGGTTTTACAGACGTAATGGTTTCGTTGTTGAACAGATACGGTTTGGCGATAACTGCCCGCTCGAACTGGGGCGAACTCCAGAAAAGCCTCGCATTGGCATACCCTTCACTTTCGAAATATTCCATCCGAATATCATACAACTGCCCTTCTACCAAATCGACTTGGCCGAGCCATTCCATAGAAGGTTGCTGTGTCCAGTGATCGACGAGCAGTTTGTTATTTATCCATAGCCGGGTTCCGTCGTCTGTTTCCGTGAAAAAACTATACGTATCGGTAAGGGGAGCTTTTAGTTTTCCGGTCCAACGCACCGTAAAATTTTCTGAACCGATGCCCGAAGCGGGTTCATTTTCGGCCCAGTCGAAATCGATACGCTCATCTACACGGCTTAGGGTTGGCGTTCCACTTATTTCCCGGCTTTCTTTGAAATATTCTCCCCATAACCCGTTGCCCGATGAAGCTGGTAGTGCTTCATATTTCATATCAAGTTTTCCGCCACCCGCCACAACTTCATACGTAACAAGGCTTGCATTCTGGCCGTTTCCCCATCCTAAAAACTTATAAAACCCTTCTGGTGTAGCCAGATAAGGTTTTGTTTCCAGACTACGTAGCATTCCAACCACCGCATCGAATGTTACGTATCCGTCTTTCGGTGCACCATCTACATAAACTCGTACACCGGGTAAAGAGCTAGCAATGGAAATAGTAGCTATCTCTGGCTTAACATCAACAAATGTTTCGCTTGCGAGTCCCGATACGTCGGTAACCAGTAAATGTACCCGATACCAGACGGCTGTAGAGGTTTCGCCGACGCGAGGTACTCGGTAACTTCCGGTGTTCGTTCCCGAAACGGGGTCAAGAGCGGGGTGAACGTGGTCGTCATGGTGAAAATCAATCCACCACGTCATTTTGGCGTTTGCCAGCGTTTGCTGATTTGTAGTAAGTGCATCACCAACAAACATGATCAAGTCGCCACCGCGATACATAGTGTTTGTAACTGGCTGCCGAATCCGAGCGATTGGTCGCTGTGCCTGTACAACCTGCAACGGTATTTTTTTCGACGTATCGTTTCCAAGACCATTGCTTACAATACAATGAAACGTAGTATTATTATCGGCCAGAGTTGGGCTGTTGAGCAGAAAATTAGCCTGATTCGCACCTGCAATTGGTTTATCGTTCTGATACCATTGATACGTCAGTGGTTTTTGTCCCACAGCATCAACCGTAAACGTAACGGATTCACCAACAGGCACTAATTTCCCTGACGACTGCGTACTGATATAAGGTTTTCCTGAATCAAAAAATGACACTTTGTATAGCGACCCATTCCACGATGAGGTATTATCCTGCTGACTCCCCCCACCCATTCCTCCTCGCGCTACGTAGTACAGATACCCATCAGGGCTGGTAGCGATGGTCAACGGCCGGTCAATGTCTTTCAGGAACGTAGCGATTATCTGACCGTTCGCCGGATCGAGAATGTGAATACTCCCTTCGCAGTAATCGGAAAAGAAAACCCGACCTTTGTATTCATCGGGAAACCGAATTGTTGACGGATTATACGTAGCCAGTCCGGTTATCGCACAACCTGTATTATGATTATAAGCATAAATCGGATCGACGTAGTGTTCTGGTGCTGATTGATTTGTTCGATAACCTTCGATGAGCGGCCAGCCGTAATTTTGTCCTGCCCGGATGTCGTTAATTTCTTCGAAGCTATCGCCCCCAACATCACCCACCAGAAACTGCCCAGATACCGGATTGATATCCATTGAGAAAGGATTTCGCAGACCCAGTGCATAGATGGCACTGTAAGGAGCCTTCGTCTGATTGACAAATGGATTATCGGCCGGAATGCTTCCGTCTTCGTTCAGACGTAGTATTTTTCCCAGAAAGCTCGTCAGTTGCTGGGCAGCAGCTGCATTTGTACCATCTCCAATACCTACGTATAACTTCCGGTCAGGGCCGAACCGTAGTGCGCCAGCATTATGAACCGTACCCGGCAGTGGGTCAAGATCGAGTAATACGGTTTCGGTTTTAACGTCAGCTACGCCATTGACAAGCTGAAAGCGACTTAATCGGTTATGATTCTGATTTTTTACCGTGTAATAGACATAGAAATACGGCTTCTGTGGAAAATCAGGATGAAAGCACAATCCCAGCAATCCCCGCTCATTTGCTACGTCGACGTTCGGAATCGTCAGTAGTGGGTCAGGAGCCAGTACGTCGTTAATTACTTCCCGAATCTTCCCATCTTTCTCAACCACAAACAGCCGTCCATTGGGAGAAAAGACAAGTGTGGTTGGGTTAAGGTTACTAGCCACCTGCCGCTGTACAAAGCCCGCTGGTAGTTGAGCTAGCACCGGGCTTAAGTAAATAACTAGTAGAAACGTATATAATAAACGCATTAGCAATAGAGAAAAGCTTCTAAATTAACACTTTAGCCTGTCTCTATTACTTTCTGACGCTCAAATAATACGTTGGTTACTAACCAATAGCCTGTTCAAGATCTTTAATCAGATCGTCAACATCCTCAATACCAACGCTCAGCCGAATTAGGGTATCTTTTAAACCGTTACGTTGCCGTTCTTCTTTCGGAATACTGGCGTGCGTCATACTGGCGGGGTGTGTACAAAGTGATTCAACACCGCCCAGCGATTCGCCCAGCGAAAACACCTCGAAACTTTCCATAACCCGAACGGCGTCGGTCATTAAATCGCCTTTAAGCTCAAAGGAAAGCATACCGCCAAAGCCACGCATCTGCTTCTTCGCCAGCTCGTGCCCAACATGCGATTCCAACCCCGGATAATAAACCTGACTTACTTTGGGATGTTGTTTCAGGTAATTTGCCACCTGCATGGCATTTTCACAGTGACGCTGCATCCTGACATGCAGGGTTTTGATACCACGTAGCACCAAAAAACAGTCTTGCGGTCCCGGTACGGCACCACAGGCATTCTGAATAAAGGCCAGCCGTTGCGCCGTTTCATCATCGTTCAGAACAATGGCGCCCATTACCGTATCGGAGTGACCACCAAGGTATTTCGTAACCGAATGCATCACAATATCGGCACCTAAATCGAGCGGATTTTGCAAATAGGGCGATGCAAATGTATTGTCGACGACAAGCTGAATATTACGTTGTTTAGTAATAGCAGCCACTGCCGAAATATCGACCAGACGTAGCAACGGGTTGGTTGGCGTTTCAATCCAGACCATTTTTGTCGCCGACGAAATAGCTGATTCGAGATTTGCCGGATTCGATAGATCGACAAACTTGAACGTCAAACCAAATTCCTGAAACACACGTACCATAATTCGATACGTACCACCATACAAATCGTTACTGGCAATGATTTCATCACCCGGTTTGAACAGCTTCAAAATTGCATCGGTAGCGCCCAATCCCGACGAATAACAGATACCGTGTTTGCCGTTTTCGAGTGCCGCCAGATTAGTTTGCAGTACAGTTCGGGTTGGATTCTGCGTCCGTGCATACTCGTATCCCTTATGTTTACCCGGCGATTCCTGAACGTAGGTCGACGTCTGGTAAATTGGCGTCATAATTGCGCCGGTGGTAGGGTCCGGTTCGATACCGGCATGGATGGCTTTGGTTCCAAATTTCATAATCAAATGTAACGAAAATAGAAATCAACGTTTCTTCCGAAAACCACAAGTGCCCTCTTGACGTTTGATAGAAAGTGAAGAAAAGTATCTTAAAATCTCTTACCGGTCCTGCTGTTGCAGGCATCTTACTGTCTGTAACGCCAATTGTCTTTACGTCTGTACTGACCTACTATGCTGTTGTGTATGAGCACGTAATTGCTCAGTTTACAGCCTGGCATTGGGCCGGTATTACGTTGCTTTGCGCCATCACATCGGCTGGCCTTACGCCACCAACCATGCTTGCCCTCATTTTCGGCTATTTTCTGGGTTGGCAGGCCGTTTTGCCCATGTTCATGATCAATTTCGGCGGTATTCTTTTTATAAATGCGCTCGTTCGCTGGCTCGACCATGAGCAGGTGATGGCTTTTATTCGGCGAAATCCGAAATCTCAATCCGTACTTGATCGTATTTTAAATAACGAACTGGAAGTAATTTTTTTCGCGAAGCTCTCCCCTATTCTTCCTTTTGGTCTTACCAACTTATTATTTGCGTTATCAGGCGCTCGGCTAAAAAATATTTTACTAGGCGGTTTTTTCGGCATGACACCCCGAACACTTTTGGCAATCTGGTCGGGGCACGAAGCGCACGAAATCAGAACACTGCTCGAAAATCCAAATCAAAGTTCGACCACGCAGATTATTATAATTGCTCTGATTATTGTTTCTATAGTCGGCCTATGGCATGCTATTCAGAAGGCGCTCAAATAACGTAGCAATCAGCGTAGTAACGTATCATTCCACTCATCGTTCAGTCGTTGAGCAGCCAATTCTATCAGGTGATTATGACCTGTTTCTAAAACGGTTATCTCAAAATGCCGAAGTCGTTTTGTCAGTGGCAGAATGTATGAACTGGGTATAATCCGGTCGAATGCGCCCAAAAAGAAATGAATACATACTACGTTACTGTTCAATACTTTACCAATAACACGCAGATCGGGATGAATACCCCTGAATTGTGTCCAGCTTTTATAAACGAGTTCGCGACGAGCCGCCGTACCTAACGAAATTTCAGCAAAGCGCATTACGGTCCGATTCAGTAAGCCAAATCGTGTCAACGCATGGCCGAACGTAGTGAGCAGGGGTAAATGACGTAATACATATCGAAATGCGCTACGTCCTAAAGCCGAACCTGTTGCCAGTTGATACCAGAAATTACGGGTAATTCCGTCAGGAGCTATCAAAATAAGCTGATCCAAACGGGTGGCAAAGGCTTCTACGGCTGTTAACGCAAATCGCCCACCCAAGCTAAATCCCATTAAGGAAAACCGCTCAATTTTGTGCGTTTCCAGAAAATTACCCAATAATTTATTCCAATCAGTCTTCGTCAATAGCTGATCTGCTACGTAGTGACTATCGCCGTGAAAAAATAAATCAATGGCGAAAATGGTAAAGTGCTGCCCTAGCCTCTTCTCAACTGGCAGATAAATCTGGCTCGTCTGTCCAAAACCATGAAACGCCAGCAGCACATTCGGCCCGTGCCCGAATCGGCGGTAGGCGATTCGCGTATCACCGGCGATAAAATAAGCGACAGACGGATCAATCATCCTGTAAAATTGGCAAACTCCACACAATTAACAGTATGCATGCATACTGTTAACGTAGCATTTTTTATATTTACCTAACATCACAAACGTAGCACCCAAACAAGGCAATTGATATGGCATCGGCAGCAATTGATTTACAGGGATTGAATTTTAATTTATCGGAAGAGCACCTCGCTGTTCAGGAAGCTGCCCGGGATTTTGCACAAACCGAACTTTTACCGGGTATTGTTGACCGTGATAATGAAGCTCGTTTTCCGGCTGAACAGGTAAAACGAATGGGAGAATTAGGTTTTCTGGGCATGATGGTACCGCCCGAATATGGCGGGGGCGGTATGGATACGGTTTCTTACGTACTAGCTATGGAAGAAATTTCAAAGATCGACGCGTCGGCATCGGTTATTATGTCAGTAAATAATTCGCTTGTCTGTTACGGTCTCGAAGCATTTGGCACTGAAGAGCAAAAGCAGAAGTACTTAACTCCTTTGGCTAGTGGCGAAATGATTGGCGCTTTTTGCCTTTCCGAACCCGAAGCAGGCTCCGATGCTACGTCGCAAACCACTACGGCAGAAGATAAAGGGGATTATTATTTAGTAAACGGCACTAAAAATTGGATTACAAATGGCAACTCATCGGGCATTTGTCTGGTAATAGCGCAGACCGATCGTGAAAAAAAACATCGGGGTATCAATTGCCTGATTGTGGAAAAAGGAACGCCCGGTTTTGTTGTTGGCAAGAAAGAGGATAAAATGGGAATTCGATCATCTGACACTCATTCTCTGCTTTTTACAGACGTAAAAGTACCTAAAACCAATCGGATCGGTGACGATGGATTTGGATTTAAGTTTGCTATGTCGACCTTAAATGGTGGCCGAATTGGAATTGCGGCTCAGGCATTGGGCATTGCTGCCGGAGCCTATGAACTGGCATTAAAATATAGTCAGGAGCGTAAATCGTTTGGCAAACAGATATTTGAACATCAGGCTATTCAGTTTAAATTAGCTGAAATGGCCACAAAAATAGAGGCAGCACGGCTTCTTATTTATAAAGCAGCACGCTTAAAAGATGAACATAAGGATTATGTACAGGCCGCTGCTATGGCTAAATTATTTGCATCAGAAGTTGCTATGTGGGCCACAACCGAAGCCGTCCAGATTCATGGTGGCTATGGTTATGTTAAAGAATTTCACGTGGAGCGACTAATGCGTGATGCTAAAATTACTCAGATTTACGAGGGTACATCTGAAATCCAAAAATTAGTTATAGCCCGAGAGCTTATTCGTTAATGGTTTTCTTAGTAAAATAGAATTTTTGTAAAGGTGGAGTGCGTGTTCGGCTCGAATACGCACTATTTTTTTTATTTTTTGAAAATTTTTATACTTGTATTAGTTTTGTACAAATTATTAGTTTTGTGCAACTTTGAGCAAAACGTATATATCCGGGGAACTACCTTTCAGCTATGGAAGATTACAATAAAATAATCGAATCGCTGGGCGTGAAATTTATCAAGGCCCGTAACATTCGGATTCTTCAGCCAATCACTATTAAAAACTTCTATGACGTTGAAAATACGTTGCTGATTTTATACAATGGCGAAGTATCTATTGGCGACGAAAAAATAAAAGTAGAAGTCGGTGACATGCTGTTCATTCCCGGCGGTAAGCACGTTACGGTCACTTATGGCGATCCGTTGAATGCCAAAACAGTTTCGAACGAAGAGTTTATGACTCATCGCGAATCATACTGGGAAGGTAATCATGATCCAAAGCTAATCAGTCATCTGCCAAACTCGTTCGGATACGTATCATTCGAAGCTAAAGTTTTTGATTCGGTTAACTTCTTTAATTCGCTCGACGTTCCACCGTTCATTATCAAACGAGAGGAGCATCTGGCAACTACTATCGATCAGATTCTGGCCGAAGATATGACCGATCTGGCAGGAAAAGGCCGGATTATCAAGATAAAAACAGAGGAAATAGTTATTGAGGTTGTTCGATACATCCTTAAAAATCACCTCTTTGTTGAACAGTTAGTAACAAATAGCACCTACTTTAAAGACCCACGCTTGATCGATATTTTCGCTTACATCAAAGAAAACCTTGGTGGCGATTTATCGAACAAAGTACTGGCAAACGTAGCAAACGTATCAGAAGATTACGTAGGGCAATATTTTAAAATGCTGACCGGTATCAATCCACAGGATTATATTGAATACCAGCGTATGGAGGCAGCCGTTGGCTTACTACGTACCAGCAAGAAAAGTATTCGTGCAATTGGTTCGGAGGTGGGCTACAAGGATACAGCTTATTTCTGTCGTCGTTTTAAAATGATGTTTGGCATTCCGGCTGGCAAAATGCGCCGTCGAGAATCGCTGATGAATGTATAAATTGATAAAAAATGAAAAAGGCTTGATCAATCAAGCCTTTTTCATTTTTTATCAATTCGATTACTGCATTGTAACTTCAATAGGCAATGTGTAAAAAACAGCGACTCGCTTTCCACTGACTTCGCCTGGCTCCCAACGCGGCATTTTCTCAATTGCTGCGATAATATTAGCCATATAAGCTTCCATCATCTTCCGATTATTTTTGTCTAGCGGCTTTGTTGTTACTCGAATATCATGCACGTAGCCAAGCTCATCTATAATAAATTTGGCCGCAACAGGACCTGTATTATAGTGTTTTCTAGCCAATGAATTAGGAACTTTAATTGTAGCAGCCAGATAGCGACTTAAGGCAACACTTCCACCCGGAAATTCGGGGTCTCGCTCAACAACCGTATATACCTTTTGGCTGGCTGTTTGAGCGAAAATCGACGTAGTAACTGACGTAGTAAACAAAAAAAACAGGCTTATCCCAGCCAAACGAACGCATTTCATAAATTAAGCCTGTAGAACAGATTGATTAAATTCCCGTACCATAGTTGCCAACTGTGGTAACAAATCAGGATTTTGTTCGATACCATTTCCCACCACAATCATATCAGCACCTGCTTTAAGGGCTTCATAGGCACGTTCACCCGAATTTAACCCGCCACCAACAATTATTGGTACGTCTACCGCCGTCCGAACAGCCGCAATCATTTCGGGCGACACCGGCCATCGGGCTCCACTACCAGCATCTAAATACATTAATTGCAGACCAAGCATTTCCCCTGCCATAGCCGTACAGGCAGCAACACCTGGCTTATCACGAGGTAAAGGCATCGTACCACTAACGTATGAAACCGTTGTTTGCGTACCGCTGTCAACCAACATATAACCTGTAGGCAAAATTTCCAGTCCACTTCGTTTCAAAAGTGGAGCGGCAATTACGTGTTGACCAATCAAAAATTCTGGATTACGTCCTGATATAAGTGATAGCAGCAGAATGGCATCGGCCGAGGCTTCTATATGAAGCGGATTCCCTGGAAATAGAATAACAGGAACCTGACTATGTTTCCGAATAGTGGCAATGACTTCTTTATGAACGTAGTCAGTTACCAAACTTCCTCCGACCAGAAAAAAGTCGACAGGATATTTATTCGTATGGGCCAATAATTGAAAAAGGCCGTTCTGATCGATTTTATCTGGATCGATCAGAACGGCAAAGGCTTTTCGGCCAGAGTGCCTATAATTACGAAGTATAGCCAACAGGTTCTGTTGGGGCCTGTTGATGGTATTCAGTGGGGTCGGCGGTTGGATTGATGGCATTATTTGTACGGATGCGGGCTAAAAATCCAGTTAGCTGCTCACGGGCAATATTGGTTAGAACCGACGTAACGATTCCACTAATCAAGCCTGCGGCTGCCGATGTTTTGGCAGTTTCCTTCTGCAATTTTTCGGTCTGATAACGCAACGGGGCAGGTTCGCGGTATGCTGATGTTTCTTCATCCCAAACCTCATCCCAGTCTTCTGGTTCGCCGTATTTTTCGGCATACCGGTATTCATCAGACTTTGGCAGAATAGCATTTGCTACCAAATATACGGCTAAAGCAGCACCCGCTACAAATACCGCTGTTTTACCAATTTCGACGGCATCCTCTTTCATATCGTCGACGCCATCACTAATTGAGTTTTTAAATCGTTCAGTAGCAGCCATTAACTGTGCTCTACGCGCAGTAGTATCCGCAAATGGTACTTTAGGATCTTCCATTATTATCGGGCTTAAAATCGTGTAAATACGTTTTTCAATATAGATTATTAACCAGATACGTTGAACTCGGTTTTAAGAAACCGTCAATTTCGGCCTATATTGCTCATTGTGGAGCGGGTTTGTGCCATCAGTTCTTCAACTGCTTCCGATTTTTCCTGACTTTTTCGTTCCTGACCTTTCTTAATAATACTGTATGCTATTCCACGGATTTTCGATTTAAAAAATCCTTTAGCAGCGGCCCATATAATAGTAAGAACGAGAAAGAAAGCGGTAACAATCAAAAAACCAAGGTAACGGCTCTCTGTAATTTCATTAATATAAGCTGCCAGTAAAATAAAAATAAACAGCGTTGTCATTGTGGCAAACAAAGCCAGCACAATGCCATGAATACCAATTACGACACCTTCTTCAATTTTCCCCCGACTTTCTAGCGTAAACAACTCGATACGGGCTTCCAGATAGCGGAATATATTCTCCCGAATTTCTTCCAGGCGTTCCAGCATGTTTTTAAATGTTTAGTTTTCGCGCTACGTTATTTACCAAAATCGGCTCGATTTGTTTAAAAAACCCACTAAAATAAAATGGCCCCGGTATGAGCGGGGCCATTTTATTATGGAATCAATAGAAACCTATTGAGTATGTTACTACACGCGAATCACTGCCCGGTAAAGAGTTTAACCATCCTGTTAACTTTATATCGGTGATTATATTAACACAACTGATACTTTTAGCGCGACTGCCGTAATTTCGCTTCGATCGTCTGCTGTGTATGAGGAACTGCCCGTAAACGCTCTTTCGGAATTAACTTACCCGTATCTTTACAGACGCCGTAGGTTCCATTTTTAATACGTACCATGGCTGCATCCAACTGCTGAATAAACTTTTGTAACCGAGCAGCTAACTGGCTTAAATTCTCCCGTTCGCTGGTATCAGCTCCATCTTCAAGCAGTTTAGAGTTACCCGACGTATTATCAGTACCACTATCGTTGCGCTTGCTGAGCGTTTCTTTGATATAGTTTAATTCGCTACGTGTAGCGTCGAGTTTTTGGCTAATAAGCTCCTCAAACTCTTTCAAATCCTCCTCCGAATAACGCTTTTTTTCTTCCTGAACCATAGTTTATACTATGTAAAAGATGGGTGGTTTATTTTGGGCACAAAAATAACGCTTTATAGTCGGGATTTCAACCGTTCGCTTAAATATAAACGAACTTTTATTAAAAATTGAGCAATTGTTGATTGGCAATAAATCCAATTTATATTTGGCAATTATACAGTATAGTTGAATAACTATTTGGTAAATCAAATAAAATGTAGAGTAATTATACTGACTATTATTATTATATTAATCTTAGAAAAAATAGACCTTTGGCAATATCTTATTTGATTTATTAAGTTTGCGGGACACTTTATCAGTAAAATTGTTTTTTTGAAAGAAGTACACCTTGAAATCATGGGATATATTGAGCCAGCTCCAATAAAAGATAAAGAGAATCCGCTTCAATCAATGATGTCGCGCTTTGATGCGGCCGCAAAATTGGTCGGCATTTCCGACGAAATGTACGATATTCTCAAAGTGCCCGCCAAGCAGGTAATTGTCGGGCTTCCGGTTACGATGGATAATGGGGCCATCAAAGTATTTGAAGGCTATCGGGTTATTCACTCCAACATTCTGGGGCCAGCAAAAGGAGGTATTCGCCTTGATCCAGGCGTGCACATCGACGAAGTGCGCGCATTAGCTGCCTGGATGACCTGGAAATGCGCTGTTGTCGATATTCCCTACGGCGGAGCAAAAGGCGGTATTGCCTGTAATCCCCGCGAAATGTCGGCAGGTGAAATTGAGCGCTTGATACGTCAGTATACCGTTGCCATGCTCGACGTGATTGGACCCGACAAAGATATTCCAGCACCCGATATGGGCACTGGCCCACGAGAAATGGCCTGGATAGTGGACGAATACTCAAAGGCCAAAGGTATGACTGTCAATGGCGTAGTGACGGGTAAACCGCTTGTTTTGGGAGGTTCGTTAGGACGTACCGAAGCTACGGGTCGGGGCGTAACTGTAGCGGCTCTGGCCGCTATGGACAAATTACGGATGAACCCATATCGCGCTACCGCAGCCATTCAGGGATTTGGAAACGTAGGTTCATTTGCCGCTGAACTGCTCCATGAACGGGGCGTAACAGTAGTAGCCATCAGCGATATTTCAGGTGGTTATTATAACGAGAAGGGTATTGATATTACGGCTGCTGTCAATTACCGTAACAATAATAAAGGCACACTAGAAGGCTTTAAAGGAGCTGAAAAGATATCGAATGAAGAACTTCTTTCGCTGGCCGTTGATGTATTGGTACCTGCCGCCAAGGAAGATGTGATTACAGACGATAACGCAGCATCGATACAGGCTAAAATGATTGTAGAAGGTGCAAATGGCCCTACTTCAGCCAGTGCCGACGAAATCATCAACAATAAGGGAATTCTGGTCGTACCCGACATTCTTGCCAATGCAGGCGGTGTAACCGTATCGTATTTTGAATGGGTGCAGAATCGAATCGGGTATAAATGGCCACTCGACCGAATCAACCGCCGGGCCGACCGAGCAATGAAAGATGCTTTCGACCGTGTATATGAAACCTCGCAACGACACAAAGTACCTATGCGCCTGGCAGCTTATATTGTTGCTATCGACAAAGTAGCCAGTACGTATAAATTCCGGGGAGGATACTAAAAAGAATGTATGATGTATAGTGTATGATGTATAATTTTGTTCCTACTTGATACATCGAGAATATATCATACATCATATATCATACATTTTGTTATGCGCTTTCACCGCGAAGGGAATACCATCATGCTAACAACAGGGCTGGTTTTACTGGCCCTCAATCTGTTAGCTTATTATT
Organism: Spirosoma daeguense; assembly: GCF_054776875.1. NCBI lineage: Bacteria > Pseudomonadati > Bacteroidota > Cytophagia > Cytophagales > Cytophagaceae > Spirosoma > Spirosoma daeguense. The sequence continues at coordinate 358,170 of NZ_BAAHBF010000010.1, forward strand.
ATTTGTTCGCCGATAATTCCATTGCTATTGGCCTGCTCTTGGTTACAAGCTTAATTCTTTTCGGGCTGATTGTTCAGTTCTTCCGCATACCTACTCGTCAGCTAACTCAGGGCGAATTGCAGGTTGTTGCTCCTGCCGATGGGAAAGTCGTTGTAATTGAGGAAACAACGGAGCACGAATACTTTAAAGATCGTCGTCGGCAGGTGTCCATTTTTATGTCGCCCCTCAACGTACACGTCAATCGGAATCCTATTTCGGGTATTGTTCGTTATTTTAAATACTTCCCCGGCAAATATCTGGTAGCCTGGCATCCGAAGTCGAGCACCGAAAATGAACGTACTACGGTAGTTGTTCAAACCAAAAATGGCGTAGAAGTGCTTTTCCGTCAAATTGCTGGTGCGCTAGCCCGCCGAATTATCTGGTACGTAAAAGAAGGCCAGCCAGTAAGTCAGGGAGAAGAATTTGGATTCATTAAGTTTGGCTCGCGAGTCGACGTATTTCTGCCACTCGATGCAAAAATCAACGTGAATATCGGCGACGTAACAAAAGGTGGTGTTACGGTAATTGCAGAACTAAAGGAAGCCTGATAACGTAGCAGATAATCTGCTACGTTACGTATTGCCCGGTTACTAAATCATTACACTCCACAATTCTCCTTTTTCGGTCTCGGTTACAACTAAACCAAGCTTTCCGGAAGGGTCGAATGTGCAGTTGGACGGATTTGAGCCGGGCAATTTTATATCCCGAATAAACGTACCATCTTTCGAAAAGACCCGGATAATGCCAGCTCCAAATACTGCTACGTATAGATTTCCGTCAGGTCCTATGGTCATACCATCGGGACCTGGGATTTGTGCATCGTCTGGAGCCTCGATCACCGTTATCCAGACACGTATCGTTTCCCAGCTTAAACTGTCGACATCCCAATAGCCGCTCCAGATACGTTGCTGATGCGTTTCGGCAATCAGTAATGTTTCGTTATCAGGTAGAAACGCCAATCCATTAGGGTACGATAAACCGTCGGCAATAATATTTACGGTACCATCTGGCGAATAAACTATTACGTACCCCTGAAGACCATCGTCGGGCGAACCCGGACAGGTTACAAGCAGGTTATTTTCTTTGTCGAATAGTAAATCATTAGGCATATTCAACGGCTGACCGCTTACATGGCTGATGATCGTTTCTATTTCTTCAGTTGCTACGTTCAATCGCTGAACCGTATTTGTCCCTGAATCACAGAACCAAAGGTAATCCTGATGATAAATAGCCCCATTAGGCCGTCCGCCTGTGTTTACTCGTTTTGTACTACCATCAGTCAGACGGCAAAACAGGCTTTCTCCTTCCTGTTCTACACACCACAGATTACCTGATACATCAAATGTTGGTCCTTCCGGAAAGCGTAACCCTTCTGCCAATAGATGTATGTTATCCATAACGTTTTTGCTTATTGATTTATAGGGATCAAATCAGAACAAATCCCATATTACCAGCATAGTCTATTATTTAAATAGGAGAACCACAGGTTTTGTTTACGCTTTTTACGGAACGGCAGGTAAGTTGCTCAGTTTAAGGATTCATAAAAACAATGCTGCCCAATAATGAGCCATAACAGTCATTATCGGGCAGCACAAAACGTACTATTTTACAAACGCATTGATACGTTACACCTTGTTTGGATCGGGGTGTTTATAAGGATCTCGATAGGGACGAGCCAGTAATTTTGTCGCTTCTTTATCGCCAACAACTTCACGTTTTTTCGGGTCATACACAATCGGGCGACCTAACTCCATTGACATGTTAGCCAGAATACAACTGGCCGTAGAAATATGTCCTTGTTCGATATCAGCGACAGGGCGGCCTCCTTTCTCAATGGCGTCCAAGAAATTGAGCATATGCAGGCGTGTGGCTGGTGCAGCATTCAATTCAATTTTAGGCTCTGTAGGCTCCGTTACATCTTCCGGGTATTTTTCTTTTTCGTAGACAACATCAAAATGCATTTTCTTTCCATCCTTTCCTTCAGGAATGAAATCGGCCTGCATGGTGCTGCCCCAAAGCGTTCCTTTTTCGCCATAAAGCGTAAACGACCATGGATAATCCGGATTGTTTGGCGTTCCCCAGGTACGATGCTGCCAGACGCAGTTTAGTTCATCATACTCAAATACGGCCGACTGCGTGTCAGAAATATTAGACTTACCTTCTTTCTGAACATAAATTCCACCCGTCGATGAAATACGTTTGGGCCAGCCAAGATTTAACATCCAACGTACTGTATCGAACATGTGGATGCACATATCGCCCGTAATACCATTTCCGTATTCTTTAAAGGTACGCCACCAACGAACGTGTGGCAAACCATCGTAAGGACGTAGCGGAGCCGGGCCAGTCCACATATTATAATCCAGGAAATCAGGAATTGCCTGTACGGGTGGGTTACCATTGTTACGCATGTGAAAATAACAACACATTTCTACATGTGATATTTTCCCTAGTAGACCCGCATCTACTACGTTTTTCTTGGCTTCAATCAAGTGAGGGGTGCTTTTACGCTGCGTACCCACCTGTACGACTTTATTGTATTTTCGGGCAGCCGCTACCATCGCTTCGCCTTCCATTACGTCGACACTGATCGGCTTCTGCACATACACATTGGCACCTGCTTTCACTGCATCAATCGCCTGCAGGGCATGCCAATGGTCGGGCGTGCCGATGAGCACAATATCCAGCTCATTTTCGGCGAGCATTTTCTGATAATCTCCGTATAAGCGAGGAGTCTTACCTGATTTCTGGCGCTGACTAACAAGCTTAGCCGCTCCTTCCATCATTCGCTTATCTACATCGCAGAGTGCAACGACTTCAACCGGCGCTACCTGAATCAGACGAAATAAATCGCTTTTTCCGTACCAGCCCGTTCCAATCAGGGCTACTCGATAAGCTTTTGGTGGATTAATGAGATCCAGACCTCTGGGGCCAAAAGCCGAAAGAGCCAGCGAAGCACTAGAGCCCTGTAAGAACGTTCGGCGGTTAATATTAAAATTATCCATAAAGAAAAGAAAGGGGGTTCGGAATTAAGAAACTAACGTATTGACTGATACTTACTTAAGAAGCGTCATCACCGCTTCGTCACCCACAACTGCGCGCGCGGGTCGAGGATATTCTGCATTAAAAACCTGTAGCTTCGTAGGTTCAAGCGGAGTGTTGATACTTTCGTCGATTTCTCCATTCTTCAACACTCGATTCAAATCCAGATTTAGTTGTTTGGCTAAAAACCGGTAAGCTGCCATTCGTTTACTTGGGCCGTAATCGTGGCCTTCTGTTATCAAATGGACATTCTCGACCTTGTCCTTTGCATCATAATACCCATAAATGTTCTGGATATACGGAAACTCAACAGTAGGTGTGTTTTTTGTCCAGTCTTTTCCATCAGAAACCAGTAACATAGGGCGTGGAGCGGCCAGGGCTGCAATCTCTACGTTGCTTGTCTGATGCGTTGGCCGCTTATGAATCGGCATCCCACTTTCGCAGCTACAGCCGCCAAAAAAGAAGGACGAAACCATCACAACTGGCACAGATACTTTAATACGTTGGTCGAGTGCAGCCAGCACAAATGTTTGCGTACCTCCGCCCGATTCGCCCGTCATGGCAATCCGAGACGTGTCAACTTCGGCCAGACTGGTTAGAAAGTCGAGTGACCGCAATCCATTTAACGTCTGAAGTTTTAACGCCGACGGAAGTTTATGACTACACTGTTTTGAATCACCGTAATCGAGCATATCGTAGGTAAACACAACTGCACCCATGCGCGCCAGCGTAGCACAACGTTGCTGTGTATATTCTTTCAAACGAGCATCCAACGAAGCCATATGTCCATGCGGACAGAGAATTCCCGGCGATTTGCCCGTTGGATTAAGCGGTTTATATAAATTTCCGGTTACAAAAATGCCCGGCAGACTTTCAAACGCTACGTTCTCAACCGTATAACCGTTCAGCTCGCGAACACTATGTCGAATCGGTTCGAGCGGAGCAAAAGCAGGCCGATCGGGTAATGTCATACCATCGCGAAGCCCCTGCCGAATCAACGCTGCCCGAGTTTCCCAAGAAGCTTTGTCCTGATGCTTTTTTGCAAAGGCATTTAGTGAATCCGCACCCTGTTTTTCCGTAAAAAAAGCGCCCTGACACAAATCCGGACGTGCAGGATTCGGCTGTCCGAGAAGAGTTGCTGAGATTCCAGCGACGAAACTGATGGTAAGGAAAAATCGGCTGGCGTTCTGATTTATCATGAGAATTTGTTCAGCTAAAACTAAAAGATGCCTTCGTTAAACTCTTACTGTTTATGGGCTAAATATCACCCCGTTTCAATGCTTTTACCGCATAATCGGCGGCTCGAGCCGATAGTGCCATGTAAGTGAGCGAGGGATTCTGACAGGGCGATGATGTCATACTGGCACCGTCGGTACAAAACACATTTTTTACTACGTGGTGTTGATTGAATTTGTTGAAGACTGAATTTTTCGCGGTGGTTCCCATACGAGCCGTACCCATTTCGTGAATACTTAATCCCGGATTTGGCTGTGCATCAACACCTTCAATATTTGTAAAGCCTGCTTTTTCGAGCATCAGAATGGCTTGTTCCTGTGCGTCTTTGCGCATGAGTTTTTCGTTTTCCCGAAAATGAACATCCATTTTCAGAACGGGTTGACCCCATTTATCAGTCACTTCATTCGTCAGATATACCCGGTTGTCCTCGTAAGGCATGCATTCGCCAAAGGCATCGAGGGTTATTTTCCATCCACCAAACTGGGTGGCTTTCTCTTTAAAATCCGCCCCAAAACCTTCATCTCCAAAAGCATGCTCCCAGTTTTCACGATTGGTATACACCTCAAACCCATAACCTCGTTTAAATTCTTGTTTCGGCTGACCGGGAAGGTTTCGAAAACGCGGAATATATAATCCTGCCGGATGACGACCATAGTAATATTTGCCCAAATCCTGCTCGTAATCGGCAGTAGCGCCCACATGAAAATGATGATCCATTAGATTACGACCTAACTGACCACTATCGTCCATTCCGTTTGGAAAGCGCTTCGAGGTTGAGTTCAGCAGGATATATGTAGAACCCAATGCCGAGGCATTCAGGAAAATAATAGTAGCCCGAAATTCATGCCATTCATGGGTTTGTTCGTCAATAACCCGAACGCCCGTTGCACGCCCTTTCTGCTCGTCGTAAATAATCGAATTAACAATCGAATGTGGACGTATCGTCAGGCGTTTGGTACGTCGGGCGGCCGGTAAGGTAGCAGACTGTGTACTGAAATACGCTCCATACGGACAGCCTCGCATACACAGATTTCTAAACTGACATTTGGCCCGGCCCAATTCCGTTTGTTGCTGCGTTGGTGCTGTCAGGTGAGCCGCCCGCGCCGAAATCACTTTACGGTCAGGAAATAACGTATTGACGCTTTTACGTAAATGCTGTTCAAGACAATTATCGGGAAGAGCTGGCTGAAATTGACCATCAGGCAAATGCGGTAAACCATCCCGATCTCCTGCAATACCCGCGAATTTCTCTACGTAATCGTACCAGGGTGCCAGATCTTTATAACGGATGGGCCAGTCCGTACCGACTCCGTCTCTGAGATTTGCTTCAAAATCAAGGTCGGAGAAACGAAACGAGTAACGTCCCCACATCAGCGATTTCCCGCCAACGTGGTAGCCCCGAATCCAATCGAACGGTTTTTCTTCGACATAAGGATTTTCCAGATCATTTACGAAATGCTGGTGAGTTGCCTCCGTAATGGTAAAGCCTGTACGACTCTGTACGGGATATTGTTTCAGGAGCTCAAGTGGCACCTGCTGATTGCGATGCGGAAACTCCCAAGGAGCTTTTGTAGCCGTATGATAATCCGTAACATGCTCAATCATTCGACCACGTTCAAGTAACAATACGTTCAATCCTTTTTCGCAAAGTTCTTTTGCCGACCAACCTCCACTAATACCCGATCCGACAACAATTGCATCGTATTTTTTACCGGGAGCAGTGGATAAATTATCTTGTTGTCTCATACCAATAACAACGTTTGAGTTATAGATTATTGGATTAGACGTAGTGGTTTTAAACCGGGATACGTAGCATCAACACTTATTTATTTCTGTAGAAATGCCGCGATTTCCATTCCCCACGCAATGCCAATGTGAATGAGTAGTCCGCCCCAGATGCTACGTGTACTTAAAGCTAATACGCCCAATATATAGCCGCCAAATAACGAAGACACGGCTTCCCCCAATGGCCTTCCAAAATGAATGGAGCAATACCAGACAACCATTGGCAAAACGGCTCCCGGCCCTAAAACACGACTCATACCGATGACAAGAAATCCACGAAAAATTAACTCGGTCGGTACAAAATCCCAGCCATAGCAGAGTTCATAAATCAGCACGGTAACCCATTCAGGTACGCCCAGAACTTCGTTCGCATTAGTGTCGTGATACGTTGGGTACGACTGCAAAAAATCGGGTTGAAACGAGGCCAGTGTAATCAGGGGAATCATCAATGCCAACAGAATAGCGTAGAGCACTAATCCTTTACGTTTGGGCGTCATACCGTAAAAACTGTCGGGGCTGAATTGACTTAGTTGCGGCTCCAGCAATCGGTAAAACAGATATAGTGGCAATACGATGGTAACTATCGATTGCAGATTATGAAAACAGTAGTAAGCGAAAATAAAAATCTGACCATCCAGAATCTGCCGACTCCAATCGGCATAAGCGTAGAAACTGGCGTAGGTCGAATAGCTGATTAGTGCTACCAAACTACGTAGCCAGAATTCTCGTTTTCGCCATATATCCGTACGACGGTGAAAATATGCCCAAATGGCTACGCTAACGTAGTAAGCCGTGCCATACAACAAAAAATAAAGTACACCCCGAATTGGCTTTCCCAGATGTACATCGATGTAGGCATCCTCCAGATCGATGGAGTAATTAATGGTCAGCAACACGGCCGCCCAAAGTGCTGTTGCTACGTAGAGATCTAATCGAAAGTCGGTGCGCAAATGATCGCGCAAATCGCGCCAGAAGGCTTTCATGCGTTAGTACGTTGTTGTCCGACAAACAGTTATTGTTCATCGGACAACAAAAAACGGTATTAAAACCCTTCCTTCTCGGCTTCTTTATCTTTTTTCTTTTCCTCTTTCTTCTTCTCTTCTTTCACCACTTTTTGCCCCGGCTGCACTTTGGGTTTAGGAGCTGGTTTGGCCTTGGTTTTATACTGATCGAGATAGCGGTCAACAAAGATTGTTTTTTCATCAGCTATAGCGGCAAAAACTTCCAGCGTCGCTTTTCCCGAATTTTTAGAACTGGCCAGCAACCGGTCGTTAATTTCCTGCTCCGACGTAACGATTGCTAGTTGACCAAGTGCCGTTGGGCCATTACCCGGCTTGTAATCGTAGAATACCCATACATCGGGCGACGATTCGAGATAAATGCTTACTTCATCGCCATTGATCGTTTTTCTGATCTCGACAAAACCATCCATTTGGGCGTTAATATCGGTCGCCATAATATTCGATACGCCCAGTTGCCCCGTGCTGTAGAACGTATTGTATTTGGGCGACCAACGCAGATTGGCATTTGCCAGAACCAGCATCGCATTTAGTTTCGGCGACGCGGTATTGAGTGCTACGTGCTGGTTCTGCGCCTTTGTCCGATAGGCATCCACCGCCTGTTGCCCAATTAGTGGAACCAGCTTATCAGAAAGCCGATTCAGGTCGTCATCAGCCGCTTCATCATTTTTCTCTTCCTGATTTGTCTTGACGATTTTATCGGAAATCAGACTATTAATCTGGTCTGGAACCGGGAAGGCAAACGCGAGCAACGTATTGAACCGATATTGTGAACTGTCGATATTCACCCGCGCCGAACCTGCCGACAACAGGTACTCGTTTGTACCGGCATGAAGCAGATTCATTTTGCCTTTGAACGTCATCAATCCTCGCGCATCGTTGAACGTAAAGGCATTTTCAACGTCGGCTTCGGCAGCATTACTATCTGCCTTCGCTGTGCTATCCGTAGCTGCGGCTGTGCTAACATTCAGATCACTGCTTTTTGAAGCAATCCGATAAACCTTATCTTTCTCATCGTACCGCATCACACCCGTTGCCGAAAATAAATCCTGATCGCGCGAATCTTCTTTTGGTGATAGGAACGTCGGGTAAAGACCCGCATTGTCGGCCCGGAAATGAATACCCGCTACCAGTTGCTGACCGCCTTCGTTTTTCAGATTTTTGTCGACCTTAATTTCCAGTCGTTCCTCTACCTTCTCCTTAAATGGAATCCAGCCTGCAATTAAGTCCTGTCGCTTCTTTAAAGCGGGTTTAATGAAGCCATCCATTGCCAAATCGGGTTGGGGAGCCTGCATCGAAATGGAGCCTTTATAGAGCATTTTTGGCGCTAGTTGCAGATTATCCGCTTCATCGACTTCGGCTTTTGCTACGGTGAAGTAGGTTGTCAGCGAATTTGAATTAGCGCCACGTCTGTTTTTGGGTGTTTTTTTGGTATCGGCGGTTAACGTAGCAGAAGGCGCTTCTTTCAATTCAAAACTTCCCATTTTAATGCTGGCCGTATCGCCCTTCGCCGTAGCGAATTGATACGTAGCATCGCCAGTGAATTTGGTACGCGAGAGAATCTGAATATTACCATTTTTCAGCTTGTGAAATAAGCTGATGGTGTCCAGCTCAAGCCGAACGTTTTTCAGAGCCAGCATTTCGCCGTTACGTTTGATAGTAACCACGCCTTTGTCGGGATAGATACGGGCATCGGCCGATGTTACGTAGGGAACACCGCTAATGTTCAGCATCATTTTCTCTACGTCGTAGAGGGCAGCCCCGCCATTAAACGTTAACCCTTCCTGATCCTGTCCTGTGGCTGTAAAGGTTGATGTTTTTACATCGCCTTTCATGGCAATCGTTTTGGCGTTCAGGTTCCATTGGGCACGGTTGATGCTGGTTTTATAGGCTGCAAACGGAAATTCCATGCTTGAGCTGATCGTATCATCGATACTTTCTTTTTTGTTGGTTGCCAGTCCAACAATACCTTTCACCTGATTGAAATCCACATCAACATCGTTGCCTAACAAAATTGGTCGGGCTTCCTGTTTGTCAGAAATCACTTTAAACTGTGCTTTACCGGCTACGAACCCATCTTTATTGAATTTGATATTATTCGAAATCGCTTCTGAATCTTTCCGACGTAGCGTTCCTCTACCAAACAAACCAGATGAACGTAGCACTAGTCCGCCTTCGAGATTGGTCGTCGCATTATACAGATTGAAATTATTCTTCTGCGTTGAGATGACCATGCTATCGGCTTTGGGCCACCATTTCAGATTGTAATTGTTGAGCTGAACCTGCGGAAAATAAATCTGTGAAGTACCCGGCTTGCCCGTCAACCCTTCCTTAATTTCACCTTTTTCTCCCGAAGCCACTAACGAATCCGTCATAAACAGCATGTTCGTGTTACTCAAACTGGCCGTTACGTGATTTAAAACACCCTCAGCCCGCAAGCCATTCTTGTCCATTGTTAGGTCGCCCGTAAATTTTACGGTTGATGGACTGGAGCCTTTTTTACCGCTATAGACTGTATAGCCCGTAGCCGGGGCTTTATGTACAAACCCTAACGTATTATCGGGCATTGTTTTCAGCTCGGCCTTGAAAGGCGGAAAAATGCCGTCGGAATGGAATGTGCCCATGAACGAAATGTCGCCCTTTCCGAGACTGTCATTATCAATAGCCGGGATTTTGAAATAAACTTTCTCGTTGTATTTAATATCTCCCCGTACCGGCTGATTGAAATAAACCGTCATTCCCTCGGGCATTACCAGTCGTTGGGTCGTCTTTTTGCCGGCAACCCGTCCCGATTTATTATCGGCTCCGGCCAGATAAACCATGCCCGGATTTTCGTATTTAATATCGCCCCCAATCTCACCGTCTTTACCCTGAGCGGCCAGTTTTTGCGACGAGAACGTAATGGAGTCAATCTTATTAAGACTCATTGCGAACTTATCGTAGTTAAATTTCAAATCGCGACCGGCGTAACGTAGCGTTCCCGCTTTTAACTGACCGTTTAACATAAAATCGCGGCCTTTTCCTACACGTAGCACTTTATCGGATGGAAATCCAGCAATTTTCAACGAATCAGAAATGGTGAATCGGTCAACACCCCGGATGGTTAACAGCTTATCTTCCAGATTTATAGTCGCATTTTTGATACTATCGCTCGATGGAAATATCGATTGTACCTGAAAATTATCGAAGTCACTCTTATCGGCGTAGGCCAGAATATAAAGAACTCCCTTCCGACTCAAACGCATCATCTGCGTGTTTGGGTCACGAGTCATATAGCCTTCGAGCACCATTCGGTTGAGTGAGCCACGTAGTGCAGTCGGATTTACTTTGTTGGCACTGGCAAACTGAATGACATCCTCATCCAGAAACGTTTGCTGTTTTTTGGTCGATACGTAGTTGGCGACAACCTGAAGCGGGTGGAAACCATAATCGAGCGTTAAATCGGCAAAACGCTGTGGTTGAAAATAATCGAATGATTCAAACCGTACGGGTACTTCGCGTTTTGCACCAACCTGATAAAAATCGACTTTCCGGCGAGGTAAATCCCAACGTACTACTTCGGGCGTAATGTAAAATTTATGGTACGTATCAGCATAAGGAACTCGGGCATAATCAGTACGTTGTTCACGATCGAGCCAGGCGATACGTTGGCTCTTATCGTACCGAAATTTAACTGATGGGTGCGTTACTGAATCCGTATCGACATATCCAACAAAAGAAGCTGAGTTTGCCGAAATCAAAGGCGAAGCTGAGCGGCTTCCGGCTGGTTTTACAGGCTCTGTTGTATTAAATCCTGACTGAGCCAGGCCAGCCTGTGTTGAGTCGGGTAACGTAGCGTCGTTTGCAAAATCAAATCGGCGACTGCTGACTTTAAAGGCTGGTTTATTATTGTATTTGACTATTATCTGCGCTGGCTGACCGCTGGCCGATGCTCCAACCATCTGCGTTCCTGATAAAGCCAGTCCACCCCGATATTCAATATCAGCACCCAAGTCAGGTAGTTTTACATCGCTTTGCCACGACATAAAACGTGGGTATGTAACAGGCCCGCTTTTCTTTTTGCTTACGTACTCAAAAACGCCTTTAATCGGTTTAATCGGAGCACCGGGTTTACTTTCGTAAGTCAGTGTTACGTCGTCGGCCTGTAAGCGCGGATTTGTGGTTGTGAAACCATATTCGCTCAACGTAACGAAAATATCAGGTCGCCCTGCTGTGGCCCAGCTAAACTTGCCCCCTTGCCCAACCAACACACCATCTTTCAACATCAAATCGCCCGATGTATTCGATAATACAGCCGAATCACCATTAGCGATGATGACCAGCGATACGTCTTTTAACGTAATAACCGGTCCAGAAACAGATGGAATAGGTCTACGTTGTGGAATATATTGTGGGCCATATTGACGCGGTTGTGTTGAATCGGAATTAGCTGGGACATCCCAACCATCAAATCGGGAACGTTCCATTGATGCTTTCACCGAAGCAATTGAATCGGCTGCGCTTTGCGGAAGCCCAGATTTGCTCACAGGTTGTGCTCCTTCTACATAGCGGAATTGATACGTTCCACCCGTGGCTACTAGCTTATTGAATTTACTAGTATATACTTCCCGTTTTTCGAGAAACTGACGTATCGATTCCAGACTTTTTGTAAACCCTTTGGAATCATTTAACTCAAACAATTTTTCAGCAACGGTTAATATTTCATCGACACTTGTTGGCGAACTGGGTTGTTGCTGCGATGTTAAGGCCTGATTTAACGATTCATAAAATGGCATAAAGTGCGTAGCTGGTTGCCAACGCTTCTGGTTCATTTTACGGCTTAGAACCATTACGCGCTCTTGTTGAGCAGCCGATAATCGATTCTCGGACCAGAGCGCCTGCAAATTTGTTCCTGTCCGAACGGAAGCTGCCCCCCCGGTGGCCATTAACTTCTGGACATCGGCCATAAATTGATCCGGCTTATCGGAAATACGAACAGCCTGCCCAAACACAGTTGTTAACGAAACAAGCCAAACTGCGGTAATGGTGTATATACGATTCATCGCGTACCTGTTGCAAAAAGTTAACGTAATAGCTTCAGCTATCTATGATTTTTGGAATGCGAGCGACGTCCAATCATGATTCGTCAGCTTCTTAATTAATGTAAGACCCGATTCTTCAGCTTTCTGTTGGATGTCAGGTGCATCCTGCTCATAAAAACCACTTACGATTAAATAGCCTTTATCAGGCATTAATCCTGTGTAGATCGGGATTTCGCGCAGCAGCACATTACGATTGATATTAGCTAACACTATATCATAGGCAGCTGGCGATTGCTCCAGTAAATGAGTTGGTGGGTTTAAATCGTCAATAGTGCCCTGAAAAACAATAATCTGCGGGCAATTATTCAAATCGGCATTTTCGCGAGCATTTTCAACGGCCCATTCTTCAATATCGAAAGCCACTACGGTTTTTGCTCCCATTTTGGCAGCCAGCACAGCCAGAATACCAGTACCACTACCAACGTCTAATACTGCTTTCCCAGAAAACTCCAGATCGAGCTGTTGCTCAAGCACCATGGCCGTTGTTTCGTGATGGCCGGTTCCGAACGACATCTTTGGATTTATGATGATGTCGTAACGAAACCGGGCGTCCAACTCATGGAAGGACGCCCGGACCTGGACTTGGCCCGCCACTTCTATCGGCTCATAATCGCGCTCCCACTCGGCGTTCCAGTTTCGTTTTTCTAACGAACTGACTTCATAAGCTATTGCAGTCTGTGGGTTGTATTTATCTATTAATTGCTTCAAACTATCCTCATCAAAATCTGATTCGGGTATGTAAGCTGTAATTCCTTCATCTGTTTCCAGAAATGACTCAAAACCAAGTTCGGCCAACTCAGCCATCAATATGTCTGTATAATCGGGCGATACCCGCACCATTACTTCTGTGTAGTTCATATCTCAAGGTAATAAAAAACAAAGTTATCGGTCTGTAGCTTTATTTACAGGGGTTCTTTTTTGAAAGCGACTTCGTTTATTTGTCATTCTTAACGATGAGCAACCGTTTCATATCCGGCTTATGCAAAACGCTTTTTTAATTATTGACGCACAATTCGACTTTTGTCATCCCGATGGAGCACTCTACGTACCGGGGGCTGATCAGGATATAGAACGTATTGCTACGTTAATTCGAGAGCATAGCTTCAATATTGATCATATTGTCGCTACGCTCGATACGCATCATGTTCTGGATATTGCTCATCCGCTTTTCTGGCAAAATAAACAAGGCCAGCATCCAGCACCATTTACACGTATCACAAGCGAAGACGTTGAATCAGGTGAGTGGATCCCTCGTTTTTTGGCTGAAGAAGCAAAAAAATATATAGCAGATTTAGAATCTGACGGTCAGTTCGATCACTTTATCTGGCCTGAGCATTGTTTAATTGGTTCACGAGGAGCTGCTCTGCATGATACGTTGTTTTCTGCAATAAAAGATTGGTCACAGCAACGTAACAAAGATTATATAGCTATTCAAAAAGGTCTATATCCGTTATCAGAGCATTTTGGTATTTTTCGTGCGCAAGTTCCTAATCCAGACGTACCGGACACGCAGCTCAATACGTCATTAATCGATGACCTAAATCGTTTTGAGACTGTTTATTTGATGGGTGAAGCTAAGTCACACTGTGTAGCGAATAGTTTAAAGCAGATTCTGGATTTCGCACCAGCCTTAGTACCTAAACTCGTTGTCGTCACAGACTGTATGTCCGACGTAACGGGGTTAGGTCATCTAGCTGACCCGATTTATGCCGAAGCCAATTCTAAAAACGTCCGTTTCACAATATCGACTACTTTATTCAACTAGATCAATAACATGGAAAAAAAGCTATCTCTGTTTCCACTTAATTTAATTGTCTACCCTGGCGAAGATTTAAACCTACACATTTTTGAACCTCGCTATCGCCAGCTAATCAATGAATGTTTAGAGGATGAGAAGAGCTTTGGGATTCCGACCTTCATTAATAATAAACTGCCTGGCTACGGTACAGAAATGCACGTAACAGCCCTTCATAAGCGCTATGAGGATGGGAAGATGGACATAAAAACAAAAGGATTAAGAATATTTCGCCTGATTAATTTTGAGAATCCTCTTTCCGGGAAGCTTTATGCTAGTGGTGAAGTCGAATTGATTGATTCAGGTAATAGCTTTAGTAGTCATTCGAAAGCTTTATTAGAGCGCCTTAAACGGCTCTACGGCCTGTTACAAATAGATAACAATTATTCATTAGAAACAGAAAACCTTTCTTATAAAATTGCTCATAAGATTGGTTTATCTATAGAACAGGAGTATGAATTATTAACACTTGAAAGTGAAGCTGAACGCCAATTATTTATAATTCAGCATATTGATAACGTATTGCCCGTAGTATCGGATATAGAGCGTACTAAACAGCGGATTCGAATGAATGGTCATTTCAAAAATCTTGATCCACTCAATTTTTGAGTCTACCAAAATGCCATAAAACAAACAAAGTCGTCAACATTACGTTAACGACTTTTAAATGATACGGTGGCACCTACCTACTCTCCCACTTTTGACAGCAGTACCATCGGCAGTACGGGGCTTAACGGCTCTGTTCGACATG
>NZ_BAAHBF010000011.1:0-371301 GCF_054776875.1 Spirosoma daeguense
ATCGTACCAATCGTAAACCGACTAAGTAGCTTTGTGACGGCCACCATATTACCGATGGTACGGCGTTTAAACTTGTAGTATTTAGGGGTTTGCTCCATTAGTATGGTGTTGTTGGTTGTTTATCCATTGCCGCCCGTTCGACGTGATTGGGCGTTGGATCAATCCAGTTAATTAGATTCGCCAACCCTCTGCCCGTATCGGTAAGGCTGCCAGATGCTTTGTTTTTGCCTAATACTCGACTAATTGTTTCGCTGTACCGTCCAAAGCTGTGCCGCTTCGGGCCTTTAATCAGTAGCCAGTTGAATAGATCGCTTCCAACCACATTGCCTAATAAATCAACCACTAGTGTAAGCTGTAAGGCATTATCGGAATGATAGGCTAGAAAGTCTTTAATGTTTCGAAAGCGCAGACTATACAGCACCTTTAGCAATAGTGCAAAGGGTAGCAGCACGACCAATAACGCCAATCCAGTCGGCAGAAGCAGGAAGTTGATTAGTCTCATAGCAGCCCGACTCGATGTAATATTTGCTGCATACCCAGCATCGTGAACTTGTAAACAAGCTGTAATGGCCGCGTTTCACTTCCTGCGCCTGCTACCCCCATAGCGGCCAGATCGCTACGTGTCATCTGCTGATAAGTGAGCAGTTCAGGCACATAGGTATGTCCCGGCAGTGGATCGCCAACGAGTACCTTTTTTGTAGCCACATCGACCAGACTCCCCCGCGTTGATTTTGGCCCTACAATGAAGCTGGCAAAACGACGCTTCATAAACTCTTTCCCCTCCACCGAAAGAGTAGAATCAGCTTCAATGGCGGTTGACATCAGCACACCGTCGGGCGTATAGTAGTTAATCTGCTGGGTAATCAGGATGTGTAAATCATTTTCAAACGTCATACTCACCAATTGCGATCTGCGAAGGTGAGGCACGTTGATGGTCGAGTCAGGCGCAATTGGTATTTCGATAGCTACCTGTAAGCCCGATGGCTCAGCAACCAGACCCGACGTATTGGTTTGGGCTAGTGCCAGTGTTGAGGAAATCAGTAAGAGGATGATCGTTTTCATAGTCCTTCCGTTTTGCAGTTTAAGGTTAGTCCAGAGGGTGGCGTAGTTAGTGGAGCAATAGCCAGATTGACCAGTCCGAGAAGCGAAACCGTTGTGGGGTTATTCTTAAACCCCTTGTGCACGGTCACTTTCTTGTCGGCCGACACCGATTTTGGGTAAAACGTAACGACTTCGGAGGTAGAGGTAACCCCTGTTGTCATCACACATGAGTTGGTGTAGATCGTTGTAAATAGAGCCGTTCCGGTCGACGTGTTGTCGGTAGTCAGGTTAATGGTTGCTTCGCCGTTTGAATCCGTTACGCGGGTCGTGAAATACTCTTTTTTGCCCCCATTCGTGAACAGCATTCCGCCCGGAAGTGACTGGGTTTTTACGTTCAGTCTTCGCCAGCATCCCGCGCTGGTTACTGAACTTTTAATGGCGTTCAGGTTCACCATATCCTCAGCGTCCGTACACAACGAATCGTAGGTGTAGATTGCACCGAATCCATCCGTGATCGAAGACTTCCCTAATACGAACACAGGCGTATTTGGGCTGATTGGTTTTTCTTTCAGTCCCGACATGGTCGTGACAACCTGCAAATGCATGTTATCGACAAAGTAGTTTTTTCCCGCAACCAGTAGAGCGACACAAAAACCAAATCCGATAAAGAGTAGCTTTTTCATACGTTTATAAAGAGGTAGTTGTGAGTACGCCTGCATTGGAAACGGTTACCCGCCAGCGTGTACCGTTAGGGCTTTTCAGGATTATACCCTTTGTGGCGTCGGTAACTTCTACGTCGCCTGAGTCTGTATAGCCCCCGTAGTTTTTTATCAACAGTGGTGTAGCGGATTTGCCGAAAACGGCTGTATTGCTTAGGTTACTTTCGCCATTCCCCGCATCGTAACCAATCAGTACCACATTGTTCATCGTGGTGCCGCTAATGTTCATACCTGCACCAAAACCGATAAATGTATTGTTTGTGGAGGTTGTCGTGAAGCCGGTTTTAAACCCTGCATCTTTGCCCACGAAGGTATTGCCTGACGAAGTGGTCAGGTTGAAGCCTGCATTCGTACCAATCAATGTGTTGTCATTGCCCCCTGTTACGCCAATACCTGAATTCGTACCCGCAAACGTATTGCGCTGGCCAGAGGTGAGGGCTGTTCCTGCTGACTCCCCTAATGCCGAATTGAACTGTCCGGTTGTGGTTGTATTGCCTGCGCTGCGCCCCACAAAAACCGATTGTGTGCCCGTTGCGTGAAGCATTCGCGTACCGCCGAAATCAATACGCGGATTTGATGCGCTAATATTTAAACCAGCCGAGCTCACTGTAGCGACACCTGTACCACCAATACTAAATACGTGCGATAATCCCGGACCAATGACATAGTTAAACTGTCCAACGCTGACTCCAAAACCAGACTTTGCCGTTCCGTCATCATACACAACAAACTTTAAACCAGACGTCGGGGATGTCGAATACGTACCCCCCATATTCAGTGACCAGGGCGCGGTTGTCGACGTAGGTGTAGTATTGCCCACGACAATATTACCCGATACTACAGAGAGATTGCCCGACATCGTTACGTTACTCATGCTCGTTGTAGCGGTCGTGGTCAGACTATTAGCGTTTTGCAAAGCCAGATCACCCAAACCCATTACCCCCCGCGCCTGACTTGCTGACAAGTCCTCTACATTACCCGCTCCTGCTGTGGTTCTGCCTTTAATCGTGGCCGTTGCTACTGTGGCGAGCTTCGCATTGCTCACTACGTTGTTTCCAATCGTAAGCGTTGGCGCCAGCGATGTAGCACCCGACGCACTGCCCGTTACGTCACCCGTTGGCGCAAACGAAATACTTTGATTGCCTGTCAGGTACGCAATGTTACTACCGCCTGTAGCCAGCCCTTTGGCATTGATAGTAATGTTATTGAACGTGCCAACGTTACTATTTACCGTAGCTAGTGTGGTCGCAAAACTACCTGTACCGCTACCCGTTACATCGCCCGTTAGGGTTATGGTCTGATCGCCTGTATTAGTGCCGACAAGGTTTAAATCATTCTTCACCTGCGTAAGAGTTCGGAATGTCCATGCACCTGCCTTGCGTTGTAAAAAGTCGTCATTGCTCGGTGCTAATCCACCGATTGTGGTCAGGTTGCTGTTAAGTGGCTGCTTACCGTCAATGGCAGATGCTGCGGTAGTTGTATAGGAGTTGTATACGCTGGTTTCCACTTTACTACTGAGCGCTGATGCTATCGACGTAGTGTATGAATTATACGTACTACTCGTTACCCGGTCAGCAATCAACGAAGCCGTAGCAGATGAGTAGCTGTTGAAGGTTGACACGTCCAGCTTGTTGCCCAGATTGGTGGCATTGGCAGCCGTGAAGCTGGTAAACGTACTGTTGTCGAGTTTGCTGGATAATACGCCTGCTGTAGTGACTGTATAGCTGGAAAATAAAGACGTCTCTAACTTGTTACCCAGATACGTAGCGTTCGTGGAACTATAGCTAACAAAGTCAGAAGTAGCCAGTTTTGCGCCAATCGCACTAGCTGTTGCGGTTGTATAACTGTTAAAATTGCTCACATCCACCTTACTAGCTAAAGCAGATGTATTGGCAACGGTGAAACTATTGAAGTCCGTAGTGTTCACCTTACCATTTAATCCCGTAGCGGACGTAGAGGTATAGGAATTGAATACGGACGTGTCTAACTTCCCGGCAATGGCAGAGGTATTGGCTGCAATAGCGGTCGCATTATTACTAGCCGACAACGTCGCACTATTCGCGGTCGATAGGGCCGTGTTTGCTGTATTTTGCGCTGTAGTGGTAGCGGCCTGATCGGTTGATCGGTTACTACTATACGTTGATAGTGAAACAGCCCCTACCTCACTAGCTGACGCAGGAATAGTAGGCTTGTCTATTACGTCCAACGTATAAGAAATTGGAGTAGATAATTGACGATACCGAGCATCTCCTAATTGTTGTACGTCCGATTGTGTTTGATATCCGCTCGGATTTGTGCTATTGTAAGGTGTATAGCCTAATGCATCCTGTTTAGCATTCCAGTTTGCCGTTTGACTATCCGTAACGAAGCGATGCGTAGCATCTTCGGTTATTGTTATTGCTGGTTGTAAGCCGGTGTGATTAGCCCGACCCAAAAGAAACGCATCGGTACTATTGGCGGTTGCGCCTGCCGAAATTCCAGCAAGTTTAGATCTCTCAATGGATGTGAATGCCTTATTCGTTACCCCATCTGGCACTACATCCTGATTGAGACTTTGCCAGCTTTTATCGCCACGCCAGTACTGACTAGTTAATCCCGCGCCAATAGTTGGCTCTTTCCCATTAATTACTCCTGCTACGTTTGCCGTATACGTAGTGTATGTTGCAATATCCAACTTGTTCGATAAACCAGACGCAACAGACGATGTGTAGGAATTGAATGAACTAGTCGTTAATCGATCCGCTATTAGAGCTGACGTAGCGGCTGAATAGCTGGCAAAATCAGATGTGTTCAGCTTACTTGCTAAGGTAGTATTAGCAACAGCAGTAAAGTTGTTGAATATTGTATTATCCACCTTACCTGTCAATACATTTCCAGTTGCTGATGTGTAGGAAGCGAATTCGGACAAATTAAGTTTACCAAGTAGCGCTGACATATTCGTCGTAGTGAAACTAACAAAGTCAGTTATAGCCAGTCTTGATGCGATTACATCTGCAGTCACAGATGTATAGTTAATAAAACTGCTTGTAGCCAACTTGCTGGAGATATTTGCCGCATTAGCCGTTGTGAAGCTATTTAAATCAGATACGTTCACTTTTGAGCCTAGCGTGCTGGCTACATTTCCCGTGTAGGAGTTGAATGTGCTGACTTCGAGTCTACTCGCAATAGCTGTAGCACTGTTAAATGCCGAAGTGGTTGCGCTGTTAGCGACACTCAAAGCAGTGTTTGCTGTAGCCTGAGCGGACGACGTGGCGGACTGGTCGTTGGTACGGTTGGTATTATACGTTTCTATCGAAACAGCTCCTACCTGATTAGCTTGCGTCGGAATAGTCGGCCGATCTGTCAGTGCTGTATACGACGTAACCCCGCCGTTCACCCCTGTAAGCGAACTCACCGTTGCCGATAGGCTCGCCACTCGGTTGGCAAGGGTGGTATGACTAGCCGACAGGCTGGACATTTTGGTAGTCAGTACTCCCGATTGCGTTGAAAGCGAGTTTAACAGCGATCCATCCGCACCAGCAATCACGATGCCCGTTTTTGTTACGCGTACCTCACCGTAAAAGCGAACTGTACCGTCAATACGCAGTTCGTACCAGAACGGATCAACAGGCAGGCTAACCGAACTGTCAAAGCGTACCACTACGTTCAGTCCAGTCCGGACTAGTCTCGGCTGTATCGCTACCGTTTGCGAAGAGGGTGGCGAAGTAAACGTAGCTTTGACTGACATAGCTTTCGAAGTATCCGAAGCCAACAAAGAAATTGGCTTGGATTCAACCGCATTGCCCCGGTAACCATTTGGTATATCGACACGTATTGGCACCAGTTGCGCTAATGCGGAGGTAGCTGTAAGTAGAAATAGAATTAATGTTTGTTTCACGATTTATCTTGATTGAAATCGTTGATTGTGTTATCTTTAAGTGTACATTTTAGGTTGTTTAAAGAGAGGGTCGCCACTGTGAAGAGTGGCGATTCTTTTTTTTAGCGTGTCGAACTCTGTGGAGTTGTAGCAGTTGAACTAGGTGACTGCGTAATGGCTGTTCCATTGTTAGGTACGCTTGCGGTTGTGCCGCTGGATGGCCCACTTACCACCGTACTACTATTAACCGTCGAAGAGGTTGGCCCGCTGGTTGAAATACCAATGTCTGTTACCGTTGTTCCATCTGGCACATTCAGTTTTATTGTAATCGTTGTCATGGCCAGAATAGCAATGAACAGGAGCTTTGCCGCGTAATCGACTCGAAAGGATTGAGTTACTGTTTTCATGGGTATTGATTTAAAATGTGAAGATTAAATACTTTTACAGCTTTCGAAATCGATATAGCCGGTATGCTGTGTAACGCCCCCGTTTACACCTTGTAAGCCGAATGTTGAAATGATACCCGCATCGGCTGACCATGGCACGTCGAAATCATAGTCCTGCATCGTGCCGTTACCTGATACGTTGACAATGACACGATGCTCGTGCGATGGCGGAATACCCGGCGTGTCCCATCGGAAATACAATTGCGTAACACCCGATATAGCCATGCGATAACGTAGCTTTCGAATCTGCGACGCGGGATAACAGCGAACCGGAGCCGTGAAAGAGCCCATTGTCGAGGTGCTACCGTTGGCCTGATCGGTATGTACGTAGCCGAACTGAACACGCCATTTTCCGTCGACCAGATAGGCGGGTAGATCGCTATTGCCCCACTTGTGGTTTACGTCAGAGAATTTAAAATCAACTATCGTATTAGCCGCTGGCAGATTTGGTAGTGCCGCCTGTAGCTGAGAATACGTACCGACGTGAAGGAGAAAGTAGTTTGTATAGACACCCGGTGAATCATAATTCACGAAAGGGGCTGCGTTGATATAAGAGCTTGCTCCGTCTGACCAGACACCTTCGTACGAAAGCTTCTGCATGTTGTTAAAAGCCGCATTGTCTGGTGTAATGAGCGTGATACCTACACCACTACCGTTGTTTTTATGCGCCCCCAACCAGTGAACATCTGTGTACCAGATTGGCCCCATAACGCCGTTAGCGGATGGAGTCCGTAAATCCTTTAACTCGCCAGCTACTCGCGTCAGGTGGGTGGATAAAGGAGCGATTACATAGCAACACGGGCTTTCCTGTGCCAATGCTCGATACCATGGGGCTGTCCAGTTTGAGCCACGTGGTTCAACGGTTGTTCTGACTTTGCAAAGAATCGTATCATTATTAAAAAATGAGACTTCTTGATCAACCAGTACGTTCCCTTGTCGGTTATTTAGCCCCCAGATTAGCGGACGAATGCGAGCGCAGAATACCTGCCCTCGCGAATCATTAATAATAGCCGACTGTATAACCGGACTGCCATTCAGGAAATAATCTCCGCCTTGAACGGGATTGAGCTTGGTATTTTTTGCGCCAGTACCCGGATCGTCTTGCGCTGTACTTTCTGAACCAATAGCGAAATTTGAGTTATTGGGTTCACTAGAGAGGTATAAACTAGCTGGCTGAATCTGAACGCCTTTGTCTGGCATTGGAACGCCATTATGAACGACCTGTTGATCGTTGGCCAGATTCTCCCCGTCTTTTATAACAGAACAAATTACTGCACCAACCGACTGACGAAAGCCAACGGTTAGGTTGCCATTGGTTATGTATTTCTGATCTTCTCCGCCCCAGGGTACTGGTGTGTATTCGGTCATACCATCACCTCCTGTACCGGGATTAGTTCCACCGCCTGTCGTGGTCGGAATCTTCTCAACGATACGTTGGGCAATGACAGCCATAGCCGCATCGTTGGGATGACCTTCATAGCCATCTCGCGCACCAGCAATGCCAGCCATATCAACGTAGATGTAATTTCGTTCGCTTGCTACGCTTTGAAGTTTAGCCGTAACAGAGGCTTGATTGCCATCTGCGTACCACGTTGAGCCGGTAATGATTACAGTTGCAGATGGATTCTGCGAGGTCACTTTATCAATCAGCATTTTGACTGCCTCGGCAAATCCTTTCGTATCATCTTTTACGTTCTCGGCCAGCCGCCAAATAATAAGATCGGCACCCCATGCTGCCACATTATCTAAATAGCCATAACCTCCCGGCCACGCGATCTCATAATAGTGTTCCTCCCAATATGGCCCATCGGCAGTTGTCAGATTGCCTGATGCCCACGTAAAATCAGCTAATTCGCGTGCCTGAAGATTAGCGTTTCGTGCTTTAAGGAAATCGGTAACGATGTGCTTATAATCTTTAGCCGCTTCGCTGGCATCCATACCCCAATTGGCCATTCCACCGCGCCATCCGGGATGTTCAGGAGAAATAGTACCGGGAGGTATAGGCGCATGGTGTGTAATGGAATTGCCTAAAAACAAAGCCTTATTGAACGTCAACGGCGTTGGATCAGGCCCCGGCCCCGGATTACCCGAACAGTCCAGTGTTTCAAAATGCGTTCCGGCTGGCTTGGTCGAGGCTGGTTGTAGCTGATTAGCCGCATAAGCCGCCTGCATAGCTGCTGTAGTGGGCTTAGCTGTGCTACAATCAGCCCCCGATGCGGCTTCGTAATACACCACCGTGCCGTTCGACAGCGTGACGGGAAAATATCGTTTGTTCTTCTCCATTAGTTTGCTGTGCTTTTGAATTCCCCAATATTCCCCACACTCACTACTTTAGGTGCATCTTCACTGGTAGCGGTAAGCTGAAGCGTTTGTTCCGGCGCGCCTGATATATCCAACTGAGCCGTATACGTTACCCCGTCCAGTTTAGCGGATATGCTAGTCGACTTACCTTGTTGAAACCGACTGTACCAGTTGAGCACCTGACCGAGCATTTTTTCAGGGCCCACCTTAACCGAAATATCCTGACTACCTACAGTTAACGATGGCGTAGTATTCGAATTAGGAAGGCGTAACACGAACCAGCCGCCCGGCTGTCGCTGTAAAACCGCCGTAATCGGCTGTCTATTCACAGGCTCCACTGGCTTAGTTGGTGGTTTTTCGTCGGGTCTGGGCACTTCCGGCACCGGCCCGGCAGGTTTTACCTCCAGCAGTTTTATTACTTCCCGTACCAGCGCTTCCCGCTCAGCAGGTACGACGTAGGTGGTATTATGTAGGGTTAGTTCCATAGCATTAAGAGATAACGTGTCTTATATCGATATCAGCAATCCGGGCTTTACTGTCCTGTGAGCCATCCACCAGTACCCGCACGACTTGCGCCGTTGCGATTTCAAAAGTTAGCTCGACCTGACAGTGATTATTGCCTGTCACGGTGGCAATGGTAACCCAGCCTCCGCCATCATCAGGCACCTGAATCCGGAAAGCAGTCAATAGAAATCCGGTTGATATTTCAAGGGGAGTCACAGGCTCGGTACGCGTGGCGAAGTTGTCAGGCACCATCGTAATGATCGCCCGGTTAAAGTCCCGATCCTGCCCTAAATCGACCTGTAGCCACGAACCGACTGCATCAGTGCCGTCGTTGTTTTGCCAGAACGTTCGCCCGACTTTGTTACCCTGCACTGCTTTACTGGCAGGTAGGGCTGAATAGGAAGAACTAGCCGTAGCAATGACCCCTTCGAAAATTCGGGCATTCGCTACGTTAGGCTGCGTGTAGGTCTGGTTACTGCGCTCGATGATTTCCCCGCACTGGTTGGTACGAATCAGGGTATAACTACCACTGAGGGATGAGCCAGTAGGTTTGATGTGATTGTACCCCCAATAGCCACCCTCTGCTGGTTTACGATACTGGGAATTTGTTAGCAAATAAGCGAGTCGATTACCGTTGTATAGCTTATCCGATACTGATCCCGTACCTGACCATTTCATTAAATCGAAGCCACTAAACCACGAATCGCCCGATAGTCCCGATTTTAGTTCCTCTGCTGAAGCAAACGAGCGCACGGTGTAATCTCTGCCACCCCCCATCGATACGTAGGGGTTGTTGTATTCGAACATATACCGATCTGGTAAGGCGTCGTAAGCAGACTGAGAGAGTTCTGCCCATCCTTCACAAGGCGGTGGGGTCGCATCGATCACGGCAATCTGTTTCGTGGCTGCCAGACTGTTATAGGTCGCCTTGATTTCGATGTTGCGGTTATCGTTATACGTCGCGTTCGTGGCTGCACTCAGTGCACCCGCATTACCCCACGTCGCCCCGCTATCTGCCGTGGTAATGGTTTTTGTCGCAGAGGCTGTTACGTTCTGCGTCGAACCATCCGAGAAATGAGCCGTCACCAGAGCGGTAGTGCCCGTGTCGCCTTCTACGATGTAATCTACTGTCGCATCAATGGTAATACTGGCCAGTGTAGCCGCATCATCCGACCATGAACCAATAGCCCCCACACTCGTAACGGTTAGTCCGACAGGTGGCGCGATGACGCCGGGCAGTCCACGTCGATTTACCTCTTCGACACGCTCAAAGGTTCGTTCGAATGAAATTAACTCTCTGTCTTTTGTGACGGTGTCTTTTGCGCCCGCCAGCCACATATCAGTGCTGTGCTTGATTATAATGCCGTCCTGATTAAAAATAAAGCGACGGGTAACGCCAAATGGCAATAAAATCCTTTCTACTTTCCCCACTTTAGTGGTAGGATTAACCAGAATGGTTTTTCCTCTTGGTGGGTAACTGGCATCCAGTTGCAGACCTAATGCGGTATTATTGGGATCGATGTATTCGAGGTCTAAATAGGATAAACTATCGGCCGGATCTCTGGGCGTATTATCGCCTACATGATTGAAGGGCGAATCGACTTCCCATGCGTGATCGACCGCCGTGCCGATGCCGACGTTGTTATAGATTTGATTGTTATTACAGGTGTGTCCCTGTAGCCAGATGGCAGGTGTTGCGGTTGGACCTCCCCCCATGTAGATGTAGTTATCATGAATCATATTGCCTACCACCGTCTGCGTGGGGTCATTATGATTCATCAAAATGCCGTAGATGGTTTGCTTTGCCGAACCATCCCCATTTATCGCGTGAGGGCCACGCAATACGTACATCTTATTGTTTGCTACTGTACCATCGCTGCACCGTACGATGTTGGCCATCGAACACAGATCGGACGGATGCGTCCCGCCGAAATTGTAGATGTAGCAGTTGGTAATGTAGTACTGTACCAACCCATAGAGCTGAATATTCTTGTTATTGGCCGTGAGGTGGCATTTGTCTAAAACAAATCCGGGCATGGCGTAATTATCGGCCCGCCAGATCACAGCATCGGTCGTGCCGATGAAATAGCAGTCGGTGAAATGAAAGCCTTCCAGTCCGGGAAATCCGGTTGATACCCCTTTTAAGCCCGTTCCCGCTACGTACACGCGGATGTCTCTTGCACGGTTATCGACACCCGCCCGATCCGAATATACCTCCACGCCATAGGTGTCCGCCCCGACATCCTGCAATCCCGACCACGTTTGTACGTAGCAGGAAGTGAACTGCATGTTGTTTGGATTACGAAACACGATGTTGTGCCGCCAGCCGCAACGGGGCGAAAGCTCCAGCGCATCTGTACCCACGCAATCCACGCCCGTCACTTCCGCACTTTGTCGGGCCCGTCGGTTATCGTATTCCGCTGTTTGTCCCGACCAGTCTATTTGCAGAGCTGTGGCGTTGGTGTACTGCCCCATCGCTTCGATGACGAAGTTGGCCAGTCGTAGCTGATAGTCTGGTGAGGTGGTGGAGAACTTTAGGAAATCGCCTACCTGCTCTTCTTCGACGGGATTATCATTTTCGTCTACATTACGTTTGAAGAACTGAAACCGAGTAAAGAAGCGTACCCCTTCCAGATCAACGTTGACATCCTGTATATCGATCAACGTACTGTCAAACTGATATCCGCCTTCAGGTGCCCATAATGGACGTCCACATTGCAGAGCCTTCAGAAAAGCTGCACTGTTGGCGATCCGTTGCGCCTGTGACACTTCGCCTAGCTTGATCCCGAATCGTTTTACGATATTGACGCGTCGGTCAACATCGAGCAATAGTCTGCCCGAACCTTTTGCTGTATTGGCGGCAAAAATGTCGTCTGGTGTTGCGTTGCTATCTGGGTCATACCGCCATACATCCCCGTTTTGCAGGAAAAACACGTTCCGGCTGCCGGTGAATGTTTTTAATGTTGATAGTTTGTCGAAAATACGACCACGCAGCAAACCAAGCTCACGTTCGATGTTAGCGAAGATTAACCGTGCTGTCTGTAGTGAAAAGAATGGCATTACAGTTCCAGATAGCTAAGTGGTGTATAATCAATTGACGGTATCCGGATCGGCACACTACTGCCTTCGCCTGTCGTGCCCGAAGCTCGGACGAACAGCCGTCCCGATGCGTTGACAGACGGGAATACTAATCGATACGTATTAGGTTGCCCCTCGACAGGCTGCGCGGTTTGCCATCCTGTTAAGGATGTACCCAACCCTTCCAGTTTTAGGTCAGGTTGCACCAGACATACCACTGTAATGGTCATATCGAGCGTGAGTACGTCGTAATCGTCGTCTGCTTCGAAACGCAGGTTGGAACCAGCACTAGGGATGTTAACGATTGCTGTAGTACCCGTGCCGCCCACTTGCCGAAAGCCACCAGCCGCATCGAAAACGATGGTAATCATCTCCTGAGAGGGCATATACTGCGGATGGTAGGCCGTGAAGTAATACGGCGTATCTGCTTCGAACTCGTTGTTGTTGTAATCGCGGGTGAACTTAGGGTTCGTTTGTGTTCGGATCGGCGTCGTGTTGTCCGCATTAGGAGCACCCGCCAGCACACCGAACGTAAATCCGTCGGTAGGGTACGGATCCGTTTCGCCAATAAAAGCTGCGTTCGGTAAGCTCATAGTCCGGGAATAAGTTTTTTAAGATTAGCAATGACTTTCCCCACCACCACCCCGTTTACCTCCACACGTCCTTTGAATTTGGCCGGGCCTTGAACGGGGTTGAAATTGGGTACACTGGGACGACCGGTGAAGGTGGGACGCACCCCTGATTTGTAAAGATTTTTAAAGAAATCACCCAGCGGTGTAGATGGTAATGTGTTATTGGGCGGCTCGACAACCTCCCCGTCTTTCCCTTCGTTCATGGGCAAAATACCCTCTGGCGATTGCCATTCTTTGAGCGTGTCAGGTAAAGAAGGGTTGTCTGGCATGAGCCGAATAAGTGTAACCCGGTGCATCATTAACCGCTCGTCGCTATCACACTGAGCAATAATGAGCGGATAGGGCCGGAAGTTGTTACCGACCCGAACACCGATGTCGTTGATATACACTACCGTGAATAATCCGTAGGGTAACCGCCCTACTAATGTCCCCTCGAATACCATCGCGGGATACATGGTTTGATTGGCATGGGTGCGGGTTATCCAGCTCAGCAGGGTTCGACCAATGTCTTTGCCGGTGGGATTCGGCGCAAGGATGTTGGCATCAGGCCGGTAGCGTAATCCTGACGTAACGGGCGTACCGGATACGTGGCGATGCAATAGTGTACCAATTCGGTCGTAGGGAGAGGCTGCGTCGGGGATGTCGCCCAGATAGACAGTGGCGGTAGCGTTTTTTATTTCCTGCTTATCCTTCGCAATGGTTTGCTGTGTACCATCCAGCACCAGACCGCTCTTTTTAGAAACAAGTTGTAAGTTTCGATATTCGACCCAAGGGCGATTGCCGGGCGTTCCGGGATAGGGCCCTCCGCCGGGTGCATCTAACGATTCGCCAGCGCAGAGATAAAATTCAATTCTACTTACGCGGTCAAGCGTGCCGAGATCGAACGTGTACGAGTTCCATCCAGGCTTTGAACGCATAATGTTAGAGGTGTCGAAATACGGCTCGCCGAATCTCCTCGCAACCAACTC
Source organism: Spirosoma daeguense (assembly GCF_054776875.1). Taxonomy (NCBI): domain Bacteria; kingdom Pseudomonadati; phylum Bacteroidota; class Cytophagia; order Cytophagales; family Cytophagaceae; genus Spirosoma; species Spirosoma daeguense. The sequence continues at coordinate 13,546 of NZ_BAAHBF010000011.1, forward strand.
GTCATAACTTATCTTATCCGCTCTTATAAGCCCCTCCACAACCTGAAAGTAATCACCATCATCTCGGAAGACTTTGGCGTAAACTTTCGCAGCTCGCACATCATGTAGCTGGGATTCAAAGCGTAACTCTCGCGTATTGAACTTGGTATAATCAACACTGTTGGTGTTAAAATCAATAGCAAAAGCTACCCAGGGTTGTTCACCAAAGCCATTGACGAAGTAATCGCCATAGGCTATTTTTTCATTCGTATAACCAACAAGCCGAATAGCGTAGGGACTTTCGTTGGTGCCGTTACCGGTTCGGAAACGATCCCCGTTGGCCATACTGCTGACCCAGCCCACGGGTAGCTGCGTATTATCAACCTGCGCTAAATCTCCGTTAGGAATTTTTGATTTATAGCCACCGAACTTTTGTTCGATCTTTACGCCGGGCGCAATAGCAGGCAACCACTGGCTGCCCCCCTCGCGCACCCGGGTATCAAAGCCAGGCGTGATGATTAAATCTAACCGACGGGACGCGTTACCCGATGGCGGTGCCGATAAATCTGAGTCGTGATATTGCCGGGTACGGATGGTAGGCCCGAGGATGTTATTGGCATCCCAGCCACCTGCCATTTCCGTAGTGCGTATCAGCCACCACTCCCCGTCCTGCTGCGCTAACCGAACGCCGGGCAGCGCCCCAAGTATCCGGGTCAATACGTCATAGCAGGAGTAAACAGCGTTGTTTTCGTTTAGAAACCACTCCCCGTCAACCATTGCCTGATAGAGCGGACAAAGAGCCGGGTTTGCCTTGCCGTTTACCAGATTCGCAAACGATAAATCCTGCGCTGAATACAGGTTGTAGCCCACAACAAGGGACAACCCCGGTTCGGCGTATCCGGGAAGAAACAACCCTGTGTAGGAAAGCGCTAATCGAATAGCATGAGATAAGCTTATCTGACCTTTTATACGCTGCCCGTTTTCATCCAGAAAGGGGCGACTCGTAAGTGATTTTAGTCCATCACGAGCCGTTATTTGGACTAGATACGGCTTTGGTCCATAGGGTTCTTTTATATCCGCCGACACCACCCATCCTACGAAATACGTATCAAACGCATTTGTGTTCTGGACGCGTTTTTCAATAAGTACCAGAATATCCCGGTCGCCCTGTACCGAGAAGTCCATTGCTTCCCAGTAATTCTGGCACGCCAGCGAAAACGTACGCATCAGGGGTGCGAGGGGCTGCAAAAAGGTGTCTGATCCCTCAAGTGTTTTATTCTTTATTGGGGAGCCGCCAGCAAGTAGGGTAATGATGTCGCCCTGATAATCAGGAAATAAAAAGCTTACCCGGAAATAGTTCGAGGTATAACTCAGACTTTCTCCGTAGGCTTCCTGATATTCGAACCTGTATTTGGTAGCAAAGGCCAATTGAGCGCATGTTACCGGGGCGTTATGGGTAACAGGCGAAGTTCGCTATGGAGTAAAAGCGGCAAAAGTGCCGTTTGGCAGGGGTATAGACGAAAAAAGCCAGCTTTTTAGGGCTGGCTGGTAGTTATTGGTCGGAGGAGGGTGGGGGTTAAGGCTTTGCTACTTTACTTTTTTGCTTTCTTCTTATATAGTAATACACGAATCCAATCAAGACTAATCCAACAAATAAGCCGCCAATAGAGTCATCTTTATTCGACTTTGTATCGGTAGGGGCTATGGTTAGTGCTTTTACAGTAGGCTGGATTCGCTTTAGCTTACCGCCATACTTGCGATATTCACTATCCATAAGCGGGTCAAACTCTAAATCGCTTGATTGGTAGCCAGAATAAACAGCAGCAACATCCTCACAAACTATTTTCCAGTTTTTGCGATTCCATTTGGCGTTCGCTGTTTTCCACCTTTCGGCATCACCATCAAACTGATTAATATTCAGTTTATCGCGTTTGTACATCCATAAATCAAACCCTTCCCGATTTCGATAGAAATAAAGTTGATTACACGTTTTGTTGGCGCAGTATTTACTTACGAGTTGCGATACAACAACTTCTATCTGCTTTGCATCCCGAGGTAAACCCTGAACGAGGAAGTGGTAATTTGAAAAATTACCGGGACTCTCTTCTTTTAATATTTCGTGTTTAATCTCATTTTGAGAGAACCCCAAAACCGGCAATAAAATCAATAGTAAGAGGCTGGCGAACTTCATGGTGTTAATATTTCCCAAGTAAAGTATACCAAGCATAAAAATTACTGATAATTGATATAGCCAAACGGAATAAAAACATGATAAACGGTTTGGAGAATCCATAGCAACCGCCTACTTTTGAAGTGCGAAGTATCAGTAGGGGGCAGCGATGCCCTAACGTCCGGTTTGGGCTTTTTTGTTTTTTGGATTTGCATAGCTACGTGTTATATACGAAGACGCGGCTTTGCTACACCCCGTGATTTTGGCTGTAATGGCCTTTATCAGTCCCCTAGTGGTACTTCGCAGCGGGTTAGAGTGGCAAAGCCGCGTCTTTTTTTTTATGCCTGAAGGCCACAATAGGGCAAAAACGCGAAGTACCCAAATGTCAAATTCATCACAATTCCGGCGCACAACCGCCGAAGAGGTAGCAAAAGCGGATTCCGCTCAAGCCAAGAAGAACGCACAGAACCTTCTTGATGATTATTTCTCACAACCTTATCGGTTAAATAACTTACGGCGAAACCTGCGCGTATGGTTTATTAACAACGTCCTCCAATGGGAGGAGAATTTTGGCGGCACATTAAAGGAGCAGATTCTCGATTATGAAATGCTCGATGAGTTGCTAACTGAATTAATTATAGCAAACCTTAGTCCAGAAAAAGAATCATGAACGCACTGATTCGTATTACAACTAATGAGCAAGGCTCTGAAGTTGTTTCAGCAAAGGAGCTTCACGAAAAACTCGAAGTTCCAACCAAATTTGCTGATTGGATAAAACGAATGCTTGATTATGGCTTTATTGAAGGCCTACCATTTAAGGGGTTTTTCTCAAAAATGAGAAAAACCCCTTAAATGGTAGGCCTTCAATAGATTACGCGCTGACCTTGGATTGCGCTAAAGAAATTGGAATGCTTCAACGTAGCGATAAGGGCAAAGAAATTCGCCAATACTTTATCGACTACGAAAAGCAGAATAGACAAACTCCTGCCCTTTCTCAACTGGACATACTTGTTCAATCAGTTCAGATACTGCAACAACAAGCCAGAGAGTTGGCGGAGGTAAGGGCGGTTCAATCTGAACAGGCAGAATCCATTCGACAACTTGAAGCCAAAACCACTACCATACCCGATTATTTCACTGTGGCAGGGTACGCGAACTTAAACCGGATCAATATCGGGCTGAAAATTGCGTCAAGTGTGGGCCAAAAAGCCAGTCGAATCTGCAAAGAACGCGGCATACCGACGGAAACGACACCCGATCCGCGATTTGGTCAGGTGAACATGTATCCGAGTACGGTATTGCGTGAAGTATTTGCAATGCCGATAGTGTAGATATAAAAAAGGGACATTATTTACATCTAACAACTTGATGCTCACTTGCGAAACAGGTAAATTGTAGGGCAATTTAAATTAAATAACATGATAAGAGAACCAAGACCTGTGCCTCCGCAGGTGCCACAGCGACCACGCCCAACGACAGGTCCAATTAAAAACTAGTTTAACAAAACGCCAGTCTCATTACGGGGCTGGCGTTTATATTTACAGCATGGCAACCCTCTTTGACCCACCCGCACCACTACCGAAACACGACCACCTGACCCGTCCGATTCTGTTCGATATGGGTTGGCGGTTTGTCTCGAAAGAAAACCACCAGATGGTGTATAAATCACTACTGGCTGGCTTCAATGAGCGCACCAGAACGCTGGTAATCGAAGGGTTTAGTCTGGGTATTACGTTGAAGAAAGATGTGCTGTTTATAATGGGATTGGTGGATGCGACTGAATAGAAACTAGTCTTCTTCCCGCGCTTTGGCTATTGCTGCTAATATCAGAAACAATACAGCAAGCCCAAGAATACCACTACCGCTAGAATACGCAAATAGCCCCAAAAACACAATTAGTGGCAGAAGCACCAAAACAGCACACCATCCACCGCCATTATTGTTAGGCGGTGGCGTAAAATTAGGGTCAGGTAACGGATTGCCGTATCTATCTTAATAGTCCATATTATTATTCCTCAATCAATCCCTGACTTTTCAACATTGGTATGTACGCCTGACGTTGCAATTCATGCAGTGGCGTCCATTTATCATACTCCACACTTTCAGCTTCTTCCTTGGTGATTACCTGCCACCCTTTGCCGATGATTCGCTTGTAGTGAATTCCCTAATAGCGGAGGTAGATGTGTTTCGCGGAGTTAAAGAAAAGGTCTTCCATAGGGTCAAAAATAATTGAAAATATCGCGAAAAATAATTGCCCTTTCTCTTGTGTGGTTATCACACAAGGCGTATCTTTGTAGAGTAATTAATCAGAACAACATGACACGAAAAGAAATTGACAACATGATCCTTCTCAGCGAGAGCCAGATCAAAAAACTAGGGCATACGCTGGAAGAGATGGACAGAAAAGGCGAACCGCTGGCCACCCTTTATTATAGGCTTTGGTTTCAGCTAATTGGCCACCGGGACTTAATCCAATGGCTAAGCCAACTCAAAGCTGACGATGAATAAAAAAGGGGAGATTATCTCCCCCTTTCCCTATATGCGTTAATCAACTAAACATCCCCCGATATGACAACCGACCAGACCAACCAAACCATTAGCCCGGAAGAAAGGGCCATTCAGGAAGCTGAAGCACAACTTGCTGCCAGTATTGCTTTTATTCAGTCAAAAGGACATACCCTGCCTGACCATATACTGGACACGACGGCGTGGCTGACCATCAAACGATACGCCGAGAAATATAGCCTAACCATCAACACCGTTACAAACTGGATTGCCAGAGGTATTATTCCCGCCGAAGCTGTGCGGGTGGTGCCTGAGTTAAACGATATTCGGCTGGTCAGAGACCGGGCCTACAAATAAACAGTGTAGTGTCACTGTTGTTCTGATAATGCAGAAACGCTCTGGCTACTGGCCGGGGCGTTTTTTTTGTGTAAATAGATTACATAAATTTAACTATGGAAACAACAAAGAAGCCAGAAGGAATGACTATTACTCAGGCTGTCGAGTGGGCAGAGCAAAATTTACTGTCAGCAATGAAAACTCAATTAGTGCGGCCTAGTCGAGACAATCAGGCGGAGGTTGTATACTGGCAAAATATGCGGCAAACTATGGTTGATAAATATAAAGAAGGGATAGGTCATGTACCACCTGAGCAATAACCTCACCCCTCTGCCAACTCCTTTTTTATCTTGAACGTCTGGCGGTAGAATGAGCGAAAGTCAGAGTACATACGCTTGCCTCGTTTGTTGATCTGCTGGTGTAGTTTCTCGACGTGGTCATACGCTTTTTCGTGCGTAACGCCCGTTACAATCGTCTCCAGCCAGATTTCGTAAAAGCCGATCCGGGTTAATACCTGCGCTTCGTCAATCGATACGTATACTGCCATATTAGACACTTGCATTACGAGCCGCCCGTTCAATGGCTAGCCTCAACTTATCACCTTCCAACTCAAACGAGCCACCTACATTAATCATTACCGTCATATCACGCCGTTGCGATTGTGTCATAGCTGCACCGCTGGCCATATTGCCAAAAACGCCCATACGCCCCAACTCTTTAGCGACAAGACTAGCCCCTACGTCGACGGGCGTTACCCATTCGGGGTTTGATTTTGTTGTACCGCGACCCTCACCAATCATGGAATAGGTCGGCCCGGCAACTGTACCGCCATCCGCAAAGGCGGTAGTTTTTTTATTTGCCAGTGAGCGCGACAACCCCGCTACCGCAAACAGTCCGGTTGCTCCAGCAAATTGTGCTAAAGCCTGACCTTGAAGTCCAGGCACAAACAACATAAATGCGGCAGATGCAGCCATCGCGGTTGCCAGTGATTGAAGCATGTCCGCGAACACACCAAGAATGACTTTAGGTAATTCATCGATTCCGGCCGCGCCGGTCAATAACCCCGCAATAAAGCCCCCCATTGCTTCGCTGGCGCCAGCCGCGCCCTGCGTGAGTACCTCCTGAATGGCCATTGCCATATCTTTGGCACTCTTAATGATACGGTCTTTATTAGACTCTAGTCGTTTTAACGCTACTCCCCCCCACGAATCGCCAATACCACCAATACTCGACCAACTTGTAGAGCCAGAAAAGCTTTGTATCTCTTTTACTATTGACTCCTGTGCTTTTTTAAACTGCTCTACAGCACGTTTTTGAAACTCAGCTAGTCCCGGCAATTGCGGCCCATTTGCGCTATTCATAGCCTGTATGAACCGATTCTGCGGCAACTGGATTGGTTTAGCGTTATCACCTAAGTCAATTATGCCCCGAGTTGCCAATTCTGCTTTTTCAAGCTCAGACGTGAAATTAGCCCAATCCCTACGCAGTGTGTCGGGGACTTTCTGGCCTAACGCTTCGAGGTTCTGGATCTCTTTGGCAAGAGCAGACACCCGTTCACGCAGGTAATCGACAAAGAAATAATCGTCTGCTTTGCCTTTTTTTCCATCCAGTGAACCAGGGCGATTTTTTCCCATTGCACCCTGCTGTCCACCAAAGTTGAAGCCTTCGAATAAATTGAACGATGGAGCGGCAATATCGAACTTTCGGCTTTCGATAGTCTTTTTTACCTCATCCATTCGCCCCTCGATAGCTTTAGACCAATCGTCTGCCCCAATGAGCGAAAACGCTTTAGCGACAAGTCCACCAATAGCCAGAACACCACCACCTAATATGCTAATCAGGGCGTTCCATGCGTATTTCGCTATGTTGGTAATATGCTCCCACATCGCCCCCCAATCACCCTGAAAGAGATTAGCAAAAACACCAAACAGGGAGGTAACTACACCTAGCCCCGATTTTACGAGTGATTTCAACTGATCCCATACCCCGCTACTAGTAAGTGCGTTCTTTACTTTATCCCAGTTGGCAATAATTAGCACAGCGGCTATCGCAATGGCGGCAGCGGCCCATCCAATTGGCCCACTAAACGCAACCATTGCAACGCGTGTAGCAGCTAGTCCGGCCCGAAACGCAGGTAAAACACTGGTTGTGAAGAAACCAATACCAGCAATAAGTGGAGGCAACGCAATGGCCATTACGCCAAACGCAGCAACAACGGTTTGGGTTGTGGCGGGGAGGTTGGTGAAGCTGTCGACTAGTTTTGTAATGGCACTACCAACAGCGGATAATAGCCCATCAATATGAAGTGCTTTAAACAGACTTTCGCCTAGCTTATCAAGCGCACGTGTAGCACCGTCGCCAAAGTTTTCAAACGCATTCTTAGCCCCACCACTCGCTTTTGGTAGGCCCTCTAAGCCGTTAAGTATAACCTCCATCAACTGCTGCGAGGAGACTTTCAGCTTTTTAAAGTCTTCCGAGCGGGATGTACCAAAAGCCGCATTCAACAAGGGCGTTACCTGCGGAATCGCGTCTTTAATGATGTTAAGATCTTCGCCGAGCGGAAACGGCGTATTCGCTAATTGCTGAATACCGTACAGTGCTCTGTCGAATTCACTTTTCCCTTTACCTACTAACGCCACAGCATTTCCGTACGCCTGTAACGTACGTTGCGACATCGCAGCGGCCTTATCAATCCCGTAGATGGAATTCAGGACAGTTCTTAGACGTATATCGCCCTGAATCGTTTCTTTCATCCCAAGACCTGGTAGCTCCGCTATTTTGTTAAGCATCTGAAGCCGGGCCGTAAGAGCAGTAGAATCTTTTTCTAAGGTAGCTAGTCCACGGCGTAATGAATCTAACTCGCCATACGTTTCGATAGCACGTTTAGCGAATGCGCCGAGGGGGAGTGATAGGCCGATACTAATCGCCTGCCCTGCACTTTGCGCCTGAGAAGCGAAATTACCGATTGCCTGCGCGCCCGACGCAAAGGTTTGGGTATTAAAGGCACGTCCTAGCGAAGCGGTGGCACCGGATGCAAACGACTGAATCTGAGATAATCCACGACTAAGTGCCTGCTGTAATCCAGCAATATTGGCTCCTATATCGACGGTTAATCCCTGATTCATAATTCACTTGGTTCGGAAGTTATTTCTGCACCCATTGCGGTGGCTAGTATCATAAAAGCTTCCCTTGGATCGGTGCCAGTATTTTGGGACTCTTCATTATCACCCGGTAGTGGCATATATTCCCGCTCAGATTTTGGGTCTTTAGCCAATATGTTATAAATCTGAGTGGCAATGATGCGCGTATTGCGCAGGGTATCAACTCGACGGTTTGTTACGCCTTCTAGTAGATACGCTGTCTCTGGTGGCGTTAAATCGTAATACGCTTCAGGCGAAATATTGAGCGCGGATAAGCAAAGCTGCTTTTGCCGAGCAATCGTTATTGACTCGCCCGTACCTGAGCCTTTCCCTGCTTTTTTTTAGGATCTTCTGGAGCCTTTTCGATGATGGCAAAAATCTTCTCAATGCCGATTTCATCAATCCATTCCTGCACTTGCCATTCGTTGAAATTATCCGACTTACCTTGCGCCAGTGCTGCATAACGAATTGCCGCCAGAACGAACAGTCGAAAGTTTTTCAGGAATGCAAACGTGAGGTTCGGCACAATTGCGCCATCAACTTCTTTTGTTGGCACCTGAATACTTTTTTCCAATCCCTCAACCTCATCAACACCAATTAATTCAGCAAACAGCGCATAGGTGCCGTTACTGAATTTCATTTCTACTTCTGTTCCATCATCAAGCCGGAACAGTTTATATCCAGAAAGTTTATTCATAAAAAAGAGCCCCCGTCAGTTTACAGGGGCTTCATGTTATGGATTAGGTACGTAGGCTTCAGTTGGCGCGCCAGATCGTTTCATCGTGACTGAAACAGTGATTTTGTCTTCCAGTGGAGCGGAGGTGTCAAATTTGGTAATCAGCGCATTGAACGTAATAGAGAGTGCGCCTAGTCCGTCGTCAAGTTTAGCCTTGAATGTAGCCACCGTACGAGCCGCTTCCAGTGCTGAAAGTTTTAGGTAGTTGGCTTTAGCCGCATCTGCTAACGCGACACTTAAATCGACGATAAAATCAAAGCTAACTTCGCCGGATTTGAGTCCGCCAATAAATTCTTCGTAGCCGTTATTGTCTTTACTGGTTACGTCAATTGTGTTGGTCGACCGCGAATTTGTCATAGAAAGCTGTTCCGTGATTAGCTTATCGACGGGAACACTAGAGACAATTTCAGTCAGAAGTATTTTAAATCGGGACGAGTTGACCTTATTTGCCATGACTTAGTATGTGGTTAGTACGTGGTCTATAGTGAGTGTTTTTTGCTGATCCTCCGCTTTTTCAGTGTGAGGGCCATCTTTTGTTTCTAGCGCGCTGGAGTGAATCAGGATGCCATCTAAAGGGCCCAGTGCGGCAGGAACACTAACCGACGCCTGAAGCTTTTCTAGCAGCGAATCAATCAGGCTTTTTTTGCCCGATAACGATACTTTAACTAAGCCGTTTTCATCCACAACATGAGACACTTTTACGGCTTTATCTTTGCCGGGTACAATTGCTTCATAAGCCTGATGCACCACTTTGGCCGCCTGTTTTATGCTTGCCATAATGAATGTTCAACCGTTATAAGTTTTCGGACAACGGTGTCCGTATTGGTTCGCTGTGTATCATCCTGTGCGCCAACAATGCGCGTATTCCAGGACTGAAAGCCGGGTACGTTCAGTACTTCGGCGGTAGTGTCAGGCTTCAGCAGACGGGTAAGCAGGTTGGCAATCTCTGTCACCGCTCGTCGGCTCTGCTGATTGCCCGGCAATCGGTTCACGACATCCAGCACAATCTGCCCTGTTTGCCCGAACCCACACTTGGTATTATCACTCGTCGCCACCCAAGGCCCCATGATGATGTACGGTGCTTTCGCGTTGTTGTCTGCGATCTGATCGTACACCTTCACTACCTGCCCGTTATAGCTAAAACCAGCCATCAGCTCGGCGTAGGCAACAGAAAGGGCGTAGGCTGCGTCGTTCATCGAAATAATCTGTCTAGCGCGTCCTGCACGTCTTTGTAATACTTTTCCCGATGCACGATAAACGCAGGTATCAGGAAGGGTCGGGCTGGCAGGTTGATTGTCCGCTCACCTTTACCCCGTAATCCACTCGCGAATTCATCGAAACCTTCGGGTATCTCTACTGCTCCACCGGTACCAAACTCGTGATACCACATATAGGGCTCGTTCACCGATACTGATGCGCCTAAACCGCCTTTTGTTGGTTCGTAGCGGATACTCTGCCGACCTTTACCGGTATCGACCGGCGCGCGCCGTTTCGCATCAGCTTCAATGTTACGCCCCGTCGTTTCGGTAATGACCTTGATTTCACGTTTCAGGCTAGGCGCCAGATTCAGCAAGAATCGCTGAAGCCCCGACATACCTTTGATCGCGACGCTGCTAGCCATTGCCTTCCAGTGCAATCAATTCGTAACGCCTGCGGGTCTCGTCCGTGTAGCGAAACTCCTGAACCGTTAGCTTCTCATCCCGAAACCGGATAATACTGCCTGTTTGCGGCTCATACCGTTTATCGACCCAAAACGTAAACACGTAGCCTTGTCGAAGTGAGGTCTGATTTGCCTCCAGCATTCGGGAGCCTTTTAGGGGCTTCCAGTTCGCTAGTGTCGACCATTTCTCAACTGGCTCACCTACATTACCAACTCCACCATCGGACACCTCTTCTATTTCATCGAAATAGATTCGTTCGGTTCGCTGCGGTGTCATGACGCCCACGTATATTGACGATAGAGCACGGCTCCCTCTTTCCAGTTGCGGCTACCATTATCGAATAGGTTAGCCGCCAGATTCAAAACCGACTCGACTAAATCATCCGGCATTGGATTCTCTTCGCCATATCCTGCGCTGTAGCTGATTTGTACACCCTTTGGGTAGTTGCCCGTCAGCGTGGGAAATGAGCCACTTAGTCCATCAACGGTGAGTACCGTATCCGACAAATCCTTCGCGATAATTGCCCCGTTAATTGGACCAAACGGCACCCGCTCAAAATCGTAGAGCTGGCTCCATCGAATTGTCACCGTAGCTTTATCGAGCAGTAGCCCCGTTACCTTTTCGATGCGTTGCTTGGCAGACAGAATACACTGACCAAGCCGGGTATCGTGATCGTCAAAATCTATCGACAGCAACGCCTTTAGTTTGCCTAGTTGCGGGTCGGCCGCTCTGGACTGCCGGTCAATAGTTACTATGGGCGTTGCTGTCTGATACATGCTATTTTGTTTGACGACCGATAGCGGTTTTATCTTCTTTGGTCTGAGGCACTATTTTTTCCTGCTTTACCCGCTTGGGTGTTTTTACAGGCTTGGTCGTACTCATGACTTTTTTTTCTTGTCCGTTTTCGTGGCAGCTTCGTCACCATCGCTAACCGGCACATCACCTAAATCAGCCGTTTCACCCGCTTCAATCCGGGCGGATGCTTCGGCTTCAGCTAATGGTCCAGTTTCGTGAAGTTTACGGCCATCCGTATTTAAGATTTCACGGGGAGTGCCATCGGTATGAATAGGCTCCTGTTTTAAGCCAGAAACATTATGTTCGCTGACCTCTTCGGCGGTGGCGGTATCGTTTGGCTTAGAGGTTTCCTCGAAGGTGCCAATCTCAATTAGCTCCTGACCCAAAAAATCACTCACCTCAATCGTGTCGCCTTTGTTGACAGTGCCGTACACGCCCGTTTGCCGTTCTTTTGCTTTTAAAAACATGGTCGTTGAGTGGTTAATACCCGTTTGCTTTTAAATACGTAAGCTTCTGTGCTGAGGTCTGAGACACTGGATTGCCGCCAGCCAAAGGCACATAAATACCCGTTAGGAGTCCGGTATAAATCAACTTACCGGTATGCTTTAACCAGATCGATACACGCGCCGTCGTGGCGGCACCTGCCACTTTTACAAGCGCGTCACCCCGCCGAATCGGCAAATACTCTTGATTTGTTGTGGTGTCTTCCAATACAATTACACCAGTCAGGGAAGTAGCGGGAGTAATTTTAGTAACCTTGGTTATATTCTGCGCCTGAACGGATAATGCAATGCAGAACGTAAAACCGGCTAATAACAATAGTTTTTTCATGATATAAAGGCCCGTTTGGGTACAGCATAGCCATACCCAAACGAAGCAGTTTAGACGGTTTTGATGAGATTTTTTACGTCAGCAAATGTGCCTTTGATAAAGGCTTTCTGATCCGGGCCTTTCACGCGGAAAATAGCGCGCAACGAACCAGTGATGGTACGAAGATCATACAGTGCGTCGTCTTCATTTTGATCGAAGAATTTAAGCGTAAGCTGGCGTTTCATGAACAGCTTGGCGCGTTTCATGTCACCCACCAGAAACTGCCCCTCCGCTATCCGGTTGTTGGAAGCAATGCGAACACCTGAGATAACCATGCCGTTTTGACCCACAAAAGGAGGCATTACGTAGTTGCCGTTGGCATCCTTGGTTAGCTCCATGTTGACCAAATCCGACGGATTCACCAGCATGTAGTCAGGCATGAAGTTATTTTTTACCACATGCAGAATACCTGCTTTAGCCGCATCGTAATTGGTTGGCGTTTCCAGCGTTTCAAAACCGGTAGGCACGGCGAACGGTGTTGCATACGTAAAGATCCCTTTGTGGTTTTCTCCGGTGCCATCCCCGGTAAGCAGTTGGTTTTCCACCAGCACCCGAATTGAATTCGGCCCGCTTACAATTTCGTCCTGAACCTCCGAAACGATGTAATCCACATCCTCCACCATTTCTTCAGTGATTTTGGCGTAGGCTGCGGTTTTCTTCGCGTTGGCTGATTTCTTTTCGTATTTAGCCGATACCTGACTGAATTTAGCCGCTTCCGCTACCTGCGAAGCACCTCCCTCAACCAATACACGTTCCGTCCAGTAGATCGTTGCCGAATCCGTTGTGCCGGTTGAAATCAAATCCGTGATAAATAGCGGGGCCGTTGGGTCTTTCGCTACACCGGGTTCAGTTTCAAACGCACGCATAATGTTCGTATTGGCACCTGTGAGCGCATACGAACCTGAAATATTACTGACCGCCTTGAGGTCAATTGAAATTTCTTTACCGTGAGCCGGCGAGTTTTCAAACAGTTGTTTGAGGCTGATAATGCCGGTTTTATTCTCGGAAAGTTTACTTTTTAAGCCGGTAATACCTTCCTCTACCAGCGTTAGCAGTGATTTACTGCCGCCCTGCTTTTCCTGATTTTCGTGAAGCCGGTTAGATTTTACCTGTAAATCGTCCGCTAAATCCTGAACCTGCTTGATTTTACCATCCAGGTCTTCTTTTAGCTTATCAACCTCATCTTTGCTGGCTTTTTTATCCGATGCATCCTTGATGCCATCGACAATGTTTTTAATCTCTCCTTTGTACTTCTCGAAGCCTTCCTTGAATTCTTTTTGAAGCTCTTCGGCGTCTTTATCGAACCAGAGTTGAGCACGTTCGTACAGGACAGAGAACCAGTTGCGTGCTGGATTATGTAGGGATGCGTACGAAAGGGATAGGGAATTTCCGAATCCGGTATGGTTCGTCAGGGCCGCAACAGCCAATAGAACCAGAGAGAGTAACAGCAGTTGCTCTTTCATTTTTAGTTAGTTAGAAAATAAGTCAGTGAAAAATCCTTTTGGAATGCCGATGCTTTCTGCTTTTTGCTTGGTCTGGTCCGGCTGAGTGTCATCCGACGGCTCAGTGGATTTTCTTGACGTTAGTGCAGCGCCGATAGCGTCGTATTGTTTTTGTAAGAATTCGTAGGTTTCGTCGGTAAGAGTACCACTGCGCAATTGCTTTTCGAGAATTGCCAGTGTGTGTTCAATATCGGCTTGGGATTTAATACCCGTTAATGGTGTATCTGGATTAGCTCCGTAGAATTGAAGGCTAGAGCCTTCGTATAGCTTCAGTTCCAATAATTCGTAAGCATCCTGATTTTTATCCCAGTTGCCTTTTATGACACTATAGCCAATCGAATGCTCGGTAATTAGACCAGATTCGGCCATTTTGAGGAAATCTACACCAAGTCCATGTGTGCCAATCTGTGATTCGTAATACAGCCCTTTGGTGTCTTCTTTAAGCTCTAAAAGTTTACCAATAGATTGGTTGGTACGGTGATCAAGTAAGTGCTTGATACGAGGGCGGGTAGAGTTGGGTCCGTTTTCGGAGATTGTTTTGGCGAACGCACCAGACCGGATAATATCACCGTCGGAATCTTTATTGCCAAAGCAGGCAAAATAACCAGTCACGATGCCCTTTTTAGGGTCAGCATCTTTGATTAGTCCCGGCGTGTCGAAAAGCTTAAATTTCACAGCAAAACAGGTGGTGATATTCCTGTCGTGAAATTGGAGAGGTTAGCAGGGGTAAAACAGTGACATTGTCACGTATTTTGTGTATATTATAATATGAAAGAGACAAAAACACCCACCAAAATGCTTCGTAGTCAACATGACGAAGCCATTACTAATTTAACAATGAGCGAGAAGGGGACTGTAGCCCCAATCGTAATGGTTGCACCTTTACCAATTGGCGATTTTGTTATTTCCATGAACGATAAAACGTTGCCAGAAACTAATCAAACGACCAACGCTCGATTTATTCTTCAAAAGGGTAGGTATTGGGTCGATTCAGAAATAGAGCTAGTAGAGGATCGAGATATTGATGCACCTTTTTTTAGTCAAGAATTTGAGCCAGAACTTATAGGTGAAAATCTTTACCGGATTGGAATGCGCACTTTTTACAGTCAAGGAGTGCCACTCTTTTGTGAATTACATAGTGATAGAAGATATGGCATGTTGCGGTTGTACGCAATGAGCCGACCAGATAAATCTACTGGCACATACTTTGAAAATAGAGCTTCTATTTCGTTTGAAGCACTTAACAATACAACCTTTAGCGATACCGAATTAATAAAACTTACCGCTCAGGATTTTATCGATGATACTTTCGTAAAAATGGGCTACTCGGCTATTTTTTCTGGTCGTACCGTTTCTTCACCCGGTCAAACGAGCTAAATCCGCCCGGATAGCGAGGTTTCCCACAAATGGCGATATGCGACCGTTCTACTTCTTCATACGCCTGCTCTACCGTTAGAGTGGGCGTCAATTCTTTTACGTTCCGGTAGAATCCTGTTGGTGTCAGGATTTCTGATAGTTGGTTGTTCAGTAGTGCCATTTCGTGAGTGGGTTAGCTGTTGCTTGCTTCTCGAATAAATGCCTGTGCGCTGTTTATGTGCCTAATCATCTGCGCAAGGTTATTTTGAAGTTTTTCAAAAGGCGGTGTAGCGGTTGGCTTTTCGCAAACAGACAACCAGAATATATAAAATCCATCTTCCTCTTTCCAGTGCTTTTCACCTAAATAGGGTTCCGTTTCTGCAATAGTCCAAACCATATCATGCAACCAATCCTTTAAAAAGCCTAGGTGATAACGCACTTTACCTTCTCCCGAATCAGTCGTGTAAATACGAACAGGCCATTTCCCGCCAATAATAGTGGGGTGCTCGTGTATTAATTTGAGGTTAGTAAAGTGTTGCATCTCAGTCATAATTTACGTCAGCCGGCACGTACGCCACTGTACAACGGCAGTTACACACATTTTCAGCACCACCCGCTGGATCACCTGGATATTTCATTTCTTTGCCGCCAACCGTAAACTTACCATCACGTGGCACAGGTTTAGCCCCAAGCATAGCGCGGTGCAAATCCCGTGTCCGGCTATCATTCGTCGCAATCCAGACTTTATTGAGCACTAACAGCGTTGTTTGTGCCCCCGCTTCATGACCGGCATTGGCGGCACGTGTCGTTTCGGTTCGGGCAATTAGTCTCGCCCGTTTCTTGTCGACTAAAACCGTACGTATGCCCTTTACCAGCTTAGGTAAACTCCATCGCTGTGAAGCACTTTCGGCGAATACATCACGCACAAGTTGACGTGTCTTCTCGGTTATATCGCTAATACGTTGGGCGGTCTCGCTGCTTCGCGCTAACGCTACCATCGTTTGCCGCCACTTCTCGGAATTGAAGTTTAGTTGTATAAGGCTACTTGGCTTCGAGCTTTGCCCACTCCCCGGCTTGTCTCTATCTTTCAGCTTAACTGCTTCCTGATTCGCTTTAGCAGGGGGCATTATTCGATTATACTCCCGTTCGGCGGCAGCAACGCCCACCTGAATATAGATTGCCTGTAAAAGACTTTCGTGAGCAGATAAGGAAACGTACAGGTTCAATAGAGCCAGAGTACCATCGGGATTCGACTTGCTTAGTGCTAATATTAATCCGTCTGCCATTTTTCCCATTCTAGCTCGCACCAAACGTACCATAGAACGCTCCTGCTGGGTGTTCCAGCGGAGGTATTGAGTGTGGTAGGTCTGTTGCTGCGCCGAGGTCATTTAAAAAAGCTTTCCCAAGTCTCTCGATAAAGATTCGATTCTCTTTAAAACGTCATCCGAGGTATGACCATCCCATTTTGGCGCTTGTAAAAGTGTTTCAGCAAAGGAACATTCATCCCATTTAGACATTGGTAGATGATAGGTCATCTGTTGACCTTTCATTTTCTCAAATCCTAGAATGAACCACCCATCCCAAACGCTGCCATCTGAGTGAGCTTTGCTGCGCCACACATCGCTAAATGCTCCGTTAGACCCTGCAATACATCTCAAAAGAAGAATCCACAGTGCTATACGGTGCTCATACAATTCACCAAACGTATGATATCCGTCTGATACTTGATTGCTGTCGACGGTTTTGATTAGTTCGTTTATTTCCTCTACAGTTGTCATAGTTTTTTAGATTGGCAGTTCAGTTTTTTTTACCGTGCCGTCTTTTTGCATTTCAAATAGAGTGCGACATAATATCTTTCCTTCATCCTTTAGTCCTGCAATCCATTCGTCATGAGGAATTAGCTTAACGCTTTCCTCCACAACCACCTCCGCATTCCCGGATTCTTTACCGCAAATAATTGGCACAGGGTTCTTGATAATAGCACCAGTCGCAAACAGGCTACTTAAGAAATTACGTCGTTTCATGGTTATATAGAATATCCGTTTTCGTGAGCTTCGACGGCTTTCAAGTGGTCTTTACAATGCTGCGTATTTTCTATGCCAGCACTTACAGGTTCGCGTCCAAAGCTTTTTACAACCTCAAAGCGCGTTACAACTTCGTCTACATTAAAACTTATTAGGTAAGCAAGATTATTACGCCAATACACAAACTTGTGAGGAATGTGAAAGTTGTTGTCTCGAGCGAATTGCTTTTGGTAGCTATCTACATTTACTCTGGCTTCACTGATTTGAGATTGAATCTTTGACAGTTCTCCTTCTAAACGACTAATCGTTTTTTCCTCATCAATGAGCTTATCTAAAAACATTTCATTTAGGGTCATACTATATCTGGGTCAATTGTTTTTAGGGCTGCTATAACTAATTTTTTGAGCAAGTTCTTTCAGTTGATTTAGCTCAGGTAAAGTGCCATTAAATTCATTCCCGCTATCGTCTATAAAGTTTACTGTGACACTGGGATGATTTACTTTTATGCGCTCTAACAATTCCGTAACCTCCTCTTCACTATAACCCGTGATACGCTCTATAGTGATTGTAGTTAACTTATGACGATATCCTATTTTCATACCCTTGCGTTTACTGGTTTTAACATCACTTTCAGAATACGTTGCTGAGCACGTAACTCAACCTCCATCGCCTGACCTTTCTTTGTTTCAAGCTCCTTGTCGATTCGCACAATTTCCCGCTCTATTCGTTCTCTTAGTTCCATAGCGTTATCGGTTACTCGTTCTTGTAGTTACAAATACGTTCCGCCTGCTCTTTCGTTAAGCTTTTGCCAATCTGTTCAATTGGATTAAGTTTTAATTCAGAAAGATATTCCGGCAATTCATCCGGCACATTCTCACAATTCCAGAACCACCATTGGCTTGCCACGCTCTGCGGTGTTGCGTGTTGGTATGTGATGCCCAAATCACGCATTACGTGCTGTGCATGTTTTAACGGTGCTCCATCTAAACTATATCGCAAATGCATAGCGTTACTCCTTCCTTTGTGATGTTAAATAAAATCCTTTACAAGCCGGACAGTAATAACTACGCTGCGGACGTTTCTTTCTGGCACGTCGCCAAATCGCGTGGAGTTGCGTCTGAGCTTCGCGTTTTGAGTCGTAGGTACGTTTCTCGCACATAGCCTTATCGGTTTGTACCACAATAGGCCAGCGCTCGAACTGCCGCCCGGACTGGGTTGATTGTTTTCTTTATCACACGAACCGACTTCTTGCCCATTAACAAAGGTTTAGTAATACAATGCAGGTCAACTAACCCCTGCGGTATAATCTCGTTACGAGACTGATTAGGCTTATAGTTACTTTCCATAGCTTCCGTCGTTTTCTACCTCATCCTGCGACTCATCGGGCTGGATAAGGAAGTCCGACACCGCCATGAGGTTGTTTTTAATTAGTTCTACCTGCATTTCCGGCTTACCGGTTTCACCCCACTTAAAAAGAGCCCGGCGTTCGTCACCAGTTAAGGGGATAGAATCCACATATTCGGCGATTTCCTTGCCATCCAGCCGCATTTCGGGATATACGTCCGTATCAAAGTCAATAAACAAGTCATCGCCATAAGCTGGACATAGCCAACTGGTAAGCTTCTCAGCTTTTAGGCGAAGGTCAGGCAATACCCCCGCGCGGATGCTATGTTTATTAGCTTCCTCTTCCTGATTACCACCCATTGAACTCCCATCACTAATAGGGAAGACGCTACGCGGGTGGAGGTGCCACAAATGACATAGCTCTTCTTTACTAACTTTATTGGATTCAAGTATATCTAAATCAACGGGCGACAAACCGAGCGTTATTGATCCTAATTCAACGCTATTTCCCGCAATACCGCCACTGCCTGCTTGTTTTAGTTTTTTACGTATATCCTCCGTTGCCTTGGCTCCATCAAAGCCAATCGTGGCCATATCGGCATAGCTCACACCTTTCGGGAAGATGATGGTTCGAGCTGATCGGTTCTGAAACATCTCTGCTTCTGCTTCGATAGCCTGATTTGCCTTTGTGAGTAGCCGCCGGGCTGGGTATAATTTTGACATGCCCCACAAGCCGCCACCTATCCCCAGCGGATCAGGATTAAATCGGCGGAGGTGTAACACATCGGTACCGGGTATACGTATGCTCGAATCGGTGCTATGCACATAGTTGAGGTACCCTGCGGTGGTGGGTGTTTCGCCTACATAGAGCGTATTGGGCAAAACATAGATTTCCCGAACCTGTCCTTTGTTCATACCGGCGGTTAAACGAACACCATACAGTAATGAGTTACCAAAATCCCAATAGACGTTTAGTGCGTAATCAAGCTCCCGCCACGTCTGGGCCGGGTTAGGATTGCGAAGTACCTTCAGTAATGGGTGCTCATCAATTTCCTCCAGTGCTTTGATACGAGCAACAAGTGCCTGCACCTCCATACCTTTCTTACCAAAAAGCTGCCGGTATTGCTGGAGATGTTTTTTACTCTTGACGCGGTAAAGGAGCGGGGGGGCTTCAGCGGAACGGGAGGCTTTCCAGTCCGCTACAGTGAACACGTAATGGTTCTCCATGTAGCCATAGCGAAGCAAGGCAGGATTTTGCGCCGGATAAATCTCCAGAGCATTAAATCCGACTAGTCCGCTCCGATTAATCCCTGTCACGACAGCCGTATTACTGGCGGATGTAGCAGAGGTACGTGCGGGGAGTATGCCGGTAGCCGCTTTATTAAGTGTATCAAGAATGCCCATAGGGGTAGATTGCGAATAAGGTGAGTCCAGCAATTAGATTGAAGCCAAAAGCTCCAGCGAATACCCATTGCCCTTTTTGAGTACTTACATCTTTCTCTTGAAGAGCACGGATAGCGAAGTAGGCTGCAAAAAATGCGTTAAGGGATACGGCGATTATCAGGATAAAAAAGAACATATTACCAGACTTGTTGGGCAATGGGTTTAGGTTTGAGTTCAAAAAATTCGCGAAACATCGCACAGTCCGAATTGTCCGGGCTTCGACCAATCAACTCTTTTACATCTTCTTTAGGGATCACCCGCTTTTTACCATCCTTATCCATATCTTTTTGTTTTACCTGCTCTAACTCTTCAATTAAAGCCTGCTTATCTTCAATAGACATAGCATCCGGGGCAATAAACCACCCGCCCTGATTAGTTCTGTTGGCGAGCCGAAACGAGCATTGTGATTTCAGGTTGTCATAATTCGGCTTTATCCAACCTTCGGGAGAGATTTCTTCTAATGGCGATGAGTTGTTGATAAACCCTTTTACGTGCATCGATTTCGTTTCACGCAAAATATCGATACAGCCCCCACCTACACCGTCTTCATCAATGACAATATTTGATGCTGGCACCGACCAATATTTAGCAAGTCGCTCTATTTCGTTGGCCAGCATTACCATACTCGACTTGGGAAATGAGTATGCTTTTAATAGATGCCAACCCTCCCAAATGAATATCTTGGCATTATCCCCGCCAAAACGAGCAGCATCAACCGTTATAAACCGTTGCCCTTTGGGTGCATGTTTATTACTCCACAAATCAATAATCTTATCGTATTGAATTAGCGCAGACGGATCGTCATCATACTCCCAGTTACCATACAATAGCCGTTGTTTTTCATTAGGCGATAGGGTACGATGTAAATTTTCCAGATAGCCCGGCGGTAGTTTTTTGTTGTCCTGCGGTAAAGCCTGAACAAAGCGTCTCCAGGGTTCAAGTTTGGTTTCTTTATTTTTCCGGTAGTACTCTTTGTATAGGTAGTTTTTGGCCGGATTACAGGTCTGTAAAAGCTTTGGCGCTAAGCTATATACGTCATTCTTCCACCGCCCAATCGATGCAGATAAGTTATTTTTGGCGCTCTCTTTAAACTCCCCCGCTTCTTCAATCCAGCCACGCGTCATCTGCATGGAGCCAAACCGGGCATAAAGCGGATCGGAGGGTAAAAATTTCGCATCCAACAAATACACACGGCTTTTATTGTAAAGTGTGTAATAGTTGTCTTGTCCGTTATAAACGTAATACTCAGACCCTAAATCCCAGTGATTAAATACTTCATGAATCGAGGGGATAGTGAATTTACGAATATTGGTTAGTGAGTCTCTGGCAATAAAATAAAACGTCTCAGGATAGGTCAACGCATCACCAAATATGAGACTACACCCCAAATAGGATTTACCAGAACCTTTACTGCCGCCGTACACAATATCAGTAACCGATGAGTCTTGCCAGTGTTGGCAGACCTCCAGTTGTTTACTATTGCCGTATACGTCGAACTGAAGTTCCATTCGCTATTGGGGTTTGTCACTTGATACAACCCTCATCCCAGTGATCTGCTCAATGGATAACTTGCCGGAATGCTCTTTTTTGTCTGCCAATCCCAGATCACGAGCGATAAGATTAGGGTTAAATGCACCCACAGCTGCCCCTTCGAATTTCTGCGTGTAGATAACCTCTTCTATGCGTATTATGACCGCTAAAAAATCTTCAGATGCGCTAGAAGCCTTAAATGTGCGCCAGAACTGTTCACTTGCGTCACAGTACAAACACAGTCCTTTTAAAGTATATGGCCTAGCAGTCGGCAATTCGGCAATAACATGCATCTTAACAAAATTGCCATCCTTGTCATATTCAGCAGAAGGTTTCTTTAGCTGCTCAACTTTAATCCAAGGGTTATCGTCACACCATTGAAAGTATTCACAAGCAGCCTCCCAAAGCTTTTCCGGAGTTTCGAAAAGCTTATCTCGACCATGCTCGGACCTGAGTTTCCAAAATTGATTTCCTGCTGGTGCTGCCACTTACTTTGTATAGCAAAGTTATTTCAATAACAAAGTAAAGCTATCGAAAAAATCCCCACGTGTCAAGTAGGGGTGCTTATTGTACCGTTACAATTACTCGTTGTACCTCATCATCTACCGCTTCTGTTCGATATGTGTAAGGCACATTCACACTGTCTAGTTCGGATAGAAATTCATCCATCCGATCCAAAGGCACGGAATAGAACACAATTTGCGGGTTGTCGTGATGGCCAAGTTTAAAGCCTGTGTTTGGATCAGGATTGTTATCGTACTCTTCATGCAAATCGAGAGCTTTACCAAGGAGCGTTTCGAATGGACTCATGGCTGTATCGTTACAAACTCCTCATCAATACTGCCCGGAACGTAGACGCCGATGGATTGGAGGTAGGGAATGATTGTCCCGGCTTCTATTGCGGCAGACTGATCCCCATAATCACAGGACGCCCATACATTAAAACCACTATAATGTGGCCCGGCTTCAATACGAACGCTTAAATCATTTCTCGATAACCAATATATACCAGCTATTGTATCTCGTTCAACTCTAAGGCATTCATGCCCAGAAAATAAATGTCCAAATACCTGATGCCATTCCTCATTCGTCAAGCTACTGATCGGGCGGAGGTGAAGTTTGAGGTTGCGTATGAACCCCTCGACTTGCAGATTGTGAAGCATGGTGGCACCAATAAAACCTAGCTTATTTAAATAGGCCAGCGTGTGTTGCCCGGTATCTTCGCGCTCATAACTACACTTAGCTCCCCAATAAGCCGCAATATCCCGAATCTGTTTATCTGTCATAGCTTATTGCTTGTAGGTCTGAGAATAACTTAACATATCGCCTAATTCAATAACAGGCTCGTTTAACTCAAACAGCAGCTTTTCATCTGGCGTACCATGATCTAAGCAGTACCGCTGCGGATACCGTTTCCCTTGCTCTTGTACAATTGAAAGTCGGTGAGCATAGTTGGCAGCATTCGCCCGATTAAACTCTGGGATGTGTTTCTGAACAGAAGTAAGTATCAGTTCGTCTAACTGAACGGATAGGTTGTCGGTCATTTGGTTTGCAACATCTTCCACCCCAAACACCTCGTTAAACTCCCTTATCTGCGTCTCCAACTCGTCCTGCGTGGGCTGTGTTCGTGTCTTCATTCACCTTTACTTTAGCTATAATAGTCGAGGGATACCCGGACTCTTCAATAATTTCGGTAACTGTATAACCTAATGCTTCAAACGCATCACGCCAGTCTAGCGATATAATCGAATCCTGTAGCTTATAGCTTCCATAGCGACGAACAACACGGGCATACACCTCAAATTCGTGATCAATTTCTTGCTGTCGCCAATCTGGTATCTCTCGATCTTCATTTAGGCGGTCACGAACCATTAATAATACAGACTTCGGTAAAGTCATAGGTAGTTTTTTTTTAAGTAATACGCTTTTGCAATTATCAAAATATATGTGGGCATGGGTTAGGTGAGTAACAAATGAATTATTGCGCAATGTTCATATAGCTCTCTAGCTTCGTAATAAGCTAAAAGGCGCTTCTTTTGCGACTCATCCATATCAGCGCAAAATTCAATCAGGCTGTCGGGTGATAAGGAAGTTAAAAGCCAGCTCATCGTTTTGCCTGTTGTTTCAAGCAGGTTAGAAACTTCAGCAACACCTCTACTTAGCTCGTGCAGAGCTTTTCTAGTACGTTCATCGTTTTTCATAGCTGCAAGATAGCTCATCCCTCAATTAGTTCTTTCTCAATCGCTGCCAGTTCTGCGTATTCAGCAGGCGTTACATCACATTCACGAATAAAGGTAACGCCCTCTACATTCGACACACCATCCATGTACTTTTTAAGCAGGTCACGGTGGTTGATGGGTGGTGATTTCTTTGCTTTATAGATCACTGAAAGGCATACGCCTATAATTGTCGCTATTGATGCCATCATCAACACATAAGCTACGATTAGATGTGTTTCACTTTTCATCCCGCCACCTCCTTTTCAACCGCCCACCCGCGTTGGAGCCAGCCGTTCACATCGATACCGATTTTGTGGAGGTAGTTGTAGAGGGCAAGCGCGTAAATATCAACAGCATAGGCAGGGCCTATCTCGTCTTCGTCACATTCCGCGCCAATCTTGCCATCTATCGTAATATCAAGCGTATAACCATTTGCGCTTAATTCAAGGTAGGTTGAATAGCTTTTGCTCTTCACGGGATACCCCTGCTCCCACCCAAACGCTACCATCATCAGCGCGTACTTTTCCTCCTCCGTCAGACTCTCCAAAGGCCGAAGAATTGGGCGAATATTGCGGGTCGATATACCTAATCTACCTAATGTTGTAATAGTTAAGTCTGCTGTGCGCTCGTGCCAATCGCCATCAAGCGCAAACTCGTACCGTACCGGCTTACCGATAAATCGGCCTAAATCGGCAATCGTGGGTGTGGTTGGGGTCATTTTGCCTTTAGTTCATTTAAGATATCCAGAAGCAAATTAGCGATGTAGCCCAAAAACAAACACAATACGAACATAGATATTGTAACGTACTTAGGCGCATCATGAAGAGCCGTAAGCGATGCTATCGTAATGGCTGGAATTATAGATATGAGTAAATTAAACATCGTTGTCTCGTTCCCCGGTGCGGGGGTGTTAGTTTATCAGTGCAAGCAAATCACTTTCTGAAATCAACACAGAACCTTCTACGAATTCAGAATGTGCCCGTATGTCCTCCCAATACTTAAACAGCTTAAGGCTGGGATAGATATACAGAGCTTTTCCCTGCAATCGTTTTGTAAAGACGTAGCTATTTTCAGGATCAATCTCCCATCCTTCACTTTTCAGCACGCTCTCGATGCGTTCGTACCACTCTTCCATCATCTTCGTTCCTCGTCGTTACCACCCGTTAGGGGCTATTGCTCCTTTATTTGCAAAACAGCTATCTTATCGGAATGCCCAATATCGGCCAACTCTTCAATATCAAACTGACGAAAGGTAATACCCCATTCGCTTTTGGTTTCTTCTGAAAACTTAGCAATCAACCTAAACTCTTCGAGTTGATGCTGCTTGATTAAATCAATAAGTTGCTGACCTGTCATCGTTTAAGCTTTTTTTACTTATTTGGTTGACCTTCGCCTATCCAAATTAAACCATTTATAAACGTGATTTCTGTTACCTCTTCCCCGTCAATGCCTACCACCACTCGCGCATTATCTGGCAAGTTATCGGCTTCTAATAGCGTGATTAATTCACCTTTAGTCATAAAAAAAGAGTGTTTAGTTTAACTTTTTAGGCGTTTCGGACCGATTAATCCAAATCGTCAATCGCTTCCCGATTTGACTAGTTTGTGGACAATCAATAATGATAGTTTCATACGCCCATTTGTCTGGCACTTCAACACAATTCGCCAGCTGTATTTGAACTATGCCCGGCATAGTAGCCCCAGAAGGAGTGTATTCAATCTGGTCCCCTGTTTTTAGGGGCGAATAGGACTTACTATAAAGCGTTAATAAATCTTTCAACCTCGCTCTAAGTCCTTCTGTATGACTCACATACAAAATTTCCTCAGCTTCTAAGTTTTGTTCGTAAAAAATTGCGAAGGATCGGCTCCCATCCAAAAACAGACGGTGGCAAATGTCTCGATATCTGGCAAGTTTCCTCGCTGAAGTCGAGAGAGCGTAGCACTACTCACACATGCATCAACTGCTATTTCCCGCAGGGGCTTTTCACCTATGGCATTTTTTAGCGCTAAGGAAAAAGCAGGGGAGTCAAAGTGACTTGGGGTAGTTAATAATTGTCGTTTTACGTCCGAAAGCCCTTTTGATATTGTTCGAATTTCGCTACCTATATAAGCTGGCAGCCCACCGCGATTTTCCTCAATCCTGGCGTGATAGTCTGCCAATTTTTCTATTACATCAATTACGGACAACAACTGTGCTCTCATAATCGCTTTTTCCTGTTCTATCCGCAGCCTGAACCGGTGCGGAGATGGTTAAAATGTGTCTCCCTTTCGCGCTATCTAACTTATCAGGTAGGAGACATGAAAGGCATCATCCGAAACGGCATAGCCCTAACCTCAGATTCATGGCCCAGCAAGAGGCCCAACCTGTCTGCATCTGTTCTCATTGCCAACAATGCAGAAGTATCTAGTTGTCGCAGCCCCTCGAACAGGGAGGGGGTTAGTTTTGGTAATCTTTATTCTCCATATTTCGAATATCAGACCGTTCGTGAAGCGTCCAGTCATAATTGAACAGGTAGTTATGGCTGTTACCCTGTAGGTTATATCTGTGCTTTGATACAGATATTTTCACGAATGTTCGAACACCTGACGTAGTAATAACGGGCGTTCTATGCATCGTTAGGCTATCAATTCGAATTAATGATTTCTCTGGGAAAGAATATTCATTCTCCGCTTTTGCCTGTGCTTCCATATCCAGCAAGGCCAATGTATCATCCATTCGAACGTCGAAAGTGCCTGAATTGAAAATGGTCGGATGTTTGTCGTACCATAGGTAGTTTACATCATCTGTGCCGAATCCATCACAGTGGTAGCCTGGTCTGTTGCCGATATTGTCAGGCGTCACAAACAATGTTTTGGCAGTCAGGTACAAATAACGTTCACCTATATCATAGGGATAGTTTGAGTAGTGATCGTAAAGCACCTTCTGAACTAACGGATAGTAGAGTTGAAGCCGTTTAGGTATCTCAATTAATCCGCTATCAATCATTTTGATAGGCAAATAGAGATAAAACAACATCTCTTTAGGCTCAATATCGAATATGCCCAGCGATACTGCAGGGCTTGACGTAAAAACCATTTGACTAATCTGCTCATCTTTCATACCACTAATGTATAACGATAGTTAGACTTTTCCTAATATAAATACAACTATTGTTAGACTATTTTTGCATCTTTACCACATGGACGTAAAGGAGTTTTTGCTTACTAATAAAAAGATTAATCAGGCGGAAATTGCCCGTTTGATGTGGCCCAAAAATTCGGGAGCTAAAAGCTATTTGGCGTCTAAGCTTCACAATTCGAACGGGCGAAGCTTTACTAAAAAAGACGCAATACGAGCAAAGGAAGTATTAGATGGGTTAGGTGTCGATTTGTCTGCCATAACCGTTGCTGACTCCTACGAATAACCCTCCACACGAGAAGGCCACACGATCCGGTGCGGCCTTGTTGGTGTTTGCGTAGGATCGCTAGGGAATTATTTTAATATCTAGCTCTTTCAGTACAATCCCATTCTTTTTTGCGCAGTAAGCGACATTCCCTGTGTATTGCCTTACCCCTCGCTCAATGATATCACGTATGGATTCACGAAAGTCAGGGTCGTTCTCATGACTTTTCGCGTAGGTGATATCGTAAGTACGGCCCACTGTGTTGGTGATCTGAGCAACGAAGCTGACGAAATAGTTATCAGCTTCCACGACCTCATCAAGCTCTACGCTTACGTTTTCACATTCTATCTTCATGTTCTTAGTTGTTTTTCCGCCTGGCTAGGAACTGGTAGTGGGTGGCGGAGTGGTGCCCACTACCAGTATTACTGTGGGCTATGTTCTGGATGTTCGATCTATTTCCCTATCTGCAAATCGTCCGGTAATCTTTACGTAATAACGCTCTGTGATGGCAACACTGGAATGCCCCATAAATTTACTAACCGCTTCGAGTCGAAAACCACGTCTTAGAAAAATAGCCCCTGCCGTTTTACGAGCAATTTTAATAGTAAGTCGTTCAGGGAAATTCAGTAATCCCTCGACAGCGAGCATCATATTATTTACCGTATCAGGGTGAGGGGGTTTACCTGTAGGTATATGTTGCAATAGTGCTTTTAGCTCTGGCAACATCGGAATATGACATTCAACTTTTGGCGGCTTACTACGCCGAATAACAACCTTTGGATTGCCTTCTGGCGTAAATCGTTCGTAAGCGGTTCTGTTGAATACGTAGCGTTTAGCATCTGGATAATCAAGTCCTGTTAACATCATTATACCCATCCACCAGCAACTCTCATGCAGGGAAGAGCCAGGTGCGATATCTAACTGAAAGAATCGGTTTACCTCCTCTTCTTCCAGAAAATAAACTTCTTTGTCCTTGTCTCGCGGGAGTTTCAGCCCCGATAATGGATTTTCACTAATTAGCTTAAAATCGATACAGGTTTCCAGGACGTCATCGATTCGGGCTACGTAGCGCGTGGCGGAATCGGCTGCCATGCCCTGTTTCATTAACCAAGTGTGATACATTTTCGCCCAACCTCTCGATAACTGATTCGCCATAAACGTAGGTTCTGAGTCGCCCAGATACTTGATCAGATAATTCAGGCCGTACTCCCATTTTTTGATTGTGTCGGGGGCTAAGGCTTCCGATGTGCCATTCTTGACAGTAAGTGTAATTAAATGCGCTCGGTACGCATCCGCCAGTGTTGGGACTGGATTATGGGGAGCCGTTGGCGCGAACGGATTAAACGTAACAACAGGCACAACGCCAGTCTGAAATTGCCGCTTTATCGTATCACAGGTAGGCTGTGGGCCTTTATTCGTTCGGAATCGATCAACCTGCTGTTTACGGATTTGTAGAATCCGGCTTTCAATATCAGACAGCAACTCTTTGGCTTCGTCAATTTCTTCGCCACGCCCAACGACTTCCTGATTTTTCTGATCCCAGTACGCAACACCCGGTTTTCGTTTCTCTGAACCAGTGGGTAGAGGAGTTAGCCATAGATAGTCGCCATGTTCGGTTACAACTCCCCAAGGTGACCCTTCAGTGCCATCTACCCGGATGTAAACCTGAACAAGGCGAAGTGATCCCTTTGCGCGATCCGTGCGAAGCCGAAACTTGACGCTAATTGACATTTTTTACGTAAAAGCATATTCGTTTATCGTTTTTGCGAACGAAATCATTAATTATTCCTCTTTAATGTTCTTTTAATGCAAGATTTCGTTAACGGTATTCAAACGAGTAAACGGTAGTTTTTTTTGGGACTGAGGGTGGTACCGGATTGTAGGGAGTTGATTTGCAGGTGACTACTGGCCGATAGGGCTTAAAACAAGAAAACCCGCCTTTTCAGGACGGGTTTATACTTGGTAAGTGGCAATCTTGCTCCCGAAGCTGGGCTCGAACCAGCGACCCTCTGATTAACAGTCAGATGCTCTAACCGACTGAGCTATTCGGGAGTGTGTCGATTATTGTGGTGCAAAAGTAATGTAAAACTAAACAACGCGCAAGAGATATTGTAAAAAAATCGTCTGCTAACGAGTTGGGCCTCCAAATGCATCCTGGCCATAATGGGGAACATTCTGAAGAATGAGCTCTTTTATACGACGGGCGTCGCTTTTAGTGAAATTGTTGAGAACAATCTGTGGTCGTGCTCGAGGAATGACACGTATTGTGGCAAAAAATAACCCATTGTCAATCTCTACGCCTGAGATGTCAGAATAAAACACAAAATTATCGGTGCCGCCGATTAATTTTTTCTCCCGAAAGGTAACACCCTTATCATTAAATTCGACTTCGTCACGTCTGATAGGGTCTTTAAAACTACTGCTGCGAAATGTTTCTGCCATGGTTTCTGAACCGGGATTTAGCATTTTAGCCTATAAATCTGCTAAATCCCTGTTATTTTTTAGGTATATAAATTACTTTTTTTGTTTCAAAAAATGCTTCTTCAAAATAGTCGGAAAGTTCGTAAACCCGGTAACGGTCAGAGACTTCGGCTAGTTCTTCCGCCAGATCTCCACCTTTTAGATACAAAACGCCATTGGGGCGGTCGTTGTTACCCGATTTATGTATTTTGTAGCGTACCCAACCCAAAAAAGGTTTTAGGCGGGTAACTGCCCGACTTATCACAAAATCGTAGGTTGTTTTTAACTGCTCAACCCTGATCTGCTCGGCCTTTACATTGGTCAACCCTAGTGCATTGGCAATCTCATTCACTACTTTAATTTTCTTTCCAATACTATCTACCAGATGAAAATCAACTAATGGAAACAAAATGGCTAGCGGAATCCCTGGAAACCCTCCCCCTGTACCTACATCCAGAATTTCGGTACCTGGCTTAAAGGTTACAATCTTGGCAATCCCCAGCGAATGAAGAACATGCTTTTCGTATAGCGCATCAATATCCTGCCGGGATATAACGTTAATTTTAGCATTCCAATCACTATAAAGGCCTTCCAGAGCCGCAAAACGCTCTTTCTGAATATCTGTTAAATCAGGAAAGTATTTTATAATAAGGTCGATATTCATAAAGCCGAGAAATAGACGTAAAGCTGATATTGCTAACAATTAGCGCCAGTATATCCTTTTTTTGGGTCGTGAAAAAAGCGTTCTTAGAGACGCTAGTCCATAATACATAGCTAATAGGAAGTCGATGAATGGCATACTGATCCAATGGATGGTATGGGCCAGACGATAACCAATACGTCCAACAATTCCCCAAAAAAACAGTAATCGTAATATAAAGGTACCAGCACTGATCTGCAAAAATAACCATTCATTCAGGGAGAAAGAAATCGCCCGTAGTTCGTGATATAAAACAACTCCTCCAACGCCTAGCGCGATGAGCCATGTCAGTACGTGTGAGCTAATTAATAACCCTAACCGGAATTTATGGCCAGATTGATAATATCGGCCAACATGCAGGTGACGACGTTTTTGGCGACGCCATTCCGACCAGCTTGTTTTAGGCTCCGACCACATAAAGGTATCTGGATGTAAGCAAATCGCAGTATTTCGACCTGTCGCTACTTCATTGATAAATAAATCGTCGTCGCCACCTACTACGTTCATGTGCGTATAGAACCCTTTGTTCTCAAAAAACAAGTTTGTTCTATAGCTTAAATTTCGACCGACACCCATGTAAGGACGCCTTGCCAATGCCAGCGAAAAGTACTGGACGGCCGTAAATAAGGTTTCGGAACGAATCAATAAATTCAAAAAACCAGAGCGATACGTATAGGGCGAGAAGCCTAACGTAATGGCTTTCGTACCTTCGGCTAATGGAGAAACCATTCCCGAAATCCAGTCGGTTGAAGCTGGACGGCAATCGGCATCAGTCAATAAAACAAGGGGGTAAGCCGCTTTTTTGAGAGCAATCGTCAGTGCGTATTTTTTGGGAGTTATATGTTCATGCTCCTTGTCGATACGTATGTATCGAACATGACGAAGGGGCTGAATTGCCTGTTCAAGAAAAAACTGGGTGCCGTCCGAAGAACGATCGTCCATCACGATTACTTCAAACACCGGGTAATTCTGAGCATCTAATAACGGAAGTAGTTCGATTAGATTCTGAAGCTCGTTACGAGCGCAAACAACAACTGTAACGCCCAACGTATTTTCCTGAACCAACGTAGCATCAGCAACATTGATGTCGGGTTGCCGGTAAAAGGCCGTTCGGGAGTAAATAAATAAAATATAGACAAGCTGAATACTGACTACGATTAGCCAGATTATCAGTAACGTAGTGATCACGGATCGGAAAGGTTTACTCGCTAATGCGCTGATTTTGGTTGAAAAAGCAAAGATAGCTAAGAAAGGAGCAACCGACGAAGAAACAACAACTACGTAGCAGCACAGATCGACACTTTTTTCTCGCTCCTCTCATTCCTGCCTATCTTTGTAGTATGACATTTTCGATCACTGCTCACGATGCGCAGTCGAAGGCCCGTACGGGCGTCCTGACAACTGACCATGGGCCAATTCAAACGCCAATTTTTATGCCCGTCGGTACGGCAGGAACGGTGAAAGCAGTTCACCAGCGCGAACTCGAAACCGATATCAATGCCGAAATTATTCTCGGCAATACGTATCACCTGTATCTACGCCCCGGACTCGATATACTACGTCAGGCGGGCGGATTGCATGGATTCAATGGCTGGCGCAGGCCAATTCTAACCGATTCGGGCGGATATCAGGTGTATTCGCTGTCGGATACGCGAAAGATTAAAGAAGAAGGTGTTACGTTCAAATCACATATCGACGGGTCAAAACACATCTTTACGCCGGAAGGTGTGATGGATATTCAGCGGGTGATTGGTGCCGATATTATTATGGCCTTCGATGAATGCACGCCCTATCCGTGTGAGTATGGATACGCACGTCGATCAATGGAAATGACCCACCGCTGGCTCGACCGCTGCCTTACCCGATTTGATGAAACCGAAGGGCACTACGGTTATAAGCAAACTTTATTTCCAATTGTGCAGGGGAGTACATACGCCGATTTACGTCGACAGTCAGCCGAATACATTGCCAGCAAAGAACGTGAGGGCAATGCAATTGGTGGATTGGCTGTTGGCGAACCGGCCGAAGAGATGTATACAACCATTGAACTTGTTAATGGAATTCTGCCCGCCGATAAACCGCGTTATTTGATGGGGGTTGGTACGCCCGCTAACATTCTGGAAGCCATTGCTCTAGGTGTTGATATGTTCGACTGTGTGATGCCAACACGAAATGCACGTCACGGTATTTTGTTCACGACAGAGGGGGTTATCAATATAAAAAACGAAAAATGGAGCCGCGATTTTAGTCCCATAGATACTAATCTGGGCGGATATGCCAGTACGTTCTATTCAAAAGCATATCTCCGGCATTTATTTAAGGCAGAAGAAATTTTGGGAGGCCAGGTGGCAAGTGTTCATAATCTCACATTTTATCTATGGCTCGTTCGGCAGGCGAGGGCTCATATTGAAGCTGGTGATTTTGTTTCCTGGAAAAATGAGATGGTTGTCAGATTGATGCAACGATTATAGCAATAGTACAAAAACTACTGCTAAGAAGCGCCAAAAGTCTCCTAAATATACAATAAGGAGACTTTTGGCGCTTCTTTTCGTCTTAGGTAAGTCAGATGTATATAGAAGTGACATATTATAGTCGACAGCCAAATGTAACTTACTAAAGAGGAAGTGTCTTTATACACAAAAAAAACTTGTTTATCCCCAAAAATCAGACTTCTGATTTTGGCACTCACTGGATTGGCCAACGTAGCAGTATGGGCGCAAAACACCCAGAATTTGACTGATGAGCAGGTACAACAATTTGTGCAACAAACCAAGGCGAGTGGAATGACAGAAGCGCAAATTGAATCACTTGCTAAAACACGTGGATTCACTACGTCTGACATTAATCGTATGCGACAACGTATTAGCCATTTATTGGAAAAAACGAACTCGCCAACCGCGCAAGTTAGTGAGCTGAACGTAGCACGGTCGCAACCAGTCACACCAACAGCTCCTGTGGTGAATAAGGCAGTTACTACTACGTCGGAATTGCCCGTATTTGGTGCTACGTTATTTAGCAACAGCAATTTATCATTTGAGCCTAATCTACGTATCCCTACTCCGCGCCACTACGTTGTCGGGCCTGATGATGAATTGATTGTGGATATTTATGGGAATGCTCAGCAAACATATCGCCCAAAAGTTAGCCCAGAAGGTAGCGTACGGATTGAAAATCTAGGTCCTGTTTATGTAAATGGATTAACGATAGAACAAGCAGAACAACGTATCGTTAGCCGATTAAGGCTGCTTTTTCAAGGGCTGAACACACCGAAAAGTGGCATTTACGCACAACTTACACTCGGTAGTGTGCGCAGTATACAGGTTAATTTGTTGGGGCGGGTTGTTCGGCCGGGAACTTACACGATGTCATCACTGGCTACTGTTTTCAATGCCTTATATGCTGCTGGTGGGCCTGATCCTGAAAAAGGCTCATTCCGCACTATTCGTCTGTATCGAAATAATAGACTGATTCGGACTATCGATTGCTACGATTTTCTGCTTCGGGCCGATCAAAAAGACAATGTGCGCCTATTCGATCAGGATATAATTTTCGTAGATCATTATCAAACCCATGTTGAGCTGATAGGAGAGGTAAAGCAACCGGGTATTTATGAAGTACGTTCGGGCGAAACGCTACGTAACGTGCTGAATTTTGCCGGAGGTACTACCGATCAGGCATATACCGCTTCGATTCCTATACAGCGAAACACGTCAACGGATCATAAAATTATTACGTTGTCTGAAAATGAGGTTGTTACGTTTATACCCCAATCAGGTGATAAAGTTCGGATTGGGTCTATTCTGGGACGATTTACGAACAAAGTTTCAATTAAAGGGGCCGTTTTTCGTCCGGGAGACTATGCATTAGAGAAAAATTCCAGCCTAAAGCAACTTATCAAAAGTGCCGAAGGACTTCGCGAAGATGCTTTTCTTAATCGGGCACTCATTCAACGATTACGGCCAAACCTAGATCCGGAAGTAAGCTCAATTGATATTGGTAAACTGCTACGTAGTGAAATTCCAGACGTTCTGCTTCAGCGCGAAGACGT
The DNA here is from genome assembly GCF_054776875.1 of Spirosoma daeguense. Lineage (NCBI taxonomy): Bacteria > Pseudomonadati > Bacteroidota > Cytophagia > Cytophagales > Cytophagaceae > Spirosoma > Spirosoma daeguense. The sequence goes on from NZ_BAAHBF010000011.1 coordinate 47,746, forward strand.
AGTACAGATTTTAGCTGTCGGTGAATTACGAGAAGAACGAAAAATTTCGATTCTAGGAGCTGTCAACAGACCCGGTACGTTCGATTTTGCTGACAGCATGACTGTTGCCGAGCTGGTAATTCGGGCGGGTGGGTTTTCGGAAGGAGCTACGGCGTTACGAATGGAAATTGCCCGGCGTGTTGCGAATGATACATCCGATTTATCGGAAGGGCAAAACCTCCGGTTATTCACGTTCGATATTGATAAAAATTTGCGATTGAATCCGGCCGATGCTCGCTTGATACTCAATCCGTTCGATCAGGTATTTGTGCGTACATCTCCGCGTTACGAAAAGCAGAAAAGCGCGGTCTTGTTTGGTGAAGTAAAATATCCCGGTACGTATGCCATCAGCACATCGACGGACCGTATTACGGATTTGATCAGCCGGGCAGGTGGTTTGAAATCAGATGCTTATCTGCCGGCAGCTCATTTTTCTCGGCAGAATGAACGGATATCGATCAAGTTGGATAGACTCCTGACAGATCCGCAGATTTCAGGTAATTTATTGCTCGAAGATGGGGATACATTGGTGATACCGCGTCGGCCAGATGTTGTTCGGATTCGTGGTGAGGTATTGAATCCCGCTACGGTCGATTTTGAGGCTAACAAGTCATTTCGTACATATATCGATGAAGCGGGCGGGTTTACACGGAAAGCCATTCGGCGACAAGCGTATGCCATTGCTGCTAACGGAAAAATTCAGCCAACTAAATCGTTTTTATTTTTTCGGCGATTTCCTGTCATAAGTCGTGGTGCTGAACTAATTGTGCCTGCCCGACCAACTTCTGAATCAACCAAATCATCACCTACCGAGCGAGTGGCACTATTGACGGTGATTGGCTCAGGTGTGGCCGTTATTCTGACTGCGTTGCGCATTTTTATAAACTGATACGGAGCAAATCTTCTTATATGAACTAATTTTTCTCAGCATAATATGATACAGCAATCGACTCGTTCTTCAGGCACATCAGCAAAATTCTGGCTGGATTTATCCTTGCCAAATTTGCTACGTATAAGCTGGGAGGGTCGTTCTGGATTGCTAAAAATTACCGGTTTAGCAACTATGCTGGGTGTAGCTGCCGCATTATTAACCCAACCTGAGTTTGTGTCGGAAGCCAGAATTATGCCCGAAATGAACAGTGGTTCAAGCGACGTAGTGAAACGGCTGGCATCGGTTGCGGGGTTTGCCGGAATGGATTTTTCAGATTCTGAAGGAATGGATGCTGTCCGTCCTGACTTGTATCCGAACGTAATCCAAAGCACACCATTCGGGCTTTATTTACTGGAACAACCTATTACTACGTCTGACAGTATCGTAACCACAATTGCCAATCTATTGATGACTTCCGATGGCTTATCAATTCGGCGTTGGTTTCGGAACGGAATTGATAAACGTGAAAAATTGACCAAACCCGTTACCGGGAAGCCAGTTCGACTGACCCGTCGTCAGCAGGATTTGCTGGAAGAGGTTGGGCGACGAGTGAGTGCAAAACTCGATACGCGGTCGGGCATTATTAGCATCACTGCCCAGATGCCCGATGCCAATGCGGCTGCATCAGTGGCTCAGTTGGCCATGAATTATCTGACTCAATACGTAACAGATTATCGGACAGAGAAAGCTCGGCAGGATTTACAGTTTTATACCCAACGGCTACAGGAAGCCCGACAACGGTATCAATCGGCTCAATACGCTGCGTTTCACTATAACGATCAGCATAAATACTACGTAGTGCAGGCGGCTACCATGGAAAAACAACGTACTGAATCAGAACTTGCAATTGCACAAACGGTTTACACCGAACTATCGCGGCAGTTTGAGCAGGCAAAGCTGAAAGTGCAGGAGCGAACGCCCGTTTTTAAGATTCTCGAACCCGCTAAAATTCCTGTTCAACGATCGTCGCCGAAACGCACGTTAATGGTACTGGTTTTTACTACTGTGGGCTTTATGGTGGGACTGATTTGGTTACTACTGCAACAGATTGACCTAACTGCAAAATGGCGTGCTACGTTACAGGCTTCTCATGGCGCAACAGAAATACATACTTCCTAAACCGGCTATCCCTTTGTTCAACGCACTTAAATCTAAAGAAAAACAGATTGCCGTTATCGGGCTTGGCTATGTTGGGCTACCGATTGCACTCGAATTTGCCCGTCAGTTTCGGGTGATTGGTTATGATATTAACGCTGAACGGATTGCGATGATGCAGCGGGGAGAAGATCCATCGCGCGAGATGACTAGCGACAATTTTGCTCAGGCTGATATTCTGTTTACGACGGATGTAAATGTTCTTAAATCGGCGCATTTTTTTGTAGTAGCCGTTCCTACACCGGTCGATGAATATAAAGTGCCTGATCTAAAACCGCTTCAACGGGCTTCTGAAACAATCGGACAGGTATTGAAGCCCGGCGATTATGTCGTTTATGAATCAACTGTATACCCAGGTTGTACGGAAGATGATTGCCTGCCTATTCTTGAGCAAAACTCCGGCCTGATGCTCGGACGAGATTTTAAGATTGGTTATTCGCCCGAACGTATAAACCCCGGCGATAAACTCAGGAAACTTCCTGATATTCTAAAAGTTGTTTCGGGTAGCGATGCCGAAGCACTTCAGGAAATCGCCGAGGTTTATCGGGCCATCATTCGGGCAGGTGTTTATGAAGCGCCTACAATTAAGGTGGCCGAAGCTGCCAAAGTTATTGAGAACGTTCAGCGCGATCTGAACATCTCGCTCATGAATGAACTGGCTATTATTTTCGATAAAATGGGCGTCGATACGCATGAAGTGCTGAAGGCTGCCCGAACAAAATGGAATTTCCTGCCGTTTACGCCCGGCCTCGTTGGTGGGCACTGCATCGGTATCGACCCATATTATCTGCTTTACAAATCCCGCCAGCTAGGTTACGATCCGCAAGTCATCAATTCTGGACGACGTATTAATGACGGCGTACCGGCCTATATCGTGGCGAAACTGCTGCAAATGCTGATCAGGCAGGGGAAAAACCCGCGACAGACAAAAGTGCTGGTGATGGGATTAACATTTAAAGAGAACGTATCGGATATCCGCAATTCAAAAGTCGTGGAGTTAGTACGCGAGTTGATGAAATACGCGATCAATGTTCACTTGGTCGATCCACACGCGTCACCAAACGAGGTTGCACACGAATACCGTATGACGCTGATGGATACACCTTCCGCCAATTACGATGCCGTTATCGTTGCTGTTGGCCATGACCAGTATCGGGCGTTAGACATACCGTACCTCAAGTTACTAATGACACAAAAGCCTATTCTGTTGGATATTAAAGGATTATATACTGTGTCGGCCGAAGATGGTATAGATTATTGGCGGATGTAAATACGTAACTTGTATGAAAATAGGAGTAATTGGAAGTAAAGGATTCGACACACTGGAATACAACATTTGCGACTCTTTACGTGTATTGGGTCACGAAATATACCAGCTCGATGTGACAGACATAACGTGGCTTCCGACTAAAATTAACTACTGGACTTCGCGATTCGTCGAACCGTATGACCGAATGATTGGTCTGTCACTGGCCCAAAAAATGGTCATCTTCCGACCTGAATTGGTTATTGTTGTCTACCGGAATATGCATCCAATTTTGGTCGATGAACTAAAAAAGCAACTCTCCGATGCCACTGTAATTCAAATCAATCCAGATGCGCTCTCAAATCTGGAAAAGCAGCAGATTCTTGCCAGTGATTTCGACTATTACTTCTCGAAAGAGACTTACATAGTTGATTTTATGAAAAATATAGCGGGCTTAAACGCATACTACCTCCCCGAAGGGTTTAACCCACGTATTCATAAAAAACCGCTCCTGGAAAAAGCTGAAGCTGAGCGTAATACTAACCTCGATGTACTGGTTTTTGGGAGCTTATATGCGTACCGGGCCCGGATGGTTGAACAGCTTATACGTGCCGGATTGAACGTAGCTGTTTTTGGAACAAAAGGACCTTACTTGGGTCAGCCCGTAAAAGCCCGATTTCGGCAACAGTATTTATCTGGTGAAACAAAAAATCAATTGTTGTTTGGTGCCCGAATCGTGATAAATACGTTGCATTATGCCGAAATAACATCTGTTAATCAGAAATATTTCGAGATAAATGGTATTGGTGGTTTTCAATTATGCGATTATAAACCGACGCTGGAAGAATACGCCCATGTTCCGGCAGAGGCAGTAAGTTATCAAACCACGAAAGAAGCTATCGATAAAATTCAGTACTATCTGGCTCGGCCTTCTGAACGGTATGAATTGGCTGAAAAACAATATACTCATTTTCAACAACATCATACGTTCGATACGCGCATGCGGCAAATGCTGGGTATTATTCACCTTGCTTCGTTCGTCAAAACGGCGAACGTATCACTGCTGAATAACCGATGAATAATACGGTCGCTTTATTGAAATCGCGCAATTATTCATTTGCTTTTCTGGTAAGTGGGCAAGCTGTAGCGGCACTGGCAAACGTAGGGTTCGGAAAATTAGCCGCGCTTTATATTTCACCTACCGAATGGGGTAACTATAGTTTACTGGCTGCGTTTATGATGTTGCTGCATGGATTGCTGGTAACGCCTACAATTCAATCCTTTAAAGCGTCTCTATTGGCTGGTAAATCAGTTGCGATTATCAATTTTTACAGCCATTTACTTGGCATAGTTTATAGCCTTCTACTTCCGGTTTTTATTATTCTCACTCTCAAACACGGCGCCCACGTAGTCTGGCTTTTCGTTTGGTTGACGGTTGTAGGGCAGGGCATATATACTTTTAGTAATGATTATCTGAACCTGAACGCTCAACATAAGACGTATTCGCGGCTGATGGTGTTCTATGCGTGTGGTAATCTGGTCTTTTTCGGGCTTATTGTTCTGGTCGGGAACGAACCCACTGCGCTGGGGCTCTGGAAAATGCTGGCGTTGCACAACGGCCTTTTTGCTCTACTGTCAATTTGTAAATCAAAGCGGTTTAACCCTGATTTTCAGTTTCGAATACAGTCAATTACTAACTGGTTTTCACCGAAATTACTACGTAGCTATCGGCACTACGTTTGGCCCTTAATGTCTTTGGCCGGTGTAAACTGGCTTATTCAATACGCTGATCGTTATCTCATTAAGCTCTATCTGACCGATGCTGACGTGGGGCAATACGCTGTCGGCTACAGTCTTGGTTCGAAAGTACTTCTTATGGTGGCTCCGCTAATCGCCTTTCTATCGCCCACCGTTTTTCAGCTCAAGGCAAATGGCCGACCGGCGCAGGAAGCAATTGATTTTCTGCTAATATATCTAAAACGATACGCTCTCGTGGGCGTCGGTTTATGTGCCTGCTTTTTCTGTGTGTATCAATGGGTTGGGCAACTGTTTTTGTCTGCTACGTATGAATCATCGTTTATCGTTGCGCCCATTGTGGCAACCGGATATCTATTTCTGACCTGCATACAGTTGCTGGAAATAAAATGGTATGCCTACGGACAAACGCATTTTATGCTCTGGCACAACGTAGTAGGCGCCATTTCGAACATACTGCTCAACCTCATACTCATACCCAGGATGGGAATTTTGGGGGCAGCACTGGCTTCATTACTGGGCTTTGGGTTACAGTTTCTGGTCGTATTCGGTATATTTTTTCGAAAGCACTAACCAGATATGAAGCGAATTCTCAGTTGCGGTATTATTTTTTTGTTTCTGTTTCTAAACGAGGAACTTAACATCTGGATAGCGCTATCTGTAACCCTTTCGGCTTATACATTTCTGAACTTCCTTTATCAAATCGGACTCCGTTTTGCCTTACTCGAATGTATAGTCTTCATTGCGGCATTAGAAATCCTGCTCATTCCGGCCACTACGTATTGGTTATTGCCCGATTCAATGCCTGTTGATTCCCAAACCTATTTCGGTTATGCGTTTCCTGCTTATGTAGCGTTTGTTCTGGGAATCAATAGGTTTACGCAACAGAGAGATACGAGAAATCACCGAGATTACATACAGGCTATAACAACTTATTTGGAAGACAAAAAGCAGATTGGCGTATGGTTATTTTGTATTGGGTTGGGGGGCTTTATTCTGAAAATGGCCTTTCCGGCAGCGCCAACAATCATAGGTTTACTGCCGTCTTATTGCCTGTTTGTTAGCGTGCTATATGCCTACTATTCGCGGAGTTCGTCGTTTCCTCTGATTGCCGGAGCTGTAATGCTGGTATTGGTTACATATACCATCCGACAGGGTATGTTTGGCGATCTGTTTTTCTGGGCTATGTTGCTGGGGCTTATGTTTACAACTGGTCTAGAACGATCCATTACGGTTGGTCAGAAAGTTGTGTTCATTGGGCTGGCGTTTGCTGCACTATTGCTTATTCAATCGGTTAAAGTCGAGTATCGTCTGAATACCTGGGGAAGCCAACGTAGCGAACGTAGCAGCGATGCGGGTTTAATGGCCGAACTCCTTTCCGATCGGTTGGCAAACCCAGAGAAGGTTCTCAATATTCGACATTTATTTAGCGCATTCGTTCGGTTCAATCAGGGAATGATGATTGGCAGTGCGATGGAAAAAGTGCCTATGCATGAGCCGTTTGCCAATGGCGAAGTGCTTTTATCGTTTATTTATCCGTTTGTGCCGCGTTTGCTCTGGCCCGGAAAACCTCAAACGGGTGGCTATGAAAACATAAGACGTTTTACGAGCCTCCCACAGCACGAGAACACGAGCATGAACCTATCGCCACTGGGCGAAGGATACGTGAATTTTGGGTACGCAGGTATTCTTTTCGCATTAGCTTACGGAACTCTACTCGGCTGGATTTTTCAGTTTCTATTACGTCTGTCGGAGCAAATACCATCGGTTTTTCTCTGGATACCGGCTTTGTTTTTTGGCTGCCTGACCATGGAGACCGACCTCCTCTCGACCTGGGGTAGCTTACTCAATTGCGGCATTTTTGTATGGCTTCTCTATTGGTCGTTTCCACGGTTTTCTATTCATCTATAAATGACGATCAATTATCTGCTACGTAGTGCCGGTACAGGCCATAGTATCGAAACGGTTTTTGATACGCTTCAACGAGAGTTGAGCAGGAGTTCAGACGTAACAGTGAATAGAATACAAATGCCCTATATCAGCAAAGGGCTACGATCAATCTGGCAAAACCTTCGATTCGCGGCCAGATTGCCACGTAACGGCTTATTTCACGTTACCGGCGATGTTCACTACGTAGCATTAGCCCTTCCTAAAGCGCATACTGTGCTGACCATACACGATTGCATTGCCCTTAAAAACAACCGAAAGAATCCACTACGTTACGCTATTTTCTGGCTCCTCTGGTATTACCTGCCCATTCGACGGTCGGCTGTTGTGACCACTATTTCCGAAAAAACCAGACAGGAACTTATCCAACTGATTGGTAACGTAGCACAGAAAATCGTAGTGATTCCCAATGCAATTCAGAAGACGTTTACGTATCAGCCCAGATCGTTTTGTGCGGCTCAACCAGTGTTGTTACAGATCGGAACCGCACCGCATAAAAACCTGCTACGTCTGATTGATGCGCTGGAAAACAAGCTTTGCAAACTGGTTCTGGTAGGGCAATTGTCCGAAGTCATTACTAATCAGCTTCAATTGCGTCAAATAACCTACGAGCATTACCAGAATCTGAGTCATCCACAGATAATACGTCTATATGCCGCTTGTGATATTGTCTGTTTTGTATCGCTGTATGAAGGTTTCGGTATGCCAATTCTCGAAGCGCAGGCTATTGGTAGGCCTGTGCTGGTGAGTCGCATAAGCCCATTAACCGAGGTGGGTGGTGAAGCTGCTTGCTATGTAAATCCAACAGACGTAGTATCGATTCGGGCAGGAATCGAAAGACTATGTGGAGACGAAGCTTATCGAGCAAAGCTGATTCGGCTCGGTCGCGAGAACGTAGTAAGGTTTACCTCAGAAAAAATTGTGGCCGATTATCGGACGCTTTACGACAGATTATCCTAGTGGATTATGCACAAACCGAAACTGTTGATTTTTGCAGAATATTTTTTGCCCGGTTATAAATGGGGTGGGCCAATTCAATCCGTTGCCAACCTTATTCAAATTCTTCGCGCCCACTACACTATTTTTCTGATAACCCGCGACCGTGATTTTCTGGATAAAGCTCCTTATGTCAACATACAGAGAAATGAATGGCTAACTCGCGATGGCTATCAAATTATGTATTGCTCACCGGATAAACTCACCTTGCTATCTATATATAAACTGGTTCGCGAATCGTCGTTCGATTTCACGTATACCAACAGCCTTTTCGGAAAACTCACGCATGGCTTGTTGTTGTTAAATTGGCTAACGGGCCGACGTATTATCATTGCCCCGCGTGGCGAATTGCAGCCGGGAGCCTTACGGCTAAAATCCTACAAAAAATATCCGTTTGTGTGGCTCGTAAAACTTCTATCGCGCGGCCAAATTGTCTGGCATGCCACCAACGTAGCAGAGCAGGAAGCCATCAAACGTATATTCCCGGCGTCACCAGTCGGAATAGCGCCGGTTGTACTCGCTCCTGATACGCCCAAACAACTTCAACCGCGTGCTACGTATCGGAAGCAGACTGGCCGGGCAAGGCTCGTTTTTATTTCACGAATTACGTCTGTAAAAGGGCTAACATTCTTGCTCGATGTGCTCAGTGATGTATCAACTAAGCATCGTATTGAGCTGGATATTTTCGGCCCAATTGATGATGACGTCTACTGGCGAAACTGCCAGAAGAAAATTCGAGAGATCGGGTCAAGCTGCACCGTTACGTATCGGGGGCTGTTGCCTCACGATGAGGTAAATACTACGTTGAAAAACTACGATTTTTTCGTTCTGCCTTCATTAAGTGAGAGTTTTGGTCACGCTATTTTCGAGGCATTTTCAGTCGGAATTCCCGTTATCATCAGTGATCAAACGCCTTGGCGAAATCTTGTTTTTCGGAAAGCTGGCTGGGATATTCCTCATCAGAAACAGCAATGGCTCGATGTATTGCGCGAAATAATTGCAATGGATAACGAGCGCTATAATGCGCTGTCGGAAGGCGCACGCTCGCTCGCCGAAACGTACATAAATGACGAACACTTTCTTGAAAAATACCAACTCCTCTTTTCCTGATAAATAGCCTAATGACCTTTTTCAGAATAGCATTTAGACATAGAGAATGCTGGTTGATTCATTCCTGAAGTTGCTTCGTTTTGCGCGTATCTATGGCTGGGCCCGAACCCTCAACAAGACGATGGCGCGAACTCGTTTTTCGCTAAAATATAGCTACATCCCCAAACGCCGAAAAGCAACGGTTGGTCTGATTGGCTGTGGTCAATTTGCGTTTAGTACGATTTGCTACTTCCTACGAAAACGGCGGGGTAATATCTTTCTAAGCGCGTTTGATATCGACACTGACAAAGCTGTTTCGCTTGGGAAGTATTACGGATTTCGACACGTAGCAGATTCCGCCAACGATTTGTTCGACCAGCCCGAACTAGAGATTGTATACGTAGCGTCTAATCACGCATCGCATACCGATTATGCAGTGGCGGGGCTTATGCATAGTAAAACAGTATATGTCGAAAAGCCTGTTTCAGTCAGTCGCGACCAATTGATACGTTTAGCGAAAGTTATCCGTCAATCAAGCGGAAAACTAGTTGCTGGCTACAATCGCCCTTACGCTAAAGCAACTCATCTGCTACGTCAATACGTGGTTTCGGACAACGTAGCAGGTTCTTTCAGCATAAACTACGTTATTAACGGCCATGCGCTTCCGTCAGACCACTGGTACCGAAATCCTGACGAAGGCACACGCATTTGTGGTAATCTGAGTCATTGGATCGATCTGACTATACATCTGCTTAGCTGGCGAAAGCTCCCTGATTGGTTCGACATTCAACTAGCCTGGGCCAATTCTGATGAACCGGATGATAATCTGAACGTAACACTTACCACTGATCTGCACGATCTGATTTCGATGCAGTTGACCGCCCGTTCAGAGCCATTTGAGGGAATTCGAGAGTCGATAAATGTGCAGTATAATAACCTGATTACGCATATCGATGATTTTCAAAAAATGACCCTGTGGCGGGGTGTTCAGAAAAAAACGTGGCGATTCTCACCCAAAGATGTCGGGCACGAAAGGGCGGTGCTTCAGCCTTTCTGTCAGGGCAATCGAAACTGGGCCGAAGTGGAGCTATCGACTCTACTAACCCTCTATATCCGCGATATGGCTCTTCAACGAAAAGCGACTGCGCGGTTCTGGGTTCAGGATGAGCTTGCTCGTTTCGAGTCCGATATCCAATCCCAATCAACACCTATTCCAGCTATTGACCCATGAAAATTCTGAACGTAGTAGGCGCCCGGCCTAATTTCATGAAAGTTGCTCCGTTGCATCGGGCTTTTCAGAACTTCGCCGACGTAACATCAAAAATTGTGCATACGGGTCAGCACTACGATGCGCAAATGAGTGATGTATTTTTCCGACAATTGAATCTGCCGCAACCCGATTATTCGCTCAACGTAGGCAACGGAACAGTAACCGAACAGACTGCCACTATTCTTCTCCGATTCGAAAAAATACTACGTCAGGAAAAACCAGATTGGGTGCTGGTGGTCGGTGACGTAACGAGTACGCTGGCCTGTGCGCTAGGAGCTGTGCAAATGGGTGTTCGGGTGGCGCATGTAGAGGCAGGGTTGCGTTCGGGAGATCGGCAGATGCCAGAAGAAATAAATCGTTGCCAAACGGATCAACTGTCTGATTTACTTTTTATAACGGAGTATTCGGCCTGTCAGAATCTGCTGCACGAAGGTGTCAGAAAAGAGCGAATTCATTTTGTTGGCAACGTAATGATTGACTCCTTACTGCATTATAGAGCCAGCGCAGCGTCAATAAATAACGTAGCAGCACTTGGCTTGAAAAGCGTATCCTATGCGTTTATAACCATGCATCGGCCCGTAAATGTCGATACGTTCGAAAATCTGGAGCGAATTGTTGACATCGTAACGGTGCTAGCTGAAAAACTTCCTGTTGTGTGGCCACTGCATCCGCGCACTCGCGCTAATCTGCTAAAATTCAATTTGTTTTCCCGACTAGCTAACATTGCTCAGCTTCATTTACTAGAGCCACAAGGTTATCTGGAAACCATCAATTTCATGGAGTATGCAACCGTTGTACTTACCGACTCGGGCGGTATTCAGGAAGAGACAACCTATTTACAGGTGCCCTGCCTTACGCTCCGAAATGCAACCGAACGGCCTGTTACTATAGAAATGGGTACGAATCAATTAATACCGGAACTAGATGCTCAGACAGTGTACAAAAACGTGCTGGATATTTTGGAAGGTAGAGCTAAACCGGCTGTTATTCCGCCACTTTGGGATGGCAGAGCCGCCGAACGTATCGCCGAAATAATTAAAGCAAACTGAAAACATAGCCTGAAAATCTAGAATGAAGCAACTTGTACAGCAGCTAAAAACAGGTAAAACGTTACTCGAAGAAGTTCCTGTACCACTCGTTGGCTCTGGTCAGGTATTGATCCAAACCCGCCGTTCGCTGGTGTCAATTGGCACAGAGCGGATGCTGGTTGAGTTCGGAAAAGCCAGTCTATTGGCCAAAGCCCGTCAGCAACCCGAACGGGTAAAACAGGTATTTGAAAAAATTCAGTCAGATGGTCTACTTCCCACATTAGAAGCTGTTTTTCGAAAACTCGATCAGCCTTTGCCGCTCGGTTACTGTAACGTGGGTACGGTGCTGGCAGTAGGAAAAGGCGTAGCTGACTTACGAATTGGCGACCGAGTGGCTTCGAACGGGCATCATGCCGAAGTTGTTTGTGTACCGCGTAATCTGGTGGTATCTGTTCCGGATGCTGTAAGCGACGATGAAGCGGCTTTTACGGTAATTGGTGCTATTGGCCTACAAAGTATTCGCCTACTCAATCCAACCCTTGGCGAAACAATTGTGGTTATCGGGCTGGGATTAATTGGCTTATTAACTGCCGATTTGCTACGTCTGAACGGGTGCCAGGTTATTGGTGTCGATATTGACCCGGTTAAATGCCAGTTAGCGGAACAACGGGGAATTATAGCTTTGAACCCTGCATCTGAGATCGACGTAGTGAAACATAGCTTGCTGTTAACCAACGGAATCGGCTGCGATGGCGTCATTATTACGGCGTCTGCCCGGACGGATGAACTGGTTTCGCAGGCTGCCCGAATGAGTCGTAAGCGGGGACGTATCATTCTGGTTGGCGTGGTGGGTTTGACCTTAAATCGAGCTGAGTTTTACGAGAAAGAGCTATCGTTTCAGGTATCCTGTTCCTATGGCCCCGGTCGCTATGATGATACGTATGAACAGCAGGGACACGATTATCCGTTACCCTTCGTTCGCTGGACCGAAAATCGTAATTTTCAGACTATTATTCAGTTGCTGGCGAATCGGCAACTCGACGTAGCATCGCTTATTACGTCGCGCGTTCCTCTTCCCGATTATGCTGTTATTTACGATCAGCTGGCTACGTCGAATCAGATTGCTGCGCTGCTCTATTATTCCGACCAGCCTATAACTTCTTCGAATGGTATCGTTCAGTCTCGAACGTTTCGTCCGGCGGCCGCTACAGTGGGCATTATCGGGGCTGGGAATTTTACACAGGCTACGTTGCTTCCGGCGCTCAAATCAACACCGGCCCATCTGAAACTGATTGCCAGTGCAAAAGGGCTAAACGCTACGTTACTGGCCCGGAAATTTGGGATTGAGCAGAGTACATCCGACTATTGCCAGATTCTTGATAATGAAGATATTAATACCTGTTTTATCACAACTCGCCATAATTCGCACGCTCAACTGGCCATTGAAGCGTTGCAGGCCGGAAAGCACGTTTTCGTTGAAAAACCACTGGCAATTTATCCTGAAGAGCTCGCGCAATTGATCGACACATACCAAAATTCCGACAGAATACTGGTTGTCGGTTTTAATCGTCGGTTTTCGCCTTATCTGGAGAAAGCGAAAAAGTTAGTAGGAGGGCGTCTTTCAGGAAATTTGCCGATGAACGTAGTAGTCACTGTAAACGCGGGCGCGATTCCGGCCAATAACTGGGTGCACGACCGGGCAATTGGTGGCGGACGTATTCTGGGCGAAGCCTGCCATTTTATTGATCTGGTGACGTTTCTTACCGGAAGCCGGGTTGTTCGTGTCTGTATGGATGGAATGGGACAGCAGCCCACCGAAACCACAGATTCGGCGTCGATGCTGCTACGTTACGAAAATGGCGCGACAGGTGTTATTAATTACTTCAGCAATGGCAGCAAAGCCTATTCGAAAGAGCGGGTAGAGGTTTACTCGCAGGAGCGGACGCTGATACTGGATAATTTTCGTCAGTTGACGGGTTACGGATTTCGGAAATTTTCGCGGATGGCAGGTAGGCAGGATAAAGGCCACACTACGTTGGTGCGCCAGTTCATTGAGCAAATTCAGGAAGGAGGGGAGCCACTTATTTCATTCGCCGATATTGTGAATACAACCCAGACTGCGTTAGCGGCTTTGCAAAGTTTGCGCGAAAACAGTTGGGTGAACGTAGCAGATATTGGTACTACGTCGGTACAAATACAAGCTGAGGCATGATATGTATCGGCTTGTTCTGGCGAACGATAAAACACCTGAAGATTCGGCAACTACTTTATCAAGTCATACACCGCCTGCGGAAACCCGCCCGATTGATATTGCCAAACGTTAATCCGAAAGTGTACTTCGTATTAGCTGCTGAAGCGGATAAACCTGTTGTGTGGCAAGACCGAATCTTTACATTTCTAAATCGCTCGGTTTGCTTTCCCGGAAAAATTGACTGGAATTACGCGAAGCAAGGCAAACTCTGGACGTATCAGCTCAACTATTTCGATTGTCTGAATCAGCCGAACGTATCGCCCGAATCTGGCTTGTTGCTGATCCATGATTTTATCGTCCAAACTCCGCAATTACGCGATGGGCTGGAAGCGTATCCAACGTCGCTACGTATCATGAATTGGGTTCAGTTTTTGAGCCGTTATCAGATTCACGACAGCGTAGTAAACGCCCATTTGTTTGCTCAGGCTGGTTTACTTCGGCAACGTTTGGAGTATCATTTGATGGGGAATCACTTGCTCGAAAATGGTTTTGCGCTTCTGGCAGCAGCGTTGTTTTACCAGAAAAATGACTGGTATCGATCTGCAACTAATGTAATACGTACCGAGCTGAGTGGGCAGATTCTGGCGGATGGTTGCCACGACGAACGTAGCCTGATGTACCATCAGATTCTGCTTGATCGGTTGCTGATAATATGGCCAATGATGATGCATGATAAGTGGCATAATGATCCTGAATTCACGAATTTTCTGGCCGAAAAAACTACTCGGATGCTGAGCTGGCTTGAACGTAGTACATTTCGGAATGGTGATATTCCAATGGTTAATGATGCTACGTTTGGAATAGCTCCAACGGCGGCTCAGCTTCGTCAGAAATTTCAATTGACCAATAGCCGAACTGATGAATCAATAAAAACGATCAATGATCAAAACGATACGTATCGACATCTGGAAAGTGGTTATCGAATGTTTCGCCAGTCTGCTTATGAACTTTTTGTTGATGTTGGTGCTGTTGGTCCCGACCATCAGCCCGGTCATGCTCATGCTGATACGTTTTCATTCATTCTGCACGTCAATAACAAACCCGTATTTGTTGATGCCGGTACGTCGACGTATCAGATTGGGGCGCAACGGGATTGGGAACGTAGCACAGCCGCCCACAATACGGTCGAAATCAACGGAATTAACTCGTCGGAAGTTTGGGGAGGGTTTCGGGTTGGTCGTCGGGCGCGTGTGAAAATTCTTCTTGAAACAACCGCTAAACTCATTGCGCAACATGATGGCTATCAACCCTATGGCATTATGCACGAACGAAGTTGGACAGTTGAGTCAAATCTGCTACGTATTACAGATCAATTGCTTGATATTGATGGGCAACGGATTGATAACCAGCTAGGAGTTGCTCGTTTTTATGCACATCCTTCGACATCTTTTACAATTTTAGGAGGTGTAGTAAAAGTCGATCTTATACATATTTCATTTGAAAGTGTAACTAATGTGAGTTTTTGCGTCACAGAATATCACATGGCGCAGGGCTTTAATCTACTTCAAGCTGCTCAATGTCTTGAAGTTATCTTTACAGGGCTACTGGAAACCGTCATTATGTTTCCTGAATGAGAATTCTTTACCTAACATTTTATTTTGAACCCGATATTGGTCCCGGCCCATTCCGAAATACGGCATTGGTGAATGAGTTAGCCCGCCAATTGTCGCCCCATGATTCTATTCATGTCATTACAACTCTTCCGAATCGATACCATTCATACCGACCAACTGCTTTTGAACGGGAGGTGTCTGGAGGAAGCGGATGTCCTGTTACGATAGAGCGCATTCGAATTCCAGCTCATAAAAGCGGATTTTTAGATCAGATACGTTCCTTTTACAGCTACTTTCAGTCGGCTCGTCAACATACCGCTACGTTGCCTTACGATATCGTTGTGGCTTCATCATCGCGTTTATTTACAGCATTTTTGGGTGCTAAGCTGGCTCGTCGGCAGCATATACCTTTGTTTTTAGATATTCGGGACTTATTTCGGGAAGGAATTCTTGGCGTTCTTAAAACACCGTTCTTTCGTCTGCCTTTAGATCCGATACTACAACTCGTTGAGCGATACACATTTAATTCGGCAAGCCACATCAATCTTGTGTCTGAAGGGTTTCAGGCCTATTTCAAATCGTTCACCAAGCCGACCTATAGCTATTATACCAATGCTATCGATGATATTTTTCTGACTATGCCTGCTAGCTCTCCGCAAATCGATCAGGTGAAAAGAGCTAAGACACTACTCTATGCAGGTAATATTGGCGACGGACAGGATTTACACAATATTATTCCGCAAGCAGCCCGGCAATTGGGAAACGACTATAAATTTCTGGTGATTGGTGATGGCGGAGGACGGAAAAAGCTGGAGGAAGTTATTTGTAAGGAGGAGGTGAAAAATGTTGAGCTACGCTTTCCGACCAACCGGCAAGACCTTCTTGTTGAATATCAGAAAGCCGATTATCTGTTTGCGCACCTTAGCAGCCTGGAAACGTGTAAGCATGTATTACCGTCCAAATTGTTTGAATACGGAGCCACCGACAAGCCGATTGTAGCTGGTGTAACGGGTTATGCGGCCGCATTTATAGATCAGTATTTACCCAATACCCTGCTATTTGAACCTGGCGACGTAGCATCGTTAGTGAATCTGCTACGTACTACGCCTTATCGAACAGAAGTTCGAACGGATTTTGTACAGCAGTTTCAACGTCAGACTATTTGTGAAGCGATGGCCCAGCTTATTCGGGATACAGCAAAAAAATAGGGCTAACTTCAAAGAAGTTAGCCCTATTTTGAGAGAAAAAAGAGGAATTATTTCACGCTTTTCCCAATAGCAATCAGATCTTCAGGTGATTGATAACCCAACACTTTTTTCAATACGCGGCCATTGCCATCAATGAAAAGCAGAGTAGGATACGCTTCGAGTGGATAAACCTGCGCCAGAGCAGGGCCTTCACCTTTTTCCATGTCCATCTTTACATTGATAAACTTACCGTTGTAGAATTCGCCAACAGCCTTTTTCGTGAATACGTTTTTTTGCAACATTTTGCAGGGACCGCACCAGCTTGCATAAGCATCCAGAAAAATTACTTTCTTCTCTGCTTTAGCTTTCTTCAGAATGTCTTTCCAGGCAGCATCCGTAAACTGAATACCTTCTTCAGCACTGGTAATAGTAGGTTTTTTATCACCTGCTACGTGGTTTTTGCCGGGGAGTGCCACTGCAAGCGTCGATACGGTTAAAAATCCAACCAGTAGCATGGCCATTAGCCCAAATACTTTTTTCATAATCGAACCGGTATTTCGGTGGTCTTTAGGTTTTTGAGGTAATAACGTGTCGGTAGCTTGTTTTCGTTTCCTTCGCGTCTACTTGTTTCGCGATTGATTAGCTAACCGAAGTCACAAATTACAAATCGTGTGCCATTCTGCATAATCTTTCCGAACTTTGCGTCCACTTTAGTCGACAATTATGCCTGTTAAGCAAGCCGAATTTCTGGTCAGTAATTCTGACCCAGCCAAATGTCCTGCCCCTGATCGGCCAGAATATGCCTTTATTGGCCGTTCTAACGTAGGAAAATCGTCACTGATCAATATGTTGACAGGACGTTCGTCGTTGGCGAAAATATCGGGCAAACCTGGCAAAACACAGCTCGTCAATCACTTTTTGATTGATAATTCGTGGTATCTGGTCGATTTACCCGGTTATGGATACGCGCAGGTTAGCAAAACTGAACGGGAAAAATTTGCAGTCCTGATTGATGGTTATCTGACCAGCCGCCCAAATCTACTGTGCATTTTTGTGCTGGTCGATTCGCGCATTGAACCGCAAAAAATTGACCTCGATTTTATGACAAATCTGGGTGAACGTGGTTTACCCTTTGTTGTTGTTTTTACCAAAACCGAAAAGGTGGGGCCAATGAAGCTTCAGCAGACGCTTGATACGTATCGGGCCAAACTACTCGAAACCTGGGAAGAAACACCGTCATTTTTTGTTACATCAGCAATGACGGCTGCCGGTCGGGAAGAGATTCTTGCGTTCATCAGGCCCTTGAACGAAGAGTATGTTAAAGAACAAAAAATGGGCAAAGTAAAGCTCCGGAAATAAGTTGTCGGCGGCTCTTGGCCAGTTAAGTGCTGGCTTTTTAACGAAATTTAAAGGCAATACACCCACTCAAAACACGTTACCTATTTACAAAGTCACTTATGGAAGCATTAAAACAGATTGCCAACGTTGCCGGTTACAGCGGCCTTTATCGAATTTTGAAACCTGGTCGGGCAGGCGTTATCGTTGAATCACTAGACGATAAAAAAGCCAAAACCATGATGGGCCCAACCGCACGGGTTTCTGTTTTGAGCGATATTTCGATATACGTATCCGACGATGATGAGCAATCGGTACCGCTAAGCGACGTACTGCTGGCGATTAAAGAAAAATATGAAGATAAACTGCCTGTTGATCCGAAAAGCGATAACAGTGAGTTAGCTGATTTTATGGCTGAGGCAGTTCCAAATTATGATGTTGAACGCGTTCGTGCCAGCGACATCAAGAAACTGGTAAGCTGGTATACAATTCTTCGTCAATACGCGCCGGAAATTTTCGACGTAACGACCGAAGAACCTAAAGAAGAAGCTGCTGCAGAGCCAGATACGACCGAAGTGGTTGAGGCACCAGCCGCTGAATCGCCTAAGAAACAAAAAGCACAGAAAGCATAAATCGTTTATTATAGTTTAGCTAGAATAAATAAAGTTTTTACATTTTCAGTGAGAACAGAAAGCCGCGATGACCTTTGGTTTCGCGGCTTTTTAGTGACGTAGCAATTGAGTTTCTTATCGTTGGGTATAATCCGACAGGGGAAGCCCATCGCCGTCATCACGAATGGCATTTAAAATCTTTTCTACTTCCTCGACACGTTCTGTATCGCCATTTTTCTCGAAAGCGAGCATCAGATTACGTAACACGCGCCGAACAATGTCAGTATTTGTGCAGGGCTGATAGAACGTATCCAACCGCTTGACATTCAACTGGTCGATATATTGATCGATGTCTTTAGTTGTGAAAATTAACCCCCGATTGAACACGTTGATGTAAAATTGAGCACTGCTGTCATTTTTGTACGTAAGCACAAAAAGATTAGGCAGATTGACACCGTAAATGGGCAAGTTCAATCGGCGGGCAATGAGCATATACAGTACGCAAAGCGTAATGGGATTGCCCCGTCGCGATTCGAGCACCTGATTAATCATGGAATTGGCCGGTGAGTGAAAATGCTTGGTATTCGGTGCAAATTTCAGCTTCGAAAAGAAAGCCGTATTCATGGCTTTCACCTGCTCATCGGGATGCAGATCGGTTTTGAAATCGACCCATGTATCATAAAATAACTGCTCAACATCTTGCCGGAGTTTTGCCAGAGAGAGATCTGGATATTGATACGTAGCAACAATCCAAAGCCCTTCCAGCAAATCCATAGCTCCCCCGTTTTTCCAGTCCCGAATTCGCTCCAGAACGGCCTCGTATTGAAGGTCATGAATAATTTCTTCGATACGTTTTTGCAGAGAAGGATTGAAACTGCCTTCCCATTCAGACTCTAATAATGGAATCATTTGACCGCCTAACTGGCGAATTCGCTGCTCAACGTGTTCTGCTACTTCCCTATCCTCGTCGTCTAAGAGCGAAATAAGGGCCTTCAATTCATTGTCATTCATGTACTTGTACTACTTGATGAGATGACCCTACAATAAAAACTGGTTGAAGAAACCTCCTGAATATACTACTTTTGTGGGGTTCTACGAGTTGCTATACTAATGTAGCAACAAAATTTTTATAAAAAACGGTTTGACTTCTTCAGGCAATTCCCCAAAAATCGTGGTGACAGGTGGGGCTGGATTCATCGGTTCGCACACGGTTGTTTCGTTGGTTAACGCTGGTTTTGAGCCAGTAATCATCGACGATTTTTCCAATTCTGAACGGTCGGTTCTTCAGGGATTGAAAGCCATTCTAGGCCGTGATATTACGTGTTATGATATAGACTGCAACGATGCTGAAGCAATGGCAGAGGTTTTCGAGCGGGAACAACCCAGTGGTGTAATTCACTTTGCAGCATTTAAAGCCGTTGGTGAGTCGGTCGCTAAACCGTTGAAATACTATCGTAACAACCTCGATTCGCTGCTACTTTTGCTGGAGCTGATGCCGAAATACAACGTACAAAACCTCGTATTTTCGTCGTCTTGTACGGTTTATGGGCAGCCCGAAAAGTTGCCGGTTACGGAGCAAACCCCACGACTTCCGGCACAATCGCCTTATGGTAACACCAAAGCGATTGGTGAAGATATTATCCGCGATGCCGTTCGGGCCGAAGTTCCCGTAAAAGCACTGGCGCTACGTTATTTTAATCCTATCGGAGCCCATCCGTCAGCCCAGATCGGCGAATTGCCTTTAGGAGTTCCTGCGAATCTGGTTCCGTTTATCACACAAACGGCGGCAGGTATTAGGTCAGGTTTGACGGTATATGGCGATGATTATGATACGCCTGATGGTACGTGTATTCGTGATTACATCGACGTAATGGATCTGGCCGACGCGCACGTAGAAGCGGTTCGGAAACTGATCGGATCAGGTGATACGTCCAGTTATGATGTCATTAATATCGGTACTGGACGGGGTGAAACGGTACTGAATGTCATCAAAACATTTGAACAGGCTACGGGCGTCAATGTAAATTACAAGATTGGCCCACGTCGCCCCGGAGATGTAGAACAGGTCTATGCCGACGTAACGAAATCGAAACAGGAATTAGGCTGGACGGCACGCCGTACGCTGGCCGAATCGTTACGTGATGCGTGGCAGTGGCAGCAGAAAATTAGTTCTAAAGTTGTAGAGTCATAAAGTTTACAGGGTGTGCAGGTTTGTGCCTGTCTACTTCAACTTTACAGCTTTACAACAGTACAACTTTATAACGTAAATTATGAAACTTCTCATTACCGGTGGAGCCGGCTTTATCGGATCGCATGTGGTCCGCCTGTTCGTTACCAAATATCCTGAATATCAAATTTATAACCTCGATGCTTTAACGTATGCTGGTAATCTGGCAAACCTCAACGACATTGAGCACGCACCGAACTATACGTTTGTAAAAGGCGATATTACGGATGCGAAATTTCTGGAAGACATGTTCGCCGAAATCGCTTTCGATGGTGTTATTCACCTGGCTGCCGAATCGCACGTCGACCGATCAATTACCGACCCGATGTCGTTCGTGATGACCAACGTAGTGGGTACAGTAAATCTGCTCAATGCGGCTAAAAATAGCTGGGCTGGAACCGGGGGCGCGTCTGCCTATGAAGGCAAACGGTTCTATCACGTATCGACCGACGAAGTTTACGGATCGCTTCATAATCCAGAGGAGTTTTTCACCGAAGACACCCACTACGATCCACAATCGCCTTATTCAGCTTCTAAAGCGGCATCGGATCACTTTGTACGTGCTTACGGCAATACGTATAAATTACCCGTAGTGTTGTCGAACTGCTCGAATAACTACGGCCCGAATCATTTCCCTGAGAAACTGATTCCGTTAATGATTCATAACATCCAGACGAACAAACCATTGCCGGTTTATGGTAAAGGTGAAAACGTGCGGGACTGGCTGTTTGTGGTCGATCATGCTCGTGCTATCGATACGGTATACCATAAAGGAAAGCAGGGTGAAACATACAACATCGGCGGCTTTAACGAGTGGAAAAATATTGACCTCGTGAATATGCTTTGCCAGATTATGGACCGTAAACTAGGTCGCCCAGAAGGAACTTCGGCTGGACTTATTACGTACGTTACCGACCGGGCTGGGCATGATCTGCGTTACGCTATCGACGCGAATAAAATCATGAATGAACTGGGTTGGCAACCATCACTCCAGTTTGAGCAGGGCCTCGAAAAAACGGTTGACTGGTTCCTCGAAAACCAGCAGTGGCTCGACAACGTTACGTCGGGTGCTTATCAGGGTTATTATCAGGAAATGTACGCAAATAGATAACAGGAGTGAGGAGTGAGGAGTGAGGAGTGAGAATCCATCCGGCTGCAATTTATCTTGCGACAGCCATTCTCACTCCTCACTCCTCGCTCCTCACTCCTTTCAACAATATGAAAGGAATTATTCTGGCCGGAGGCTCCGGTACTCGTCTTCACCCGCTTACATTGGCGGTTTCAAAGCAATTGATGCCGGTTTACGACAAGCCAATGATTTATTATCCGCTGTCGATTCTGATGCTGGCTGGTATTCGTGAGATTCTGATTATTTCGACGCCCCACGATTTACCTCATTTCGAAAAATTACTCGGCGATGGTGAGCGGCTAGGTTGCAAATTCAGCTATGCCTTACAACCTAGCCCTGACGGTCTGGCGCAGGCGTTTATTATTGGGGAAGAATTTATCGGAGACGATAAAGTTGCTCTCGTTTTAGGCGATAATATTTTCTACGGCTCCGGCTTGTCGAAATTGCTTCAGGCTAATAATGACCCTGACGGAGGTGTTGTCTATGCTTACCAAGTTCACGATCCAGAACGCTACGGTGTAGTTGAGTTCGATAAAGATTTCAACGTATTGTCGATCGAAGAAAAACCTGAAACGCCTAAGTCTAATTATGCCGTACCGGGTCTGTATTTCTACGATAATGACGTAGTAGAGATTGCGAAGAATATCAAACCGTCGCCCCGTGGTGAGCTGGAAATTACGGACGTAAACCGCGTTTATCTGGAGCAGGGTAGACTCAAGGTCGGTGTGTTAGATCGTGGTACGGCTTGGCTCGATACGGGTACGTTTGAATCGCTGATGCAGGCTGGTCAGTTCGTTCACGTAATTGAAGAGCGTCAGGGTTTAAAAATCGGCTGTCCGGAAGAAATTGCCTACCGCATGAATTTTATTAATGCCGAACAACTTGAAATCATTGCCAAACCATTGGTAAAAAGCGGTTACGGAGCTTATTTGTTGAATCTGCTTAAATAACTTTAACATACGTAGTACCAAAAAGCCCCAACTAACACTAGTTGGGGCTTTTTGGTACTACGTAAAAAAACG
Organism: Spirosoma daeguense; assembly: GCF_054776875.1. Lineage (NCBI taxonomy): Bacteria > Pseudomonadati > Bacteroidota > Cytophagia > Cytophagales > Cytophagaceae > Spirosoma > Spirosoma daeguense. The sequence goes on from NZ_BAAHBF010000011.1 coordinate 70,517, forward strand.
ATGCCAGTTTTCCAGCATCGCTTCTCAAGTCAAGTTTTAGAACGAATGCTACGTTCTATGATACTAATCTTCGATTAACCCTTCGTCGTCGGCATCGGTGCCTTCGAGAACCGGATCAAGTAAAGCATTTTCGTCTTCAGCGATTTTTGCCCGAATTTTGCCTTCGATCTCACCCATTAACTCTGGATTATCGAGCAGTAATTCTTTTACAGCATCGCGGCCTTGTGCCAGCCGGCTCGTGCCGTATGAGAACCAGGAACCGGATTTTTTAACGATTTCCATCTCTACAGCCAAATCAAGCACTTCGCCAACTTTCGAAATACCCTGACCATACATGATGTCGAACTCAACCACTTTGAACGGAGCGGCTAGTTTATTTTTCACCACTTTCACTTTGGTCCGGTTTCCGATTACGTTATCGGCGCCTTCTTTAATTTGACCAATACGACGGATGTCGAGACGTACCGAAGCATAGAATTTCAGTGCGTTACCACCGGTTGTGGTTTCTGGGTTACCGAACATCACACCAATTTTTTCGCGCAACTGGTTGATGAAAATACAGCAGCAACCGGTTTTATTGATGGTACCAGTCAGCTTACGTAGGGCCTGCGACATCAGACGTGCTTGCAGACCCATTTTGCTTTCACCCATTTCGCCTTCGATCTCCGCTTTAGGAACAAGAGCGGCTACGGAGTCAATAACGCAAATGTCGATAGCGCCAGAGCTAATCAGATGCTCTGCAATTTCGAGCGCTTGCTCGCCGTTATCCGGTTGAGAAATGAGCAGATTTTTCGTGTCGATACCTAGTTTTTCCGCATAAACGCGGTCGAATGCGTGTTCAGCATCGATGAAAGCCGCCAGACCACCGGCTTTCTGCGCTTCGGCAATGCAGTGCATCGTCAATGTGGTTTTACCTGACGATTCCGGGCCATAAATTTCAACGACACGCCCCCGTGGCATACCGCCAATTCCAAGGGCTAAATCCAATCCCAACGAGCCAGTCGAAATAACCGGAACATCAACAACTTTACTTTCGCTCAGGCGCATAACGGTGCCTTTCCCGAAAGCTTTGTCGAGTTTCTCGATGGTGGTTTGGAGAGCTTTTAATTTACTTTCATTAGCAGATGCTGTGGCTTGCGCCGTATCTGTTTTTGCCATGTTAGGACGGTTGTTTAAACAGATAAAATTACCTAAAAAGGCCCGGATTACCAAACGATTTTTGAAAATAGTCTGGGCTTTTTCGGGCTTATTTTGAGTTGAAAAAATAAGCCCGAAAAAGCCCAGATATTCATCTGTTTATCAGGTAGTTGTGCAACAATTTTGTGCTACGTAATTAAAGCGCTGAATCGGCTGCGGTTGGCTGTTGCTGAGGAGCCGGTTGAGGGCTTTGAGCTGGAACTTGACCAGGCTGTGGTTGAGCCGGCTGATAACCCGGATAAGCCGACGTATCGCCATCAGATCGGGTAGGTGGACCAATGATTTCTACGGCTGAAATATAATATTTGGTTTCGCCGTTCCAGGGAAATTTAAGAATCTTTTCTTCGTAGTGAAGAGTTACGCGCTGCCCGGTTTTCACGGCGTTTGTAATCTGATTGGCCACTGCCTCGTCTTTTACCGAGAAATCGAAATATTGTGGTGTAAGTGAGCCTGTTTCTCCCGAAAAACCACCGACATTCAGAACGCCTTCGTAGGTTTTGAAGACAAAACCCCGGCGGCTAAATTTAGAGATGGTGCCAGCGCGTTCGCCATCGCTGTAACTCCAGCCGGTTAAGGCATATAATACACCAAAAACGACCAATAAAAACAACAGTAAATACAGTATTCCTCGCATAGATATAACTGGTTTAGTTGCGGCTTAAACGCCTGCAAATAGACAAAAATTTCGGATACGTTTTATTTTCAGGACTATATAGACCTAAAATTATTCGCTACGTCACTGCCTGATAACCCGTCTTTTCTGGTTCCTGTTCTAAAGTTTTGCCCTCAATTTCGTTACTTTGTGCCCGATTGCCTCTCTCGTCTAAGCGCTTGGTAGTCAAACATAACACGCCGGTACGCCGGAAACGATAAAATATTTTCGTTGTTAACCTCTCTTATTCTCTAAAATGAGTACCATTCAAAGCATTCATGCCCGGCAGATTCTGGATTCACGCGGTAACCCGACTGTAGAAGTAGACGTTCGTACCGAAACCGGTTTTCTGGGTCGGGCCGCCGTACCTTCAGGCGCATCGACAGGTACCCACGAAGCGGTTGAGCTCCGCGACGACGACAAAACGGTGTATATGGGCAAAGGTGTCCTGAAAGCCGTATCAAACGTTAACGAACTGATTTTCCCGGAACTGGTCGGCATTTCGGTCTTTGACCAAAGCATGATTGATAAAATTATGCTCGAGCTGGACGGTACGTCGAACAAAGGCCGTCTGGGCGCAAACGCTATTCTGGGCGTATCGCTGGCAGCAGCTAAAGCAGCCGCTCAGGAAGCTGGCCTGCCGTTGTATCGGTACATTGGCGGTGTAAATGCCAATACGTTGCCTGTACCAATGATGAATATCCTGAACGGTGGTTCACACGCCGATAATTCAATCGATTTTCAGGAGTTTATGGTTATGCCTGCCAATGCGTCAAGCTTTTCGGAAGCGCTACGTATGGGTACCGAAATTTTCCATACGCTGAAAGGTGTACTGAAAAAAATGGGCCTTGCTACGAACGTAGGTGACGAAGGTGGATTTGCGCCTAACATCAAATCGAATGAAGAAGCTATTCAAACGATCATTCAGGCTATCGAGAAAGCTGGCTACCGCCCAGGCGAAGACGTTTGGATCGCTATGGATGCTGCTTCTTCTGAGTTCTATGATGCTGAAACGGGCGTTTATCACTTCAAAAAATCAACAGGCGACAAACTGACGTCGAGCGAAATGGCAGGCTTCTGGAAAGAATGGGTTGACAAATACCCAATCCTATCAATTGAAGATGGTATGGCCGAAGACGATTGGAGCGGCTGGAAAGCACAAACCGACCTGTTGAAAGATAACAAAACCCAACTTGTTGGTGACGATCTGTTCGTAACCAACGTAACACGTCTTCAGGAAGGTATCGATAAAGGCATTGCCAACGCGATTCTGGTGAAAGTGAACCAGATTGGTTCGCTGACCGAAACGATTGATGCTGTTAATCTGGCGCACCGCAATTCGTATAAGAGCGTAATGTCGCACCGTTCGGGTGAAACCGAAGATGCTACGATTGCCGATCTTGCTGTTGCATTGAATACAGGCCAAATCAAAACGGGTTCTGCTTCACGTTCTGACCGGATGGCGAAATACAACCAGTTGCTACGTATCGAAGAAGAACTAGGCGAAACCGCTTATTTCCCAGGCGTTAAATTTTAATGCATAGGGCTTGGGGCAAGGGGCGGAGGATGAAATATTCCTACCCCTTGCTCCAAGCCCTTTGCCCCAGGCTCTTATGCAACAGAAACTGCTCCGCTACGTCCAGAATTTTTACGTGGCTACAGGCTTAAGTCTGTTAGTCTGGATGACGTTTTTCGACGCCAACGACCTGCCGGGGCAAATTCGGAACTGGTGGAAACTCCGTAAGCTCGAAAGCGATATTCGATTTTATAAAGAGCAGATTCAACTAGTGCAGAAAGAACGACGGGAAGTGTTTGGCAATGACCGTCTTCGCGAAAAATTTGCCCGCGAAAAATACCTGATGAAGCGGCCAGAAGAAGACGTGTTCGTCATTGTCGATGAAAATAATGAACCGCTGGAAAAATAATGAAGAATGAAGAATGGATAATGAGTAATAAGCTTTCAGGCTTCTCTCACATTATCCATTCTTCATTCTTCATTTTACATTATGATAAGCGTTCTCTTCGTTTGTTTAGGCAATATTTGTCGGTCGCCGGTGGCGGAAGGAATATTTCGACAATTAGTCTCAGAAGCAGGGCTTGACAAGCACATCAGTTGCGATTCGGCCGGAACATCATCCTATCACATTGGTCAGTTGCCCGATCATCGCACCCGCGAGAATGCAATTGAACACAATCTCCCGCTGACACATCGCGCCCGACGCTTTACGGGCGATGATTTTGCCCAGTTTGATTATTTCGTGGCCATGGATGAGCGAAATCTGGAAACCATCGAAAAGCTAAATCACCGGAGCACGGGATTACATACAAACGACACGATTTTTCTGCTACGTGAGTTCGATCCCGACGTTAACGACCAGCCCGACGTACCAGATCCTTATTATGAAGGTCCCGACGTATTTGAGGAGGTCTATCAGATTTCACTACGTTGTTGCCGGCAATTGCTTTCCTATTTAGTTGAACAACATAATCTTAAAGAGTGATTATTCGCTGTTGGCGATTGTTATGTAATTGACAGTCACTCTTTTGTTTTACTCTCTGCAACATGAATAAAAAAGTAATCCTTATAATTCTCGATGGCTGGGGAATTCCTCTTAAGCCAGAAGTATCTGCGATTCAGGCGGCTCATACGCCTTTCATGGATTCGCTTTATCCAAAATATCCGCATAGTACGCTCGAAGCTTCGGGTTTAGCCGTTGGTCTGCCTAAAGGCCAGATGGGAAACTCTGAAGTAGGGCACATGAATCTGGGCGCAGGTCGTGTGGTATATCAGGATTTAGTAAAAGTAAATAAAGCTGTTGAGGAGCACACGCTCGATCAGGAGCCCGTTCTGGTTGATGCACTTAACTACGCTAAAGCCAACAACAAGAAAGTTCATTTTATTGGTCTGGTTTCTGACGGTGGCGTTCACGCTCATATTGACCATCTGAAAGGATTGTTGTCAATTGCACATGCGCACGGGTTAACAGACGTATTTGTACATGCTTTCACCGATGGACGTGATACCGATCCTAAAGGCGGTATTGGCTATATCAGCGAAGTGCAGGCGCATATGGCGGCTACAACAGGCCAGATTGCAAGCGTAGTAGGCCGGTATTTCGCTATGGACCGCGATAATCGTTGGGAGCGAGTTAAAGTAGCCTATGATGCGATGGTGCATGGGGTTGGCCGAAAAGTAGTAGCCACTGATGTAACGAGCGCACTACAGGCTTCTTATGATGCCGACGTAACCGACGAGTTTGTTCAGCCGATTATTGTTGAACAGCCTGATGGTTCGCCTGTGGCTGTGATTGAGGAAGGCGACGTAGTATTATGTTTCAACTTCCGTACTGATCGTGGTCGGGAAATCACACAGGCGCTGACTCAGAAAGATTTCCCGGAGCAGGGTATGAAAAAACTCTCGCTCGATTATATCACGCTGACCAACTACGACAATGACTTTGTTGGTGTCAAAGTGATTTTTGATAAAGACAATCTGGCCAATACGTTGGGCGAGGTTGTTGCCAGCGTTGGCAGAAAGCAGATTCGAATTGCCGAAACTGAAAAGTATCCGCACGTTACGTTCTTCTTCTCAGGTGGTCGTGAAGAACCATTTGCTGGTGAAAAACGACTTCTTTGTCCATCGCCGAAAGAAATGGTGATTCTGGATGATCGGGGCGTTGAAATTACCGTGCCGGTAAAAACATACGATCAGAAACCCGAGATGTCGGCTTACGACATACGTAACACAATCATCCCGGAACTGGAAAAAGAAGAGGTAGATTTTGTTTGCCTGAACTTTGCCAATACGGATATGGTGGGTCATACTGGTGTCTTTGAGGCCGTTGTAAAAGCGGCCGAAACCGCCGATGCCTGCGCAAAAGACGTGACAGAAGCAGCTTTGAAACATGGCTACACGACCATTATCATTGCCGATCACGGTAACGCTGAGTACATGCTTAATGACGATGGTACACCTAACACGGCCCATACAATCAATCTGGTTCCCTGTATTCTGATCGACAATGAGTATCATCCAGCGTTAAATGACGGCAAACTGGCTGATATTGCTCCCACGATTCTACAGCTTATGGGTATTCCACAGCCTCCAGAAATGAACGGAGGGAGCCTGATTAAAGAATAACAACAGAGCCAACATAAAAATGACGTAGTAGACTACTACGTCATTTTTATGTTGGCTCTGTTGTATTAGTTTATGGGCAATTTTCGTAAGTATAAGATTCAATTACATGTGCCGGAGCTTGACCTATTTGGCCAGTAGCTGTGTACTGCGTGTAAGCACGATCTGTCTTTATTGAATACCCCTGCCTGTTTTTAACATACTCAAATTCCATTACTCCTTGTTTGAATGTTGGGCTAGTCCCAGCATAATAATTCCAATTTATAAATAATGCACTGACAGGAAGTACCGGTGAGGTTTCTGGTAAAAGTGGCGTTCCTAAAACGTATACATCATAAATAAAACTTTTTCGTGTAAATGCTGGCCAACCTTTAGGAGTAGGTAGTGCATCAAAATAAGCCTTGCCATTGGTGTATTCAAAAATATAATATTCAGTAGCTGATGGGTTGTTTATTGAGAATCGCTCAACTTTTATTGGTCGCTCTTGGGCATCATATTGAAAATTAATGTAATGCTGACGGTTTCGTTCATGATGTCGATAAATGAGCCCATTTTTAATTTCAAAAGGTCTATTTTCCTCTTTAGAATTTCCGTCAATCCACACATAGTCCGTCAATTTATTTGCTGAAAAAGAGTATATCTCAGTGTTGGCAAATGTGTAAATTTTAGTTACTTTAGCTAATTCGTTTAGTTGGTTATACTCGTATTTTGTAGTCCAACTACGATTTGACTCACTACTCAATTTCCCGTTCCTGTATTCATATTTTGTTATTAAGGTATCATAAGACATATCATTGAAGTTACGTATTTGAATGGTTGAAATCAGATATCCATTTGCATCATATATGAAATTAACTAGCTGAGGTGAACCGCCAGGACCATCAGTACTACTATAGTTCAGTAACTCCCCTGTTTTGGTATATGTCCAATTACTGATCTTTTTTCCAACGGCATAAGCCGTAGAGCGGCTTGTTAATCGGCAACCGTCAGAATTAAGAATGTCAGGTATATTGTCAGGAGGCTTGCATCCATGTATGAATAAGAGAACAATAATAACCTGAGCTAATAAAAGGCTCATATTCGTATATCGCATATTATTTATATGTATTGAAAATAGGTAAATAAATATACTAAAAAAGCCGTTGAGGATTATCCTGAACGGCTTTTTTATAACTATAAGTTTATGAGTTACATATCGAACAGAATCCGGGAAGGATCTTCCAGAATTTGTTTAACACGTACCAGGAAGCTAACCGATTCTTTTCCGTCAATGATCCGGTGGTCATACGAAAGCGCCAGATACATCATCGGACGAGCTACAATCTCACCATTTATGACAACTGGACGTTCGATGATATTGTGCATACCCAGAATTGCTGATTGCGGTGCGTTAATGATCGGTGTCGACAGCATTGAACCGAAGATACCACCATTCGTAATCGTGAACGTACCACCCGTCATTTGATCAATGGTCAGCTTGTTATCACGGGCCAGACCTGCCAGACGAACGATTTCTTTCTCAATTCCAGCAAAACTCAGCTGTTCGGCGTTCCGAATGATCGGAACGACTAAGCCACGGTCTGTTGAAACGGCGATAGAAATATCACAGAAATCATTGTAAATGATCTGATCACCATCAATCTGCGCATTAACTGCTGGGAAATCTTTCAACGCAATACAAATCGCTTTCGTGAAGAATGACATAAAGCCGAGACCTACGCCTTGTTTCTCCTTGAATTTGTCTTTGTATTTATTACGCAGATCCATGATTGGCTTCATATCTACCTCGTTGAAGGTAGTGAGCATAGCTGTCTCATTTTTAACCGCTACCAACCGACGAGCAATTGTCCGACGTAGTGACGTCATTTTTTCCCGACGCTGATTTCGGCTACCGGCTGCTGCGGGAGCAGGTGCTGGCGTTGCCGCTTTCTCGGCAGGTTTCGGGGTAGCAGGTTGGGCCGGAGCGGCTGGTGCCGACGTAGCAGGCTGCGATGGTGACGCTTTCTGGGCGTCTTCTTTAGTGATACGTCCACCTACACCTGTTCCCTGTACTTGTTGGGCATTTACACCCTTTTCGTCCAGAATTTTAGCCGCTGCGGGCGACGCATGATGTGCTGCATACCCATTTTGACCGTTCGAAGCAGCCGATTCTGCCACAGGTTGCTGAGCTGGTGGCGTTGCTGGAGCCGACGTAGCAGGAGCACCTGCACCGACTTCAATTTTTGCGATCAACGCACCAATTGCCAGTGTTTCACCGGCTTCGGCCATGATACGTAGCGTTCCGGCCGCTTCAGCAGGAAGTTCGAACGTAGCTTTATCCGATTCGAGTTCGCAGAGTACTTCGTCGAGAGCAACCTGATCGCCATCTTTTTTACTCCATGAAGCAATGGTCACTTCCGTAACCGACTCACCTACGGCTGGCACTTTCATTTCAATTACCTGACCACCGCCTGTAGCTGGTTTGGCCGGCTCGGCAGCTGCCGGAGCATCAGCAGCAGGCTGTTCAGCCTGTTTTGGCGATTCAGCTTTGGCTGGTTCCGAAGTTGGAGCAGGAGTGGGTGCTGCATCGCCCGTTTCAATTGTACAGATGCTGGCACCAATCGGCAATACGTCGCCTTCCTGCGCCAGAATATGCAGAACACCATCGGCTTCGGCCGTCAATTCAAACGTAGCCTTATCGGAGTCGAGTCCGCAGAGCACGTCATCCATTTTTACTTGGTCACCTTCTTTCTTGTACCAGGTGCCTACAGTTACTTCAGTGATAGATTCTCCCACTGGGGGGATTTTCATGTCAACGGCCATAGATGTTAGTGATTAGTCGATAGTGAGATCGTCGACAGTAAAAAAGCTACTTTCTGTCGACAATCTCACTAAAAACTGTTTTTATTCAAACGCTCTCCGAACAATATCGGCTTGTTCCTGGGTATGTATTTTGGGGTAACCGGTTGCAGGCGACGCTGCGGCTTTACGGGAAATAATTGGCCAGTTTAAGCCAATACGTAGCAAATAAGTCCAATAGCCCATATTTTCTGGCTCTTCCTGTACCCAGAAAATCTCGGCTTTCTTATAGTTTGCCAATATCGCTTCGAGTTGTTTTTTAGGCAGCGGTGCCAATTGCTCAAGGCGCACAATGGCTACATCGTCGCGTTGGTCGGCTTGCTGTTTTTCGAGCAAATCATAATAAACTTTACCGGTGCAAAGCAGTACGCGTTTTACCTTTTTAGCCTGCGCATAACTATCGTCAATGATTTCCTGAAAAGAACCTTTGGTGAGGTCTTCTAACGGAGAAACGCATTTTGGATGGCGTAATAACGATTTGGGCGACATAATAACCAGAGGCACCCGGAATGGCCACGCCAACTGCCGACGCATAATATGGAACAGGTTGGCGGGGGTTGATACGTTCGCTACGACCATATTGTACTCGGCATACAATTGCAGATAACGTTCAGGACGAGCGTTAGAGTGCTCTGGCCCCTGACCTTCGTAACCGTGTGGCAGCAGCAACGTAACACCATTCTGAATACCCCATTTCGATTCGGCGGCCGCAATAAACTGGTCGATGATGAGCTGAGCACCGTTCGAGAAATCTCCAAATTGGGCTTCCCAGATAACCAGTGCGTGTGGGTTCGCCATGGCATAGCCATACTCAAAACCCAACACACCGTATTCCGACAGCAGCGAGTTATAAACCTGAAACTTCTGCTGACCGTCTTTAATAAAATCGAGCGAAGAATACGTCTGATTCGTCTCGGCATCGTGCAGAACAGCATGACGGTGCGAGAACGTACCACGCTGCACATCCTGACCACTCAACCGAACGGGCCGACCTTCTGCCAGAAGCGAACCGTAGGCCAGCAATTCGGCCGTGCCCCAGTTCACCATTTTGGTGTCGGTCAGCATTGTTTTCCGGTCCTTCAACAGCTTATCGATCTGCTTCAATGGCTTGAAGCCTTCCGGTAATTTTACCAGCGCCTGACCAACAGTTTGTAATGCATCTTCCGAAATGCCTGTTTCCGGCGATTTATCGAAATCAACGGGTTCGCTAAACCGTAACTCGGCCCAGTCAAGATCCAGACGTAGTGGCTTATAAGGAATCTCTTCTTTTTGCTTCACCCGGTCCAGACGATCCTGCAACTGCTGCTTGAATTCAGAATCCATCCGTTGTGCCAACTCGGCATCAACATCACCACGTTTGATGAGCAGTTCTTTATACAACTCGCGCGGATTGGCGTGCTTATCGATGATGTTATACATCGTTGGCTGCGTAAACTTCGGCTCGTCGGACTCGTTGTGGCCGTACCGACGGTAGCAAACCATATCAATAAATACGTCACGGTTGAATTTCTCCCGGAATTCTACAGCCAGCTTGGCGCAGAAAATAACCGCTTCCGGATCGTCGCCGTTGACGTGGAAAATCGGAGCGTCAACGATTTTTGCTACGTCGGAGCAGTAAATCGACGAACGTGCATCGTCGAAATCGGTGGTGAAACCGATCTGGTTATTGATCACGAAATGAACTGTGCCGCCAGTTTGATAACCGGGCAGCTTTGCCATCTGCGTTACTTCATACACAATCCCCTGACCAGCCACAGCGGCATCACCGTGAATCAGAATCGGCAGAATTTTCTTGAAGTCGCCATTGTATTCTTCATCGGCCTGCGCCCGCACGAATCCTTCTACAACGGGGTTAACCGCTTCGAGGTGCGATGGGTTAGGAGCCAGTTTTACGCTAATTTGCTTGCCCGATTTAGTTTCGGTCAGGCTCGAATAACCGAGGTGGTATTTTACGTCGCCATCGCCATGAACCTGATTTGGTACGTTTCCTTCGAAACCATCGAAAATAGATTCATACGATTTGCCCAGAATATTGGCCAGTACGTTCAGACGGCCCCGGTGAGCCATACCAATCATCACTTCTTCGACGCCCATATCAGCCGAATGACTAATAATCGTATCAAGCGCGGGAATGGTTACTTCACCACCTTCGAGCGAAAAACGTTTCTGTCCGAGGTATTTTGTAGCCAGGAAGTTTTCGAAAACGGTTGCTTCGTTCAGCTTTTCGAGAATACGTTTTTTCTCGTCGAGCGTTGGTTCAAAAACAAGCGCTTCCTTCTCGATTTTATTCCGCAGCCAGTTCTTTACGTCCAGCTCACGGATGTACATGTATTCAAAACCTATTTCGCCCGCGTAAATCTTACGGAGCGATTCCATAATCACGCGCAACGTAGCGGGTCCGATGCCGAGCAATTTACCCGATTCGAAAACGGTATCTAAATCCGCATCCGAAAGCGCGTAGTCAGGCAGGTCAACGCGTGGCTGCCGATCTTTCCGATCTTTGAGCGGATTTGTTTTGGCCAGCAGGTGACCGCGTGAGCGATACGCTTTGATTAAGCTGGCTACCGAAACTTCCTTCTCGGCGTGGCTGGCATCTACAGGTTTACTAGCAACAGCTTTTCCGTTGCCATTTGCGGGTGTTCCGTTGGCGGTTTCGCCGTAGGTTAATGAAAATTCAAATCCTTTGAAAAATTGCTGCCAACTTGGGTCAACCGATTGAGGGTCTTGCTTATAAGACTGATACAGTTGATCTACGTAGGCCGCGTCGGAATTTGCTATATATGAGTACTGATCCATGACGGGGGCGCGTCGTTGTTTTGACCTGCAAAGGTAGCGTATAGCCCAAACAGTTTACTCCAAAACCTACTGTTTTTATTTACTTTTCTTACAGATTCGACGGCCTTACTCAGACAACAACGTAGCGGGCATTTTAGTTGGCAAAATCCCAACACAGTCAAATTCGATTTCAGACCGATAAGTTATAGGGTAAAAAGGCATTATCTCGTGGGGTCGGTGCTTATATTTGACCGTAAATCGTGCCATTACCCCGCTTATGACTGTTCCAACTGACGCTACTTCTTCTCCTTCTTCATTCGTACAGCGAGGGCAACGGGCCTTAGGCGTTCGGCCCGAAGAAGGCCAGACGGTATGGTTATTTTTTCTGCATAATTTTCTGCTGGGCATTGGTACCATTCTGATCTACGTAGCGGCCAATGCCATTCTGCTCGAAAATCATCCTGAAACCAGTTTGCCATTGGCCTACGTAGCATCGGCCGTTTCGATGATTCTGGTGGGCCGGGTTTACGCTTATTTCGAACACCATCTGGTATTGCGAAAACTAGCTACACGGGTGTTGGTAGCGGCTGTAGTCATGACCATTGTGGTAGCGGTGCTGGTGCTGTTCGGGCACTCGGTGGCCGCTGCCGTAGCGATTATGACGGGTTATCGGATCATCTATCTGCTAACCAACCTCGAATTCTGGGGCGTTTCGGCTGTGGTATTCGATACGCGACAAAGTAAGCGTCTGTTTGGCGTTATTAGCTCCGGCGATATGCCAGCCAAAGCTGCGGGGGCTATTCTGGCGGCTCTGGTGCACGCCCACGCCGATGTGCTACGTCTGCTAATCGTGGCTTTTGGCGCGTTTCTGGCGGCACTCTACGTATTGCATCTCACCATTCAGTCGCACGATGTACACGCGCCCCATCAGGTGAGTCGGGCGGTGGGTAGAGAACCATCGCAGTTGATCGGACAACGATTTGGCGGGAGCGAACTCGTTTTTTACATGTGCCTAAGTATGGCGGCTCTAGCTGCCGTAGCCACTGAAATTGAGTACAATTTCTTTATCAACGTAAAGCACCGATTTCATAGTCAGGTCGATGTGATTCACTACGTTAGCTACGTATTGGCACTAACGTATGGGTTGTCGATGCTGGCAAAATTGCTCCTGTCGCGGCAAGCACTTGATCGGTTTGGCGTGCAACGGTCGCTGGTGGTTTTGCCGTGGATGGCGCTTATCGGGCTGGGAATCTTAACGCTGTTGAATCAGTGGGTCACTAACGAAACCGTACTGCTGATTTACTTCTGCGGACTTTACCTTGTTTTCGAAGTGATACGTCGGGCGCTGTTCGATCCGGTATTTCTGGTTCTGTTTCAACCGTTGCTGCCTCCTCAGCGACTCAAAGGCCATACGCTGGCGAAAGGGCTTTATGAACCGATTGGGTTAGGCGTTGCGGGTTTCCTGATTTTTGCCCTGCACGCTACGCTCGAATCCTGGGTTCCTTTGGTATGGGCTGGCCTGATGGTTGGCGCAATCTGGCTGTTACGTCTGACCTACCGAAAATATCTGGCCGAGCTAAACGACGCCATCGGTCGCCGGTTTCTGGAGCGTGACCAACTGGCCATGCCAACCGTAGCGCAGAAAAGTCTGGTTAATCTGCTGAAAAGCCCGAAACCGGAAGATGTAGTTACGGCTATTGACTGGTTAAGCGTACACAATCCAAAAGAACTGGCTGAGAAAACGCCCGAACTGCTCAACCATGCCCATACCAGCATACGCGAACGAACATTACTGGCGGCTGCACGACTTGAACATCTGGTCCCGGTTCGGCAATTGAAACAGATTGCGTTGACCGATACCGAACCGACGCTACGTCAGCAGGCGGCTTATTTGTTTGGTCGACAGATTACGGCCGACCCTTCCGAACTGGCTCCGTTTATCCATCACACCGATTTATCAATTCGGCAGGGCGTAATCAAAGGGATTCTGGAACTGAATCCGCACAACACTACGGCTCAACAGGCGTTGACGAAATTAGCCAACGATACGAATCCGGAACATCAGGAAATAGCCCTGAATCTGATCGGTACGTTACGGTTGAACGACCTTGCTACGTTGGTGAATCAACGGTTGAAAAGCACCAGCCCCGACGTAGTGAAATCAGCAATAAAAGCGGCTGGCCATCTGTCGAACGCTGAGCTGACAACTTATCTGCTCGATAAACTAACGGATAAGACATTGGGGCATCGCGCACTCGATGCGCTTAAAGAACGAGGGGCTTCGTTGATTCCGTTGCTACGTAAGCAGGCACAGCAATCGCCCGACAATCGGCAACTGCTCGAACGAATAGCTTCTATTTGCGGGGCCATCTTCACGCCCGAAAGTCGATATTTTTTGAACCAGCTTGCGCAAAATAAAGACCTGCGCCTACGTGGAGCGGCTTTGCGGGCGTTACGTCGTTTCCCGGATATTGCAGAAGATGATGACATTTTTCGAGCACTCATGCATGAAGAATTGGCGCTGGCACAACGACTGCTGCACGGTAGTCTGACCAATCCAGAGTTGACCGAAACGCTTGATTACGAACTATCAATATTGATTCAACGACTATTTGATATTCTTACCCAGTTGTATCCGTCCGATACCATTGCCGGTGCACGAATGGGAATCGACCATCCCGCGCGCGAACGTCGGGCCAATGCACTCGAAATGCTCGATAATCTGATTCCAAGAGCTACGTACCAAACTCTACAAGTGCTCGTCGACGAACTATCCAGAGGGGAAAAAGTACGTATTGTCGATGCGGAATTGAACTCGTTTGTAGAAAAGGAGCCAATCCAACGCTTTATTCTACGAACGGGTGAGGCCGTATTTACCGCCTGGACAATCAACACCGTATTACGTAATTTACCTGACGAAGAAGCACAAACAGCCCGGCAATCGCTGGAGTCACGCTTTTCTACTTTATCTCCGTTACTTATGAGCCATTCAGCCCATCTGACCGATCAGATTTCTGCTTACGACCGCGTATTGCTGCTGGCACGTACCAGCCTGTTTGCGCAAACGCCTGAGAACGTACTGGCCAGCATCACGCCCATTATGCGCGAAGAAGCGCACGTAGCAGGTGAGGAGATTTTTCAAAAAGGTGATTTAGGTACAGGAATGTATGTCATTTACTCAGGTGAAGTTGCGATTCTGGATGGCGAAACCGAACTGGCCCGATTTAGCCGAGGTGATTTCTTTGGCGAACTGGCGCTGCTAGATACTGAAGCCCGGTCGGCTACAGCCGAAGCCGTTACCGATGTACGACTGCTACGTATCGATCAGGACGATTTTTACGATTTGATGGAAGAACGTAGCGAAGTACTACGTAGCATTGTCCGAAGTCTATCGGGACGTATCCGTCGGCAGAACGAGATTATCACCCAAGCACAAACGAAATAAAGGCTATGAACTGGTCAGACGGACAATCTTACGTATCGATCGGGATCGCTGTTTTCTTGGTTAACCAGGTTCGGGCAATTCTGGATACCAAAACACGGCTTCCTGTTTGGGATTTCTATTTTCAAAAGGTCTGGCTGGTGGGATTTGGCTTGATGGCGCTCGGCGAAATTTTTCCTGAGCCGTGGCGAATCTGGTTCTGGCTGATTATTTTCGGAGCCGTGGCTTATACCACTCGCCAGCTTCGTGAGCTACGGATGTCGCGAACAATATTACTGGCTATTGCACCATACACAGCCCTTATTTTTGTTCGGGATGTAATAAAATTCGTTACGCCGTCTTTCTACAAATCGATCAATAGTTATCTTGAATCAGCCAGCGTATTTGCGGTTATCTGGTTAGTAACGTTCTTATTTATAGCCCGAAATCAGAAAAAAACGCTGGAGAAAGACCAGTTGGAACGGGAGCAGGAAGCCCAGCAACGACGTATTATTGAAGCCAAAAAAGATGAGCTTGAATATCAGGTTTCGCTACGTACCGCCGAAATTACCCATCAGAAAGAAGAACTGGAAAAAGCTCTCGTTGATCTGAAAGCTACCCAAACCCAACTTATTCACAGTGAAAAAATGGCTTCGCTGGGCGAGCTTACGGCGGGTATTGCCCACGAAATACAGAATCCGCTCAACTTCGTCAATAATTTCTCCGAAGTAAGTATCGAAATCATCGAAGAGCTGGCCGAAGAACAAGCCAAACCCAACCGTGATACAGAGCTTGAGGCTGAACTGTTGGCTGACCTGAAGCAAAACTTGCAAAAAATTACGCATCACGGCGGACGGGCTTCGTCTATCGTGAAAGGTATGCTTCAGCACTCACGGGCAGGCAGTGGACAGCGCGAACCCGCCGATTTGAACGCATTAGCCGATGAGTACCTACGATTAGCGTATCATGGATTACGAGCGAAAGACAAAACTTTTAATGCTACGCTCAACACCGATTTCGACAAGTCGCTGGGAAAAGTAAGTGTCTTATCGCAAGACCTCGGCCGTGTGTTATTGAATCTGTTTACGAACGCGTTTTATGCGGTGCAGCAACGGAAAAAAAATCAGAACGAGCCGGGCTATCAACCAACCGTAACCGTTACAACTCGCTGCACCAACAAACGGGCGGTTATTACAGTGCATGACAACGGCACGGGTATGCCGGAAGCAGTGCAACAGAAGATCTTTCAGCCTTTTTTCACCACCAAGCCTACGGGCGAAGGCACCGGATTAGGCTTGTCGCTGAGTTACGATATTGTTACCAAAGGTCATAACGGCACCATCAACGTAGTGAGCAAGGAAGGCGAAGGCACTACGTTCACCATTACGTTACCAGCTTAAAAATTAACTGTTGATCCGGTACGTAGCAGCTAATGGCCATTCTCTTCGAATTGGTCACTGTTTTTGCTCAACTATGAAGTATTTTCTACTTGTTTTTTTCGGCTTGTTCGCGCTCTTGCAGCGGAGCTACGCGCAACAAAGTCTACCGCCGGTCTATGAAATCAAGACAGATACGGCAATGCTGACGCCTGATACTACGTACTTCCAAATACTGGAAGATCGGGCGGAAAAATTGACGTTCAATCAGGTTCGACAAAGTACCAAATTCGTTCATGATTCATTTTACAATCCAAATCGACAGTCTCGTGTGTACTGGATGCGAATGCGCGTGCGAAATTCGATGCCCCACAATCTGGCGATCTATCTCTGTGAATTTAATGGAAGCTATCTGGACTTATACTGGCAAAGAGCAACTAACCAGTGGCAACATGAGCGTACAGGTAGATTAATTCCAGAAAGCGAGTTAACAAAACAAAATCGGTCCGAACGTAATCGTATTCTTATAAACCTGCATCCTGGTCAGGAAAAGACATTGTATCTACGTTCGGCCAGAGCTTTCTGGGAGGCCCCACTTTGGTATCTGTCGCCAAAATTGCAGACTCAGCAGGACCGAGCTAATCGATATTATACATTTACGAAGGTAGAAGGAGACTGGGAAAAGGTATTTTATGATGGTATTAAACTCGGAGTCCTGTTGTTGGCGGTATGTTATAACCTACTCATTTTCTTTTCGATACGGGATCGAGTCTATCTTTATTTTAGCATTTGTCTTTTTTTCTTTACGCTGGATCGGAGTGCAGACCGGCTTCAGGCAATTTTCTTTGTCGAACAGCCTTACCTTTTTGGTCTGGTACGTAATTTCTTTTTCTTTATCTACTTCATCTTTTTTATCCAGTCGATTCGAAAATTTATTCAACCAGCAATCCAGTTTGCGCCACTCAATCGAGTCCTTTCGCTAGCGTTATTATTAACTGTGTTGGGAAATATGGCCCTGTTCGCTGCGTTCACCTTTCCAACATCGCCATTTAATGAACTAACACTACTGGTTGAAATACTGATTCGGGTTACCTATGTGTTGCTGGCTATTCTAATTATCAGAACAATGAATAAAGGGAGTGTAGATGCTCGATTTGCATTAGTTGCTACGCTTCCTCTTCTGATTTTCTGGCTATATACGCTCTCTAGTGCTTTAGCTGTTTACTTCTTTAACTCGGCCATATTTGGCTTGCCCGATTATACATTCTATTATATTGAAGGCGTCTGCTTGGCCTGGCTAGTTATTGTTTTTTCTAGTGCTCTACTCAATCGTTACAATCTGACTCGAAAACAGGTAATAAAGCAGGCTATTGAGAAAGAACAACTGGAAAAAGAACGCGAAATTGAAAAGAATCGCCTGATTGCCAGCCAGAATGAACAGCTGGAAAAACAAGTCGAAGAACGCACTCGCGAGTTAAAAACCACGCTCGAAAATCTGAAAGTAACCCAAAACCAACTGGTTCAGAAAGAGAAGATGGCGTCGCTGGGCGAGTTGACGGCGGGGATTGCGCACGAAATTCAAAATCCACTGAACTTCGTCAATAACTTCTCCGAAGTAAGTGAAGAACTTGTGGAAGAACTGAAAGAAGAACGGGCAAAAGGGGAGAAGCGGGATGAAGAGCTGGAGAGCGAATTGCTACAGGACTTAAGCCAGAATCTCCAGAAAATTTCGCAACACGGAAAACGAGCCAGCAACATTGTGAAGGGAATGCTCGAACATTCCCGTGTTTCTACCGGCAAACGTCAACCCACCGACCTGAACGCGCTGGCGGATGAATACCTACGGTTATCCTATCATGGCTTACGCGCCAAAGACAAAACATTTAATGTGGAGTTGGTGACAACGTTCGATACGGACCTTAGTCCGATAAATCTGGTGCCGCAGGATATTGGCCGTGTGTTATTGAATCTGTTTATCAATGCGTTTTATGCGGTGCAGCAACGGCAGAAAAATCAGAACGAGTTAGGCTACCAGCCAATCGTTACGGTTACTACGTACTATGCGGACAAGCGGGCGGTCATTACAGTGCATGACAACGGCACGGGTATGCCGGAAGCAGTGCAACAGAAGATCTTTCAGCCTTTTTTCACCACCAAGCCTACGGGCGAAGGCACCGGATTAGGCTTATCGCTGAGTTACGATATTGTTACCAAAGGTCATAACGGCACCATCAACGTAGTGAGCAAGGAAGGCGAAGGCACTACGTTCACCATTATGTTACCAGCTTAATTGTAGAGCTAATAACAGATCATTCTGTGTCAAGTAATCTGACCACTACGTTTCGAAATCGGTTATGGATAACAGGTCGATTCTGGTAATTATTCGCCTACCCGTTTTGCCATTCTGCGGAATTTTGGCCAGATAACGCTTTTCGATGAGGTAAAAAGCCAGCACAGGTTGCTTGTTGGGCCGAAATCGGTGCCTAATTTTGGGATTGCGTATTACTATCGACCAGTACGTGTATGAACTGACCGGGCAAAGGTGATGATTGGCTGACTTCGGACTACTAATGGATGACAGCAGGAAGAATACATGGAGACGTAGCCTCCACATCACACTGAAAACTACGCAAATTTTCTATCTTTAGGATTAGCCCAGCATACGGATGAAAATACTAGTTGTTGACGACGAAACAGACGTAAAAGACCTTTTTGAGCAGCGGTTTCGTCGCGAGATTCGCAGTGGTGAAGTTGATCTGAAATTCGCTAATTCTGGTGAAGAAGCGCTGACCTATCTGAACAATCATACGTCGGAAGTCATTCTTATTTTATCCGACATCAATATGCCGGGAATGAGCGGCTTTGAATTGCTACGTCATATTCGGGAAGATTTTCAGGAACCGCCACCACCTGTGGTGATGATGATTACAGCCTATGGCGACCCCGATTCGCAAGAGCAGGCAGTTCAATTAGGCGCTAATGATTTTTTGACCAAACCGCTCGATTTTGCGGTTCTCAAACAAAAACTTCGTGAGGTGGCATGACGGCGAAAATCTTAGTTGTTGACGACGAAACCGATCTGGAATTACTCATCAAACAGAAATTCCGGCGTCAGATTCGCGAGAAAGAATATGAATTTGCGTTCGCCCACGATGGCCACGAAGCACTTGATATGCTGGCGCAGCAGCCGGATATTGACATGGTGCTGACTGATATTAATATGCCAGGTATGGATGGGTTGACGCTGCTGGTGAAACTGCACGAGAACAATCCGATGCTTAAAGCGGTGATTGTGTCGGCTTATGGCGATATGGATAACATCCGAACAGCCATGAATCGGGGAGCTTTCGACTTCGTAACGAAGCCTGTCAACTTCGAAGATCTGGAGCTGACGATGCAGAAAACAATGGAGTACGTCAAGCAACTTCGGCAAACGTTGCAGGCCATTAAAGAGAATAATATTCTGCGGATGTATGTCGATGAGTCGGTGCTGACGTTTATGAATCGCCCCGAATTTGAAAAAGCACTGTCGGCCAACGAAGTTGTCGTGGCAACAGTCCTGTTTATCGATATATGCGGATTTACAGCTATTTCCGAACGCGAATCACCGGATACCGTTGTTCGGCTGGTCAACCGTTATTTCGACGTAATGGTTAAGGAAATAATTGCGCAGGAAGGGCTCGTTGATAAATTCATGGGCGATGCCGTAATGGCCGTTTTCCGGGGCGAGTACCACCTCGACCGGGCTATTGAAGCCGGATTGGCAGTACGGGCGCAGATTTCGAAACTGGAAGATAATCTGCTCAACAATTCAACGTATCACCCGGAAGTATCGATTGGTATTAACAGTGGCGAAATGGTTTCGGGCAATATTGGTTCAACCACGCTACGTCGGCTGGATTATACAGTTATTGGCGATGCCGTTAATACCGCTCAACGTTTGCAGGCCGTTGCGCAGCCTGGGCAGATTGTGATTTCGGAGTCTGCCTATCAGCAAATTGGTGAATCTTTTCCTTGTGAACGTATCGGCGAAGTAAGTCTGAAAAATAAGTCTGATGCGGTAGTGATTTATAACGTATTGGGGTAATAATGAACCCCAATACCTTGCTTTCTACTGCTTATTTGAATAGTCCCGTTTTCAACGCTTTGGCAACTGCTTCAGACTTCGAATTGACGTGTAATTTCTCGTAAATATTGACAATGTGGGTGCGAACAGTTCCCATGCTGATATGGCAATGATAGGCGATAAGTTTGTAGCTGTCGCCTTCTACCAGTCGTTGTAGTACTTCTTTCTCCTTCTCGGTTAGTAAGAAATCATTTGATTTTGGTTGGCGAAATGCTTCCAGTACTTTCAGCGCAATAGATGGCGTCATGGCGGCACCACCTGACATTACTTCGTGTATAGCATCAATAATTTTATCGGCGGGTGTTTTCTTCAACAAATAACCTACGGCACCGGCAGAGATAGCGGCAAATATTCGCTCTACGTCCTCAAACACCGTTAGCATTAGAATTTTCGGTTTCGTTGTTTGCCCTCGTATTAGTTTAACCGCTTCGATGCCGGTACGTCCGGGCATATCGATGTCCATTAGAATCACATCGGGCTGACTGTTTTTAACGACGTCAACGGCCTGTAGCGCATTCGGATATTGCCCGGTCACAATTAAATCGTCGGTAGCGTCGAATACCAGCGCGAGCGTTTCTCGTAGGGAATCGTTATCATCGAAAATGGCAATCCGTATCATAGCATAACAAAAGGTGTGGATAGATAGGCTCCAGATACCTTTGCTGCTTACTAAAGTGCAGAGAGGCACGTGAGTTACCTTATTTATCAGGGAGATTTAGCTAAAGCGATCCAGGCGGGGCTAGGAATAGTTTGGACGTTGGTGCTGCGAAACGCAGTATTCCTGTGGATGTGTATTGTAGAGTCTGCGTATAGCCTGTATAATTAGGCGGAATACGTACCGTATTTTGAAGTACGGCTGTTATGCCAGGGCCGGGCAAACAGTAGCAACTCCATACGGCTGGACTGTTCCAATCACCGTCAGCAACTGAATACAGGCGGTTTTGTGGCACTTCGGTTTCTACGGCACCCATATCGATCTGGCCTCCCTGAATACGTGGAGCGCCATCTACATCGGCGGGCCCAGTATCGGCTGTTGTGCTGTAAGGGTTGCCAATATTGAGAACGTAGCTTGTTGGGCCAGGCGTAAGATTATCAGGCCCGAGCGAAGGATTTACATCAATATTTCGGAAGCCATCCGTACACCAGCTTTGGGTAGAACATCCCTGAATATCAGAGAAATCGGCCCGAGGTTTATAATAACCAAACGACTCTACGCCGGGAGACGTAGCGGTTGCATTGTTTCCCCAGAGAATAGTATTAAGCATATAAAGGGAAGGCAAATCATCAGTCGTGCTCGACGTATTATTCTGATAAATAGCACCACCATTACGGGCGCTATTTCCGGTCAAGGTAGAGTTCACCATGCCAATGCCAACGTTGGCCGTAGTAGAAGTAGTGAGACTAAAAATAGCTCCGCCCTGATCGGCAGCGTTGTTATAGAACCAACTGTTACGAATGCTCAAAGACAGTTGTCCGCCTGCGGTTCGGTTGTACACAGCTCCGCCCCGTCCACTACCCGAAGGGGTAGCCACATTGCTGGTAAACTTACACCGCTCCAGCGTAGGTTGCATCGTTACGTTTGGCGAACTCAGATTATCGATTGCTCCACCACTTATTGTTGCCGAGTTACTTTGGAACGTACAACCGGTCAATACCGGGCTGATCGTCAGCGTATAACCGCTGGCGGGTTCGTTGCTCATTGCACCACCACTCTGTTGTGCTACGTTGGCCGTGAAAACACAATTATTGATTGTTGGCGACGCATTGCCGTTGTTATAGATGGCTCCTCCGTTACGTGTGGCGCGGTTGTTCAGGAAATAACAGAACGTTAATTGAGGGTTGCTGATACGTGTCGGAAAGGCTTCGTTCAGACCGGAGCCACCGCCGAAATTAGCCAGCCCGGCACCGTTTGAAGCCTGATTGTTAATTAGATGCACCCAGTATAAGATTGGAGTCACTAGTGTTTGAACCGTATTGACCATCAGAATTCCGCCACCATATAAATCGCGGTTTCCATTGCCCGTTACGACCGTATTTGCATTTCCCCCGGTTATGATGAGACCTTCCAATATAACCGACAGGGCGTTTGGCATGGTTACTACGTGATACGAGTTATCACTGAAATTACCGGCAACGCCCAGATCTCCCGATAACGTAGTGGTCGATGGAGCCGTTACGCGGGCATTAGGGTTAGCGCCCGTACCCACATAACCTCCCCGAATACGTAAGCCATTCGGTACGAGAAATGTACGACGTCGGGGATTGGCATTGCTGAGATTGCCGTCCTGATCGCGGGTCGGATAATAGATACCCTGTGCTATTCGAACTTCATCGTTGAAGACCGAATTATTAATCATCGCCTGCAAATCGGCAGATGCATTTGCCCACGAAGAACCATCGCCGGTGCCGCTGGCTGTTTGCCTGACGTAGCGTGTAGCCTGTGCAAATCCTGCCGAACTAATAACCAGATTGAGGAGAAAGAGGACGAAAAATGTAAAGCCTTTTATCATGACAAAAACCTGTAAGTAGTATCAAATTTAGTCAGTTGGGGGCCTATGTTTTTTGGGTTTTCAACGCATTGATACGTTTTAACAGACTTTTAATGAGCCCACATAGTTCTACAAAAATAGAGCGGATACGAGCGGAAGAAAATCGGATAAATGTATGATATAAGACGTAGTAGCCGCACTTAAAAGGAACGTAGCAATACGCTGATGTAGAAAGATTTAGTTTGTCATTACCAGTTGTAAACGGGTTCCCTGCCCCGGCGCCGATAATACGTCTAGTGTGCCACCAATGGCCTGAGCGCGTTGCTGCATACTGGTTTGGCCGGTTCGCTGGCTGGAATGAGACGTATCGAAACCGCGCCCGTTGTCTTCAATCAGTATTTGCAAACGGTTATCTTTTCGTTCAAACCGCACCGTCGCCTTCGTCGCTTCTGAATATTTTATGAGGTTGTTAATAGCTTCTTTACCAATTAAATACAGGCTTCGACGTACTTCCATGGAAACCGGAAAATCCGTCAGTTTATCGTCGATCTGAAATGAAAACTGAATTTCTTTGGATTCCATAAGCGGCTGCGCATACTCCTGCAACCGCAACCCGATACGTAACAACGAATCGTTGCCCGGATTGATCGTCCAGATGATCTCATCGATCGACTCAAGAATCTGACGGGCATCACTGTAAATCTTCTGCACCATCTTCTGGGCCGATTCGGGTCGGTTCTGGCTGAGCAACGTATTGGTGTGGCCGCTGAGCATAGAGATGGAGGAAAGAGTGCTACCCACCTCATCGTGCAGATCATGAGCGATCTGTTTACGTAGCGTCTGGGCTTCCTGAAGTCGCCGGAGTTTAGCCCGATTCAACAGCCAGGCACTGACGGCTGCGCCCAATAGTAATAAAAGAGCGGCTCCCGCCAGCCAGATGTTGTTGCGTAGCTGGATCTGTTCGTTTTCCTGTTGGTTGATTTTGGCCTGTTGCTGGAGGAGTTGAATGCGGGCTTCCTTTTTTTGGGTTTCGTACTGAGCGATGAGCCGCTGGACTTCGGCATTGGTGCGCACGGCGGTGGTGGAGTCGATACGTTGGTTGCGCTGGAGTTGAAAGACATAGGCTTGCTGGAAGTTTTTCATGCCCCCATACAAATCGGCCAGCCCCTGCGTATAAATGGCAATCTTGTTTTTATCCTCCAGCTCGTTGGCCAGCGTGAGCGCCTTTTTCATATATCGCTCGGCCAGTTTGTAGTCTTTTAATTCTTCATACACTTGCCCCAGATTGAAATAATCGGTTGTCATTGCCGACTTGTTCTCTTGTTTGCTGGAAAGCGCTAAAGCTTGTTCTATAGCATGTTTGGCGTCTTCGAGTTGTTTCAGTTTTCGCAGGGCGAGACCCGTATTCACTAAAATATCAGACTGGAGTAGTTCTGAACCTGATTCTCTGGCATGCCCGAGAGCGGCTTTATAATAGGTCAGCGCCTTATTTTGCTTCTCCAGATCATCGTAACATTTGCCGATATTTTGCTCAATAATAGCCAGACCATACGGGTAGTTCAACGGTTTCGTGAGCGACAGGGCCTGCTGAAAATATCGAATAGCTTCTTTCGGCCGCTTCGTTTCTTTCAATGCAAGCCCGATACCGATATAGGTATTTTCATTTCGCGGCACAACGTTATATTGCTCCTGCATACGTAGCGAACGAAGAGAAATAGTCAACGCTTTTTCGTGCTGATTCAGGTTGCGATACGCCGTTCCCAGGTTCGTCATGGCGTTCGCTATCATGCGGGGCGATAGCTTATGCGTTTCGGCAATAGCCAGTGCTTTCTGAAGATAGTCCAGCGTTTGCTGCGGGTGATTGGAGAGGTAATAATTGGAACCCAAGAACGTATTGGCCTGATAAATACCGCGACCGAAATTCAACTTGATACCCAGTTTCTCGGCTACACGTAGCAACGAATCGGCCCGGTCATAATTTGCTTTCTGGCGGGTTGTTAAACTGCCCAGCTTAAGAAGCGCATCTACGTAATTTGTATCCGTCGGTGTATGACTATGAACGTAGCTTTCCAGAGAATCCAGTGATTTCGGGATTTGCGCAACCACTACCGAACCTGTGGCGACGGTCAGAAAAATAAACAGAGCGATACGTATGCAGCCCTCCATCGTACGATGATTTTAAGGAAATAGTTAGTCTGGCAAGCTTAGATTAATGAAGTGGTCAGCAATAGACGGGTGCCCTGCTGCGGTGCCGAACGTACTTCTAAAGAGCCGCCCATAGCTTCGGCCCGCTCTTTCATGCTGGTTTGACCGTTCCGAGTGCTGACTTCCGTTTTCTCAAAACCGCGTCCATTGTCTTCAATCAATACCTGAAGTCGATTATCCCTTCGCTCGAAACGTACTGTGGCTTCGCTGGCCTGAGAATATTTTACCAGATTATTAATGGCTTCTTTTCCAATTAAATACAAACTTCGACGCACTTCCATCGAGATAGGTGCCGTTTCCAGCGATGGGTCGATCTGGAAAGAAAATCGAATTTCTTTGGATTCCATAAGCGGCTGCGCATACTCCTGCAACCGCAACCCGATACGTAACAACGAATCGTTGCCCGGATTGATCGTCCAGATGATCTCATCGATCGACTCAAGAATCTGACGGGCATCACTGTAAATCTTCTGCACCATCTTCTGGGCCGATTCGGGTCGGTTCTGGCTGAGCAACGTATTGGTGTGGCCGCTGAGCATAGAGATGGAGGAAAGAGTGCTACCCACCTCATCGTGCAGATCATGAGCGATCTGTTTACGTAGCGTCTGGGCTTCCTGAAGTCGCCGGAGTTTAGCCCGATTCAACAGCCAGGCACTGACGGCTGCGCCCAATAATAATAAAAGAGCGGCTCCCGCCAGCCAGATGTTGTTACGTAGTTGGATCTGTTCGTTTTCCTGTTGGTTGATTTTGGCCTGTTGCTGGAGGAGTTGAATGCGGGCTTCCTTTTTTTGGGTTTCGTACTGAGCGATGAGCCGCTGGACTTCGGCATTGGTGCGCACGGCGGTGGTGGAGTCGATACGTTGATTGCGTTGGAGTTGAAAGACATAGGCTTGCTGGAAGTTTTTCATGCCCCCATACAAATCGGCCAGCCCCTGCGTGTAATCGTTTATTTTCGCTTTATCGCCCCGTTCTTTGGCCAGTTCAAGCGCTTTTTTCAGGTTCTTTTCGGCGGATTTATAGTCTTTCAGTTCTTCGTAAATCTGCCCCAGATTGAAGTACGCGTTTGCCATCGTGGCTTTGTTCTGTTGATTTACGCCAATTGCCATCGATTGTTTTACAAACGGAATACCCTCCGCAGCGCGACCCGATAATTTCAACGCCAGCCCTATATTGACCAGAATGTCGGCTTGTAATAAATCGAAATTTACGTCTTTAGCATGTTTTAAGGCCAATTGGTAATGTTTCAGCGACTGGTCGTACCGCTTCAGTTCATCGTAGCAAATGCCCATGTTGTTTTCAATAATAGCCGCACCACTCGTATTATTTTCAGCGTGCATCAGCGTTAGTGCCTGCTTGTAATACGTAAGGGCTTCGCGGTATTTATGAAGCTCGCGGAATGCGTTTCCAATACCGCCATACGTAGTAGCAATCCGTGGCTGAATATTGTGCTGTTCCTGAAGTCGAAGCGAGCGAAGTTGCAACGTAACGACTTTATCAAATTCCTGTAATTTACTGAGTGCCGCTGCTACGTTCGAGATAGCTCCGCAGACAAATCGGGGGGATAATTTATTCGTTTCGGCTACGTTCAGGGCTTTCTGGAAATATTCCAGCGCCAGTTTTGGTCGGTCGGTCAGGTAGTAGATAGAAGCCCGGTTGGTATGCGCTTTGGCGAGCCCTAATCCATAGTGTAATTTCTCCGCTACGTGTTCAGAAACCTGAAGTATGGAATCTGCCTGCGCATAATCGGGGTTAGCGCCTGAGTGAAGCTCACGCCCCCACACGTTAAGCGCACGGACATAGTTCGTATCCTGTACGGTGTGCGTTTTCAAATATACCTTTACCGAGTCAAGCGAATTAGGCACTTGAGCGAACGTTTGATAAGACGCCAGTAACGCTAAGGTTAGTAATGGCGTAATCAGGGCGTATTTGTTCATCATAGAGGAAGAATAGGTAGACTACAGTAAATATCTACGAATTATCAATTAACTGGTCATTAATATTAGATAACGGGCAAACGGGGGTGTGTGGGTAGGATAAACTGGATACTAACCTGAAATACAGTATAATAACATGGCTGATTGGTAATCTGATATTATTCTTTAGTTGTCTCGGGCAGCATCTTGCTGTCTGAACGGCCGGACGGTCTTGCTAGCTACTATGGCAGCTCAGACAGCAGGATGCTGTCTGAGACAACCAACTAAAGGCTATTTACGTACTGTGTCTGTACGAGGATTTTCCTAAAATGAACAAGCCGATTTTAAGGCTAAAATCGGCTTGTTGAAACTTGTCAGAACTGGTAGAATGCTACGCAACGTAGCGTATTATTCTTCGGCCAGCGTTCGGGAGATATTCATCCGATAAACACCAAGCGCAGGCAGCGCAGCCGCTAGCAAACCAACCAATAAGGCAATGCCCAATAATGCCCACTCTTCGGGAAGGATGCCAAATGCCGCCAGATTATAATGATATTCGTCGGAAACACTGTTTGAGAAGAGCCATAGCCCAACACGGCTCAGGAGAATGCCCAGCACAAAACCGATTATAGCCAGTACCAGCCCTTCCAGCAAAAGCATACCAAATAATTGTAAACGTGTAGCGCCCATCGAAAGCATCAGCGCCATTTCGTAACGTCGTTCTTTTAGTGAGTTGTAGAGCGAAACAAATACGCTGATTCCCGAAATAAGCATAATCACGATAGCCAGACCACGTAGCGTTTCAACGCCAACACCCAGCAAAGAAAACAAGCGGTTTACTTCTATATTAGGTAGAGCAGCCTGAAGTTTTGAGTTGCTATTGATACCACGAGCGAGCATCATACCCAGCGGATTCCGGAATTTAATAAGCATACTCGTAATCTCACGGGGTTCCCCTTCCTCATGTTCTTCGCCCTCGTGCGCTTCCCCTTCTTCATGGTGTTCTTCGTGACCGTGAACCGCCCATACACTTGAAACGGGAGTCAGAATAAGCTGGTCGGTAACCGTATTGGTCGGATTCAGAATACCGACCACTTTGTATTTGGTATCACCGTGCTCTTCGCCTTCACCATCTAATCCGTGCGAACTGGCAAATGAATCGCCCAGTTTCAGCCCTGCAATCGCTGCCGCACGCGGGCCAACAACAACCTCCAGTGGTGCCTTGAAAAGTTGGCCCTGACCGACCGTTGCGCCAAAATGGTCGAGGTAAAGTTTGTTCGTTCCCACAATTCGAAACGACCGGTAACTATCCCCCATCGCCAGTGGAATGGCCGTTTTAATCATCGGATTCCGGGTCAATCGTTCGGCTTCTTCGAGTGGAATGTTTCCTGTAGGCGAATCGATCTGGTAAATGCTCGACAGAATTAGTTGTAGCGGACTGCCTTTTGCGCCAAGCACCATGTCAATTCCTTTGATATTCCGGCGGAACTGATCGTCGAGCTGTTTGTTGAGCAGCAGCAATAGCGAAATGATCGTGATGCCAAACGTCATCAACAGGCCGCTCAAAAAACTGCTTAGCGGCTTGTCTTTCAAATTACTCCAACTAATTCGAAACAGATTCATTGTGAAGAGAGGGGTGATGAGGGAGATGTAGGAGATAGGGTGTATGAAGTATGATATATGGTGTATGAGAGGTAATCTGTAGAGACTACATCATATTTCATATATCATACATCACATATTCACAGGTCCAGTTTAAAATGGTGGCTGACAATATTAAATCGTTTGTTGAGGTAAAGGCGATGGGCGTCGTAGCGGGCTGGATTCTGACCCGAATCGAGTGATACGCACTGGCAACCGGCTTTTTTTGCTTCGTCAATCACGAAATCGAGAAGGGCGCTGGCATAGCCTTTTCCACGAGCTTCAGCTAAGGTCGACAAATCATCGATATACAACGTTTTGCCGCTGTATAACAGATTCATGTAGCGATAGCCAACTACAGCAGGAGAATCTGACGTACCGTCCTCATCAACAAACGCCAGTACAAAATTATCGCTGGCTTGTTGTTGACGAATTCGCTCAAAAGCGAGTTCGGGCGTCAGGTGCGAACGTAACGCCAGCATAGCCGGTATGGCGCGCTGAATATCGGCGTCGGATTGGGCAATTTTGATCGTCATAATTGTTGTCTGATTTCCTGTAATATAGTACCCCCACCTAATTCCAGAATGCTGGTAGCCAGTTTATAACCCAGATGAGCTGCTTCGGCTGGTGTCCCCGTAACCGTTTCGCGAATCAACTGCCGACCGTCCAGACTCACAAGCCCTCCAGACAGGCTGATGGTTTCAGAATCGGCCCAATGTGCTAGTGCAAACGAAGGAATACTACAACCGCCTTCCAGCCGAGCCAGAAAAGCCCGTTCGGCACGTAAGCAAGCGGCTGTAGGCTCGTGGTTAATAAGTTGTGTAATGGTATGACGTAGCGGTTCATCTAGCGACGTAGCAACCTCAATTGCTACGCTGCCCTGACCAACGGCAGGAATAAACTGATCGATAGGAAGTAGCTCCACAATTAAATCGTCATATTCCATCCGATGCACACCCGCGTAAGCCAGCAGAAGCGCATCACATTGGCCTTCATCGAGCTTCCGAATACGTGTCTGAAGGTTCCCGCGCATATCGACCGTGGTCAGATGCGGGCAATAATGACGTAGCATGGCCACCCGGCGCGTCGATGACGTACCAATGCGGAAAACGTCTCCACTGGTTAATGAAAGTGATTTGTTCCGGCTAACCAGTACGTCGTTGGCCTGTTCGCGCTCAGTAAACGCAATAATGTCGAGGTCAGACGGGAGCGTAGAGGGCAAATCTTTGGCGCTATGAACCGCAATGTCGATACGTCCTTCCCGAAGCTGATCTTCAAGTTCCTGCGTGAAAACGCCTTTGCTGCCAATCTTCGCCAGTGATCGGTCGAGTACTACGTCGCCTTTGGTTTCAATAAATACTAATTCCGACGTTACGTTACCCTGCTGCAATAACTGCTGTATGTATTCAGCCTGCCAAACGGCTAACCGACTGCTTCGTGTTCCAATTCGAATATGCATGATACAGCAAAGATACAGCAGGAAAATCAGCTTTAACTACGTAGTGCTGTTGAGAATAGGTGTAGAAAGACGGCCACATTCAGGCCCAAAAAAGCAACAATCCACTTTTGGCATACGTGTTTGTTAAAAATCGCTAAAAATGGCGTAAAAGTGTGTCAAATAGGCATTAAAGGCCGTTTTTGTATGACAGGCTGGCGGAAAAAAGCCGGTTAAACCTTTAGGCACGACCTTTGTCTATATACCAACGAACAGTAAACAACTCTCCACTAAAAAAACACTCCACTATGAAAGCGATAGAAAATGTGTTTCAGGGAACAGGCGGGCAGATTGACCTGCTAAACACGCTCTACGGTGGTTCAAGTCAAACAACTATGAACGTAGAACGTGAAGGGGAACGCCTGATTATTACCCTGGTGGCCCCCGGCGTAAAGGCAAATTCCTTCAACGTACTGGTCGAAGGTAACAAGCTAATAGTATACACGCTGCTGGTCAGCACATTGAGCCTCGAAGAGGACGGTCATAGTCAACGGCTAGCTGTACCGATGTTCTTAAGGGTTCTCGATATCCCATCATTTGTGGATGCCGATCAGATTGAAGCAGAGCATGAACACGGAAAAGTTCGCGTTGTGTTGCCTTTCAAAGATGAAGAACAGCTACACCGGCGAATCGATATTAAAAATCTCTTTGAGTAAAAGAGTACATTATTTCCTTCCGGGGTGTTGATTGCCCTGTTACCTATAGATGATTGCGAAGCCGCTTTTACGAAAGCGGCTTTTTGTTTTACTGCCCAATTTGACACCCTTACAGCCAACTTTTACAGCTTCACATTCTTTCGTCAGCATAAACGAACCTTATATTGGAAACTTTCAGTAGCTAACCACAGTGACCTACTTTTAGATATAGTTAACATAAAACAGATTATACAACACGGATAATGAAGACTTGGGGCCTATTTATTGTCTCACAAATAGCAATCAACTTACTCTGTGGCTATTTCTTAAAGCCTAGTCAACTTGGGCTCTTTAAAAGATTGGCCGTTATAGTCTTTCCTATAGCTTCCGTGTTTTTGATATTTACCCCTATTTTGCTAATGTTTGCAGAAGCCTACTTCGATACTGTTGGGGTTCACTCGTTCGGTTTCATAGGAATGCGTATTCGGC
This sequence comes from Spirosoma daeguense, assembly GCF_054776875.1. Taxonomy (NCBI): domain Bacteria; kingdom Pseudomonadati; phylum Bacteroidota; class Cytophagia; order Cytophagales; family Cytophagaceae; genus Spirosoma; species Spirosoma daeguense. The sequence continues at coordinate 101,907 of NZ_BAAHBF010000011.1, forward strand.
TAATTGAAATACTCTGTGTTTTTGTGCTCCAGATGCTATTCAATTATCTTATTCTTGACAGGCTGAAAAGCGCTTAGGTTATCATAAACGCACTTATACAACAGCTATTCACTCTTGGCGACAGGTTGATTATAACTGGGATTGCTAGGTACGTACTCAATTTCAATAGAGTCTCCTATATGATAGCTGGCGTCACGAGTATCCCCTTCATAATACTTACTGTTAACTTCAAACCTGTATGAATATGAGAACTCATGAGAAACGGGACTATTCCCGAAGAAATTCTTCGTATTGATTACAACTGCTCTAGTGCGAAGCTTTTTTCCGGTTAAAGCAGAATGTCGAACTTCATTCTTATAAATGGTGTAAACACAATCAGCAGGCATCCATAATAAGAAAGCCGTCCCAATGACTATTGTCAATTTTTTAACAATCGAATTATTACTAAATCGATTGTTAATGTCTTCATACTTGTTGTATTTTTTCGACACAGGCAGAAACACATTTGAACTAGGCAATATTAGTTTATTCTCTTTACATAAGATTAGTTATACAAATCCTCTAGAAATAGTGCAAATCGGGCCTATATGGACCGTTTGCATTTTTACAAACTGAAGCCGTCTGTTTCTAAAATAATAAACATGAACGTTCATGTTTACTTTAGATGATGAATATTCGTTTTTCTTGGCGACAGATTGCCCTGATTGCTTCGCTGCTGGTAGCTGTCTTGGTAAATCTGCCACTGGTTGCGCTGACAACACGGTCGCGCTGGGGGTTGGTGCCGGGTATACCGGATGTCGGCTGGTCGCTAAGCCGGATGGCGTTTCACTTTGGATTCACGTTTTTTGTTATCGAACTGAATCGCTACGTACTGCTTCACAAACGGTATCGTCCGCAACTCAATTTATTGGGCTGGTATGGCGTCAATTTTCTGCTGTTTGTGCTAATTACGGGTCTGTTTGCAGCTATTGCCTTATTGTGGTTCCCTGAACGGGCCTTGCTGGTGATTATTACCTCCTATTTTCGGGGCTTTTTCGTCTGGGTCACGGCCTTGCTGGTCGCCAATTTTCTAGCCGTCTTACAGGAAAATCGACTCATGCAGGCCGAAAATGACCAACTGAAACAACAGCGTTTACAGGCACAGCTCGACGCGCTACGGGCCCAGCTCAATCCGCATTTTTTGTTCAATTCCCTCAATGCACTGAGTTCGCTGATTCGCGAAGGTGGCACAAAAAGCCAGCACTATCTGGCCAAACTGTCGCAGGTGCTCCGGTATTCGTTACAGGTTCAGCAACAAACACTGGTTCCATTTGCCGAAGAAATCAAGTTTACACAAGCCTATTCTTACTTGCTGCTGATTCGCTACGCCGATAATCTGCGCATCGAAAATAAATTGCCCGAACAGGCTCCATGGAAACTTCCGCCCATGTCGTTGCAGGTGCTGATTGAGAACGCGGTAAAACACAACATTGTCTCGACCAGTCGTCCACTCAATATCCAGCTTCTGGTTGATGAGCAGGCCAGTTGCATTGTTGTTGTTAATACGTATCATCCTAAAAACGAAGCGGTTGAGGGGACGGGTAGTGGTTTGGCGAACCTGGATAATCGCTTTCGGTTATTGACCGGAAAATCAATAAAAATCGGTCGTACCGATATGGAATTTCGTGTGCACCTACCTATCATTCCTTTTTCCTGATGCGTATTCTGATTATTGAAGATGAGCGTACCGCAGCCAATCACCTAACCGCACTACTTCGGGAGATAGAACCATCATTGACGGTATTGGGCGTTGTGGATAGTGTGGAAGATGGGAAAGCACGCTGGCCACAACTACCAACGCCCGACCTTATTTTTTCGGATATACAACTGGCCGACGGGCTGTCGTTTTCGCTGCTGGAGAACGTAGCGGTTCTCTGTCCAATCATTTTTACAACGGCTTACGACGAATACGCTATCCGGGCTTTCAAACTGAACAGCATCGATTATCTGCTAAAACCGATTGAAACCGAAGCCCTTGAAGCAAGTCTGCAAAAATACCGCTCACTGGCACGACCGGCTTCCGACGAACTCGTGCGGCAAATGCAAGCTTTGCTGAATGCCCGTGAATTTCTTCCGCGAACGTATCGACAAAGTTTCCTGATCCAGTTTCGGGATAAACTGCTGCCGATAAACGTAGCAGACGTAGCGTATTTTTCGATTGAAGGGGGTGTGGTGTCGGCAACGCTCCATAGCTACGTAGCAGAACGCCGAACCACCGACCGACGTAGCATCAGTTACCCAATCGAATTGAAGCTGGAGGAACTGGAAACCCAACTCGATCCGCAGCAGTTCTTTCGGGCAAATCGGCAGGTTATCGTTTCCCGAAGCAGCATTCTCGAAGCTGAATTTTACTTCAATGGGCGCCTGCAACTAAAACTTCAGCCAACTGCTTCGGGCCTGGTATTGATTAGCAAAGATCGCGTTACGTTGTTCAAAAAGTGGATGGAATCATTTTAAACGCAAACTTCACTGCCTTTGCTGGCGGTTTTACCGGCCAATCTCTCGTCTTCGCATCGGTTTTCCAGTCATCACACTTCTCGGTTTGTAGGTTTGCATCATCGCTTTGGTAAATAAACGGATACCAGCGATTCCTCCGATGATTGATCTACAATTTGTGTGTAATCACAGGCTGCTGACCGTTGCATGGCTACTTTCGGCAATACTGCTCCGGCCACTCGCTGCCGTTGCAACGGATATACGCGATACGGTACAGCACAATGGCCTGCTACGTACCAGCCTGATTCATTTGCCGCCCCAGTATGATGCCCAAAAACAACGATTGCCTCTGGTCATTGCCTTGCATGGGGGCGGAGGAAGCGGACAACAGTTTGCGAATCAATCGAAATGGAACGAGAAAGCGGATCGGGAAGGGTTCATTGTCGTTTATCCAGATGGTGTTCAGAATCCGGGAATACTACGTTTACGAACCTGGAGTGCGGGTGCCTGTTGCGGTCAGGCTGCTTCAACGCAACGTATCGACGATGTTGGATTTATTCGTCAACTGATTGATAAGCTGAGTGCTACGTATCAGGTCGATGAAAAACGGGTGTATGCAACAGGGCATTCCAATGGGGCCATGTTATGTTATCGGCTGGCTTGTGAATTATCGGAGAAACTAACTGCTATTGCCGCCAATGCCGGAACCATGCAGCTTCAAACCGCCTGCAAGCCATCCCGATTGATGCCAATTCTACATATTCACTCCGAAAAAGATCAGCATGTACCATACGCGGGAGGGGTTGGAGCTAGAAGCCTCAACGGACAATGGAATGCATCGGTAGATAGCACCTTAACCGTTTTTGCCCAATTGGCGCAATGTAAGCCGCTGAAGCCAGTGGCCAAATCAGCCGACAAATACACGGTTTATCAATGGAATTCCTGTCAGGATAACGTAGCGATACAGTATTATCTGACGTCCGATGGTGGGCATTCCTGGCCGGGTGGCAACAAAGGTGCTCGTCGGATTGGTGACCCGCCGTCTGAAGCCTTTATAAACAACGACATCATCTGGGATTTTTTCAAAAGCCATTCCCGTCCCTAAGTCAATTCAAATGTATAAACCAAAAAACGTAGTAATGCTATGAAAATCAACGTAGTGAATGTTGTCATGGTCGTTTTTTTGAGTCTGTTGTCGATGGGTTCCTTTGCGCAACAACGCGAAGTTGGAACACCCGAAGAACGAGCCAATCGGCAAACGGCCCGAATGAAAGAAGCACTGAACTTATCGCCCGATCAGGAAAAGAACGTAGCAGCTATTAATCTGAAATACGCCCAGAAAAACCAGCCGCTGCTGGAAAATGGTGGCCGCAACCTAAAAACCCTACGTCAGGTCCGGTCGATTATGAGCGATAAAGATAAGGAAATGAAGGCGGCCCTACGTAGCGACCAATACAAACAGTACGAAGCGATTAAAGAAGAAATGCGCAACAACATGCGCAAAAGCCGTAGAAAGTTATAGTGAGAAATTTGATGTTAAACTTTGTCATTTCGACCAAAGAGAGAAATGACAAAGTTTAATAGATTTTGTTTTTATAAAACTCAACGAATCAACTAAGACTGTTTTCAGATATACCCAATAACTATCTGAAAATGGTATAAGACTCGTCTTTAATCTTCTCGCCCTTCTTTCCGATTGGCATCGGCCATTCGAACGATTTTTGGGGTGAATTTCGCCAGTACTGACACCAGATCACTTTGAGCACCAATAACGGTTTCGATGTTTTTGTAAACCATCGGTGCTTCGTCAAGGTCACCGCCAATAAGCTGGATATCAGCTTCTTGAAGAGCCTTGTTCAACTGCGACCGCGTGATGTTATTGAATGCCTGTGTCCGCGACATCACTCGTCCGGCTCCGTGCGAAGCCGAGTTCAACGAATCCGCAAAACCCCGACCACGTACCACGAATCCCGGATGCGTCATCGAACCGGGAATAATACCCAGTACGTCGGCTCCGGCGGGCGTAGCCCCTTTGCGGTGAACGATTACGTCGCGCCCGTCGGCCAGTTTTTCTTTCCACGCAAAATTGTGGTGATTCTCAATCATCACCAGCGGCTTTTCACGTAGCAATTTGGCGATCTTGTTGTGAATTTCGTGGTGATTGGCCGACGCGTATTCACCCGCCAGATTCATGGCGATCCAGTATTCCTGTCCTTCTTCGGTGTTGAGGTCGAGCCATGCCAGATGCGCTGCCTGTTTGGGCAGTCGGGTTTTCTGCATGGCAAGCTTCGAATAGTAATTTGCTACGTTAGCCCCAAATCCGCGCGAACCAGAGTGAGAAAGTAACGCCAGATATTCGCCCGGCGGCAGGTTTAATTGCGCATCAGGCTCATAGACTTCAACAATACCCCATTCCACAAAATGGTTACCCGTTCCTGAGCTTCCAAGTTGCCGGTAGGCTTTATCTTTCAGGTCGCGGATGATCTTGGTGGCCTGCCATTCGGGTAAATCCATGACGCTCTCATCAAATTTTTCACGCGTTTCGCCACCCATACCAAACTTGGTCTGTTCCACCAGCGTTTTTTTCAGCAGATGAGGCTCCCGTTTCATAAAGGCAGGTGGTAAATCAAAGACCGACAGGCACATGCGGCAGGCAATATCGACACCTACGGCAAAGGGAATTACGGTGTTCGGTTCTGTAGCCAGTACGCCACCGATCGGTAAGCCGTAGCCCTGATGTGCATCTGGCATAAGGGCTCCCGCTACCGAAATGGGTAAGCTTGCCGCCGTTTCCATTTGTTTCAACGCGCCTTCTTCAATATGCTCACGTCCGAAAATCGCGTACGGCAATGTTTCTGAACGTAGCGCAAACTCCTGTTGCGACTGCTTCTCGTTGGTAGTCAATACATAAGGAGCGGGTGGTGGCGGCAGGAACGTAACACCCGTTTCGCTCAAAGGTACCGCAATCCCCTGTTTGTTCAGGTCATAAATCGCCTTCGCCAGATTCGTGACTTTGGTTTTTGAGTAAGCGAATTTCTTCGGGTTCTGAAGCACCTGCGCCAGCAAACCCATCGCTTTTTCTTTCGGGTAGTCGGCTCGGTTGATTAACCCGTTCGCAACTCGTAAAAAAGCGTCGTGTAAATGCGCAGGAATTGCCCCAAGCTGTAAAATATCGTCGATTAAAATTTGTGTTTCCATAGTAATAGTGCGGCCGGACTGGTGGTCCAGTCCAGCCGCGTTTTGATTAGTTACGGCCCCGAACGAACAGTTGTTTTAACTGATCGACCATAGAACCATCGTTTGAGACGGAAATTGTGCTGATTTTGTCCGCGATTTTTTCGACGTATTCCATCTCTTTCAATTTCCAGAGCATCTCGTTGTCTTCCATTAGTTTGGCGGTGTTCAACAGGCTTCGTGTCGATGCCGTTTCTTCCCGACGCATGATGCTGTTGGCCTGTGCCTTCTTTTCAGCCATCAAAACCTGATTCATAATATCACGCATATCGCCCGGCAGAATGATGTCGCGCACACCACCGTTACGTAGCGTAACGCCCAACTCAGCAGCTTTGGCCGACGTAGCATTTACTACGTAGGGAGCTAGTTCGCCTTTTTTGTCGAGAAGCTCGTCAAGCGTTAGACCTCCAATGTATTCACGTAGTGCCAACTGAATCGCTACGTAAAGCTGTTTGTCGTACTCTTTGTTCTCGACCAGCGCTTTCACTACGTCCTCCACCTGATACTGCACAAAGAAGCTCAGTCGCAGAGACGCTTTGTCTCTCGTCAGGATTTCCTGACCCGACACTTCCATCTGCTGCTGGCGCGTATCGACCTTTACTACGTGAACTGGCGTGTTGTTTTTCCACCAGTGATACGTACCAGCCGAGAGCACCCGCTCAAATTTCCAGTCGATAAATAAAACGCCCTGCTCGTGCGCTTCGACCGCGTAAGTACGTACATAAGCCGACAACGGGTTGGGCATCAGCGCGGCCAAATCGACCGAAGCCGGAATGTCGAGCTGAGTGGTATCTACCTTAATGTATTCGTATTGTTTTACGCCTTTCCAGTAAGCCCAGCGCCGTTTTGTCAGAATTGTCTGAAAAATACCCTGTTCGTACTGAAGCGCAATTTCGCCTTCTTTTACGTCGATAACATCCAGCAAATCAGCCACCTCCGGATACGATAGTAATACCGAAAGATCGCAAGGGAGTGTCTGTAGTTGATCTCCCTGATTGTAGACATAAATGCTTTCATTGCTCCATATCCAGTGGTTGCCCTCCGAAAGGATTTTTTTGAAAGTGCCATGTTTGAACAAAAGCCCGATTTGACGAGCCAGGATGCGTACAGTTCTCATTGCGTTAACTGGTTTGTGGTATATGGTATTTTTTTTGATGAAATCAGCTCGGAACTATCCATTTAACCAAGGCGGAAGTCGGTTGGCGAAGGCTTCGGTACGTTGGTTCGGAGAAAGGATTCGGGCCTGAACCTACTCACATCTCGTTGAGCGAGAGCATGAATAAGAATTTAACCCAAATGCTTAATCAGAAGCAACGCACGCCCGACAAACGCGGTATCGACTTGCTGGCTCAGGCTAAATCGTTACGTTCTGGGCGAACCTGTTCCGTAACCAGATAGCTCCTGACTGATTTTTACATCGTCTGGTGGCCTTTTTAGAAGTGGCCTCTTCCCAACCAATGGATCAACTTTTGAGGTTGATAGCAGGATTCGAACCTGCATTTGTCTGTTGCTCTACCCAACTGAGCTATTCTTTCGAAGAAGGAATCGAACCTCCGACTCACAGATTATGGTAGACAAAAACGCGCGACATCAACAGCATATCGATTTCAGCCAGTGGCTGCGATACTATGGGGCTATACAGAAACCCGCATCTGGTTTGATCATCGTCGCTTCCATCGCTACAAAGGTTACAGGCAACTGCGCAGTGTTTTTGCGTAGTTGGAAAAATTTTCAGAATTTTTCGGGAAACTAGTTTTTTGAATGCCCCGAAGCGTCCAGAGCCTGTCGGGGCTTACTTCTTTCTTTATGCCTGCCAATAGAAACGCGCTGATACGTTATAAAACGCTGGATGCCTGTTTGCGGAATCGACAACGCAAATGGACGCTTGAGGATTTAATTGAAAAAGTGTCGGATGCACTTTATGAATATGAAGGCATCGATAAAGGAATTAGCCGACGTACTGTTCAGGCCGATTTGCAACTAATGCGAAGCGATAAGCTGGGGTATTTTGCGCCGATTATTGTGGTCGATAAAAAATATTACACCTACGAAGACCCAACGTACAGCATCACTAATATTCCGTTATCGGATGGTGACCTATCACGCATGAACGAAGCGGTGGACGTATTGAAGCAGTTTAAAGGATTCTCCCATTTTACGGCCTTGAACGAAGTTGTTCAGAAGCTGGAGGACTACGTTTATTCAACGGCTCAGAAATCGGTGCCCGTTATTGATTTCGAGAAAAATGAAAACCTGAAAGGGCTACACCTGCTCGATGATCTATATCAGGCAGTTATTCAGAAACAGCCGCTTCTGATTCAATACCAGTCGTTTTCGGCACGGCAACCGCAAACGTTACCTTTCCATGTCTGGTGGTTGAAAGAGTATAAAAATCGCTGGTTTGCGGTGGGCGTATGTCATGGAAAAGAGCAAATCCTCAATCTGGCGCTCGACCGAATGCTACGTATCGAACCGGCAACTAAACTTGATTACACGCCCAGCCGTATTGATCCGGACGTATATTATCGGGACGTAATAGGTGCAACGGTTAGTCCGACCTTACGAGCTGTTCCTGTGAAAATATTCGTTACGAGCCATCATGCTCCGTATGTAGAAACCAAGCCGCTTCACCCATCGCAGCAGGTGCTGGAACGAACACCCGAAGGTATTGTAATTCAGCTTCGTGTACAGCACAACTTTGAACTGGAACGCGAAATTCTAAGCTTCGGCGACTGTATGACCGTGCTCGATCCGCCACGTATACGTAACACTATTCGCCAGCGTTTGCAAATCGGCCTACGTGCTTATGACGATACGTTGCAAACTGATACGTAGTAAAAACCCCAAGGCAGCTGCCGTGGGGTTAAAGAAATTCGTCTTACTTACGTTCGGGGCGGTCGAAAAACTGGCGCATAAACAGGAGTTGATACGTAACGGCGTTGTTCCAGTAAGGCCAGTTATGTCCGCCGGGGCGGGTGATGTAATCGTGGGCAATGTTACGTTCCAATAGTTTCTCGTGCAGGTTGTTGTTAACCCTGAAAAAGAAATCTTCGGTGCCGCAATCGATGATCAAAGCCAGCGCACCGGGTGTCAGAAGGTGGAGTAAGTTGATGACCGTACTTTGCTCCCAACGCTCTGGATTCTGTGCGTAAGTGCCGAGACGCTTGGCCATGTCCCAGTTGTTTGGAAAAGGACGGATATCAACACCACCACTCATACTGCCCGCTGCGCCAAATACATCCTGATGGCGGAAAGCCAGATATAACGCTCCATGTCCGCCCATGCTTAAGCCCGTAATAGCGCGCCCCTGACGATTTTTTATGGTTTTATACCGGCTATCGACCCACGGCACCAGTTCGTTGGCTACGTAAGTTTCGTATTTAAACGAAGGGTCGACGGGGCTATCGAAATACCAGCTCCCAAAGTTACCATCCGGGCAAACAATGATGAGTTGGTGCGTATCGGCTAACCGACTGACATTGGTTGATTTTTTGGCCCAGTCACCGTAGTTACCGCTGTAGCCGTGAAGTAAATAGACGACTGGAAATTCAGCCCCGGTTGTATACGAATCGGGCGTCATGATTACAGCCTTGATCGTTTTTTTCATAGATGAACTATACGTATCAACCGTATCAACTTTAGCTGCATAAGTCCAATCTGATGCGAATAAAAGGAGAGTATAAAACAAAAAGTGGAATAGACGCATGTTAGTTATTAATTTTTTTGAAAATATATACGTGCAAAGTTTTGGAAGTAAACGATAGGTTACGTTAAATTCGCCAAAAGGCTTGACAACGTAAAAATACAATTTTTAGGTTTGTCTAAATTGCCCGAAAATTACAAATCTTACTTTTAAGTATATAACGGAAATAGTAATATGTTTACGCAAAAAAGTTAAATTCTCTTGCCTTTTTGCCGTTGAAAGTAAATAAGATTTGTTAGGAATGCACCGTTTAATATATTTTTAGTGCCTTATTTAGCCTTTTTCTAACTTGAAGGAGTATTCATAAGAGCTATTTTATTTATTTTGTAAACTTGAACTAACCTTAAAAACGTACTAATCCATGAAGGTCAGATTAACCGATGAAGAAGTGATTCGGGAATATCTCCCTACAAAGCCAGATCAGTGTTTCGAAGCTCTTTATACGCGCTATGTGAATAAAGTATATCGACGCTGCCTGTCAATGACAAAAGATTCGTTGCAAGCGGAGGATTTTACACAGGATATTTTCCTGAAGGTATTCAACAAGCTCGATGCCTTCCAGCAACGCTCAAGTTTTTCTACCTGGCTTTACTCCATAGCCTATAATTACTGCTCCGACCAACTGAGAATGGCGAAGCGAATCCAGTTTGGTTCGATCGAGAGCGATTATGAATATGATGAGTCTGAGCGTGAATCAGCACAGCTTCACGAAGACTCGCTTCAACTTGTAAATATTGCCATCGGCAAATTGTCGGACAATGAACGTACGCTGCTGGAGCTTAAATATGAAGAGGGGTTAAGTATCGATGAAATTGCAGAACAGTACAACCTCAAACCCAGTGCGGTGAAAATGCGACTGAAGCGTACGCGGGAAAAAGTACAGCAGTTGTGTGGGCAATATCAGGCCTGATTGTAAAATCTGACATAAGTGCATCATCTTTTTGAGAATTCAGATGCCCTTTCAAGGGCATTCTGTATTGTTACGGTCTGCTTTCCAAAAAACGGGTAAATGAGTTGGGGCTTTTCCTTTTGATTTCTAGCAAATCTATTGGCCCTCCATCTCATGATACATCAGGTTAATCGTCGGGATTTTCTGAAGCAGAGCAGCACTGCCGCACTTGGCATGGCTTTGTTTCCGGGTATGAAACGTAAAGTCGCACCCAGCGACAAGGTTCGTGTTGCACATATCGGATTGAACGGTATGGGGACCAATCACCTGAAATGGTTTGCCAATTTGCCGGAGGTCGACGTAGTAGGACTTTGCGACCTCGATCAGACGCACCTCGACAAAGCCCTTGCTACGTTAAAAGGTATTCATCCCGACGCCACTGCCAAAACCTACGCCGATTTTCGCCATATCCTCGACCGTAACGACATCGACGCCATTACGTGCGCTACGCCCGACCATTGGCACGCACAAATTGCCATTATGGCGTTTCAGGCCGGTAAGGATGTATATGGCGAAAAACCCTTGTCATATAGCGTGCGTGAAGGCCAGAAGATGCTGAAAGCCCTCAATCGTTACGACCGGATTTTTCAATTAGGTACGCAGATTCACGCGGGCGACAATTATCACCGTGTTGTCGAAATCATCAAGTCGGGGGTTATCGGTAAAGTACATACGGTACGTCTCTGGAAAACCGGATTTCCGCCCGTACTAGGGCCCGCCAATTACCAAACACCACCCGCTACGTTGAATTGGGATATGTGGCAGGGGCCTGCTCCAACGTCGCTTTATACACCCGAACGCTGTCATTTTACGTATCGCTATTTCCTCGATTATTCGGGTGGAGTATTTCAGGATTTCTGGTGCCATATTGCCGACGTAGTGTGGTGGGCCATTAACCCGACTGGTCTCAAACGCATTTCGGCCAAAGGCGAAACACCCGAAGGTATCGGCGATGCGCCCAAGTGGATCGATATTGACTACGAATTCGACGGGTTGAAACTACACTGGACCAGCACACCTCCCAATGTACCGGGTGCCGAAAAACGAGGTATTGGAGCTTACTTCGAAGGAGAGAAAGGTACGTTACTCTGCGATTACGGCTCCCGCGAAATCACTATAAATGGCGTTGTAATGACCGATGTAGCCGAAGTGCCGATTACTATCGAACGCTCGCCGGGGCACCAGCAGAATTTCATTAATTCGGTGAAATCGCGGAAACAGCCTGAGTCAAATCTGGCTTACGCCCGGCAAATGACAATGCCTATGCACTTGGGCCTGATTTCGTACCGATTGGGCCAACCGCTGGAATGGAACGCTCGGAAGGAAAAATTCAGACACAACTCCGAAGCCAACGCGTTGTTATCTCGTCCGTATCGAAAAGAGTGGGACTTACTATAGGTGCTATAAAAACTGATTAATTTTCAGGCCGCTTCGCGTTCTCAATAGTTATTCCTTAAAGTAGCTGTCTTTTCCAGTCTGCATTTGCTGGAGTAGGCTTGCTACGTGCGTCTAATTAAGTTTCAGGCTGTTTTAATTCGGATGGCCTGTAATCGTACAACGTAATAACTATGAGCGGGACTTCGAAAGACCTCGACCAACGTAGCATCGATACGATCCGACTTTTATCGGTCGATGCGGTTCAGAAAGCAAATTCCGGGCATCCGGGCTTACCCTTGGGCGCTGCGCCAATGGCCTATGTGCTCTGGTCGCGCTTTTTGCGCTTCAACCCAAACGATCCGGAATGGCCCAACCGTGACCGATTTATATTATCGGCAGGGCACGGTTCTGCCTTGTTGTATAGCCTGTTGCACTTGTATGGCTATGATCTGTCGCTGAACGATCTAAAAAACTTTCGGCAGCTACATTCCAAAACACCCGGCCATCCCGAATCGAATCTGACACCGGGCGTAGAGGTAACAACAGGACCACTCGGGCAGGGTTTTGCCAATGGTGTAGGTATGGCAATGGCCGAAGCTTTTCTGGCCGCTACGTATAACAAGGAAGATCATTCAATTGTCGATCATTACACGTATTCCATTGTGAGCGATGGTGATTTGATGGAAGGCATTGCGTCGGAAGCGGCTTCATTGGCTGGCCACCTCAAACTGGGTAAGCTGATCTATCTCTACGATGATAATCTGATTTCGCTGGATGGCCCGACGAATCTGGCGTTTACCGAAGATCGGATGGCTCGTTTCGAAGCCTATGGGTGGCACGTTCAGCACGTAGCAGATGGCAACGATCTGGAAGCAATCGAACAGGCGATTCGTGCCGCGCAGGACGAAACCGAACGACCGTCGATTATTTCAGTACGCACCATTATCGGCTATGGAAGCCCGCAGGAAGGTACGAGTAAGGTCCACGGTAGTCCGCTAGGTGAGGAGAATGTTCGGAAAACGAAAGAGTTTTTCGGTTGGGACCCCGACAAATCGTTTGTGATACCGGCCGACGTAAAAGAGCATCTGCATGAACTCGGCAAACGTGGAGCTGAAACGCAGGCTGAATGGAAAAAACAGTTTGCTACGTATAAAGAGCAGTTTTCGGAAGAAGCTGATGATTTCAGTCGGTCGTTTGTAGGTAAACTTCCAGCCGATTGGGACAAAGATTTGCCGACGTTCAAACCCGAAGATGGCCCCTTGGCAACCCGACAGGCATCGGGTAAAGCGTTGACAGCCCTAAAGCAGCGAGTTCCTTCATTGTTTGGTGGTTCTGCTGATCTGGCTTCTTCCAACGATATGCCTACGAAGGGCGATGTTAGTTTCCAGCCGGGCAGTTACGGAAATTCGAATATCTGGTTCGGTGTGCGCGAACACGCGATGGGCGCGGCATTGAACGGTATGGCACAACATGGCGGTATTCATCCGTATGGCGGTACGTTCCTGAATTTCTCCGACTATATGCGGGGAGCTATTCGCCTGACTGCTCTGGCAGAATCGTCGGCAACGTTTGTTTTTACGCACGACAGCGTTGGTCTGGGCGAAGATGGCCCTACGCACCAGCCCGTTGAACAGGTTGTAGCGCTACGTACCATTCCGAACATTATTGTGATACGTCCGGCCGATGCCAACGAAACCGTTGAAGCGTGGCGTGTGGCTATGCAGCAACCCAAAACACCCGTTGTGCTGATTCTAAGCCGTCAGAAATTGCCCGTTCTCGACCAGAGTAAATATGAATCGGCGCGAGGAGTGGAAAAAGGAGCCTATATTCTGAGCGAAGCTGATGGCGAACCTGAGCTGATTCTGATCGCTACGGGTTCTGAAATATCGTTGGTGCTGGATGCACAAATCGAACTCAAAAAGCAGGGAATTTCGGCGCGAGTTGTTAGTATGCCTTCCTGGGAGTTGTTTGAGAAACAATCTGATATGTATAAGCAAAAAGTATTGCCACCCAATCTGAAAAAGCGATTAGCCGTTGAAGCGGGTACGCCTATCGGCTGGCATAAATACGTAACTGACGAAGGCACGGTGCTCGGTATGAATAGTTTCGGCTTGTCGGGGCCGGGCGAAGAGGTAATGGAGTACTTTGGCTTTACAGTGGATAACGTAGTGAAAAAAGCGAAATCGGTGCTAAAAGGCCAGCCCGAAGAAAGCAAAAAGAAAGAAGTGTTGTCGTAGAATTAGTAAGCCCGGTCAATACGTTGGTCGGGCTATTTTTTTGTAGGGAATTCTCTAGTAAGTAAAACTAGCTTTTGATCGAACTTTATAGCTATTCCTGCTCATTAATCGCTACGTATTACGTTTTATGAATCGCCTGCTCATTATTTTTCTACCGCTATTATTTGCTACGCTTTTGCTGTTTGACTGTCAGTTAGTAAAGGGACAATCTGCTACCGAAGCTATTCGGCTGAATCAGATTGGTTTTTATCCGAAATCTACCAAAATAGCGGTGCTTGTTGTTGACTCGGGTAGTACGGCCCAACCAAAAACATTCCAGATTGCTACGTCTGATCGAAAAAAAATAGTTTTTACGGGTAAACTTGGCGAAACTCGAAAAGCTGGTTCTGGTAAAACGACTCGACTGGCTGACTTCTCGGCCTTTCAAAAATCCGGTACGTATGTGGTCACGATTCCGGAAATTGGCCAATCCTATTCATTTCGTATTGAACCGAATATTCACCGCAACGTAGCGATTGGCGCACTCAGAGGCTTTTATTACCAACGCGTATCGACCGAACTTCCAGAAAAATATGCCGGGAAATGGCATCGGCCAGCGGGCCATCCTGATACACACGTGCTGATTCATCCGTCGGCGGCTTCGGCCACACGTCCTGCCGGAACGACCATTTCATCACCCAGAGGTTGGTACGATGCGGGCGATTATAACAAATACATTGTCAACTCAGGTATTACCGTCGCTACGTTGCTGTCGCTCTATGAAGACCATCCGGCGTACTTTACTACGTTCAGTACCAACATACCCGAAACAGGTAACGCTATTCCTGATTTACTGGATGAGGTGCTCTGGAATCTTCGCTGGATGCATACGATGCAAGACCCGGCCGATGGCGGTGTTTATCATAAACTAACCAATGCCCGATTCGATGGGATGGTGATGCCCCATAAAGCCACAAATGACCGTTACGTTGTTCAGAAAAGCGTTACGGCTGCACTCGACTTTGCGGCTGTAATGGCACAGGCCAGTCGGGTGTTACGTGCCTTTAACAAAGACTTACCCGATTTGGCTGATTCCTGTCAGACTGCCGCTGTGAAAGCGTGGCAATGGGCGAAACAACACCCCGACGCGCTTTATCGACAAAATGAGATGAACACTCAATTCGACCCCGACGTAGTAACGGGCGACTACGGCGACCGTAGCGCCAACGATGAGTGGATATGGGCGGCTGCGGAGTTATACACCACAACGAAAGAGGATAAATACCTTGCCGATACTAAGCTTATTCCCGACGAAAAAATGCCGCTGCCGAGCTGGAATCAGGTGCGTTTGTTGGGTTATTATACGCTGGCTCGCTTTGCTGATCAGTTAACACCCGCTTCGAAGAAAGACGTTGATCAGATCAAAAAACAACTGGTCGAATTTAGTAATAAGTTATTGGATGGAGTTGATAAACAGCCCTATGGAACAGTAATGGGATGCTCGGCCAGCGATTATATTTGGGGGAGTAGTTCTGTTGCGGCCAACCAAGGTATTGCTTTGTTACAAGCTTATCGGCTAACCAAAGATGCCCGTTATCTGCAACGTGCTATCGGAAATCTTGATTACCTGCTCGGACGTAACGCTACGGGTTATTGCTTTTTAACCGATTTTGGGCATAGACAGGTAATGCATCCGCACCATCGCCCATCAGAAGCCGATAACGTAGCAGAGCCTGTTCCGGGTCTATTATCGGGTGGGCCTAACGGCAATGCGCCCCGGCAGGATAAGTGCCCTGGTTATCGAGCTACCTCGCCCGATGAGACGTTTATCGATGCTACGTGTTCTTACGCTTCGAACGAAATTGCTATTAACTGGAACGCTCCAATGGTCTATCTGGCCGCTGCGCTGGAAGCCCTGCAAACGAAATAGGCATTATGTAAATTGATAAGCCCACCAGATCAGAATAACCTGTAAAGGAAGTCGTAACCAACGTAGCAAAGCCGGGAATTTCCGAAAGCGGTTCGACATAGCCATATACACATTGGCGGGAAAAACTGCGACGAGTAGTAGCATAATTCCCCAGGCTGATAACGACCGCGTTACCGGAAAGAGCAGGCCAATGCCTAAAATTACCTCTGCTAATCCGCTCAGTTTAACCATCAACGAGTGGGCCGGAATATAGGGCGGCATAATAGCCAGATACATTTTGGGGCTAAGAAAATGATTGATCCCAGCAACGATATAAAGAAAAGCCTGAACGTAAAGGCTGATGGTGTTCATGGTTTACAAAATCTGTCTGAATGCATATCGTAAACCATGAACACAAATTCGAGCTATATTGATTTGCGGATTGCTTATGTAGGAAGAAAGCTCACACAAAGCTTTCAGGATATATTTCGAATGAAAAAGCCGTAGATAGGCCAGATTTAAGGGATAAAAGCTAATCATTTGCGAATAATTTCAATCGGTTCGGGCTCATCTTCGAAAACCGACTTTCAAGGCACTAACTTGAACCAGAAAATGCTTTTTTTGAAATGATCGCGTGCGGTGAGTATTGATGCAATTGGATGGAAAAAACGATCAGTGAACAGGCAGGTGATAGAAAAACGGACTATCTGATTGTCTTGAAAGCGAATCAGGACGAGTTATACGACTAAGTAGCTGCCTGGTTTGAGCGGGAGCACCGGTGGTAAGTTAGCTTAAGCAGGTGCGGCCAAGATGAGATTGAAGCGTAAAGTCAAGAAAACTGCTGGAAACGAAGCCTACTTAACGACGCTTCTATGTCAACTGGATATTCGATAACTCATTTATCAATCATAACTTTGTCAATGCCTGCACAAGGGCTTTCTTGTTTAAAGTCGGTAGCCATGAGGTGCCTGCTCGAAATTCATTCAGCTTTGGGGATTCTCACTAAAATACTGACAACACCATACGGATCTGATATTTTTTTTGGCTTTATACTTGACAAGAGAAAAAAAAACTCTAAATTTGCATCCACAATTCGCCACCAAGGTTGAATCAATAACGCGAAAGTAGCTCAGCTGGTAGAGCGCGACCTTGCCAAGGTCGAGGTCGCGGGTTCGAACCCCGTCTTTCGCTCTACGAAAAGGCACCTACTCTGGTGCTTTTTTTGTAAATGTCTGTACTATTAGTTAGCTATAGACATGGCTTGCCGGGATGGCGGAACAGGTAGACGCGCCGGACTTAAAATCCTGTGGTCCTTACGGGCCGTGCGGGTTCGATTCCCGCTCCTGGTACAAGACCCTCAAAAAGGGAAATCAGAAATACCGTAAAACAACAAAAGCACTAATAATTAGTGCTTTTGTTGTTTTACGGTATTTCTGATTCAATACAAAAAATTGTGGGAAGGACTCTATTGTTCTAAGTTTGAGCATTTGACCAAAGCGCGTTGTTTAGGAAAGTTTCGTGGGGGCAACTGGAATGCTCTACGCAATTTTGGGATTTGTCCTCTGAAAAAATAAGTGGTACTAAATGAAAAATGTCTGCAAATCGCTGATTTGCAGACATTTAAAGGTGCCGAAGGCGAGACTCGAACTCGCATGTCCGTAAAGACACACGCCCCTGAAACGTGCGTGTCTACCAATTTCACCACTTCGGCAGTACGTTCCCCGTATTGGGATAGCAAAGGTACGATTTACTGATGAAAACTTGCAAATTTTAAAAGCAAAAAATACGTCATCAGCGTACAAATCTTAATTGCTCACCCGACTTATCGGTTAGAATCTGGCCGTTTTTATAGACTAACTGACCCGATACAATTGTGTGACTAATAGTATGGGCAAAGGAGTGATCCTCTAAAGGCGACCAATTACATTGATACAAAATATTTTCCTTTGAAACGGTAGTTGGACGCGATTCATCAACTAATACCAAATCAGCCCAATAACCTTCACGAATATATCCACGTCGATCAATCTGAAAACAGTCGGAGGGTGCGTGACACATTTTTCGAACAACTGTTTCGATAGAAAGCTTACCCTGTTTCACAAAATCAAGCATCAGTAGAAGCGGGTGCTGTACTAGTGGCAGGCCAGATGGAGCTTGCCAGTAATTTTGATGCTTCTCTGCCCATGTGTGTGGCGCATGATCGGTAGCAATAATATCCAACCGGTCATCTAACAAGGCTGCTAGTAAAGCTTTTTTGTGATGGGGAGCTTTTATGGCAGGATTGCACTTTATAAGATTGCCTAACGTAGCATAATCTGTACTATCGAACCAGAGATGGTGAACGCAAACTTCAGCCGTAATACGTTTCTCCTTTAATGGCAATTGATTGTCGAATAAGGATAACTCATCGGCAGTAGAAATATGCAGGACATGCAAGCGGGCATTGTGCTGTCTGGCTAAGGCTACGGCTAACGACGACGATTTAAGACAGGCTTCTTCGTTACGTATCAACGGATGTAGCGAAGCAGTTGCAGCATCGCCGTACTCGGCCTTGAATCGTTCTGTGTTCGCTCGAATCGTGGCTTCATCTTCGCAGTGCGTTGCAATGAGCATGGGACTTTGCCGAAATAGCCCCTCCAACACCTGCTCATTATCGACCAGCATATTTCCGGTCGATGAACCCATAAAAACCTTGATGCCGCAAACCGTTTCCGGATCAGTACGTAGTACTTCATCGAGATTATCGTTCGAGGCACCCATAAAAAATGAATAATTGGCGAGCGAAGACTGGGCCGCAATCGCGTATTTATCGGCAAGAAGTTCCTGCGTAAGCGCATTTGGAACCGTATTGGGCATTTCCATAAAACTGGTAACACCACCTGCTACAGCCGCTCTCGATTCGGAGTAAATAGTGGCTTTGTGGGTTAGCCCAGGCTCGCGAAAATGAACCTGATCATCAATAATGCCAGGTAGCAGGTATTGGCCATTAGCATCGATGATCTGCTGAACACCCTGATCCGAAATTCCTGATTTAATCTGGGCTATAAAGCCTCCTTCAATCAATACATCTGTTTCGGTAATTTGCCCCTCGTTCACCATCCGGGCATTACGAATCAATAATTTACTCATAACAACCGGGCTGCTTCTTTGGCAAAATAAGTCAGTATAACATTGGCTCCTGCGCGCTTAATAGACAGTAAGGTTTCCATCATAGCCCGTTCGCCATCGAGCCAGCCGCGTTGGGCAGCCGCTTTTATCATGGCATACTCACCACTAACATTATAGGCGGCAATCGGTAAATGAAAATTATCGTTGAGTAGCTTAATAACGTCTAAATACGCTAATGCTGG
The DNA here is from genome assembly GCF_054776875.1 of Spirosoma daeguense. Taxonomy (NCBI): domain Bacteria; kingdom Pseudomonadati; phylum Bacteroidota; class Cytophagia; order Cytophagales; family Cytophagaceae; genus Spirosoma; species Spirosoma daeguense. The sequence continues at coordinate 121,120 of NZ_BAAHBF010000011.1, forward strand.
TTTTACCATCAGAAAATCAGCACCTTCTTCAAAATCAAGCTGTGCTTCGATAAGGGCTTCGCGAACGTTGGCCGGATTCATCTGATACGTCTTCTTGTCGCCAAATTTCGGAGCCGAATCGAGTGCATCCCGGAATGGACCGTAAAAAGCGCTAGCATATTTCGCACAATAGGACATAATCGCTACGTCCTGAAAACCGCCTTCGTCGAGAACCTGACGCAAATAACCAATCCGCCCATCCATCATATCGGAAGGGCCAATGATGTTGGCTCCAGCTTGAGCTTGAGTCAATGCCATTTTTCCCAACACTTCCAACGTAGCATCATTCACGATTTTGCCATTTTCAACAACGCCATCGTGCCCGTCGGAGCTGTATGGGTCCATTGCTACGTCGGTCATTATCACTACGTCGGGAAAACGCTCTTTAATTGCCCGGATCGCCTGTGGATAAAGGCCATCAGGATTATGGCTTTCGGTAGCGTATTTATCTTTTTTCGATTCAGGCAGATTCGGAAACAAATCAAAAGTTTGAATACCTAAATCCACACATTCCTGAACTTCTTCCAGTAATAAATCCAGCGAAAGACGGTGAATGCCCGGCATTGAACTCACTTCAGAACGAACATTCTGGCCCTCCATAATAAAGAGGGGTAAAATAAAATCGGTGACTGAGAGTCTGGTTTCCTGCACCATATCGCGGATAACACCCGACTGGCGGTTCCGGCGAGGGCGACGTATTAGATTTGCCAAAGTAGTAACGTTGTTACGTTGTAAAGTTATAAGCTTATAGAGTTATAAAGTTGTGAGGCTAGTCAATCCAGCATAACCCAACAACTTTATAACTCTACAATCTTACAACCCGATAACGCATTTAAACAATTAGTTTGAATCCTTCGCCGTGTACGTTAACGAGCTGAACGGCGGGGTCTTCTTTGAGGTATTTGCGAAGCTTTGTTACGTACACGTCCATGCTTCGGGCGTTGAAATATGAATCATCACCCCAAACCATTTTCAGTGCAAAGCTACGACTGACAGGTTGATTGAGGTTCTGCGCCAGCAATTTTAATAATTCTGATTCTTTACTGGTCAGTTTTTGCGACGAACCATTGTGCTGTAAAAGCTGATGTTGATAATCAAACGCAAAACTGCCAATCTGATACATATTCGGTTCGCTTATGGTGTCGGCCGAGCGTTGAGTACGGCGAAGAATAGCCTGGATACGTAGCAGCAATTCCTCCATGCTGAACGGCTTTGTGATGTAATCATCTGCCCCCACTTTGAAGCCCTGAATGGTATCTTCCTGCATGGATTTGGCTGTCAGGAAGATAATGGGTACGTCGCGGTCGCCCATGCGAACTTCCTTGGCGAGCGTAAAACCATCTTTCTTCGGCATCATTACGTCGAAAATGCACAGGTCATACGTCTTTGCCATGAAGTATTGCAAACCCTGATTACCGTCGGTAGCTCGATCGGTTTCTAAACCTTTCATAATCAGGTATTCCTGCACCAATTGTCCCAGATTTGGGTCGTCTTCAACTAAGAGAATGGTAGGCATAAGCATAAAGAGTGAACGAGCAAAAGAGCAAAAAAGAGCAAAAAATCTGCGCTCTATCACTCTTTCGTTCTTTCGCTCATTTTATATGGTAAAATTATTTCGAACGAACTTCCTTCCCCGAGTTGACTGTCGACCAGAATCTGACCGTGGTGCTCTTCAACCATCTTTTTAACGTAGCTCAACCCCAATCCGAAACCTTTTACGTCATGTCGGTTACCAGTTGGTACGCGATAAAACTTCTCAAAAATTCGACTGGTTTGATCTTTGGTCATTCCCAGCCCCCGGTCGGCCACGGTTATACTAACTCCCTGAATAGGTGAACCTTCTGGAAGGTTACGCGTACTAAGCGTGATATGTGGCGTATCAGGCGAATATTTCAGAGCATTATCCAGCAGATTGTAAATAATGTTGGTCAGATGAACTTCATCCGCTTCTACGACTTCCTGATCCGCATCGAAATTAAGATCAAGTTCGCCATCGCGTTGTTCAATCTGTAGACTCAGGTTATTGAGCACTTTTTCAATAACGTCGTGGATGTTGACCGATGATACGTTCAGTTTAATTTCTCCCCGGTCGAGCAGGGCCATCTGAAGCACTTTTTCTACGTGCGAACCCAATCGGCGGGTTTCGTCCCGGATGATTCCCATGTAACGCGTCAACCGATCTTTTGGCTGATTATCTGGCTCAATACGTTCCACTGAATTTGCGGAGCGTAGTTGCTCCTGCGCCATTTCAACGGCTAGTGAAATTGTTGAAATAGGCGTTTTAAACTCGTGGGTCATATTATTAATAAAGTCATTCTTGATATCGGCCAGTTTTTTCTGACGAACAATGGTGCTTATCGCGATGTAAAAACACGCCAGAATGACCAGAATCAGCACTACTGATGCCGCGAACGTAAACCCTAGTCGGCCCAAAATAAATTGTTGCTGGGTTGGAAAATAGAGATAAACGTAATTGCCAGTTTCGAGTAGATTATTTGGAAACAAGGCTGCTTTATACCCATTTGTACTTAACTGCTGCACATCCATACCTGTCGACGCGAACAGAAATTTAGGTTGTTGGCGCGTTCGAACAGCATAGGCAAACGGAATACTAATACCCCGATCATCAAGAGTTTGACGAAGCAACGTATCAAGTGCTACCCGATTAATACGATCTTCAATAGGCCGGTCGGAGAGGAGCAGACCTTTCAGCACATCTTTAATCATGTGCGATTGTTCTTCGTTTTTCGACCGGCCAGCAGTTAATCTCGTTGTTGTATCTAACTTTCCTTCCGCTACAGCATTCGCCTGTCTAGCCCGTTGTTGCTGAGCGGCTATTTGCAATTGTTTCCGACGTGCTTTACGCATCGAATCCTGTTTATGGGCAGCCTGAACTGCTTCATTGTTGATACGTGGCAACTCAGTGTTCATTACGTTCTCAAACCAGTGGTCGAATTGTTGTTGCTGGATGAGCTGCGTTTGCCAGTCACCAATCGCCATCAATTCGTGTTGCTGTCGGAAAAACTCTTCCACTACGGCCATTTGCTCAGGCGATAGCGGATGGATGGTTGGGTGTAATACGTCGGACTGAACGACAACCGCACCTCCAAGAGGCATTCCCTGCCGGTAACTGGATTGTGTAGTCGGTGATAATTTTTCCGAGTGCTGTGCTATTGGTTCCGATGCCTTGGCGCTCTGTTGTTGCTTTGGCGAATTCCGACCTGTTTTATCTTCTTTTTTGGCAATGGCCATCAGCTTATTTTGCTGTTCGCGAGCCTGAATACGTTGTTTGGTCAGGTAGACAATTTCCTGCCGCTCCAGAGTCCGGACCACCTCCTGTAACGCGTCGGTCACTTTGTAAGCGAACTGTTCTTTCTGTAACCGGAGTGCGCTACTGATCCAATAAAGCTGAAGGCCGATTAAGCCCAGCAGCCCTATTGCCATGAGGGCAACAATCCAATTTATGCGTTGTTTCGACATTTTTTACTTGCTCATGCAACCTTTACTCCGTTTTTACATCTATTGAAAACCGAGTGTAGTGGTTAGTAAAAGTACGAATCGACTTGGCGACTCATTGACTCGTTAACAAACTTTAACAGCCATACTATCAATCGGTTCAGTAACCTATTGTTCCTTCGTTTGCAACATGTTTGTACTATGAAAAAAACAGTTTTTAGCGGACTACGGTTCGTACCGGCTCTGTTCCTGGCCGTTACGTTGAGCGGAGTGGCTATTGCTCAGAAGAAAGTAGCCCCTTTACCAAAATCGGCCGATAACGATTCCGAGGTGCATGTTCGCATCATCGAACGTGATGGTGAAGATGTTCGGGAAATCGAGCGGACGTATCGGCTCGATGGTAAAAAAGACCGTGATGAGTTGGTCATGAAACTGGTCGATTCGTTAAAAGCCAGCCGGAAAGGAGGAGGACGCCGTCAGATGACAATTACTGTCGATGAAAACAATGGTGACCGGATTGTAACCCGCGAACGGTTTGGAACGGGTAAGAAGCGTGTACCGGGAGATGCTTATGTATATCGTGGAAAAATTTCGCCTAAAAACAATCACGACTGGAATAAGAATGACTGGAGATATGAGTTCCGGCAAGGATTTGATTCGTTGGGTGATCGAATGAATCGGTTTCGGTTCGAATTTCCAAAAGATTTTGATCGGCAACTGGCTCGTCCATTTGAAGAATGGTCTAAGAATTTCAATGCGAAACCGTCGACAATTCGTGGGCTGGAGGCTTACCCGAACAATCCTGATCGCAATCAACTGAATGTACGCTTTACGGCTCCGGCCAAAGGGGATGTAAATATCATAGTGACGAACCCGAAAGGTAAAGAAGTTGCCCGGCGTGAGATAAAAGATTTTTCAGGGGAATTTGTTGGACAGATTGAGCTCGACAGCAAATCGCAGGGGGCGTATTTTATTACAGTTACCCAAAATGAAGATGGTGCTGTAAAGCGAATTATTATCGATTAAAAGTTTGTAAAGTTCCAGATTTTGAGGTTTTGTTTACTTTTATGACTTTGAATCTGGAACTTTATTCTAATTAACGCATATACAGCAAAAAAAAGAAAAAAATTTAGTACTATGTATTGCAAGATACCAACTAAAACATATAACTTTGTGCTGTCTAAAAAACTGAGGTCATGAAAAGTATTCTTATCGCCGGTGTTTTATTGGTAGGGTTGAGCGGACAGGCCATGAGTATGGGACATCCCCACAATGTATTTGCTGCACGTAAACAATTGCGCGCCAAAACTTGTGTATCAACTTCTAAATCGAAATTACGGGCAGCCACAGAATGGAAAAATGCTGTGCAGGCCACAAAAGTTGCCGTCAGTGAGCGGATTTTATCTGTATTGATGAACATTCGCCCGGCTCGTGCTTATTAATATTATTTATCAATAGCCACTAATCAGACATTACTACGTAGTGGCTGTGCGGCTAGCTTCCGTTCGCTGTTTTCGAAAAGGTGTAAACAGCTCCTACTGACTTCATCGTGTAAACCGACTGCTGTGGGCTCCCACGGCATTATTTTTGCTCTTTTTTTAGGGAATCCTATCCTATCAATCAGAACACGCAGCTACCAAAAGCAGTTATGCTACGTAGCAAATCGGGTTAATGACGTATTGCCCAGTACGTTATCATATAAAGAGCGCGGTTATTCTATTTTTAATTTGGATTAATCTAGTAGATAACACGATTAATCACTAATTTTTCGTTAAAAACTTAGACAATTCAAGGATTGGCTATGGTTTTTGACAGGCTTTGCCTATTTTTAAGGTTTAGCTAAGATACCACCGATAACTGATTGTACATTTTTACGTACTAAGTACCCATGCAGAACATCGTTGTACGACCCATTTTACTTGTCGCACTCTTGTTCGTGAGTTTGCTGACTGCTTTCGGACTAATGAAACCAGATCACAAATTCTGGGTTCGCCTTGTTCATACAGCTCACAGGGCTATTGAAAAGGCAGCACCTAAAAGCCCGGAGGTTATTCCGGCACGTACTAAGTTTGAAACCTATAAATTCGCCCCTGACGCTCGTCCAGTTGATGTTTTTACATTGCCCGATAGTGGTAACCATTGGGTAGATAGTGTTTTTCAGACACTTACGCCCGAGCAGAAAATTGGTCAGTTCTTTATGGTGGCTGCTTTCTCCAACCGTAGCGAAAACCATAATCAATACATCAGCCATCTTATCCAGAATAATCATATTGGTGGATTGATCTTCTTTCAGGGAGGGCCCTATCGGCAGGCAGTATTGACTAATCGGTATCAGGCGCAATCGAAAGTACCTTTGCTAATTGGTATCGATGGCGAGTGGGGGTTAGGTATGCGTCTGGATAGTACAATGGATTTTCCAAAGCAGATGGCTTTGGGCGCTATTCAGGATAATGAACTGATTTACCGAATGGGTGCCGAAATTGGCCGGCAATGTCAGCGACTGGGTATTCATATCAATTTTGCTCCAGTATCTGATATAAATAGTAACCCTGCCAATCCGGTTATTGGCGTTCGTTCGTTTGGACAATCGCGTGAGAACGTAGCGCTCAAAGCTTCGGCTTACATGCGCGGCCTACAACAAACACACGTTATTGCTACGGCCAAGCATTTCCCCGGCCACGGCGACACCAATGCCGATTCGCATCACACCTTGCCAACAGTGAGCCGCTCGCCCGAAGAAATGCGTGAAATTGATCTGTATCCGTTCCGCAAACTGATTGCCGACAGCCTCATGGGGGTTGTAACGGGTCATCTGCACGTACCGGTGATGGACAATACCCCCGCGCTGGCTGCTACTCTTTCCGAGAAAATCGTTACTGAATTACTGAAGAAAGAACTAGGCTTCAGAGGGTTAGTATTTACGGATGCGCTGAATATGGGTGGCATCAGCCGTTCGCCCAAAGCGATGGACGTCAATTTACGGGCGTTAATTGCGGGTAATGATATTCTCCTTTACCCGGAAAACGTTCGAGATGCTACGTTGAATATCCTAAGTGCGGTTCAGCAGGGAATTATCTCACAGGAGCTTATCGATGAAAAAGTAAAAAAAATCCTTCGAGCTAAATATTGGGTTGGTTTGAACCATTACAAACCCATCAGTATGGCTGGATTAGCAGGCGACCTCAACTCGTCAGAAGCGCAACTGCTTAAGCAAGACCTTTGTGAGCAGGCTGTTACGGTTACTGAAAATAAAAATAACCTGCTTCCACTAAATCGAATCGATACGTTGCGGATGGCCTCAATTGCGCTTGGCGCAGAACCGGGTAACTTATTTCAGAAATCGCTGAATCAGTATGCCCCTTTCCAGACGCTGGCTGTTGATAAACCGGTTTCGGATGCTGATTTAAACAATATTATGGCCGAAGTTGGTAATGCAAATACCGTGGTTCTCAGTTTCCACAAAATGGTCGAATCTGCCAATCGTAAGTACGGTATTACCAAGTCCTCGCTCGATTTGATTTCTCGTCTGAAGCAGCGCGGTATAAAAGTGATTGTTACGGCCTTTGGTTCGCCGTATAGCCTGCCCCAGTTTGCTGGTGCCGATGCGCTGGTTTGCGCTTATCAGGAACTTGACGCCATGCAGCGCGTAGTGCCTCAGGTTTTATTTGGCGGATTGGGAGCACGTGGTAAACTACCCGTATCGATTGGCTCTCTGGAGTTGGGAACAGGCCTGACGCTGAATCCCGAAGGACGTCTTTCGTTAGGGTCGCCAGAGAGCGTAGGTATGAAATCGGACGTATTGGCACAAATTGATGCCATTGCACAGGGGGCTGTAAAAAGTCATGTAGTACCGGGTTGTGAGATTTTAGTAGCACGGAAAGGGAAAGTAGTTTATAGTAAAAACTTTGGCGCACTCACCTATGCACCCGGTGCCGAAAAAGTTACCGACGAAACCCTTTACGATCTGGCTTCATTGACGAAAGTTCTTGCTACATTACAATCGGTGATGGTGCTTCATGATCGTAAGCTGATCGACCTTACCCAGAAAGCATCGCTTTATCTTCCCGAACTACGTAACACCAATAAGCAGAATATTACCCTTCAGGATTTGCTATGGCACCAATCGGGCATGGTTTCTTATTATCCGACCTCCTGGGATCGAACGCGCTTGCCCGGTGGTGGGTTAAAGGCCGAATATTATTCCGCAACGCATGATACGTTGCACACGCTCCAGATTGCACCAACGCTATGGGGCGTACCAGCTTTGAAAGACTCCGTCTGGAAATGGGTCGTGCAATCGCCGATGTCGCGTAAGGTCGATGAGTCGGGTAAGCCAGCGTATGTGTATAGTGATTTGAATTTCCTGACGTTGCAGAAAATTGTGGAGCGTATTAGCAAACAACCACTCGACAAGTTTGTAACCGATAATGTTTATAAGCCATTGGGGCTGCATCAGTTAGGCTTTACGCCCCTGCAACGTCTACCACGTCCGATATGTGCTCCTACCGAGCAGGATACGTATTATCGAAATCAGCTTTTAATTGGAACGGTTCACGATCAGATGGCCGCTGTTCAGGGTGGTGTTTCTGGACATGCCGGTTTATTTGGGAATGCTCGTGATATTGCTACGTTGTTACAGATGAATCTGCAAAAAGGGGTCTATGGCGATCAACGCATTCTGAATCCTATGACGGTTCCTTTCTTTACACAAACGCTCAGCAATCGGAGTCACCGAGCTTTAGGGTGGGACAAACCCAATCCGGAAAGTGCTACCAGCGTTTACATGGCTTCCAAAGCTTCTCCCCGTTCATTTGGTCATACCGGGTTTACGGGCAACGTAGTATGGGTTGATCCAGACCAGGAACTAATTTTTATATTCCTCTCAAATCGAATTTATCCTACGGCTGGCAACAATTCGATTAATACAACAAAGCTGCGTAGACGTATTCACGAGGTTATTTATAACGCTGTTCAGCAATGAATGTGATACAATGACCCAATTGGGTAACTAAGGCTTTATCTTAGTTAAATGCCACTTCCTGACAGAAGTGGCATTTTTATTGCTAGAACAAGCTATTAACTGTTATATAGTTCTTTTAAATAGGAATGTTTTCTTGTTAATATATTCACATTCAGTAGTTTATGTTAATTGTGGGAGTGCTACTATTAGGAACTATAGTTTGGGTATATGTAGATATAATAATCTGTAAACCTAGTTATTGTTAGCTAGTAATCAGCTAATTAAAGCTAACAAAGTTAATATGTTTAAAGCTGTTTTGCCTCTTTTCCTTAATAACTTAACTTTAATAAACACAATTGCTTTATCGCTTCTACTTTTATGAAAGGACGTAATTTTTACTCCTGTTTGGTAATTCTGCTATGGCTTATAAGTCTGGCAGACCGTAGTAGTGCTCAAGCGCTCACTGCTATAAAATTTACGCCGATAACCTCATGCCCAGGAGGCTCTATTAACGTGATTTTCACCGCAACAGGCACTTTTAGAACAGGTAACGTATTCATCGCACAATTATCGGATGCGTCTGGAAATATGCCTGCTACGCCAACAGTTATAGGTAGCATTGCACTCACAGCAAGCGGTACAATCGCTGCCGTTATTCCAAAAACGGCAGTGGCCGGAACAGGTTATCGAATTCGAGTGATCTCAAGTACGGTTGCCAGTGCTTCGATAACCAGTGCTTCTGCTCTCACGCTTACCGTTCCTGTTCAACCAACAGCAGCTACTCCGGCTCCATATTGTGAAGGTGTAACAGCGGCTCCCTTAACCGCAACGGCTTCGGCAGGAGGGTCGTTACTGTGGTATGGCCAGAATGCAACAACTGGAACCGGATCTGCCACGCCATCTGTACCTAACACAAACGTGACAGGCAATACGCTCTACTACGTTAGTCAGGTAGTTGGTGGTTGCGAAAGTGCGCGGAGAAGCATTGCTGTTACTGTAAGACCGAAACCCGCCATCCCAACTGTTGCACCCGCTCCTACGTATTGCGTAAGCCAGACGGCTACGGTATTATCGGCAACGGCTGCAGCAGGCGCAACACTGAACTGGTATGGTACTGCCGCTAACGGTGGAACCGCATCGGCAATAGCGCCCAGACCTACGACTACACAAGCTGGAACAATAAACTACTACGTTAGTCAGACGCTCAATGGCTGCGAAAGCGCCAGAATCGCTATACCGGTAACGGTAAGAACCAGCCCAACTGCTCCTACGGTAAAAAGCCCGACAATTGCCTGCCAGAACGGCGAACAAGTACCACTTTCAGCCACTGTCTCGGCAGGTGCATCGCTGAACTGGTATGGTACATCGATTACGGGCGGAACTTCATCTAGCGTAGCACCCAGACCTACAACCACGCAGTTAGGCTCAACCACGTATTATGTTAGTCAGTCGGTAGGCGGTTGTGAAGGCCCACGGGCACCGTTGGTAGTTACGGTTAATTCTGTTCCGTTTATGCCCAATATTGCTATCCCAAGTGCGTATTGCGAGGGTGCTACGGCTTTGCCCTTGTCGGCAGGTGGGCAGAATTTGAAATGGTATGGAGCTAACAGAACTGGGGGTACAGGTTCTGCATCGGCTACTATACCCAGCACTACCTCCTCGGCAATTGGCACAACGACGTATTACGTTACCCAGACCGTAAACGGTTGTGAAAGTGAGCGGGCATCCATTCCGGTGCAGGTAAAAGATACACCCAATGCCCCCGTTACGTCGGCAATTGATTTTTGTCAGGGAACAACAGCCCCAACTCTTTCGGCTTCATTTGTGACAGGTGCTACGCCAAACTGGTATGGAACATCAGCCACAGGAGGAGCCGCGTCGACTACGCCACCCCGGCCATCAAATACGTCAACAGGAGCGGTGGTTTACTACGTTAGCCAGACACTTAACGGTTGTGAAGGCCCACGGGCGAGTTTGCGTGTTCAGGTAAAAGCAATTCCTGCTGCACCAGGCGTTAGTCCCGTGAGTTTCTGTAATAATGCCACAGCAAGCCAATTGACAGCTACTGGTAGAAATTTGAGGTGGTATGACCCATTTGAGAATTTACTTGGCGTATCGCCAGTGCCAAGCACAAGGAATGTGGGTACGTTGGTCTATAAAGTCTCTCAGGTATCGGACGAGGGGTGCGAAGGGCCAAAAGCCAATATTTCTGTGACTGTGAATGCACTGCCGAATATGCCCGGTGTAAAGAATTTAAGCTACTGTCAGGCGCAAACTGATCAGCCGATACAGAACGTAGGTGTGCTTCAGGCCGAAGGCCAGAACCTGAAATGGTATAATCAGGCTGGCGGCTTGTTGTCGGGTGCTCCCATACCAGCCATTAATAACGCTGGAACAATAGTTTATCAGGTTACGCAGACTGTCAACAATTGCGAAAGCAATAAGGCTACGATTCAGGTAAACGTTGGAACGGTAGCAGCGCCAACCGTTGCTAAATCATTGCTTATTTACTGTATTGATGAAAAAGTTGGGCCACTCGAAGCAACGGGAGAAGCAGGTAGTAGCCTTCGTTGGATTGATCCTTACGGTCGTCTTCAGACAGTTACGCCTATACCATCGACACAGAATACAAATATTGACCCAAACGGTGATGTGTTTTATGTATATCAGATTAGCTCAGGCGGCTGTTATAGCCCACGCACGGCCATTCGGGTAATTGTAAATGCACCACCAACACTAGCATTGCGAACGTCTTCGACAACGATAAATCTGGGAGAGAAAATACCTCTGGAATTAAAATTCACAGGCTCTGGACCTTACAGTTACAGCCTGACCGATGGGTATGTTGGTACGTGTCGAAGATCCGATACCACGATTGTTGTTCAGCCGAGAGGTAACACTACGTATCAGGTACTAGGTGTTTCGAATGGTTGTGGATTAGGATTGCCTGGTAATCCGGCTACTGCAAGTGTTACGGTGCGAGTACCTACTGTTTCGACCAGCGCTCTTACTTCGGCAACGTTTTGTGCTGGTACGTCGGTTGAAGTCCCTTTTACTACGTCGGGGCAGTTTACGCAGGATAATCGCTTTGGAATCGAAATCGCCAGTGCAACCGATACGTCCAAGAAATATAGAGTAGTGGCCAGTGCATTAACTTCGCCCGTTGCTGGTACATTACCCGACTCGATTCCCAGTGGTCAGTACTACGTTCGGGTAGTGGCGTCGAATGCAGGGGTTGGCATAACGGGTTCAGCTAGCCCAACGCCTTTAGTTGTTCGCTCAAAGCCAACCGCAGCCTTGTCGGGTTCACTTGTTACGCAGGAAGGGGTACCTGTAAATCTTACATTTACGTTTGGCGGAGATGGGCCGTGGACCATTGCTTTTGCGGATAGCCTGCAAAGCTATTCGGCAACGACCACAACCAATCCATACATTGCCGAAGTACGCCCGATAGCTAATACAACGTATCGACTAACAAACGTATCGAACAACTGTGGTATAGGTGTGGCATCGGGCACGGCTACAGTGGCTGTTTTCTCTGTGCTGAATACAGAAAACAACCCGCTTGACCCATTGGTTAAAATATTTCCTATGCCCTTCTCGTCAACGTTTACAGTTGAACTGGATTTACCATTGATATTTAATCCGGCAGTTATTACAATTTCTGATTCGAGAGGACGTCCATTGGTACAACGAACAACTCGGCTCCGGCGAAATGAATTTGATTTGAGTGGACAGCCAAATGGTATCTATTTGGTACGTGTACAAATTGTTGAGCAGCAGTTAATTCGAAAAGTGCTTAAACAATAAAAGAAGTATTTCCCTCAAAAGTCGACAGCCGATAGCACAAAATTGCTACCGGCTGTCGACTTTTGAGGGCTAATTAAGACAAACATGCCTGACGAGTATTTTATGGAAATTGCGCTCGGTCTGGCCGAAGAAGCGGCTGAGAAAGGAGAAATTCCCGTTGGTGCTGTTGTTGTATGCCGAAACCGAATTATTGCTAAAGCCAGCAATCAGACCGAACAGTTGAACGACGTAACGGCGCACGCAGAAATACTGGCTATAACGGCCGCTACGCAGCATTTGGGCAGTAAATATCTGACCGATTGCACACTCTACGTAACCCTCGAACCCTGCGTTATGTGTGCTGGTGCGCTTTATTGGGCGCAATTAAGCCGGCTGGTTATTGGCGCAGATGATTCCAAGCGAGGCTACAATCGGATAGGTGCCACGTTGCTTCATCCTAAAACGAGAATAGAAACCGGAGTGTTGGCAGCCGAGAGTCAGATTTTACTAACTAAGTTTTTTTCGCGCTTAAGAACATAATTTTACGTCGGCTTGTTAACAAAACTGAATATCTTCCATTCTAACTAAATAAGTAAAATGGCTTTTGTATTAGACCCGCTTCCTTACCCAAGTGATTCGCTCGAACCGAATATCGACAAACAGACGATGGAAATTCACCACGGCAAGCATCACAATGCTTACGTGACGAACCTGAATAATGCCATCGCTGGTACCGAACTGGAAAATAAATCCATCGAAGATCTGCTGGCTAGTGTTAGCAAAGCACCGATTGCTGTTCGGAATAATGGAGGGGGGCACTATAACCACACACTTTTCTGGAATACTATTTCTGGAACAGGTGGTGGCCAACCCACTGGCGAATTAGCGGAAGCAATCGATAAAAAATTTGGCTCGTTTGATGCCTTTAAAGAAGAGTTTACGAAGGCTGCTACAACGCGCTTCGGTTCAGGATGGGCATGGCTTATTGTAACTCCCGAAGGTGAGGTGGCTGTTACGTCGACTCCTAATCAGGACAATCCGTTGATGGATATTGCCGAAGTGAAAGGTTTCCCTGTAATTGGCCTTGATGTTTGGGAGCATGCGTATTACCTGAAATATCAGAATCGTCGGCCCGATTATATTGCTGCGTATTTCAACGTAGTAGATTGGAACGCTGCTGAAAAGCGCTATCAACAGGCGAAACAGGCATAAGGAAAATTAATGTGTAATGAATAATGATGATCTTAATTGTTATTATTCATTGCACATTATTCATTATTGATTACTTTTGCATTCTCAAAACGGTGATTGTAGCTCAGTTGGTTAGAGCGTCGGATTGTGGTTCCGAAGGTCGCGGGTTCGAGCCCCGTCTTTCACCCTGCACAGCCCTGGTTATTCCAGGGCTTTTTTTATTGCATGTAGTCTAGCTACTGACTAACTGCTACGTTCGATATAGATGGTTTGAAAAATTTGATTTTGTTTACTTTTTTAAATGTAAAAGTTAAACAAGTTGTTCTAATTTCAAGTTAATTTTAAAGACTATACGTTCAGCAGCCCACGCTACAAGTACCATTATGATAACTGCTTTGAGAAGGTATCTTCTCTTCTGAAAAGTGGCTTTGACGGTATTCATTCTGATGGTTTCTGGGCAGTTTATCAATAGCTATTCTGTCTTATGAGTAAGTACTCTATTAAAGATTTAGAGCAACTTTCTGGAATAAAGGCTCATACACTTCGTATCTGGGAACAACGCTACGCCATTATTGACCCAGACCGGACGGATACCAATATTCGAACCTACGATGATCAGGATTTAAAACTGGTTCTGAATATATCGCTACTTAAAGAACACGGGTATAAGATTTCGGAAATTGCGAAACTACCACCCGATGTTATGAGTCGAGAGGTTACAAAAATTTCGGAAAGGCAATTAAACCAATCTGACCAGGTTCAGGCACTGGTGTTGGCTATGATTGATTTGGATGAAGAGCGATTCAATAAAATCATTAATGCCAATGTTCTTCAGCATGGTTTTGAGAATACGATGATTCGAATTGTGTATCCGTTTCTCAATCGAATCGGTACCTTGTGGGTAACGGGGGCAGTTGGTCCAGCTCAGGAGCATTTCGTTACAAACTTGGTCCGCCAGAAAATTATAGTCGCGATTGATGGGCAAATGAATAAACAGGAGTATACTGGTAAAAAATACCTGTTGTTCCTTCCTGAAGGTGAATTCCACGAATTAAGCTTGTTATTTGCTAACTACGTAGTGCGCGCCCGTTCGCACAACGTCGTTTATTTGGGACAAAGCCTACCTTTTAGTGAGCTGCTTTTTATTAGTAAGCGGTATCAGCCCGATTTTGTTTTCACCGTTATTACGTCCTCACCAATTAATCATCAGGTGCAGCCTTTTGTTGATCGGTTGGCCGAAGTCTTTCCCGATGCGCAGATTTTGCTAACAGGCTTTCAAGTTGTTGGGCAGGACATTACCACGCCTGCGAACACTCGGATTATTAATCAAATTGAAGAGCTAACACGTATTGCCAGTACGTAGTGCATTATAAGATCTAATTTAGGCTAGCGGCAGGAGTTCAAAACAGCGTTTTTCAGGACCATCACTTTCGATTTCATAAAAACCATTCTTGGTCAATACACCAATAGAAGCTTCGTTTTCTGGTAATGTATGAGCAATAATTCGCTGAACACCCGGTTGTTGCCAGGCGTGTTCAACTAATATGCTAACGATTTCGGTGGCAATACCCTGTCTGCGCCATTCGTTTGACACAGAATATCCGATTTCGAGGGTTCCTTCTGTATTGGGTGGCCCAAAATATCCCACGCTGGCTACGAGCGTAGCAGGCTTGTTAGGCGTTGGATAAGTTATTACGTACCAGTTATACCAGCCAATAAGTTCAGGCTGTTTGGCTAGTTGCTCCAGAAAGAATTGCATGGCATCCCGATCATACTCGCCAGGAGGCCAGTCGGCAGGCACTGCTACGTTGAGTAACTGAGCCAACTGACTTACATCACTTAATTCGATTTTTAACAGAGATGGTGAACCGGCAATAAAGATAAGTCGGTTAGAATACAGAAAAGCTGGGCTCATGCTGGTTAATAGTTAGTGTTAGAGTTTACCTTGTGCAAAAGCCAGCGCTCGGCGTTCGGCATAGGTGTGTTCGTCACGAGCGAGTTGAAAACCAACATGACCACCTAAACGGGGAGTTTCCAGAAAAACAGATGGATGTTGCTGAGCTAGCCATGCTGGCGAACACTCAGGCGAAAGTAATGGGTCATTCTGTGCGTTCAATAACAGCGTTGGAATCGTGATTGTAGGCATGAAATTTACAGCAGATGCCTGTGTATAAAAATCATCAGCATCCCGATAGCTATTAATCGGTGCCGAAAAAAACTCATCGAAATCTCGCCATTTTTTTATGTGCTGTAACTTAGACAGATCTAACTGACCCGGAAATAGGGCGTCTTTCTGGCGAAGCTTAACAATTAATTTTTTCATAAATCGATTCCGATAAAATCGATTGGCTGCTCTATCAAGTAAACCCGCACTCGCTCCTAAATCGGTAGGCGACGAAATTGCAATTCCTTTTTTAACGGCTTCAGGAAGCTCCCGGCCATGAACGCCTAAGTATTTTAACGTAATGTTGCCACCCATGCTATAGCCGACCAACACAATTTCATGGTATGATTTTGTTCGCAATGCATATCGAACAATTTCGCCTAAATCGCCTATTTCGCCATGATTATAGAGTCGGAAAGCATGATTCATTTCGCCACTGCACGAACGGCAATTCCAGGCGAGAACGTCATATTGTTGTTGGGCAAATAGTTTAGCCGTGCCACGGATGTATTGCCGATTGCTGTCGCCTTCGAGCCCGTGGGTTAAAATAACCAGCCGAGACTGGCCGCTATCTATCCAGTCCAGATCAACAAAATCACCGTCAGAAAGAATTAAGCGTTCGCGTTCATACGTAACGCCCAGTACGCGCCGTGTGAGGCTTGGAATAATGGTTTGAAGGTGCCCATTATACTGGTAGGCCGGTGGCCCATAATAAGAAGATTTAATTAGCGGCATATATCGTGAACAACGGATAGTTTTGTATCGTTGTTCCAGCATAAAAACAGAACCATGCCAGTTGCCAAATACCTGTCCGTTATAATTGCCAGTACACTCAAATTTGTGGGGGGACCTTTATCTGGTGTTGCCTTGGGGCTAACGTGGCCTGAAACGGCCTTGTTTACCATAATAGGTATGATGGTGAGCGTCGTTGTTGTGGTTTATGCGGGCGCTGCTCTCCAATTACTTCTCCAGCGTTATCGCTCAGCACCCCCCAAACGCTTTACGAAACGAACACGGATGGCTATTAAAATCTGGAAACGTGCTGGTCTAGCCGGAATTGCGTTTCTGACACCGATACTGTTGACACCCATAGGCGGCACCATACTCGCTGTTTCGTTTCGAGTGCAACGGCTTCAAATTCTGTTGTATATGCTTATTAGCGCTGTTTTCTGGGCTATACTACAATCGATTGCTGTCTACCAGATTCCGGGCCTGAAAGGGATTTTTGGCTGATGCTGCCAGGTTAATTGGTAATTTTATTGACTGGTGGTGCGGCTGTTTTTTTTCGGAAATCGCCCATTGAAAAAGATTTCTCTATAAAACAGTACATCAGAATAAAGAAGTAACGACTGCCCATTTCCTTGATTTTGAGCTTTGATTCGCCATACTTCCGATTTGTCCAGCTGTTTGAAACAACTTCGTAACTATAACCCCGAACAATCGCTTTGAGTGGGAGTTCAATGGTAAGATTGAAATGTGGCGATAGAAAAGGCTTGATGCCTTCCATAGTTTCGCGCTTGTAGAGCTTAAACGCGTTTGTAGTATCGTTGTATTTAATTCCCATCACCATGCGAATAATTAAATTGGCGATGCGATTAATGAATTTTTTCAGTGCGGGGTAATCGATAACTTTCCCGCCTTTTCCCCAGCGCGAACCAAACACAGCATCGACGTTCGTTTCGAGCATTTTGTTGTAAAAACGAACCAAATCTTCCGGGTCGTCAGACATATCGGCCATAAAAACGGCAACACAATCGCCACTGAAGCGTTCGAGACCGTAACGTACTGCATAACCAAATCCGTTGGGGCCGGGATTGGTATAATACACTAACGTCGGAATTTCAGTTGCGGCTAATTTCTCCAGCATTTGTAACGTACCATCTTTCGAATTATCGTTGGTAACGCATATCTCGTGAGGGATACCGTGTTTTGCTAAAGTTTGGTAGAGAGATCGCAACGTTGGTGGAAGCGACTCTTCTTCATTATAGGCTGGTATGACAACGCTTAATTTCATCGACAGAAATAACTAGAACACAAAGCTCACAAATAAAAAGCAAAAATCAGCTTTTGGGTTTCCAATGTTCGGCTACGTCGGGTACTTCCTGCCGAATTCGGCGTAGTACGTCGTCGGGCAACGGGCCGAGTTTTGCGGCTTCACAGTTTGCAAGTACCTGTTTTTCGTTATGCATACCCGGAATAACGGCATTCACCGCATCATCAGACAAACAGAAACGTAACGCCGAAACGGCCAGACCTCCCGGTAAATCGTTTAGAAAGGCTAATTTTCTTGCCGAATCTAATAACCAGTTCCGGTCTCGTTCGGGCAAATAGTGACGATACTGGTCTGGAGCAAATGAAGGCTCTGATGTCAGATATCTGGGATTAAGAAAACCGGACGCTAACGGAACACGACCAATAAAGAAATACTCGTTGGCAGTAGGCATTGGGAAAAGTAATTCTTCAGCCCGACGATCGAGCGCATTGTAAATTACTTCTACTACGTTGCCAAAACCTGCTTCTATAACCCGTTTAGCGCCATAAACGCTACGTGAACTAACGCCGTAGAAACGAATTTTTCCAGCCTTTTTCAAGTCTTCGAAAGGCGTAGTATCGTAGGTCGACCAGTCGAATGAATCGGGTGGGCTGTGCAGCAAAAGGATATCTAACGTATCACGGCCTAATCGACCCAGACTTGCCTCAACAGCTTCGGTTAAATAGTCGGCGCTATAATCCTGAATCGGCTGTCCATCGGGCGTTTGGCGGTTTCCGAACTTCGTGCAGATGAGTTGATTTCCGCTTTGACCCTTAAGCGCTTCCTGAAGAATTTGCTCCGACTGACCACGTCCGTAACTATCGGCAGTATCGAAAAAATTGATTCCCTGCTCAATTGCTACGTGTATGGCTCGAATAGCTTCCGATTTATCGACTTTTCCCCAACCTGTTGGATTTCCGTTAATAACATTTGGGCCGCCAAACTGCCAGGTTCCAAAGCCAAGTCGCGACGTCAGTGATTCGTTCAAAGGAGTACTCATGGGCAATGAAGAATGAATAATGTAAACCGAATAAGTGTGCTACGTAGTTGAATGCGGCTTCGTCTTACATTATTCGGTTTGTTTATATACAAATACTGGTCGTTCAGCGGCTGGCTATTGGTTCACTAGCTCGCTGAACGACCAGAAAATAGGTGTAATCGAAATTAAAATACAGACTCAGCCGGTGCTGGGTTCATGATAATTTTGCCTTTAATCAGGCTCCGTTGACCCGGATACTCAGCGAAGAAAGCGTTACGTCCGTGCATAACCAGATCATCGTGGAAGAAAACGGCTTCCCCTTTTTGTAACTGTAGGGGAACAACAACGCCAGCATTCATAATACGGGTTTCGAGATACTGATGGAAACGTTCGCATAAATCCAGCACTTCGGGTGTGTTTTCTTCGCGCGAGAGACAGAAGTAATTCCAGTTAGCCATATACGTATCTCCCTCTTTGTAAAGGATTTTTCGAACTTTGCGGCTTCCTCCTTTCGCGTGAATTACGTCTGTAACGGCTAATTCTTCCAGCAGCGCGTCTTCGCCATCTAGTTTCATGCATTCAACCAGCTCAGGCAGATCGAAGAACGTAGTAGCACCACCGATTTTAGCCCGTGAAGCACAGTAGAAGAAATTAACGGCTTCTTCGCCATTCAGTTCTACGTAAGAATCATCGGTGTGCATAGGCTGGCGTGTGTTGCTCGACCGGTAGCGGTCAGGAATTTGCGGATCATACGTAATATCGATCCACCGATTACCGGTTTGTTTGCCAGTAGCTATATCTTCGTCAGCAGCATGAATGCGGCCAATGGTTTCAGATAATTTGCTGTAAAAATCATGAACAGGTAAATCTTCTTTAAAGCCTGCCAGATGAACTACTTTGCTGTTCTGAACAGCCACTCTTACATTTTCAATTGTTTCTTCCGGCGTAGTATAGACAACTGTTTCGAAAAAATTCATGGCCTATAGTAGTTTCAGTGTTTGAAATACAAAATAAGGAAACTCAAGCAGTTAGCCAAAAATGACTAATTGTACGTACTAATTATTTAGAATACGGTGTAAGCCAATGGCTACTACGCCGTAAGCACGCTGTATGGCAGGCGGTGTTAGATGATCATAAATTAGTGACTTTAAATCGTCCCAGCCTGGCTTGGCCAACGAATAATATTTGGCCGTTATCCGAAGCTTTGCCAGATATGAATTCCGGTACTGTTTGCTATTGAGCATCATTCGATAATATCGGGCAATATTTTTCTTGAGAACCCGATCGTATCGATAATCCAGCTCGCGATTTATACTACTGTACATATCAATTCGGTTTTGCAGGAAAACGGCATCAGCTTCATTATCGGTAAAGCTGGTTCCGTTCCTGTTTTTCCGATAAACTGACATTACGTCAGGTATGTACCCGATATTTCCCAAGTTAGCTTTCAGAATCAGGCGGGGAATATCGCCACTGACTGACTCTCTGAACCAAGCCGGATATTCTTTAATGTTATTCCGATACATGGCGCTCGACGTAGCGATGAACCAGATTTCTTTTTCACCAATCAAATCATCCAACGTATAATAGGGTTTCATGTCGGTCCCATTAAGTAGCTCAGATGGACTGCCATCTTCATACGTAATCAGGGCATTATGAAACACCATAGAGTAATCGGGGTGGGCATCCAGCATGTCGACCTGCTTCTGAAGTTTAAGCGGGTCGGTCAGGTAATCGTCACCGTCCATTCCCGCGTAATATTCCCCTTTAGCGTGCTTTAGGGTCTCCAGAAAGTTAATACCGCCATTTTTCCCCAGATTACGTGGGTGTAAAATGCCTTTTATTAGGCTCGGATGTTTACGCTCGTACTCCTTAATAATTTCCCGTGTACCATCGTTCGAGAAATCATCGCCGACCAGAATTTCTATAGGGAAATTTGTCTTTTGTTCCAGTACACTATCAAGGGTCTGGCGGATAAATTTCGCTTGATTGTAGGTCGCTATGACAACACTAACTTTTGGCATGAGTAATAATGTATTCTGCTAATTATGTCTTGGTTACGAACCTATTATCTGGCACAAAATAGGAGCCTATCTTCGCAAAATGCAAGTTCGTTATACCTGATTTTTATCATAGAATGGGCTGAGTTGCATACCCAAATCCTGATGCACCAAACCCATTCCCGTTATAAAACATAACCCACTGGTGCTGATGCGGGAAAATATGGCAATAGTCCATCATCAACGAATCCCAGCCTTCTGCCGACCGTTCGATGCCAGCTAATTCATCTTTCCGATTCCACGTAAGCCCATCTTCTGATTCGGCATAGCCAATCCGATAACTCTGCCGTACATCGGTACGAAAATTGGTCGCGCTGCGGTAGGAAAAATACATTTTGTACAAATTCCCATCTTTATAAACTGTTGGCCGACCAATGGCATCTGTAAACTCGTCGTAACCAACGCAAACGTGGCCGGTACGTTCCCAGTTTATACCGTCAGTCGATTCGGCGTATTTTACGTTATAAAATGGCTCTGGGTGATTATTTATTACTTCAATTTTCGTGCAGGATAAATACCACATCCGCCACCGAATACTGCCGTCAGCTTGTTCTTCGCGCATGACGCAAGGTTGCGCCACCCAAATCTGGTCGTAAATAGATCGGTCAAGTAAAGGGCCTGTGTATTTACGCTCAAATGTTAAGCCACCATCTTTACTGACCGCTAAACCAATACTAAGCCGATACCAGGCTGTTTCGCTTTTATTCCAACCCGTGTAATACAGCCAGATTTCGTCACCAACGGGTAAAAACCATGAAGGCATTACCCCTGATTCATCGAACGTACCAACATCTCCTTTTGTAATACAAGGCTTATCGTGGATGTAAGTGACTTTTGTCAGGTCATTTGGGTCGAGTTCTACAAACGACGGGGCCGACGATACGTTTTCATCGCGGGTTGAGAAATAAACACGAAGTTTATCTCCCATTGGGAAACCAAATGGTACTTGAGCGTGTGTGCGGCTGAATGATTGTGAGCCGTCGGGTTTATAAATCAGTCCTTTTTTCTTCCAGGCCATGCTATAATGAATAATGGAGAATAAAGAATGTTTAAAGAATCATGGCAAAATCTAATTACTGCTACAATGAGTCCTGTAACATTCTTTATTGAACGTAGTGTCTATACCACTGCTGAAATACCATTAGTGTCCAGAGTAGTTTGCGATTATTCTGTTTACCCGCGTAGTGTTCATTTTTAAGTTTCGCTACGTAGTCGTAGTTGAAAAGGCCATGCTGTTTCAGCGATGCTTCTGACAACAAATCGTCGCAAAGTGGACGTAGTTCGTTACGTAGCCACTGCGATAACGGAATACCGAATCCTTTCTTGGGGCGGTCGATAATGTCGTCAGGAATTTTACCCCGCATCAGTGTCTTTAGGATGTATTTGCCTGAAAGCCCTTTGCGCTTATATGACTCAGGTAAGCTGTTAGCAAAATCAACAATCCGATAATCGAGGAAAGGCGCCCGAACTTCCAGCGAATTATACATACTAGCCCGGTCAACCTTAGTCAGAATATCATCCAGCAAATACGTCTGGTAATAGATATAGGATGTCTGGTCGAACGAATCAGTATTAGCGGGCAACTGAGACAAGTGCTTGTCGATGAGTCCCATTCCGGTTTTATCAGTAACCTGACTCAACACGGATGATGACAGCAATTGCCGTTTTTGTGAAGGCGAAAAACTGCCCAGCCAAAGCGTGTGCGTGTAAGCCGGTTTTTCCTGAAAACCTTTTAGGAACTGCTTCACCTTAAAGTCAAAGCTGATATTGTCATCTTTAACAGGCAGCAAATCAGCGGCATGGCCAGCCAGCGCGTGTACAAAACGCGGCATCCGACTGTATACACCCCGCGCATAATCGGACGTAAAGGTTGGATAACCCGCCAGTAATTCGTCACTGCCATCTCCCCCCAACGCTACGGTTACCTGCTCACGTGTAAACTGAGAAAGCAGATAAGTTGGAATGATCGACGCATCGGCAAAAGGCTCGTCGAGTTTATCGGTAATGTTGGGCAGCAGGTCAAGCGAATCCTGCGCTGTCAGGGTTTTCTCATGGTGATCGGTACCCAGATGTTTGGCAACCGCCCGAGCGTAGGTGGCTTCATCGTATGACTTCTCCTGAAAACCGATGGAAAACGTTTTAATCGGAGTTTTACTATTCTTCTGCGCGTAATACGCTATTGCCGAACTATCGAGGCCGCCACTCAGAAAAACGCCCAGCGGTACGTCGGCCACTAGTCGACTGGCGGTTGCATCGTCGAGTAACGCATCGAAACGGTCAAGAGCCGAGTCAAACGAAATAGGTTGATGGTTGAACGTAATATTCCAGTAAGGCTCATGTTTAGAGATACGTCCTTCCTCAAAAATCATGAACTGCCCCGGCTCCAGCTTATGAATATCGCGGAAGATACTATAGGGCGTCGGTACGTATTCGAACGTTAAATAGGCATTGATGGCATCCGGACTAATTTCGTTTGAAACGAGTGGATGTTGCAGAAGCGCTTTCGGTTCAGAACCGTAAACCAACGTATCGCCAGCGACGCTGTAATAAAGCGGTTTTTTGCCCATACGGTCGCGGGCGAGCAGGCTACGTTTCCGTTTGAAATCGTGAATAACGAAGGCAAACATCCCATTAACTCGGTCGAACAGCTTTTCCCCGTATTCTTCATACAGATAAAGCAGAACCTCCGTATCAGACGTAGTGCGGAACGTATATTTATTCAGCTTCTCGAGATCATCGCGTAGTTCCTGAAAATTATAAATCTCGCCATTGAAAACGATACCTACGCTTTGGTCAGGATTGAAAAATGGCTGATTCGCTACGTCGCTGAGATCAAGAATACTCAGCCGCGCGTGACCGAGCCCAATGCCCGGTTGCCACCATCCACCCTGAAAATCGGGGCCACGATGGCGTAGCTTACGAATCATACGTAGCAAATCGTCTTCACTGCCACGTCCTATAAATCCCGCAATCCCACACATAGACCTATAGTTTTAAAGTATAATTTGTTGATTCGGTTGGTAGACGTACTGATGTTTAAACTACTTCAGACGTCTGACCGAAGTTGATCGTTTCTTTTACGCTATACGGCATTTTTTTCTGAGATTCGTAATACGTTCGTATCAGAATCTCGGCCAATACGCCCATCAGCACCAGTTGAATGCCGACAATAAAAAACATTGACCCAATGGTTGGCAATGGCGTTTCAACGAGATCTTTCTGGCCGGTAATTTTAAAATAAGCCGCTAGTAAAACCGCTGCCAGTGATACTAAAAAAGATAGGACACCGGCTCCGCCAAAGAAGTGAATCGGGCGTTGCATGTATTTGTCCAGAAACTTGATCAGCACCAAATCAAGCAACACTTTATAGGTTCGGAAAATGCCATAATTACTTTTTCCGAACTGACGCGGACGGTAGCTAACGGGCATTTCAGTAACCTTACCACCCTGCCAGGTGCAATAAACCGGAATGAACCGGTGCATTTGTCCGTATAGAATAACATCTTTAATTACCTCCCGACGATACGCTTTTAGTGTGCAGCCATAATCATGTAGCTTCACCCCTGAAATCGCGCTGATGAGTTTGTTGGCCATCCGTGATGGAAGTTTCCGGGTTAGAAACTCCTTCTCCCAGCGATCCTGACGCCAGCCACTTACTACGTCGTAGCCCGAGTCCAGTTTTTCGATTAGCTTCGGAATATCATGCGGATCATTCTCTAAATCACTGTCTATCAGTACAATGATTTCACCTGAAGCGTACTGGATACCCGCATTGATAGCTGATGTCTGCCCAAAATTGCGCTTGAAGTTTATAGCTTTTACCCGATCGTTCTGGGCGCAGATTTTACGCAACTCAGCAAACGAATTGTCTTTCGAACCGTCGTTAATAGCAATAATCTCGTAGTCATACTGTCCAATAGCATCGTCCAGCGCGTCGAATAAGATCGGGATGCTCTTCGCTTCGTTGTAGATGGGCAGTATTACGGATAGATACGTCATAGTTGTATAATTAACGTACAAATTTAAGCATTGGAAGGCTTAAAAAAGTACAAACGGCGCTCAAAACCAGAAATGGGTAAAACGGTACCAAATAACGAGTCTCCGGATGCCGAAGCATAACTACGTAAACAAGGGTACAAATTACAATCGCCATCGGTGCAGCTAGTAATCTGGGTTCTTTTCGGAGCCCACGAATCAGGAGTAACGCCAGCCCGACAACGCCCGGCAATAAAATAAATACGTAGTGATAGGCACGAAGCAACCACCTGGGCCATTGGGCAGGTACAATATCGTCTAGGAAATTATACCCCCAAGTCCCGTTGAAGAACGTAAAGGTGTAGCGACTAAGTGCCCGAACGTAGTAAACGAACGGCTTTTCTTCCTGAACGGACTTGGTATATATAGCCAGCTTCTCATGAATCTCGGCGTGGTACGCTTTCCGTCGGGTTGAATCCAAATTCGGGTTATTTGCGGTTTCGTAATACAGGTTACGTAAATGCGTAATTGAATCCCGATTGAATTTGGACGTGTAGACGTACTCGGGGGGAGGGCCTAAATCTTCTTTTACGTACCAACGTAGTGGCGGCATAAAGGCATCGTTTTTCCAGCCCAGCATCCAGCGAACGCCCGTATTCGGAAACCAGAACGAATAATCTTCGCCGTAGGTCTGGTAAAAGGCCATCATGTCGAAATAATTCGTTGGCCAAACACTTTCGGCATACCACGGATTTTTCAGCAGCGGAATAAATTCGTGATAGTGCCGGTAGTTACGTAGCGTCCAGACGCCGTCGGCAACGAAAAAGGGGAGCAGGAATAACGTACTGTAGCGAACAACTTGCCCGAATTTTAACTGACCTTTCAGCCATTGTAACCCCCAGATAGCCGGCAATATAGCCAGCAGGGGCGCATGGGCTGGTTTCAGAAAAATAGACCAGGTTAACCAGCCTCCGCTAACTACTAAACCTAACCATGCCCAACGGCGCTTATCTTCAGACCGGAGCCAGGCATGTATAAAAAAAATGGATGCCGAAGCCGACAAACTTTCGGTCAGGAAATACGCGTCGAAGATACTGGCAAACGTACTGAACAGGTAAATGAAATAAGCCCAGTAAAAAGCCCGTTCATTTTTGAATAACCGTTGCGCACAAAGGCCCAGTATATATACCGAAATGGCGGAAACGATTAGCTGGATAAAAATGAGCGCATTACAGGCATCGGCCTGATTCATGAGCTTACGTAGTACGTAGTAAAGCAGGGGGTATCCCGGCATACGTTCGCCCGTGTCGAAACTGCCTGTGATGAGCAGGTGTTCGACAGGCGTTACGTAGGTGGTCATATCACCATTGCTTTGCCCTAAAAATCCGGGCACATCGTGGTAGTAGGTTTGGGTCAGGTACCAACCAAAAAAGGCTCCTTTTACGAGTAGAGCAATCGTTATCCAGAAAAGAGGAGCCAACCAGCGATGCGCCAGAATTTTTTTTAGCATGACTGCTCCTTTTTGTACCAGGCTACAAAGCGGCTCAAGCCTTCTTCCAGTGGTACGCGAGGCTGATAACCAAGCAGGCTGCTAGCTTTCGATACGTCGGCAAACGTACGCTCCACATCACCAGCCTGCTTGGGCAGATTGATAATTTGCGGCTCTTTCTCCATCAGCCTATACAACGTATCGACCAGTTGTTGCAACGTAACGGGGCTTTGGTTGCCGAGATTAACCGTTTCGAATGCCTGTGGATGCTCGTTTAAATAGTTTACAGATGCCACGATGCCGTCGACAATGTCATTCACGTAAGTATAATCGCGCGACGTATCGCCCATACCATACATCGTGATGGGTTCATTGTTGGCCATCATCCGCACAAACTTATGAATGGCCAGATCGGGCCGTTGCCGTTCGCCATAAACCGTGAAAAAGCGAAGGTTGATGATTCCCATACCATACAGATGATGGTAGCTGTGGTTCATCAGCTCGCAGGCTTTTTTGGTAAACGCATATGGTGAAATCGGATTATCAACACTATCGGATTCGCTAAACGGAATTTTTTCGTTGTTGCCGTATACCGACGATGACGAGGCAAAAACCATTTTACTAACATTATTGGCACGCATCCACTCCAGGAGGTTATGCGTACCAACAATGTTGGTAGAAATATAGTCGGCAGGCTGATCAATAGACGGGCGTACACCAGCTTTACCGGCCAGGTGAATTATCGTATCAATACCAGTATCTAAACTGGCTAACCAGTCAGTTTGCCGGATGTCGGCTTCAACAAACGAGAAGTTTGGGTTCTGCCGCGCCAGTGAGAGATTTCGCTCTTTATACTGACGTGCATAAAACGTATCGAAATTGTCGACACCGGTAACACGATATCCTGAATTTAATAATCGCTCCGTAAGGTGGCTACCAATAAAACCCGCACAGCCCGTAATCAAAAAATGGGAAGAAGTTGCCATCTTTAGCTTAAATGAGTTGCAGCCAGTTAAGGCTGACTTTGCTTAGGTCGTTGGTGCCAGTCGGGCAGCCATACTATCGTGAATCTGGACCATGGTTTCTTTCAGATTGAATGTCCAGTCCCAGGTTGGATAGTGTTGTTTGAATTTGGTCAAATCTGAAATATACCAGATATGGTCGCCACTGCGGTTGGTTTCGGAGTATTGGTAATTCATTTTGTTCCCCGAAATCTCTTCACATAGTGCAATGGCTTCTAGCATTGAGCAGTTCGCATGACGACCACCACCGGCGTTGTAAACTTCGCCCGGACGTGGGTTCTGATAGAAATGCCAGAACATATTCACCAAATCCCAGCTATGGATGTTATCGCGAACCTGTTTGCCTTTATAGCCGAAGATGGTGTATTGATTGCCTGTAATAGCGCACTTCATCAGATACGACAGGAAGCCGTGCAATTGAGCGCCGGAGTGGTTTGGGCCAGTTAAGCAACCTCCCCGGAAAACACCCGTATTCATTCCGAAATAACGACCGTATTCCTGCACCATAATATCAGCCGCTACTTTCGACGCGCCGAAAACTGAGTGTTTAGTATGGTCGAGGCTCATGTGCTCATCGATACCATTCGCAAAATAAGGGTGGTTCTGGTCGATTTCCCAGCGCGTTTCTGTTTCGATCAGCGGCAAAAAGTTAGGGTTGTCGCCATAAACTTTATTTGTCGATGTGAAAATAAAGACAGCTTCTGGGCTATGCAGACGTGTCATTTCCAGCATATTGAGCGTACCGACAGCATTTACGCCAAAATCGGTGAACGGCTCACGAGCGGCCCAGTCGTGGCTGGGTTGGGCTGCTGCGTGGAGTACCAGTTTGATATCAGTGCCAAATTCCTGAAAAATTGGCTCCAGTTGGGATACTTCCCGAATATCGGCTGTGCGGTGTTGATAGTTTGTATATGTTTCGTTCAATCGGTTCCGGTTCCATTCGGTTGAACCATCAGCACCGAAGAAGTACTGTCGCATATTATTATCAATACCAATTACAAGGTCAAATTTGTCGGCAAAGAAAGAAACCGCTTCGCTGCCTATTAGACCCGCTGAACCTGTAACTAATGCAATTTTCATCGTGTTTTTCGCGTATATAGCTACTTGCCTATTCAAATAATACTCTTTTGCAGAGCAGCTTGACCGAACAAAGTAACACAAAAAACAGACGCATAGTGCGTTTGTTCAGTTGCTTTGCCCAACATTTAGGCCGCTTTTAGTGTACGGTCAGGCGCCAAAAAAGCGGTGAATCGACGCGTATACGTTGATCCACCGCTTTTCTATAATTTATCCAATGGCCTACAGACTTTGCGTTGTATTGCCTGGACCATATAATTTTTTGCGAATCGCTTCGGCTTTGGCATCCAGATTTGGATCAGCAGTATATTTATATTTCGACTGAACAGCCACCGAATCTTTTCCAAGACCGTATACTTCCGGATCACCGGCACGATAGGTCGAGCTATAATCCTGTGCCCGGTAATCTTTCTGACGAACTGAGTTGTATTTCTGGTAGTCACAGGAAGCCAATGACATTACCATGGCTGCCAGTAAACTTATATGCAGTACGCGCTTCATAGCTCTTTGGTTACGAATTGATTCGGCAAAAATAAGAAAGAGTCGTTAGTCGACCGTCGTTAATGGGTAGTTTTTTTACTTCGGACGAAGCAACTTGCCAAAAGTTGGCAAATTTTTAGGTCATTAACGGCTTAGTTTCTGGATTTCGTCCCACACAAACTGCATAAGTTCCTGAATGTGTGCACGTGAAAAATCGAATGGTACGTTGGCCGCAGCGTAGATTTCACGAATGGGCGCTTTATAGCCTAAACGTAACGCGTTCTTATATCCCTCCAGTCCTGCTTTTGCATCGTTACGATAGTTCCGCCAGACGCCAATTGCCCCCAACTGCGCAATACCGTACTCGATATAATAGAACGGAACTTCATACAGATGAAGCTGCCGCTGCCAGATATATTCTTTGTAATAAGCGAAACCGTCCCAGTTCGTAACCGAATCGGCAAACTGCTCATAAATCTGTAGCCAATGTTCGCGACGTTCGGCGTCGGTATGGGCTGGGTTTTCGTAAATCCAGTGCTGAAACTTATCAATAGTGGCTACCCAAGGAAGGGTTTCGATAATTGATTCCAGATGCTGGAGTTTCGCCCGACGTAGCTCATCTTCATTTTCGAAAAACACGTCCCAATGATCCATCGACAGTAATTCCATGCTCATCGACGCTAATTCGGCCACTTCCATCGGCGGATTCCGAAAGGCTTTCAAGGGTAAATCGCGCGTTAAAAACGAATGCACAGCGTGGCCTCCTTCGTGTACCATTGTTACCAGATCGCGCAGACTCGACGTAGCGTTCATGAAAATAAACGGTACGCCAATTTCCTCGAGCGGGTAGTTGTAGCCACCGGGTGCTTTGCCTTTCCGCGATTCGAGGTCAAGATGACCCATAGCCCGCATGATACGTAGGTCGTCACCCAATTCTTTGTCGAGCCGGTCGAAACACGTAATGGTTTTTTCGAGTAGTTCGCCACCCGTAGCAAATGGCTTCAACGCAGGACGCCCTTCTACGTCGACTTTAGCGTCCCACGGACGTAGCGGATCTACATTTAGTCGTTGCTTGCGTTGCTGGGCAATCTCGTTTAGCAATGGCACAACCGACTTGGCTACTGATTCATGAAAATTAAAGCAATCCTGTGGCGTATAATCGAACCGGCCCAGCGATGCGAACGAATAATCGCGAAAATTTTCAAAACCCGCATTTGTGGCTATCTGGTGACGTAGCGTGCGCAGCCGGTCGAACAATTGGTCGAGTGTTTCATGGTCTTCGTAACGACGTTCCCAGATTTTGCGCCAGGCTTCTTCACGAACGGCCCGGTCGGTCGATTGCATCCGGTCGCTGGCGGCCGGGAGGGTCATTTCCTGGCCGTCAATCGTAACAGTCATGGCTCCAACAATGGCTCCGTATTTTCGCTCTTCAGTCTGTAGTTCAGTCTGAAGCGGAATATTTTCTTCCCGAAAAATTTCGATAGCCTTCTTCATGCTACGTACCATTACGTCGTAGCCATCGTCGGTCAACTGACTTAAATAAGGGCTATGAACGGCTTTCAGATCGAGATCATTGCCGAACGCGGTCATGGGCGGCTGAATTTCGGCAATGAAAAAATTCAACTGATTCACCAGTTCTTCATTGGCCGTATCGCATGTCATTCGAATATACCGCCAGGCAAAATCTTCGGACAGATATGATTCCAGTTCGCTCCGGTCTAACAGCCACTGATGCAGTTCGTCGGCTGTCTGAATAGGTCGCTCACGCAGATTTTCGTAGAATGGTTGTACATCGTCCCAGTTTTTTAACACCAGATTATCGCCGATGAATGGGCGCTTCGGACGGGTAGGAATGGTTAATGTTTCGTTTGAATTCATTCGTATTGGAGTTGAAAAATCGCCAGGTCCTTTGGCATCGAAAAGGCTCTGACAGTCTCTGGCTGTCAGTTATGGTTATCTGATTAGTTGCTTTCGCAACTCCAACAGCCAGAGACTGTTGGGGCCCTTTCGATCGTCAAGTTGTTGTAATTGAAAACTGATTTTCGGTCAGGGTGCAAAAATAGCATAATAGCCGCTCAACAGCTTCTTACTAAAGGTTCTCATAAATTTTTTGTTCAGAAATTTGTATCTACGAAATTGTTCGTATATGTTTGCTACGAAGATCTTCGTAGATAGATTATGAAACCAACAGATGCTGAACTGGAAATACTACATGTGCTTTGGGCAAATGGCCCTAGCACAGTACGGCAAGTGCACGAAACGCTGAGCCAAAGTCGTGATATTGGCTATACAACCGCGCTGAAACTGATGCAGATTATGTATGAAAAAGGACTACTCACCCGCGAGGAAGATGCTCGCTCGCATACATACACGGCGGCTGTGCAGGAGGAAGATATTCAACGTAATCTGGTCGATCGTTTTGTAGAAACAGCTTTTCGCGGGTCGGCCTCGAAGCTGGTGATGCAAGTGCTTGGCCAACACAAAACATCGCAGAAGGAGCTGGATGAGATCAAAGCATTGCTCAACAACCTGGACCGGGATTCCGCTGATTGAAGGATTAAATACATTCTGTTTTGATACCTGATTTATTCGAAATTTCTTAACAACAACATTTTCCTATAACTCATGAACGCTTTTAAGTTTTTGCCAAATTCAGTAGTCGATGCGTTGGGCTGGACGTTGCTCCATGCCATCTGGCAAGGTTTTGCGCTGGTGCTACCCATAGCGGTTATGCTTCATCTGCTACGTAACAAATCAAGTAATTTACGGTATCAAATTAGCGTCTTTACCTTGCTGGCACAAGTGCTGGCGTCAGGTGCTACGTTCCTTTGGTATTATAAACCCGACGTAGCGACGCAACCGCTTTTATCCGGTTCTCTATCGCAGCAGGCCATGCTAATTCGTTGGCAGACAGCTTCGCAGACCCTTTCGTGGACGCATCAATTTCAGCAATTTTTGCAGATGCATTTAACTGAGTTTGTACTGGTATATCTGATTGGCGTTACGTTGTTTGGGTTGAGGCTTGCCGGTGGATGGCTGTATTTACAGCGGTTGACCAACACCGCTACGCCGACGGTATCGGTAGCCTGTAAGCAACTGGTTAGTCAGCTACGTTCGTCAATGGCTATTCGTTCGGCTATACGCGTGATGGATTCGGCACATATTACGGTTCCGATGGTAGTTGGCGTCTTGAAACCAGTGGTTCTAATTCCCATTGGTTTGTTGTCTCATCTGACACCGCGTGAGGTAGAGGCTGTTCTGGCGCATGAATTGGCCCACATTAAACGGCACGATTACGCGGTCAATTTGCTGCAATCGGTTGTTGAAGTACTGTATTTCTTCCATCCGGCTCTTTGGTGGCTTTCGGCACGTGTTCGCGAAGAACGGGAACATTGCTGTGATGATCTGGCTGTACAAATCTGTGGGGGTAACGGGCATATTCTGGCACAGGCGCTTGCTCGTGTAGAAGAGTTACGGCTGATGCAAGTAGCGAATACACCCGTTTTGGGGATGGCGCTCGCATCGAAAAAACAGCATTTGTTACACCGGGTTCGGCGAATGTTAGGTGCCCCCAGTCGTCCATTTATTTCAAACAGTAGTTTGGCCGGTATTACGTTTGCTACGTTGTTACTGATGAGTGTATCGGTCTACGCCGTGCAGAAACAGGATAAGCCAGTACGTAATAAAACAACCCAACCAAAGCCAGCTAGTCGTAAGCATAAAATCGACCGCAATTCGGAATACGGAATGGTTGATGGCCATACGATTAGCTACGTTGTCTGGAAAAGTCGAAAACTGACGACTGCCCGTGTTGCTAGGTTACAACGTGAATTAGATCAGGTAAATGCTGGCAAATTATCGCTCGATGCTATTCCTGCCTCAGACCGCGATATTCTGCTGACCATCATTGAAAAGAATGCTGCTTTCGATGGCGGAATGACTGCATTGGCGGACGGTTTATCGCACATTGACTACGACAATATTGTTGCGTCAGTGACTAACAACGTATCAGTAAATGTTGATAAAACACTAGAGCAGTTGGCTAAGGTGGATCTTGACGTAACGGTGAATAATTCGATGAGAACACTTTCTCATCTACTGCCTGCCAACGACTCGCTGGATCGACTGCGGGCACTTCAACGACGTAACATGGATAGTGTTAGCCAGCTTATGGCCGAGCGGTCGAAACAGGTAGAGGCTTTACATTCTCAGATGGAAAAACTTCGGTTCCCAATTGAAGAATCGGAACGTAGCCAACAGGTGTTGGAGTGGCGAAAACAAAAGCTGGAACAGCAACGTCAGGCACTGATCGAAAAACACTATCAACTGCTCAACAACGATAGTAAACAGAAACTGAGTCAGACTGAAATAGAAAAACAACTAGCAGCCCTTGAGCCTGATATTAAGGCACAGGAAACTAGTATTGAGGAGCTAAATAAGCAATTGGAAACTGCTCGGCTGAAAATGCAGGATGTCCGATTGCCGATGGAGAAGCTGGAAAAAGAAGCGATGCAACTACAGGAGCAGATGGATCGTATGAACGAAAAATTAGACCGTCAGCGCCTGTATCACATGTATTCTGACCAGGCTTTTGAGTTGGCTGCTGACCAGTTGCGCGAAGAAGTGAAACCATCCCGAACACGTTGGATGCGATCTACTCCACGACCTCCTCGTTCTCCCAGACCAGCCAGCGTATCGCCAAGAGCCAGAGTAGGTGTTATTTCGCCATTAGATCCTGCACAGCCTGTACTTCCGGCACCACCACTAGAGGCCATTGCACCACTTGATGCCGCTATTGCACCAATTGCGCCTGATGTTGAAGCCGCTGCCCCTGCACGAGCCACGAAACCAAGGGTTAAATCGAAATCCGCGAAAGCACCAAAACCAGAGTAAATTTGAAAAAGTATAAAACACTACGTCCCGAACCAACTAATTATGATTCGGGACGTAGTGTTTTATACGGATACATTATTCGATTTCAATTACTACGTTCGGCCCAACCGGGTGCGCTACGCAGGTGAGTACGTAGCCCGCTTTCAGTTCAGATTCGGAGAGGCCATCTTCCTCATCCAGTTTTACCTTGCCCGACGTACAACGCCCTAAACAGGCCGTACACATACCTGCCTGACAGGAGTACGGTAAATCAATATCTAAATCCAGTGCCGCTTCCAGTATGGTTTGATGCGGGGCCACGGCAAATTTATATTCACTGCCTTCGTAGATAACCGTTACTTCGGGTGTTCCCGAATCCGAAGCAGTCATTGGTTCTTCAACCACATCGCCAGCCGCGACAGGTGCATGGGCGAAACTTTCCTTATGAACTCGCTCGGTTGAAACCCCCATTAGTGATAAAGCCGACCGGGCTTCGGCCATCATACCATCGGGGCCGCACATATAAAAACTGGCGTTCTGACGTTCGGCAGCTGGAAGTTGTTCCAGTAATTTAGCCAGCGAATGCTGATTTAATCGACCTTCGGCACCCGACCACCCGGCCGAAGGCTGGCTTAATACGTGCGTTACCTGAAAACGTGAGCGGCCATAAGCTTGCTCCATTGCGTCCAGATGCGCCTTGTAAATAATTGAGCTTTGGTTTCGGTTACCGTAAATGAGCCAAACCCGGCTATTGGGCTCCACATGCAGGGCCGATTTTGCCATCGAAAATAAAGGAGTAATACCACTGCCTGCACCAATCAACACCAGTGTACGATGCCCCTGTGGCTCAAGTTTCGGAACGAAGGTGCCCATTGGTTCCAGCGTCTCCAGAATATCGCCCGATTTGATACGGTCGCACAGATAATTCGAAGCAAGGCCACCAGGCACCCGTTTCACCGAAACCGATAGAGATACGTCGACATGGGGTGACGACGCCATCGAATACGACCGGCGAATTTTTTGCCCGTCAATAGTGAGTAGAAACGTTAAAAACTGACCGGGCTGATACCGTACTTCTTCGTTGATGGGGTGCCAGAAACTTATCGTTACAGCGTCGGCCGTTTCACGAACGACGTCTTTTACTTTCAAAAAATACCGATTTGCCATTCCTTTTCTTCAGATTGTAAACGTTGGCAGTTTTGGGGTTGTAAAGTTGTATTGTTATAAAGTTGTAGAGTTATAAGGTTATATAGTTCCTGCCGGATCAAAATCAAGAGTGAAACGAAACAACTAACTCTACAACTTTATAACAATACAACCTCATAACTGTATAACGTACCGTCGGCAAAGTTACGAGTGAACTGTGGGAACTTACCCATTTTTGTGAAATTCAATCAATTGTTCCACAGGCGCTTTGAGGATTCGGCCCATAGTCAACTGCGTTTGCGTTATTGCCGATTCCAGTAACGTAGCAAAATAGTGCGCAATTGATCCTACAAAATGAACAGGCCATTGCTCAGCTTCCGGAAACCGTCGAACATACGTAGTCAGAAACAAAACGAATGCGTCGGTAACTAGCTGACTGATATAGGGATGTGTAAGATGTTCGGATAAAAACGGCGTGAACGACGCGAAGTATCGGTTTGGATAAGGTTTTTGATACGCATTTTCGAGCAACGTCGGGCGGTCAAGATTATACCGACTCTGGAAAGCACTACGTAGATCGTCGGGTAGCCGTTGTTGAAAATAGTCACGTACCAGCGTTTTGCCCAGATAACCACCACTTCCTTCATCGCCCAGCCAGAAACCCAGCGACTGAATACCACGAACAATCTGATTGCCATCGTAACAGCAGGCATTCGAACCGGTTCCCAGAATACAGACGATTCCGGGTTCATGCTGAGCCGCTCCTCGGGCCGCTCCCAGCATATCGCTATTCACCGAAACCGTCGCTACGTTAGGCAATACGGCACGTAGCGCATCCGAAACAATGTAGTTGACCGTGTCACCGGTGCATCCGGTTCCGTAGAAAAAAACATCTGTTACGGCGTCGCTTTGAAGTTGTGGCACCAATTGTGCTTGTAACGTAGCAACCATTTGCTCGGTTGTCTGATAATAAGGGTTAAAGCCATCCGTTTGAATAGCATCAGCCCGATCCTGCGTGTCAATTAATCGCCAGTCTGTTTTTGTAGAGCCGCTATCGGCGATGAGAAGCATAAGAAAAGAGTTTATGTTTCTGGTTTCAGTACGTTTGCCAGAATAGCTAAACGATAAACCAAAAAAACTGTAACGTTAAATAAGTTTGCCTACTACCGGAAATCGCTGAAAAACACTGTTGGTATGTGGCGCATCAGGAAGTTCGTCGGTTAAATCCTGACCCGCCCAATGTTCGTAATGATGACCATTGCGCCATAGTCGTGAGCTGGAAACGTCGTATATGAGTCCCTGGTACGCACACCAGATTTCATCGCGGTCTTGTCCGTTACGTAGTGCCAACTGAGAACGGGTAAATACAGCGACAGAATTCATGGCAACCGTTTAGTCAAATGGGTGAATTATTCAGCTTGCGTTTTTTGCGCAGAACAACAAAATTAGCGTAACTTTAGCCACTACTGGTTCTATGTATAGATTGATTATGAAAAAGATTCATTTTACTGCTTTTTTGGCGGTTGCAACGTTGGTGAGTGTGTTTACTGGTTGTAAGAGTAAAGCTGTTGCCCCCGTCTCGGAACGTATCGCTAAAGTTTGGACAGCTAACAAAGTGGATGAAAATAGTTCAACGGTATATACACGGGGAGCTACGAGCAACGTTCGAAACTATGCCAGTTATAAACTCGATTTAAGCGCAGCACCTACTGTTCGGTATACCGAGTTTGATGGAAATACATTTGTTGGTCAATATACCGTACCGTCTGATACGCGCCTTGTGCTGAGTAATTTGAACCCACAACCTACAGGTACAAACGGCACAATTGAGTTCAATGTTGAATTAGTTGACGATACCAATTTGAAACTCACCCGGACAACGGCCAGCCAGAAAACGGGTAACACTACGAATGTGTACACACTGACAAATCCGTAAGAGCCACGCAAACCAATTTGCTCCAAAAGCCGTTCCGTAAATCAATCGGAACGGCTTTTTTAATGGATAATGTATAATGAAGAACGGCTGGATTAACTCTCTAGCTTATTTCTGAAAAGCATTATTCATTGACCATCATTCATTCTTGATTTACCATGACAGATCTTAACACATTGGGCGAAATTGGCCTGATCGAACGCATAAAGACAGCAACTCCAGCACCCACTCATCCCGAAACTATATACGGCATTGGCGATGATGCGGCTGTATTCGACTGGGTAACCGATTATGGATTGCTGACTACCGATATGCTTGTCGAAGGAATTCATTTCGATCTGACTTACGTACCGTTGAAGCATCTGGGCTATAAAGCCGTTACGTTTGGCGTATCGGATATTGCCGCTATGAACGGACTACCTTTACAGATAACCGTTAGTATTGGACTGAGCAGCCGGTTTCCGGTCGAAGCTATCGATGAACTCTACGAAGGCATCCGAGCCGCCTGTGAAGCCTATAATGTCGATTTGGTGGGGGGCGATACTACGTCGTCGCGCTCTGGATTGATCATATCCGTTTCAGTGTTGGGGAAGGTGCCCAAGTCGTTGATTACGTATCGAAACACCGCTCAACCCGACGACGTAGTGTGCGTAACGGGCGATCTGGGCGCGGCTTATCTGGGATTACAATTGCTGGAACGGGAAAAACAGGTATTCATGGCCGACCCAAATATGCAGCCCGGCTTATCGGAAGAGCGAGCGTATTTGATGCAGCGGCAACTCCGTCCAGATGCCCGAACCGACGTTGTTCATGAATTGCGCGATCTGGGTATTCGGCCAACATCCATGATCGATGTTTCGGATGGGTTGGCTTCGGAACTATTGCACCTTTGTCGCCAGTCGGGAACGGGCGCTGTTATTTTCGATGAAAACATTCCTATTGATGATCAGGCTTATCTGGCTGCCGATGAGTTTAAGATTAGCCCGGTTACGGCTGCACTGAATGGGGGAGAGGATTATGAATTGTTGTTTACAGTACGTCCGCAGGAATACGAAAAACTGGCGACCAACGCACGTATTACCGCCATCGGTTATCTCACAAAAAATCCAGATCAAATTGTATTAGCCACTAAAGCAGGCCAGCAGACACCCATTCGGGCACAAGGCTGGACGTAGCGTGAAGAGCTTCTAACGAGCCCTTATAAATTTAGAATAACAGGGCTGATCGCAACGGGGAAGTAGCACTAACGTATCCTTTCGGAACGACAAACCTTGACGGGAAGGTACGTTTGCGCTATTGGTGGTAATGAAAAAGTCAACCGACAAACTGTCGGGATAGGTTTTATCGATTCGGTAATACTTTATCGGAAAGTAATACGACATTTCCGGACCACTACCGCTAAGCAGCCCAGTGGCATCGAACGTAAGAGTTTGTGGCTGATTGATTGGATAACGACGTGTTGTATAGAACGACGTATCGCGACGAACGTAAAGCGTATCGCGACGGAAATAGGTCGGTCCATTTGGCGTGATGAGGGTATCCCATTTCACCGACGTACCACCAATTGTTGTCACCGTAGTATCGGTTGGAGTCCGGTTTATAATACTAATAGTCTGAAACGAATATGTAGAATCTTTCTGATACCGACGTTCGACCAGTTGCCACGTACCTGTGATACGTGCATCACTTTCGCCGGGCGAAAAAGCCGGGCCATTCTCTTTACATGCGCCAAGAACACTAATGACGAATAACGTCAGGCTCAGGTAGAAAACTTTTTTCACAAGTCAGTTCACAGTTCGTAAGGCTAACGAACAAATATTGGTTGCCATTGCCTTGATTAAGGCATCCCGAACCGAAAAAGAGTCGGGATGCCCTAATCTATCTACACAAACTCCGTGCCTCGTTCTTTGGCGTCGGCCACAAAGTTTTTCACTTTCTGTTCTTCTTCTTTCCGGCAGATCATCAATACGTTATCGTACTCGGCCACGATATACCCATCCAGACCATTCACAACAACCAGCCGATCTTTGGGTGTTTTGATAATGCAATTGCGTGTGTCGTAGAGAATAATGTGACCGTCGATGACATTCAAATCCTCGTTTTTATCCGACACTTCATAAAGCGACTTCCACGTGCCAAGATCCGACCAGCCGAATTCGCTTAGTACTACGTAGACATTTTTCGCTTTCTCCATCACGCCATTATCGATGGAAATGCTTTTGGTAAGCGAATACGCTTTATCAACAAAGGCTTTTTCTTCGGGCGTGTAATAAGCGTCTTTACCTTCGGCAAAAATTTCGGCCACTTCCGGTAAATACTGTTCAAAGGCCCGAATAACCGTCTTCACATTCCAGACGAAAATACCCGCGTTCCACACAAACTCACCACTGTCGAGAAACTGCTGTGCCAGTTCAAGATGAGGCTTTTCCGTAAAAGTTTTTACTTTTAACGGACGTTGCCCAGTACCTTCTGGAATATACTGGATATACCCGTAACCCGTATCAGGTCGGCTGGGCTGAATGCCTAACGTAACCAGAATGTCATCGGTTTGGGTAGCTGCGAGCGCCGTCTGGATGGTCCGCTGAAACTCTTCTTCCTTCAGAATGATATGGTCGGCCGGGGCTACTACGATATTTGCCTGCGGATCACGCTGGGCAATTTTATAGCAGGCGTAGGCAATGCAGGGGGCGGTATTTCGCGCAATAGGCTCACAAAGTACCTGATCGTCGGATAGTTGCGGAAGTTGTTCCTGACAGAGATCCTTGTAAAGCGAACTGGTAACGATATAAATATTTTCGGGTGGGCAAATGCCTTTGAAACGATCTGCGGTTTGTTGTAGAAGTGTTCGGCCAGTGCCGAGAACGTCGTGAAATTGCTTGGGGTAGCTGGTGCGGCTGAAAGGCCAGAACCGGGTTCCGACTCCTCCTGCCATAATAACCACATATGTATTATTCATTTATACGTCGATAATTTTCACAAAGTTAACTGATTTGTGAGGTACGAGTTATGAATTACGATTTAACGGAGTAGCGAAAGTCTGCTACGTATCCGATCTGCAAGCTCAAGTCAACCGGATACGTAGTACAGAACCGTTAGTACTCGCCACCCACGGCACGTAGCAGCGCTATCGAAAATTGTGCTTCCTGACTGCGAAGCTGTACTAACTGCTGCTCAGCTGTGAGAATGGTACGTTGGGCGTCGAGTACTTCCAGATACGTAGCAAGTCCCCGAACATAAAGTTCTCGGTTGTATTGTTCCGTACGACGAGCTAACGCCAACGTTTGGCCCTGTAAATCAATTTGCTGACGTAGCAGTGTGAGGTTATCCAAAGCTGTTTCGGCTTCCCGTTGCGCCACTTGCAACGCCTGTAGATACGTCTGCTGACTGGATTGCGCTAACTGTTTCGAAAGAGCGATGTTCTGCCGGGCACGATGACCTTCATACAATGGGACGGACGCGTTGACACCCAACAGATACGTAGCACTTCCGGGCGTAAACCATTGCCCGATACGTCCGGCCAGAAGACCGCCTGAACCCACAATATTGATACGAGGCTGTGTACTGGCCTGCTGAACGGTTATCTGCGCCGAAGCAATCTGATTTTGCCGACTAAACTGCACTAAGTCGGGCCGTTGCTGTACTTGTTCAACCGATATACTATTGTAGGAATAAGCCGGAATTTGGGCGGGTAAAGCACCTGTCGGAATCGAAAACTGACCTAAATCCTGTGCACAAAGTTGCGCGAGGCTATTGACCAACTCGATACGTGCGCGTTCGAGCCCTTTCAAGGTTACCTGCAAGCCTGCATAGTCGGTTTCGGCACGTTGAACATCAATCTGATTGATTAAACCAATTCGAAAACGCTCGCGAAGAATCGACAACGTAGTATCGCGGGATTGAATATTACGCCGGAAAACAGCCTGTTCACTATCGTTTCCGCGAATAAGCAGATACGTCCGGGCAATATCAGAGGCCAGCGTGAGACGGAACGCCTGATAATCGGCCTGACTTGCCTGCACCTGCAAATCGGCTACAGCAATTGTACTCCGAATTCGTTTAAACAGATCGACTTCATAACTCGCGTCAATTGGTAGAAGCTGGAATGTATTTAACTGGAAACGAGGTAATTGATCGGGTGCGTTCGGAATCGTAAGTGGTCGATGTTCCGACAAACTCTGCGTTGTGATAAGTGCCGAACTCCGAAGCGATGGCGACAGAAATGATTGCGCTACTTTTACCCGAATCCGAGCTTCTTCCAGTCGGCTTATTGCTGCTTTTAAGTTCGGACTGTTATCAAGGCCAAGCTGAATGAGTGATTCCAGCAAGGGATCGTTAAACCGCTGAAAACCGCTGAGCGTCAGTGCTGGCACTGCACCGTTTGGCGTAATAATCGTTGCCGACGATGGCGACTGAACCGATACTGGTTGAGAATTTGCATTTTGGGGTTGAACGGTTCCCGGCGCTACTGGCGAACTGGCTCCCGGTTGAATGGTAACAGCACCAGCGGGCGGATTAACGGGCGTAGTTTGAGCCTGTGCTACACAACTAAACAAAAAAATGCCCAAACTATAAACAAAAGATTTCATCATTGACGTGCTACATTTTTTTCGGCCATGGGTTTCCGCAGCCTAACTTTCTGGCCATCGCGCAGACGGTCGTTTGGATTTGTTACTACGTATTCCTGCCCGGTTAATCCGCTTGAGGCCTCGAGTGTTGTTCCATAATCGCGACCTAACGTAATGGCAACAAATCGAACGCGCTGATCAGCATCAACCACCACCACTTTGGGGCCTTGTGGCGTTATCAGCAAAGCGTTGGCCGGAATCAAAATGGGAGATTTACTGCTGATCATATCGAATTTTACCTGACTATATAAGCCCGATGGTAATTCCTGTTTCGGGTTGGGTATCATTACTTCGGTCAGCAATGTGCGTGAATCGTTACGTAGTGCGCCCGATGTACGAACCACTTTTCCTCTGAATTGCTGATTTTTTAATTCAGGAATAATAACCGTAGCGGGTAAGCCTACTTTAACGTAGCGGAAATACGTTTGCGGTACATCAACGAATACACGTAGTGTTCCTAACTCCGAAATAGTGAACAATGGCAGCCCGGTACCCGGCGATACTAACGTACCATTTTCGGCATTCCGGCTGGTGATGACGCCCGTAAATGGCGCGCGAATCTGCTGTAAGTTTTTCAGCACTTCCAATCGATTCAGGTTTGCCTGAGCAACCACTACCGCCGATTGACGTGTGTCGATGTCCTGCGTAGCGATTGCACCAGGCAATTGTACGCTTTTCAGACGGTCAAGATTAGTTTGGGCCAGTTGCTGGTCGGCTTTGGCGCGGGCAATATCCTGATCAAGCTCAGGTACATCGATAGTGGCCAGTAGTTGCCCCTGTTTTACCTGAGCACCAATATCGACGTACCACCGACGTAAAAAGCCCTGTGTACGAGCATATAAAAAAGTTTGCCGGTATGCTTGTATCTGCCCCGGTAGTAGCAGACCAGTTGTATCAGACGCATTTTTCAACGGAACCGCATTGACAATCGGTTCCCGATTTTTTTCTACCTCGGCCGATTTTTGCAATTCCTCTTTATTGCGAAGGCGCGGCAGAACCCCGAAAAACACAAAAGCGCCAATCAGCACCAAGAGGGGAATAACAATTCGTAACAGTTTCATATAGATTTAATTCAAGGCTTCAATCATAATCACAGCGTCTTTGTTGAGCGGTCCATAGAGATGTGGAAACAATTCATTATTGGTCGACTCTTCGTACTTCAATTCGTGGGTAAGCTTATCGGTATCTACGTGTAGCAACAACAAATTTGGCACGTTTTTATAATAACGACTCAACGTTTGTTCCACCTGCTGTTTCTGCGATAGGTGAATAAATCCTTCCGTCTGCAAACTAGTGGCTTCGTAAGTTGGCTGGTCTGTAAATGCGAGCCAGTTTGCTTCTGGAACAATATGATAAATAATACTCATGCGTTAAGAATGTATAATGGAGCTATTGTGGAGTTTGTTATTCTACATTTTTTCATTGCCCTGACGAGCCAGATAGCTGAACACCACCGGAACAAACAACAACGTAGTGAACGTAGCCATTAGTAAACCGCCAATTACGGCACGGCCCAGTGGCGCGTTTTGCTCTCCGCCTTCTCCCAACCCCAGCGACATCGGTAACATCCCGATAATCATGGCAATAGCCGTCATCAGAATCGGCCGCAGACGAGTACGTCCAGCTTCGAGCGCAGCTTCATAAGCGTTGTTTTTCACCTCGGGTAAATGGTCTTTAGCAAAACTAACTAGCAGAATACTATTCGCAGTTGCTACGCCTACGCTCATAATGGCACCCATCAGCGACGGAATGCTGAACGTAGTACCCGTCAGAAAAAGCATCCAGACCATGCCGCACAAAGCGCCCGGTAACGCTGTAATGATAATAAACGGGTAACGGAACGACTGGAAATTGACCACCATAAGCAGGTAAACGAACAAAGCCGCAAACACAATTCCCAGCCCAAGCCGATTGAACGCACTCTCCATGCTTTCGACCTGCCCGCGTATGGAAATGGTGTTTCCGGGTTTCAGTTGCGTTTTATATTCCGCCGTCAGTTTATCAAGTGCTTTGGCAATTGACCCTAAATCTGTTTTCTCGACAGAAGCATACACGTCGTAAGTTGGTTGCGTATTAACCCGATTGATAATGACCGGTGCTACAGTACGTCGAACCGTTGTAATGTTATTTAGCAAGTGCGGGGTAGCCTGCTGGCCCGGTGCCAGCGGTGTTCGAAGCAGTTTATCGTATGAATCGAGCTTGTAGGGTGGAGTCTGAACGGCGATGATATAAGGAAAACCAGTGTTCGGGTCTGGCCAGAAATTGGGTCGAGTTTGACCAGTGCCACTCAGTGAAATATTCAGATTGGTTGCGACTCGTTGCTCCGTCAGTCCAAATTGACTGGCCCGTTCGCGGTCAACATCCAGAAATATTTCGGGCGCATCCAGAACCTGATGCAAATGCACATCGACTAATCCCGGAATCTGGGTCATTTTTTCCTGCATTTCACGAGCTAGCTTGAGGTTATTTGCCCGGTCGAAACCCGAAACCTGAATATCGATAGTAGATGTTAGACCGAAGTTTAGAATCTGGCTTACAATATCGGCGGGTAAGAAAAAGAAGGTAATATCAGGCATTTCTTCGCGTAGCCGTTCACGTAGCGCCCGTACATACGTATCGGTAGCTTGCTCACGTTCTTCGCTGAGCGAAATAAGCAACTCGGCATCAGCCGAACTAGCCGTCGCATTATCGGAGAAAAAGAAATTGTATCGTTCTGACGTCAGGCCGATATTGCTGATAACTGAACCAATGGCTTCTTCAGGAATAACTTCCCGAACAATCTCAGACGTTTTTGCCGAAATCTGCTCCGTGGCTTCCAGTCGAGTACCTGCCGGAGCGCGAAGGTGAAGTCGAATCTGGCCCGCGTCGACTTGCGGAAAGAAATCACGACCAACGAAAGGCAAGAGCACCAGTGTAAACGCTACAACCGCTACAAATATTCCCAGAACAGGTTTTCGATGGTTTAGCACCCACTCGAGTGCACCCATATACCGTTCCTGAAAACGTTCGAAACGGGCGTTAAATCGGTCGTGCAAACCTGCTTTTGGTTGCGAACGTGGCGCTGGTGGAGCAAAGCGGGGAGCG
Source organism: Spirosoma daeguense (assembly GCF_054776875.1). Classification (NCBI taxonomy): domain Bacteria; kingdom Pseudomonadati; phylum Bacteroidota; class Cytophagia; order Cytophagales; family Cytophagaceae; genus Spirosoma; species Spirosoma daeguense. Next base: position 165,493 of record NZ_BAAHBF010000011.1, read on the forward strand.
GCCGGGAGTTCGTGATTGACCGTTTCTGTATGAACTACGTGTTGTTCGTGACTTTCTCTAGTATGTCCTTTCTCGTTACGTAGCATTAGATCGGCCAATGCCGGAACCAACGTTCGTGATAGTACGTATGATGCCAGCATAGCAAATACAACAGCCTGTGCCAGAGGGCCAAACAGAAAACGGGCTGGGCCTTCCAAAAAAAGCACAGATGTAAATACAATGCAGATGGTGAGCGTCGAAACGAGTGTAGGCGTAGCAATTTGCTGCGCTCCTTCCAGAATCGCCTGACGTAGCGGCAAGCCCAGTTCTTCGTTTCGGTGAATATTTTCGATGGTTACTGTAGCATCATCAACCAGAATACCAATGGCCAGTGCCAGTCCGCCTAATGTTTCGATATTCAGCGTCTCGCCCAGCAAATAGAGCGCAATCAGCGAAGAAAGAATCGATAATGGAATCGAAATGGCCACAATGAGCGTACTACGCCAACTTCCCAGAAACAATAGAATCAAAGCTGCCGTTAGCAATGCGGCAATCAGCCCTTCTACCAAAACACCTTTGATCGATGCTCGAACAAACAACGACTGATCGAATAGTGCTTCGACGCGTAGATTGGATGGGGCAGCGGCACGGATTGTAGGAAGAATCTGATTCTTAATCTTATCGACAATTTCGGTGGTCGATGCGTTTCCAGTTTTCACAATCCGCATCAACGCTCCCCGGCTGCCGTCCTGTTTGACGATATTAGTTTGTACGGCGGCACCATCGTGAACATTTGCTACGTCGCGCATGTGCACGATTGTGCCATTCACAACCTTAACCGGAATATCATTCAACGTAGTGATCACATCGGGTTTTGAGTTAAGCCGGATGTTATATTCTCGATCTTCGATACGTAGTGAACCACCGGGTAAAGTCAGGTTTTGCGCGGCTACGGCGTTGAGTACTTCTTCAGGCGTTACGTTATAGGCAATTAATTGGTCGGGTTCCAGATCAACAGCAATCTGTCTGCTTTTGCCTCCAAATGCTTGTGAAAGCCGACTCCCCTGTACGGTCGAAATCTGTGGACGCACGCGCGTTTGGGCATAGTCGGTAATCTGCGGTTCCGTCAAACTATCCGACGAAAGACCTAACTGGAGCACTGGTACGTCGGTTGCGTTATAGCGAACAATCAGAGGTGGTTGCGTACCGGGCGGCATCCTGACCAGAATGGTCTGCGAAATGGCAGTTACCTGCGCAATGGCTTCCTCAATTTTTACGGTTGGCTGAAAAAAGATTTTCAGTACGGCGGTACCATTATACGTTTGCGATTCAACCCGTTGAATATCACTGACGTTATTGATAAGCGAGGTTTCGGAGAAGTTGGTGATCATTTTCTCCATCTCATTGGTCGACAGGCCGCTATAACCCCAAATGACCGATACAACCGGAATATTGATACGTGGAAAAATATCGGTTGGCATTTGTGTAACAGCCAATCCACCCATAATCATAATGAGGAGAGCCATTACGGCAATCGTATATTTTTTTTCAAGCGCTAAACGAACTATCCACATAATACAGGCTGAATGGCAGAGTAGATAGTGAAAACTGCGGAAGTACTACTACTCAGGAAAAGGTAGCAACATGAGTATAATTGAACAAAAACAAGCTATAAAGCCCTGTTCAGTCTCCTTACTCGTTTACCGTCAGGCAATTTAGTTGTATTTTTCTAAAAACTGTCGCCGTGGAATTGGCTTATTCCAAGAAGTTGTTGCGTTGTGGATTTTAGCAGAACAGACATCTGGTTAGTTCCCTACATAAAGAAAACACCCCTCACCAAAAAATTTGATGAGGGGTGTCTATTAATAAACCCTATACTATCAATCCACCTACTTTCTAATCAGACGGCTGGCGACACGTTTGCCACCTGCTTCCAATACACAGAGATACGAACCCGACGGTAAATCTGCTGCCCGCCATTCTACGTCATACTGACCTGCCGATTGGAATTTGTTGTCGACTAATCGTCCAACAACTTTACCTTCCGTCGTAGTAACATACAAGTTTGTATAGGCGTTGTCGGCCAGCTTATAGCTAATGTTAGTCCGTTCGATAAACGGGTTTGGATACCCAATTATCGCTAACAACGCGTTATCACCTTCTTTGAAAGTAGATTTAACAGCACCTGTATGAGCCGTGAAAACTGCACCGGGCCGAGCTTCGAAACCAGGGGTAAGTACAACCGACTTGCCTGCCTTGTATTCAACCTGCTGACTGCTCGAAACAATGTTGCTAGCAACTAGCGATACGTTGGCCTGTTCAAGGGATTTAGCATAATACGTTGCCCCCAGCGAGCGAACAGGTTCCTCGTCCTGAGCAAAAGCCAGCGAACCCGAGAGACAGAGGAACATGAAAAGAGTTACTTTTTTCATGATTACTTCCGTTTAGCTTTGAGGGAACGAATCTCTTTTTTCATCTGCTGATTTTCTTTCTTCAGATCAATCATATAAAGCGTCAGCTCTTCGATTTTTTCCAGCAGTTTAGCGTCCATTTTACCAACATCGATACCGTTTTCGGCTACTTCAGAAGCAGAAGGCACACCTGGCAGATGTTTGTTTTGTTGGATGAACCGATCTACTTCGTTTAAGCTACGTAGTTTGTAGTCTTTCGCAAAAACATAGTCAGCCCATTCGCTACTGTTTTTAACAGCAACTTTAACTTTCTCAGTCAGAATACCTTTGCTCACAAACAGGTTATAATCAGATGATGTTTTGGTAACACCACTTCCGATAATTACACCTTCATTGCTTGTATTTTGTGCAAAACCGTTTTTGGTTTCCCAAAGACCTACTCCCTCACGACCGCCTAAGATACCTCCCAGAAGACCTGTCAGGTTTATGCCGATTCCTTGTAGAATCACATTACCATTGTCATCTACGGTTAATACTTTGACAACTGGGTTCGCCAGACCAATCGACAGACTAAGAACACTTGAGTTTCTGGTTAAGTTGGTGAAGCGCAAACCTGATGCGTTGGCTGTTCCTGCTGTAATTTCCAGCTTGTTATTTGGGGCTGTATTACCAATACCAACATTCACCTGATTGTTACCTAAAATCATGGCGTTGGAAGCGGTTACCGAGGCCTGATAACCAATAGCTGTTGCATTGGTGAGGTTACCACTCCCTGGTGGGTTGGTGGCAGCTGTACCAATGAACGTGTTGCGAGAGCCAGTTGTATTATTAATGCCGGCATAACGTCCGATGGACGTATTCTCAAGACCGGTTGTACTATTGTATCCAGAACCGTCGCCAATGGCAGTATTTCCTGTTCCTGTTGAATTTCCATTACCAGCTCCATTACCAATGAACAGGTTATATTCACCACTAGTATTGTTCGGTCCTGCCTGTTGACCGATAAACATGTTACCAGTTCCTGTTGTGTTGTTGAAACCAGCTTCACTACCGATAAATACGTTAGATCGACCTATAGTATTAGAGAAACCGCTTTTAAAACCTACGAATGTATTATTACCACCCGTATTATTTGTAGCACCTGACTGGTAGCCTATAAATGTATTGTTAGCAGCGCTAACTGTTGACTTCCCTGCCTGACCGCCAATCATCGTATTGTAGGAGCTGCCGGTTGAAAGCAGTGGTCCAACACCTATACCAATGAGCGTGTTGTAGGTTCCGGGAGCTGCAGCCGCAGGTGAGGTTGCGATGTAATTGTTTTGAGCTAATGCTCCCGTTGTCAATAGTGCCAGCACTGCAGGCAGTACTTTAGACTTTGAGGTTGAGTAAATTGAAAACATAAGTTTTAATTGTTTAAAATGGTAACATTTGTTTGACTTCGATTCAAATGTATAAATAAATAATTCCCAAAAAAGCTTTTAGTGTGAAATTTTATTGTATGTTTTTCGTTGTTTCGATGGCTTTTTTGTACTTAAATAGGGCGTTATGTTACCGTAAATGGATTGAGAGCTATCTGATATAATTATTTCTTTATTATATTATTTGTAAACACCAAAATTTGATAGAGAAATTACCAGATTTTTTTACTTTTCTGAGAATCAAGCCGGGTCTGGCTAACAGGTGAGAGAGGGAAAATGGCTATAAATTCATTGGCGAGAAATTCTGTCGTAATTTTGTCGACACAACAAAATTTGATTTACTATGCCAAAGGCACAAATGAACACCGACAAAGGCACAATGCTCATCGAATTCTTCGAGAAAGATGCTCCTAAAGCGGTCGATAACTTTATTTCGCTTTCTAAAAAAGGATTCTACGATGGCATTACGTTCCACCGGGTTATTCCCAACTTTATGATTCAGGGAGGAGATCCAACGGGCACAGGAGCGGGTGGCCCTGGTTATACTATTGATTGTGAATTAACGGGCGAAAACCAATACCATGATCGGGGTGTCTTGTCGATGGCGCATCGGGGACGTAACACGGGTGGCTCACAATTCTTTATCTGCCATAACCGTCAAAACACACAGCATCTGGATCGTAATCACACCGTTTTCGGAAAAGTTGTTGAAGGTTTAGATGTGATTGACCAGATTCGTCAGGGTGACAAAATCAATAGTATTACTATTATAGAAGAGTAAGTGTAACGTAGCATAAAGCTCCGATTCCGTAAACTACAGAAAAGTCTGCAACTTTACAGAATCGGAGCTTTGTGCTACGTATAGCTTGGTGTTTTGTTCGAAAGTAGACCAACAACAGCAAGTATCACCGCTAACATTGCTCCTACACCCGCAATGATTTTTATGTCGCCATGATCCACCTGTTTTAAGGCAATAGCTACGTATGCCCAGGTAAAAACCAATATATAAGCCACACTACGATAGCGATTGAAAAGTATAGCACCTACGGTGAGCCCAACTACCAATACGCTTATAGCCCACGTTTCTTCCGATATTCCCATCATATTGAAGCCGGAAGCTTTCAGGTAAACTGCTACGTTCAAAATTGTAGCTACAGTAAGCCAGCCGAAATAAATCGAAAATGGAATTCGGGCGAGCCAGGTTTCGGCAGGTATTACCCTCATTTCAGGAAGAGAAGCGTCTTGGTTTGCCGAAATCAATGAAGTATTTGTACGGGCCAGCAGCCGTTGTTCAATAATGGCTAGTGAAAATAACATTGCCAGAATGACGACCAGCGCTAGATCGATACGTTCATTATTGAATAATGGGCTCCAGATAGCGTTGCATATTGCATTCAAAACAACCCACCACCCAACTGCCCGGAAGCGCGGATTCGCTTGTTGGCTGGGCAGAGCCTGATAGACAGCAAAAGCGAGTAATCCCAGAAAAATAAGCCCCCAGATTGAAAAGGCGTATCCGGCTGGAGTGATCAACGTAGGGTATTTGCCTGAAATATCAGCGTTGGTTGTTCCGCCAAAGAAACCGGCGTTCGATAAATAATTCGTCGTAATCATGGCGACAATACTGATTACGACTGCGATTTGACGAAGCTTGTCAGTCTTCATAAACACAAAACCCGTTGATTGATAGACGTATCAACCAACGGGTTTGCGTGAATGTTTCCGGTCTGTTACAACTCCAGAATTTTGAACTCTGTCCGGCGGTTTCGCTGGTGTTCTTCTTCGGTTTTAGCGTTTTTGATAATCAGCACCGTTTCGCCGTAACCTTTAAAGGTCATTCTATCGGCTGCAATTCCCTTTGAGACAATATATTCAACCGCCGATTTCGCTCTATTCTGCGACAATTTCTGGTTATAGTTATCGCTGGCGCGCGTATCCGTGTGCGAGCCTAATTCGATTTTTAATGTCGGATTGTCTTGCAGAATCGCTACTAGTTTATCGAGCTCAATAGCTGCATCCGGGCGAATGTTGTACTTATCGAGGTCATAATAAATGTTTTCGAGTACAAACGTTTTGTTGAGCGTAGCTTTGTCGAGCAGGATTGGCACGTTAAACGTAGTATCGGTTTGTAGCTTGGTCAGGAAAATCTGCGGAATACTTTTGCCCTGCATCGTAAATGATTCACGACGGGTTAGATAACCTTTCCGCTGAACCAAAATCGTGTAATCCTTACCTTCTTCGAGCGGATATTTTCCGAATATACCGGGCTTATCGGTTACTACTTCGGCAATAGGTTGGCTGGTTGCATCGTCCAGAATACGTACCTGAGCTGAGTCGAGGGGAGCTACGGGTGTTTCATTGGCCGAAACCGTTCCGGCAATGAAATAACGTACCGTTTTAGGGGAATTACTGTTCGGGTCATTAGGTGGATTTTGCGCAACGGTTGGTGTTTCAGGAGTTATGCCTTCCTGGAAATAATAAATATCGTCATCACCTTTACCACCGGAGCGGTTCGAGGCCAGAAAGCCCTTGGTAGGTTCGGTATAAATCAAACCAAAATCATCGGCTGGTGAATTGATTGGCTGGCCCATGTTTTCTACCCGCGTAACACCGCCCGAACGAGTCGCTACAAAAACATCAAGCTTGCCCAAGCCGGGATGACCATCCGAAGCAAAATAAAGTTTCGCATTGGCTCCTACATGTGGAAACATCTCATCGCCAGGCGTATTAATATCACGGCCCATATTGACCGGACGGCTAAACCGACCTGATGCGTCGATACTCGTACGATAGAGATCAATGCCACCCGCTCCACCAGCGCGGTTCGAAGCAAAATAGAGCGTTTTTCCATCGCCCGAAAAAGCCGGTGAGCCGTCCCATGCCGTCGAATCACTGATAGGTAGACGTAGCGGCTGACTCCAGACATTACCATCACCTAATCGGCTGATATACAAATCAACATCAAGCCCACCTTTACGTTTTCCATTGTTTCCACGAGCAAAAACCATCGTTTTGCCATCCTTTGTGAAAGCAGGCGTACCCTCATTTACATCGCCCTGAAATACATTCGTACTAAATGGTTCAGGCGCTGGCGACGTACCAGTTTCGTCGGGGTTCTGATTGAGCTTGGTTTTATACAAACCCAACATCGGGAGACCGTTATTTTTGTATTGCTGGTCTTTTCTCGACGCTGTAAAAACCAATTCCTCTCCTCGTATAACCGGCGCAAATTCGGAGCCTGTTGAATTCAGGTTGCTCATATTCTTGAGCGTGATGAGCGATTGGTTCTTTGAAATGATGTCGATAGCCTTCAGGGTTTCCACCTCACGTTTGGCTTTGTCGAGCAATGTTTTCGCTGTGGTTTTAGGCGCATTCGCTACGTATTGCTGAAGCTGTCCGAGCGCAGCCGCATAATTTCCCTGCGATTTGAGTGCATAAGCGTAATTCAGACGCGCATCCGGCTCGGTTGTATTGGCCTCAATGGCTTTTTGATAGAACGGAACGGCTTCGCCAAAGCGGTTCGACAGTCGGTACGACTCGGCTGTATAGTAGTTTAATCGGGCAGGGTCGAGGCTTCCTTTGGCTGCTTTCTGGAACTGAGTCAGCGCTAGATTATATTCACCTGCATCGAAATGACGGACGCCTTTTTTATACGCCTGCATGGCCGAATTGCAGCCTCCGAGACCGAAAGCCAGACTCAACGCTACCAGCAGTACCGACAACGTATTGATTTTCATAGAGATTATTGAGCAGAAAGATTTCCGCGCCCAAGATAACGGAAATTTGAGCGGGTATTACTTCTAACGAATAGAATCGCCCAAATATTGAAACGTAACGCGGACATTCTGTCTGCATCGCGAAAAAGAATAACAGCTTTTCAGGATGCAGACAAAATGCCCGCGTTATTGAGTTACTTATTGCCGTTTACTAGGCTACTTCTTCAGCATACGCTTCGGTTGGTACACAGGCACAAACCAGATTGCGGTCGCCATAAGCCGAATCTACCCGACTTACACTTGGCCAGAATTTACGGGCTCGAACCTGTGGTAACGGATAAGCTGCTTTTTCGCGGCTATACGGACGGCTCCAGTTATCGTTAATAACCACTGATGCCGTGTGTGGTGCGTGTTTTAATACGTTGCTGGCCCGGTCGGCAGTGCCAGTTTCGATTTCACGAATTTCGTTACGTATCGAAATCATTGCATCGCAGAACCGGTCGAGTTCGGCTTTCGATTCCGACTCGGTTGGCTCGATCATCAACGTACCAGCTACTGGGAACGAAACCGTTGGCGCGTGGAAACCATAATCCATCAAACGCTTGGCAATATCCTCCACTTCGACACCCGATGTTGATTTGAACGGTCGGCAGTCGATAATCATCTCGTGGGCACAACGACCGTTTGTGCCCGTATACAACGTATCAAAATGGCCTTCCAGCCGCGCTTTGATGTAGTTTGCATTCAGGATAGCGCGCTTGGTTGCGTTCGTTAATCCCTGCCCACCCATCATAGCAATATAAGCGTAGGAAATGGTTAGAATGCTGGCCGAGCCAAAAGGCGCAGCCGAAATCAACAGGCTGGTGCCTTCGGCCGACGAGGTTGGATTGGCTTTCTGAATCGCCGGAACCTGCGTCGGTAAGAACGGAACCAGCTGAGGAGCAACGCCAATCGGACCCATGCCGGGGCCACCGCCACCGTGAGGAATACAGAATGTTTTGTGCAGGTTGAGGTGGCAGACATCGGCACCAATCGAAGCGGGCGAAGTCAGGCCAACTTGTGCGTTCATATTAGCCCCGTCCATATACACCTGGCCGCCATGCTCGTGGATGGTAGCACAGATTTCTTTTATACTTTCCTCAAACACACCGTGCGTAGATGGGTAGGTTACCATCAGACACGACAGTTCGTTGCTGTATTGTTCGGCTTTCGCTTTCAGGTCTGCTACGTCGATGTTACCGCGTTCATCGCACTTAACGATAACAACTTTCATGCCCGCCATAACCGCGCTGGCGGGGTTCGTTCCGTGCGCCGATTGCGGAATCAATGATACGTTCCGGTGAATGTCGCCCCGGCTTTCGTGGTAGGCACGTATCACCATCAGACCGGCGTATTCGCCCTGCGCTCCCGAATTAGGTTGCAATGACATGGCCGAAAAGCCGGTGATTTCGCACAGCCAATCGTTGAGATCACTGAAAAGCTGCTGATAACCCAGCGTCTGATCTTTTGGCGCAAACGGATGCAGTTTACCAAACTCGGGCCACGTAACAGGAATCATTTCGGCAGTGGCATTGAGCTTCATTGTACAGCTACCCAGCGAAATCATCGAATGAACCAGTGACAGGTCTTTTTCTTCGAGCGATTTCAAGTAACGTAGCATCTCGTGTTCCGTATGATGCGTGTTGAACACAGGGTGCGTCAGGTACTCCGATTTCCTAACGAGCGATTCTGACCAGTTGGTTTCAAGATCCTTGAGTATCGCGTCCATATCTGCTTTCACACCGAAAACCGTCAGCAATTCGGTTACGTCATGTAATGTCTTCGCTTCGTCGAACGATACACTGACGTGTTCACCATCAGGCAGATAACGCAGATTGATCTGAGCCGCCCGCGCCGATTTGCGTAATGATTCCACGTCATCTACACGAACTGTAACTGTATCAAAATATTGTTGCGTACTGACTTCATGAGCGCACCAGCGTAGTGCTGTGGCAAATGCTTTTGTGAGTGCGTGAACTTGTTCAGCAATAGCGCGAAGCCGCTTCGGACCGTGATAAACGGCGTAGCTACTCGCCATAACGGCCAGTAAAACCTGTGCTGTACAAATGTTTGAGGTTGCTTTCTCCCGACGGATGTGCTGCTCGCGCGTTTGAAGCGCCATCCGAAGAGCAGGTTTGCCTTCTGCATCCTGCGAAACGCCAATGATCCGACCTGGAATTTGCCGCTTGAAGGCATCGCGTGTTGCAAAATAGCCCGCGTGTGGGCCACCGTAACCCATAGGAACGCCAAACCGTTGGGCCGAACCAACCACTACGTCGGCACCCATCTCACCCGGTGAGGTGAGGAGTGTTAAAGCAAGCAGGTCGGCGGCAACCGCTACTGTAATACCGAGTTCGTGAGCCGCAACAATTAGATCGGTATAATCGAATACAGCACCATCGGATGCAGGATATTGGAGCAATACCCCGAAAATATCGTTATTGGTCAGATCAACACTCTGATGATCGCCAACTACTACGTTAATATTCAGTGGGATAGCTCGTGTGATTACTACGTCGATAGTTTGCGGATGGCAACGATCCGATACAAAAAACGTAGTAGCGGCTTTCTTCGTAGCCGGACGTAGCGCATACAGCATATGCATGGCTTCGGCGGCTGCAGTAGCTTCATCAAGTAGCGAAGCATTCGCCAGATCCATACCCGTCAGTTCTGAAACGACCGTCTGAAAATTCAGCAGAGCCTCAAGACGACCCTGAGCAATTTCAGCCTGATAAGGCGTATAGGCTGTATACCAAGCCGGATTTTCGAGAATGTTACGTAGGATAACGTTTGGCGTAATCGTATCGTAATAACCTGTACCTATGTATGACTTGAAAACTTTATTCTGACCTGCCAGCTTTTTGAAATCTGTCAGAAACTGCATTTCTGATTTCGGAGCTGGTAGATCAAGCACATTAGAAAGTCGGATAGCTTCTGGAACCGTCTGCTCAATAAGTTGATCGATAGATTCGACACCAATCGTTTTGAGCATATCGGCCTGAGCCGCATCGGTTTGACCGTGGTGACGGTCTTCAAATAGGTCTGTCTGCTGAAGAGTCAATTTCATGCCTGGGAAACCCGCGTGTTCGTTTGGATGGAAACCCAAATTTACGCCAAAATGAAGTAATGATTGCGTAAAAAGCTTCAGACATTTCGTTACGTGTACTATTTGTTCAAAAATGGCCCTATTTTTGATGAGAGTCAGCCAAATAGCCTTTGTATTATGAAGTGCCGTATTTGCGACTGCGAAACCTCTATCTTGTTTCAGACTAAGGTTCTGAACAAATATATGGTTGACTACCATGAATGCCCGAACTGTGAGTTTGTTCAGACAGAAACGCCCTATTGGTTAGACGAAGCGTATAGTAACGCATTTACATCGACCGATACCGGCACACTACAGCGAACGCTAATATTGGGCAAATCGGCGGCTGCGCTGGCTTTTTTTGCCTTCGACCGCCACGGCCGATTTGTGGATTATGCGGGCGGATATGGTACATTAGCCCGTTATATGCGCGATATTGGCTTCGATTATTATAGTACCGATTTATACGCTACCAATTTTATGGCACGCGGATTCGATGCGGAACCGGGTAAGTACGCGATGGCAACGGCCTTCGAATGCTTCGAACATTTTGTTAATCCGGGCGAGGAGCTTGAAAAAATACTGGCTTATAGTGATTCTATTTTTTTTACGACACAACCCTGCCCTAATCCAGCACCACGCGTAAAGGACTGGTGGTATTATGCGCCCCATCATGGGCAACATATTTCCCTATATCGCCCCAAATCTCTCGAATATCTGGGTAAGCAATATGGCCTTCATTATTATAATCTGCTAAACTACCATCTGTTCACCAAGCATGAAATGTCGCCTTTATTGTTTAAGACGTTGGTTATTGCCGGAAGATTAGGGTTAGTTTCGCTTGTTCGATTATTGATGAAAAGTCGAACACTCTCCGATGCGGCTCTGCTGGAAAAAAAATCACCAGTTTATTCCTCTGTTTACTAACCTACTATGAAAAGTTATCAGGATTATGCCCGTTCGTCTGTATCAATGTCGACAGATGAGCGGTTTCAGCAGCAGCTACGCCAGTTATTTGCCCAAAATCGGATTGATTATATCGTTGAAACTGGCACTTGGTTGGGTACGGGTTCAACCAGAACCATTGCGAAAGCCGTTGGTGAAAATTATAAGCCTAAAGCGTATTATACAATCGAAGGAAATTTGACGTTTCATACCCTTGCGCGATTTAACCTTCGTCACTGGGATTTTGTGAAACCGCTTTGGGGTGATACCGTAGCGAAAGAAAAAGCGCTTACGTTTATCCGTCAGGACGATGTGCTACGTAACCATGAAAAATATCCTGACGTATTTATTGATACGTTGAACAACCCGGTTCAATTCTATACCGACGAAGTAGAAGGGCGATTGGGAAAAAACCCAGTCATTAATGCCGTCGACTGGTTTGGTAATACGTTCCTGAACCGGAAAGAAGATATTCTTCGCAATCTGCTGCTACGTCACCGCGACGACCGTCCGCTGGTTTTGCTTGATTCGGCTGGTGGCATTGGCTGGCTCGAATACCAGACCGTCCGCGATACGTTGGGAAATCGACCTTACTGGCTCATTCTGGACGATATTCATCACTTAAAGCACTTTCGTTCGTTGGCCGATGTGCAGGAACGTAGTGATTTCCGGATGATTGATTACAGTTTGCCCGACGGCTGGATGATTGCCGAACATCTGGCGAGCTAAGTTGTGTTTATTATTACATCAAACGATTTTACTACGTATTATTTGCTGCACTTGTCCGATAACTCGCTCAACGGTAATTTCTGTTAGCGAAAACGGTGATTCCGGGTTGAAATTGGGGGCTATTGCCTGAAGATTCTCACGGCGCTGTTCTACGTATTCAGGATAAAGATGAACAATCTGTTCATGCAACGGAGCCGAATACGGATGCCAGCGCACCAGCGATTTCCCTTGCGAAATAACGATGGTTGGCGTTTGGGTCGAAGCGGCTAAATGAACCACACCCGTTTCATTGGCAATCAGCAGATCGGCTTTCCCTAGCACATAAATCAACTCAGCAATCGATAGCTTTCCTGTTAAGTTTATGATACGTTCTGACTCTGGTATGTAGGTTAGAAAATCGTTGGCATAAATGGCCTCATTCGGTGCACCCGTCAGCAGAATGTGCTGTTCAGGATAAGCTTCCAAAATGGCGGAGGCCACCTCCGCAAACCGGCTCGCGGGCCATACCCGAAAATCCTGCCCAGCCCCCAACGATAAAACGATAGCACGATCTGGCATTGGAACGGGTTTGGCATATTTAGCTTCCAGTACGGGCGATGTAAGGTTAACGGGTTCATTTAGAAACCCTTCTACGAGCTGTCTGTTACGTTCCAGTTCAAACAAAAGACCGTCTGCCGAAGGAATCAGGCGTGTATACAGTTGATTGCCAAACCAGGCTTCCCAGCGTTTGATATTCACAAAATCGGTCAGGCAACCCACTCGTTCGGGAGCACCCGTGGCATTAGCCAGAAAATCGTCGAGCACTAAAACTCGGCTGTAGGTCGGGCAAAAGACGCTGGAAAAGCCAAGCCGACGAAGCTGGCGCACAAACTTGAATCGGTAAACGGGCTGTGTGCTAAGCTGATAAATATCCGTCCAGATAAACGTATCAATAATGTCGTGATCGAACGTTTCTGCTACAGTTTTTATGGCTGTGTTACCACAGAGGGTGATGGCATAATCTTTGTACCGTGACGACTGGCGGATAGCTCGTAAATAAGGCCGAAACAGTAAGTAATCGCCCAATACGTCGATACGTAGTATAAGGAGCGTATTCGGTTTCGGGCTGACCGAACCGGCTGCTACGATGGCGAGCTTATCGGTAAGGTATAAGACAAGATCAATAAGCCCTAATACAGGTGCTAAGAAGGGCGATGTTTTTAACAGCCTGATGATATTTTTTAACGACATATAGCTTCTGGATAAACTATTGTTGGTGTAGCTTGCAGTTTGTATACATATCTGTACACTACACCAGTTAGACTAACCCATTGTATTTTCTACTGTGAAATCGAAACCCAAAAATAAGCCAACAGGCCAACCGGTAAAAGCAAACGTTCAGGTACCTGCAAAAGCCGCTTCGGTCGGTCAATCAGTCAATCCAACGCCGGTGGCACCTCCGAAAGAAAGAAAGCCTATCAAATTTCCTCCAGCGGCTCAATACGCGCTCATAGGTTTGCTAACATTGCTGATATTGTTTCCGGCCTATAGGTATTATCAGGCTGTATTTGGCAATGCAGTTAACGTGCCATTTGAAGACGATTTCGATAGCGCACTAGCGTTTATGAGCAATTATCTTCATAAAACGCCCTCATTCATTGGGAAGATACAACGTATTTTTTCGCAACATAACGAACACCGGATTGTACTGGACCGGCTGGCTTTTATCATCGATTACACATTTACAGGGAAAGTCAATTTCCGGCATTTGATTTTATTCGGTAATTTCTCTCTGCTTCTGGTTCTAGGCTTATTGTATCTGTCGTCTTTCAAGGGATTAACAACAATACAAAAACTGGCTTATTTTCTACCCGTTCCGTTTCTGCTGTTTCAGATGCACTTCTGGGAGCTTACCGTTTGGGGAATGGCCTCTATTCAGAACTTGTATATTGTGGCTTTTGCGCTGCTGAGTTTTTATGCGCTCAGTAGGCGGGAGGAACGTAACACTTGGTTTTGGGTGGCCGTTGCGAGCGGTGTTGTTGCTACGTTTACCAGTGGTAACGGTATCTTTGTGTTCATTATCGGTGTGCCCGTTTTATTGCTCCAGAAAGCGTATCGACCGCTAATTATTTGGGCAGGAATAGGTGTTGTTACGGCTGGACTTTATTTCTGGGGATACGCCAAACCGGGGCATCATCCGCCCATTTTCGAAACGCTGACAAAAACGCCCGGCCAGTTCTTCGATTATTTCTTTACGTTGACTGGCTCTGATTTTGCGGAAGAAACTACATGGCCAGTACGTGCTGGTAAATGGATGCTGGCTCTTTTTGTTGGTTTGCTGGTCTGGAAAACGACCAAAAAGCAATTGACGAGTAACGTAGCGATTCTTGCCCTGCTGTGTTTCATGTATTTGACCTGTCTATCGGTAACAATGGCCCGATCTGGTTTTGGTATTCAACAGGCACTTAGCCCACGGTATGGTATTCTGCCGGTAATGCTGTTGATTAGCCTCTATATTACGAGTCTGGAAACTGTTAAACATCGTATTATACAACCTATACTGGCTGGTTTAGGGCTTATTCTGGCCATTTATCTCTGCCAATATTCTTACAAACAAAACTTCCCAAAAGTAGAAGATAGAACGGCGTTACTGGAATATGGAAGTGCTCTTTACAATGAAAACAAAGCCAATTTGATTTTGTATCGGTCTGATAATGGTGAGGCAAAAGCTATTTTTCAGGACGCGCTTCAAAAAGGAATTTATCAGGTTCCGTCCATTACGCTGGCCGATTTAAGCAGCAAACCTCGCTCGGTAGATGGTAATTTTACGGCTACGAACGACGTAACGGCGCAGGCACAGCCTTATATGACAAAAGACTTTTTGGTGCTTTATCAGGCCTGGGCGTTTATGAATGGAATTGAGTCGGCAGATACGCAAATAGAAGTCATCGCCAAATCGGCACAGAATAGTTACGCCTTCGGTACCAGTCGGCATATTCGATATGATATTGTTAATCAGTACCAATCGATGCAATACGTTCATGCCGGTTTTTCGAGTGTGATTCGTAAAGCCGACCTGAAATCCGGCCAATACACCCTCTGGATTCACTTGACCAACAAAAGCGCGAACTCGTATTTCCCGCTAAGCGGTACGTTCGATATTTAAGCTGTGCTACGTCCTGAAAAATTAAATCTTTTTGGGACGTAGTAACTTATAAAAAGGCCGCATGAGTGCGTCCAGGAGACGTCCTAACGTGCCGCCAGCCAACTGCTCAAAGGGTAAAGTCAGTAAGCTGCCTTCAACTAACGTAGCGTCTGTAACCTGTCTGAATGATTGAACCGTCTGGTGACGTAATCGGATTGCTTTTCGATTCCTGTATAAGTATGCGTAGGTACGGAAACGTTGCTTCAGATAGGCCAGACCACGTAGCGCGAAAACCCACATCAACAACTCGGTGAGCAACAGAGCCGGGAGAAGTTTTAGTAACGTAGCACGTCGGAACGTAGTGAGAAAGGTGAGAAGTCTGTTACGTTCGAGGTAATAAAATTTAGCTGGTGAGAAGCCGAGTTTGTAGTAATGCGTAATAACGGCTTGGGCATCACAAAGCAGTGGATACCCAGCTAATCGGGCACGTAGCGACAGCTCGGTATCCTCGAAATACATAAAGTACGTCTCATCGAAACCGCCAATCTGATCCAAGATTGCTTTTGGCGTTACTAATGCCGCTCCCGAAAGTAGTGGAATCGATTCTATTTGCTGGTATTTGTCAGCAGGTTGATTCAGTCCCCGACACGTAGTGATTCCGGTATAATGCATCTGATTGCCGCAGGCATTTATGGTGCCGTCTGGGTTCAGAAGTTTCGGAGTAATTAAAGCCGTTGGATTTGCTTTGGCAGTACGTAGCAATTGACCAAGAGAACCCGCCCAGAGTTCTGTATCGGGATTCAAAAATAGAATCCACTTGCCTTTAGCAAATTTCAAACCCAGATTATTACCACCCGCATAGCCTGTATTGGCCGGATTTCGGATAAACTGAATCTGTGGGTAAGCATACGGAAGGGTGGAGGCAACGCCATCATTGCCGTGATTGTCGACAACAATGACTTCAAATGGATCGGTAAACTGTTGGGAAAATAATGTCGGCAGACAGCGGGTTAAATCAGTCAGACTGTTATACGAAACGATGATGATACTCAGTACGACAGCAGATTCAGAAGAAGCGTTTTCCACTGGATTCGTTATTTCTCATGCACCTCATGCACCGGGAGAGCTGCATCGGTTTCAGTTGCTGGCAGACTTGACCGTATATCGCTTAGTTCTTTTTTCATCATGGCCATTTCCTGACTCAGATTCTTGATCTGATTCTGCAATTTCGAGTTTACAACCGACAAGTGAACCAGAAAAACAATGATGGCGAAAATGGCCGCCAAAAAAATTAGTGACGGCGGGTAATAAACCCCCAGCATGAGCGAAATTTCTTCTAAACCCTTGCGCCAGATAGAAAAGACGATCAGAATAATGGTGCAGAGAATCCAGATGATCGAGTATTCTTCGCGAAGGCGTCCCCGAATAATCAGTCGGAAAATCATTACCATAAAGAGCGACGCTCCCAGTAGGCTGATGATCTGAATAGTAATAGATAATGAGGCCATATCAGTTCGCTAAATGAGTTCGTCGGCCAAGCAGACGAATGTAGACAAACAATATTCCAAGGGTTACCTTCATCATGTAATAGATGGCCCGTCCGGTATCGATAGACGAAACGCCACCCTGCCGCTCGCGCATCACAACGGGCACTTCGAGAATACGCAGGTTATACAAACCAAACTGCACAATCGACTCGGGTTCAGGATATTCGTCGGGATAATAATCATTAACGATTTTCAGCGTTCGGCGATTAAAAGCCCGAAATCCTGACGTACTGTCGTAAATGGACCGACCGATCAGCATCGCATTCAGTTTACGAAAATAATTGATGCCCATCCGACGCGCTAACGTCGATTGAAAACCTGCCTTTTCCAGAAACCGGGAGCCGATCACTACGTCGCTTTTGCCGTCGATGATTGGTTGTAAAATTTTAGGTAATTCGCCCGCCGGATGTTGCCCATCGCCATCGATCTGTACCGCAATGTCGTAGCCGTTTCTAAACGCATATTTGTAGCCCGACTGCATAGCTCCACCAATACCCAGATTGACGGGTAAATCCAGATACAAACAATCGAGTTTCCGAATAACGGCTATCGAATTGTCTGTTGAACAGTCATTTACAACCAAGATATCCAGATTCAGGCCGAACTGGTATTTTACCTGATTGATTTCCCGAACAACGGCCGTAATGGCCGCTTCCTCATTAAAACATGGAACAACAATCAGAATAAGAGGGTCGGTGATGGGTTTCGTTTCCATTAGTCATTGATCCGATAAATCGTAAGCGTTCCTAACGTAGAGACGAGCTTCATGCAGCGGTTTTCGGCCGGGTGCAATGTGTGGTCAAAGACGATGTATTTAACGTTCAGTTGCTTCAACCGGGGCGAACATGGGTCCATTGCAACGGTATATCCATCTTCGAACGTATTCTGGATAATGACCGAATCGCGCCCATCGACGTAGCTGTTGTAAACCGTGTGTGCAAAACGGTTATAGGCCGAATCACGCTTCATGGTTGGGTCTAGCACTTTAAGCACCGAGCGGGGTGGAATATATTTAACCCCACTAATCAGATCGACGCCCGTTGCCGTTACCAGATATGATACGTATTGACTACCAAAAACGGCCCATTTGGCGTTCGGTTCCTGATTATGAATGTTCTGTACGGCCTGATAAAGCTGGTGTTCGGTAATAGGTGTCATACCTTTCGAAACCGGGTTTATCTTCAGGTTAGGTAGCAAAAATACCATCATCGCACTGCCGAATATCAGATTTCGATACGGTAGTGCCCAGGTGAAGAGAAGCAGCGAACCCGCAGCCGTGAAAAACAGAATCGGCAGAATCAACTGAGTCATTCGGAAAAATCCAGCCGAATCTTCTACGTTGACATTAGCCGCATAAATCATGAACGCCAGTACGCCAGCAATACCTACTCCCGTATAAAGCGCATTGTTACGTATCGGAATAGTTGTGAGGTAGTACAGGTACGCAATCGTCAGCAATACGTTACCAATCCCAAACGGAATCTGTGTACGGCGCGTAGGACTCATGTTCCAGAGCGTCAGCTTGGCGAGCCATTCGGGGAACCCGATTTCAATCCAGATATAGCCAACAATAACAAACACGCTCAATAGTAATACTACCCAGTCAATTTTGCGATTAATGACAAAGCTGGCAGCCGCGCACGGAATAATAATTGGTGCGAACGTAATATAGTGCGATAACTCGCAACTATTCAGCCAGTTCGACGGGAACTTGGCGTCAGAAACCATCCAACTAAAATACTCCGAAAACCAGTTTGATACGAAACCTGTGCCGCCCAATTCACTACGTTTACCGGGATAAACGGTATTCATAATGGCATCGAGCGATGGCTTCACATCATTATAAAAACTTAAGAAGGCTATCCCTGTCAACGCCAGTGCCAGTATGCCTCCACCCAGTTTAATTGGCCATTGCGATAAGATGCGCTTCAGATCGAAATTGTTAATGATGTAGCCAGCCAACACGCAGAGCAGTACGTAGCCAAGCGGTACTTCGTAGGGCGGATACAAAATCAGCGCATAATTCATGAGTAGCCAAGCCAGCGCCACCGCACTACCAATAATTGCCGTTCGATTCTGGCTGTAAAACAAGTAGATGGTTGCCACAATAAGCAGACTCATGGCGGCAATCATGGGCGTTGGTATATACATCCACGATTGTGTACCGGAGGATAAAAACAGCCAGAGACTTCCTAGAACCGAGAGCCAGAAGTTGTTACGTGTTAGCAAAAGCAACATCAACGTAGCACCAATCAGCGCAAACATGACCCTGAAGTTGTATAGCCAGGCGTAACCCCGTTCAACGTCCAGAATAAAAAATCCCCAATGATCGGGTTTAAATAATTCGCTGAAATGTTTGGTAGGAGCAACCAGAATAGGAGCTTTTTCGCCACCAATCGTCAGGTTTTCAGTAGGAAATCCTTTATTGGCTTGCGACAGAATCCAGGGAGTTCCAACCGCATAATCGTCCATACGAATCCGACGTGGTTCGCCCGAGATCAGCCCTCGGCGAGGATTTGAGCCATCGGGCATAAGCTGATTCCAGACGGGTAGCGATATCGAGTGGATTTTTGCCAGCGTGAGCAATACAAACAAGCCGACACAAATACCCATAAACCATTTCAGCCGTTTGTCGAAACGAATCAACTCGAACGGTTTAGAAACGGGTAATATCTCGGTTACGCTCGATGATTCGGTTGGCTGAGATCGTTCTGGTGTAGGCTGTGGCTTAGGCTGGTTCGCAACCGGACGTACCGTAGTAGCAACGGGTGGGCCTTTCCTCTTTTTCGACATGGGGAATACTAACGAAACAATTCTTTAAAAGGGTCAGCTAATGAGATTTACTCAATTAGTCAAACTTACTAATACCGTGCCAGATTGCCAACATCTGGTAAATTGTTTAACAAAATAGCAAATTTGTACCCATGGTGAAGGGTTATATTCGGCAGGCACTCCCTATTTTACTGGCTATTGCGCTGCTTTGGTACGTATTGAAAGATGTATCGGCAACAGAAATTATAAGCCAGTTTGATCGGGCAAACTACGGATGGCTAGTGCTAGTGGGCGTACTTATCTGCCTATACTACGTCATTCGTGCGGCTCGCTGGCAGATTACGTTACAGGCCATTGGCTATTCCCCTTCGCTATTTAGAACAACCATCGCCATAATGGCCGGTACGTTAACCAGTATGATTATTCCCGGAGCGGGCGAACTTACCCGTTGTGGTACATTGCAACGTACCGACGATGTTCCTATTTCACAGGGAGTGGGTACAATTGTGGCCGAGCGGGTTGTTGATTTGCTGATGTTGGGCGTTGTGCTAGTGCTAACGGCTTTACTCGAATTCAACCGGATGCAGGTTTATCTGTCTACATTGCCCTTCTCTTTCCCCAGTTTATACGTATTGGCTGGAATGGCTTTGCTGGGGATAGTCGCCATTTTCGTGAGCTGGCGATTACTGGCACGAAGAACGTTTAACGAAAATTCGTTCGTTGCAAAGATTACCAACGTAATGGCCGGATTTAAAACCGGATTTCTGGCCATTCGACAACTGGAGCGCCCGGTTATATTTATTGGGCTTACGCTATTGAGTCAGCTACTCTCGTGGGTTTATACATACGTATTGCTGTTGGCTAGTCGTGATACCGAACATCTTCCGCCAACGGCTGCCTTGATGATCTTAGCCGTTGGTTCGCTCGGTGGGCTGGCCGTACCAACGCAGGGAGGCATTGGTACGTATCATTTTCTGGTAAGTCGGGCATTATTGCTCTATGGTTTTACGGCAACGCAGGGCGCTCTGGTTGCTACGTTCCTTCATACCGTTGGTTTCGCTATAAATCTGCTTTTAAGTAGTACCAGCTTCCTGATTTTACCGACACTGATCAACGCGAAACCGAGTAAGTCTGTTGAGAAAGCAATCAAATAGCTTAGAAATGGCCTTAGTGGAACAGAAGCCCTAAGTCTCGATAGTTGGCTTAAGCTAGTTGGTATATTGAGTTAGAGTAAAATAATCACTAAACGTATTTTTAGATTAAAATCCGGTTGAACTGATGACCTGATTTATCTGATAAACTATACGTTAGCTGGTGACAATGGGCCTTAACCTCCTACTTAATCTCTTATGGATCGGAGCGGTCTATTGCTTTTGGCTGCCCCCAAAGGCAATTGGCCAGCCGGAGATACAGACCTTTGGTCATCTGTCGGTCGATGAAGGTCTATCGCAAAGCAGTGTTTACTGCATTACGCAGGATACCAAAGGGTTTATGTGGTTCGGCACCCGCGACGGATTGAATCGCTACGATGCACATCGTGTAGAGGTTTATTACCGGCAGAATAGCCAGAAAAACAGCATTCAAGCCAATACGATCAATAGTTTAGTAACTGATAAACAAGGGCAGTTGTGGGTAGGAACAAGCAGAGGGTTAGCCCGTTATCGGCCAAAACAGGATGATTTTGAACGTATTTCGTTCACTGATAACCAATTGAATACGTCGGCAGATTCGACGATCACCAGTCTCTTTGACGACCGGAAAGGATATCTTTGGGTTGGTACGTTGCATGGCCTCTATCGTTTAAAATCGACAAAACCTTACCGATTTGAACCAATCCAGACGCTTACGAAAAATGCCCATGGTTTAGGTCGTGCTACTATCCGTACCATTTATCAGGATCGGGATCAAAACCTCTGGGTAGGAACACCAGATGGGTTAACAAAGCTTCAATCAGTAGCTTCCGGACAGTTTCGTTTAACCAACTATTTTCTGGCCCCTGCCGATTCTATTTACCGCGATGCATCCAATGGTATCAATGCATTGGCCGAAGATCAGGCTGGGCGATTGTGGGTGGGTACTGAACGAAAAGGCGTTGCCTTGTTTGATAAACAGAATGGGCGTGTTGTATCGTGGCATGCCGCATCAGGTCTGGACTTAAGTACGCAGACTGTACGAACCATTAAGTCTGATGGGAAAGGCAGTTTCTGGATTGGCACCATGGCCGGTTTATATATTGTTGCACAGGATGGTAGCCGATTTAGAAGTTTAACCAATAGACCAACCGACCAGGGCACCCTGAGCGACAATTCGGTACGTGCGCTTTTTCGGGACCGAGATGGGTCTTTTTGGGTCGGTACGTATTATGGCGGTGTGGATATGTATAGTCCATTATCCCGCCAATTCGGATCGTTTCGCCCAACCGATCAGCAGGGAGGAATGCCGTTTAAAATTGCCAGTTCTATTCTGCTCGCTCACAACGCACGGCAACTCTGGCTGGGAACGGAAGATAAAGGGCTTTTGCTGGTGAACCCCAACCAGACTATTGCCCAGCATTTTACACATGATCCTAAAAATGCTCACTCCCTATCCAATGACAAAGTTAAATGCCTATTGCGTGATGGTGAAGAAGGGTTGTGGGTTGGTACGATTAAAGGACTCAATTACTTTGATGCACGTCGACAGCTTATCACGCGCTACCTGCACGAACCAACAAACCCCCGTTCATTACCGAATGACCGTATTTATGATCTCAAGCGGGATAATCAGGGAACATTATGGATTGCCATGAATCAGGGTGGGCTTTGTCGATTTGACCCGGCTACGCGTTCGTTCGTGTCCTTGATTCATCAACCTACCAAAAAAACGTCGCTTAGTTCCAACAATGTTACTACTCTTTTATGCGACAGCCGAGGTGAGTTATGGGTAGGTACAATGGGCGGTTTAAATCGAAAAGTGACGGGCAAAGATGAGTTTGTTCGGTTCATGCATAACGATGAAGATCCAGCGTCCGTCAGCAGTAATCATATCAGTTGTTTCTGGGAAGATCGCCAGCATCGGCTGTGGATAGGAACGCGGGACAATGGACTGAATCTGCTCATGCCAGATCAACGGACGTTCAAACATTTTACAAGTGCTCATGGATTACCCAGTAATTCTGTAATCAACATTCAGGAAGATAGTCATGGGCAATTATGGATCAGTACGGATAAGGGACTGGTTCAATTTGATCCGAACCGAAATTCGTTTATTCGGTATAATAAAAACGACGGATTAGTCTGTAAAGAGTTTACTCCTAATTCGGCGTATAAAGATGAACAGGGCTACCTTTATTTTGGCGGATATAATGGTATTGTCCACTTTCACCCCGACAGCATTCGCCGAAACAAAAAGGCTCCTTCAATGGGCTTTACGCAATTGCGGTTGTTCAACGAGCGAGTCTCCAGCCTTCAACAGGGAAGTACAGATGGTATCGACTATGCGCAGGGCCTTACATTCACCCATCGTCAGAACGTATTTTCGCTTGAATTTTCCGCATTCAACTTTATTAATTCGGCCAAAAACCGCTACGCCTATAAGCTTGTAGGGTTCGATAAAGATTGGAATTGCGTAAGCGATCCTAAAGCCCTCTACATGAATCTGGACCCTGGCCAGTACCTTCTTCGGGTAAAAGGAGCTAACAATGACGAGGTGTGGAATCCAAAACCGTTAGAGCTGGCAATTACGGTGCTGCCGCCTTTCTGGAAAACGCCCTGGGCATACGGGCTATATATACTTGTTTTTATCGGCTTATTACGTCTGTGGTCTGGCTTTAACCGAAGCCGGATGCAGCTTACTCACGAGCTGGAAGTTGAGCAGCTTGAGAAAAACAGGCAACAGGAATTGCATCAGACCAAGCTAAACTTCTTTACCGAGATCGCTCATGAGATTCGTACACCGTTAACACTGGTAATTGGCCCGCTCGAAACGTTGCTGGAAAACTATGCCGGTGATACGTTCATGCAGAAACAGGTCGCAATGATGCGTAATAGTACAGACCGACTGCTACGTCTGTTAAACCAATTACTTGATTTCAGAAAGCATGAAACCGGCAATGTTCAGTTACAGTACCAGCAAGTAGACGCTGTCATTTTTTTGCATACCATCACTGACTCATTTCGGGAATATGCCCGGTCGCGGCAGATAGCCCTAACAATCGAATCAGAAGTAGAAAAGCTACTGGTTAAGTTCGATGCGGGTGAAATGGAGAAAGTGATTTATAACCTCCTACTAAATGCGTTTAAATTCACACCAGCAGGAGGTTCTATCTCTGTACGATTACAACAGGATTTTACCAGTGTTGATAACGAGCAGATAATCATCATCATCGAAGACTCAGGAATTGGCATGCCTGCGAGTGAGTTAGCGCATATTTTCAGCCGTTTTTACCAGGTTGGCCATGCCAAAACTCAGGACATGGGATTTGGACTTGGTTTGGCACTTAGTAAAAGCATTATTGAACAGCATAAAGGACAGATTTCTGTAGAAAGTCAGGAAGCGCAAGGAGAGCAGTCCGGTTTTACGCGGTTTACGATTTCCCTTCCGGCAACAGGCTATTTTGATGATACGTATGCGTCAGTTGCTCCTGTGTTGCCAAGACTGAATACACAAACGCTTCCATCGGAGGTGATTGCTACATTTGAGGATAAGGCTATCCAGAAGCAACCCATTGCCGATAAGCCATTACTCATGCTTGTTGAAGATCAGGACGATCTACGTATTTATATCAGGGATCTGTTTTCGCCGTTTTATCAGGTCATTGAAGCACCTGACGGGGCCAACGCTTGGGAGAGGGCTATACAACTGCTACCTGATATAATTATTAGTGACGTAGCAATGCCTTTTATGGATGGCCTGACCCTCACGAATCGACTTAAATCAGATGAACGGACAAGCCACATTCCGGTGATTTTGTTAACGGCCAAAGATACGGTGGAGGCTCAACTGGCAGGCTGGGAAACAAGAGCTGATGACTACGTAGCGAAGCCATTTCATCCTCAGCTTCTTCAGGCGCGTGTCCGAAATCTGCTCCTGCTACGTCAGCAGTTAAAAACAAAATACCATCGACTGGTTACACTGCAACCTCAGGCTCCGGAGCTGGATCACCCCGACGAGAAATTTCTTCAACAGATCATGGCCATTCTCAATGCCAACCTTGCCGATGCTGATTTTAACGTATCAGGTCTGGTTAATGAAATGGGAATGAGCCGACCTGTTCTATTTCGGAAAGTGAAGATGCTGACAGGTTTATCCATTATTGACCTGCTTCGGTCAACACGCCTAAAAAAAGCAGAACTTCTTCTCAAACAGAAAAAGCTAAGCGTGGCCGAAGTCGCTTTCGCGGTCGGTTTCAACGATCCCAAATATTTTAGCCGTGCCTTCCGTGCTCAATTCGGACAAACACCTACTGATTATAAGGAAGTTGTAGAGTTATAACCCTACAACATTACAACCTTACAACTGTATAAAACCCTACAACTTCTCTTTCCCGTTAAGTTTTTTAGCACGTAGTAAGGCTTCCAGAAAATAATAATCGGCGTAAATAATTGGTACGTCTACTTCGCTGTTCTGCGGTTTAGAACCCGTACTGTGCAACAATAAAAATCCGTGGTTCTGTCCTACTGGCGATACGTAGCGTTTTGCCAGATTGGCGATAACCTGATCCGCTTTCTGACGTAGTTGAGCACCGTTCTGGCTATACGTACTTAACTCGTAAAGCGCCGACGCCATAACCGTAGCGGCCGATACATCGCGCGGTTCATTGGGAATGCCGGGGGCGTCGAAATCATAATACGGTATCAGATCGGCGGGCATACGCGGATGGTTAAGCATAAAACGGGCGATAGCTTCCGCCTGTCGCAGAAATTGCGGATCGCGGGTTTCGCGGTAACAGAGTGTGTAGCCATACAATCCCCAGGCCTGCCCACGTGCCCATGCCGACTCATGGCTATAGCCCTGATGCGTATTTTTCTTCAATACGTTTCCAGTCAGCGTATCATAATCGATGACGTGATAAGAGCTATTATCAGACCGATAATGATTCTTCATTGTTGTACGGGCATGCGTAACAGCAATCTTGTAATACGTAGAATCGCCGGTGAGTCGGGTAGCGGCAAACAAAAGCTCCAGATTCATCATATTATCGATAATGACCGGGCATTGCCACACATCTTTATGGTGATCCCAGGAGCGGATGATCCCAGCGGCCGGTTTAAAACGCTTAATCAATGTTTTGGCACCCTGAATGATAACCTCCCGATACGTATTGTCACGCGTCAGTCGATACCCATTGCCATAGCTGCAATAGAGTTTGAAGCCCATGTCGTGCGTACCCGCATTCATCTTTTCGTTTTCAAGCTTAGCTGTATAAATTCTAGCTTGATCGGCCCAGCTTTTCTGGCCTGTGTACTCGTAGAGATACCATAGTTCTCCGGCGAAAAAGCCACTTGTCCAGTCACGGGCGGGCACTAGCTGAAGCTCTCCACTTGCGTTCAGAGCGCGAGGGGAAACCTGCGCCGGACTTTTACCTGATGCTGCCTGACTAGCGGTTGCTACGTCTGTTAATAGTAATTGAGTTTGTTGCTCAGCTTGTTTGAACAGGCTTTTGATGAGCGAATTTGGAATAGAGCTTGTGAGAAAGCCTGTGACAATCAGCAGCAGGGAAGCCGTTTTGAGTATCTGCATGGATTTTGAAAGCGGGTTTAGAAAATAGTTAATCTAACAAATTGATAGACATCACAGAGTTTACCACCCCAACCCCTCCTAAAACAGGAGGGGCTTCGTTAATGACAATCGCTAGTCGTTGATTCAAGCATTGATTAAGGGAAGTTGTACCCTGCTACATAGCCCCCGCCTATTTTAGGAGGGGGTTGGGGGTGGTAAACTCTAGTTAAGCCAGATCAGCGGATTACGAATGGGTAAATTACGTAACACTTCCTCTACCTGTGGGTTATGATCAAGTCGTTTCCAGGTGGTCAGCCACGCATGTTGCCCGTATGCCAATGCGCCAAAAACAAGGAACGGATGCGCAACAGGCCACTCATTCCAATACATGACATCGGGTTTGAGGGGCCAGTTGGCTTTGTTGGCAACAAACGGATACAGATACGTAACGCCTGTTCGAATGCTACGTCCGTCGGCGGTTTGATACGTCCAGAGATTATCAGCGGGAATAGATAAAATCTGGCAAATCGTAGCCATTGCATCCAGATTGAAGAGCGAATAACCATACGGTTTTGTCCGACGTAGCTCCTGCGGAAAACTGCCATCGGTAGCCATCTGATCGGGTAGCAATACGTTCTTGTAGCGATTTCGGCAGAATGTCATCAATGTATCATTTCCCGTGAGTCGGGCAAAAGCCGCCACCTGCATCACCCAGCACGTACCGTGGTTGTTTTTGGCATTCATTTCATCGCGACCATACGGGTGAGTCGTCAGCCATCGTAGGTAATCAGAAAACCACTGCTTGATTGCGGCCACCGCACGCTTGTCAGTCGACGTAGCGTTTTCCAGTGCCCGAACGGCCTGCGCAGCCTCCATTAAATGTATCGTATCGATAATGCCGATGCCACGTCCGGTTGCCCGACCTTTAATGGCTTGTGCATACAAAAGCGATGGATTCATTCGAGTGCTGGAATCTACAAACCAGGCGTTGAGATGCCGGAATGCGTGCCGAACGTAGCGTTCATCTTGAGTCACTACGTAGGCCGAAGCTAAAGCACCGACAACCCGACTAAACCGGATCATGGCCTGCCGATGGGCTACGAAGTTATCGGGATTGGTCATGCCATCCCGTTGAACATACGGTCCCTGTAGATTGGTTGAATCTGGCCACCAGTAATCGCCCTCGGAAAAGAAATCGTGTTTACCACCCGCGCTACGTACTGACGATTGCGCAGTTACCGTAACGGGTTGTTGTTGCATGGCCCAGCGCGCTTCAGCCAGAATATGCGGCTTCAGACTAGCGGCAACAGCAGCCCGCTTGAGCGATTGCCCAGTTGCTTCTATTAAGACAAACTGGCAAATCGCCAAAAAGAAAAACAGGTGCGTGCGCATAGGCAAGGGTGAGGTTATCATCAGAGTAAAATAGACAGGATAAAAACGAGCAGCGTAACGAGCAACACAAGTGCGCCAACTTCTGCCAAGGTTAATGTTAATCTGTCTTTTTTCACCTGTCCTCAACTATTGATGTTTATCAGTGCAAGTTTAGTTGCTTAATAAACTCTCGTAGTTACGTCAATTGCTCAAAAAGGAGGACAAAACGTTCGGACGGGTAAAAAAACGTTCAAAGGGGTGGATGGAGCGTTCAATTTAGATTATTCCATTATTTTTTATTCCTATGGCAATTAATATTGCTTCATCGGGCAGCAATTAACCAACCCTTATTGCTATGTATAAACCTTTATTTCAAAAATTTCTCCACCGGATGCTCTTTGGCTGGCTGGCATTGGCGCTATTAACGGGCGGCTATGTGACAGGGCAAAACGTATCGCCGGGTAGTGGCCAAACGCGTCAAACGTATCGATTTACGGGACGCGTACTCGACGAAAAAGGCACTGGTCTCCCTGGTGCAACTGTGGTGTTGAAAAACGATGCCAAGACCGGTACTACGTCAGATGCCGATGGTAAGTTCACGATGAACATCCCAACAGGTGGCGGTACGTTAGTGGTATCTGCCATTGGCTACGTAGGTCAGGAGGTGGCTATAACGAGTGAGACTACGATCGACGTAACGATGGCTCCCGACGTTAAAATCCTGAACGAGGTTGTTGTGGTGGGTTACGGAACCCAGAAAAAAGAAAACCTGACGGGCGCGGTAGCCGCTATCACCATTGATGACAAAATTTCGAGCCGCGCTGTTGCCAACGTATCGTCGGGTTTGTCGGGTCTGGTACCGGGACTAGCGGTGCAACAATCGACGGGGCAGGCGGGTCGCTCCGGTGCCGCGCTCGTTATTCGGGGATTAGGAACGGTCAATAATTCCGGTCCATTGATTGTTGTTGATGGGATGCCTGACGTAGATATCAACCGAATCGACATGAACGACGTAGCAAGCATTTCGGTGCTTAAAGATGCTGCGTCAGCATCGGTTTATGGTTCACGGGCATCGAACGGCGTGGTGCTAATTACGACTAAAAATGGGTCACAGAACAAGAAGGCGCAGATTAGCTATACCGGAACGTATGGACTTTCGCAACCGACCAATTTTTATAACTACTTCGCCGACTACCCTCGCTCGTTAACAATGCACCTGCGGGCTTCAGCGGCTGGTGCTTCGTCCACTACGTATCGCTATGGCACCGTAGAAGATTGGCTTTCCAAAGGTTTGGTCGACCCCATTAACTATCCAAATACGGATTGGTGGAAAACGATTCTGCGCGATAATGGCCGGATTCAGACACATAATATATCGGCTGCTGGCGGTAACGACAAGATGAATTTCTACCTGTCGGCAGGTATTTATGACGAGCTGGGTGTGTTGATCGAGCATGATTACAAGCGATACAATACCCGCTTCAATCTGGATTACAAAGTTCGTGATAACCTCAAGGTCGGCATTCGGATGGATGGTCAATGGTCGAAGCAGAAATTTGCCAATTCGGAAGGTTTGATTAGCTACTCCGGAACGGCAGGTTACGACATTCGCTACGCTGTTTCGGGGATTCTCCCGAAGAACCCTAATACTGGTCAGTACGGCGGTATCATGGCTTATGGCGAAGACGCTTTTGCCCGAAATATGCTCTCGCTGTTTGAAATTAACCACAATTTTCGCGACCGGCAGGAAATCAACGCCAACTTATACAGCGAATGGACGCCCATCGAAGGACTGACGCTACGTGGTGATTACGGACTACGTTATTACAACCAGTTCACGAAAACCTACTCAGATCCAACCGACGAGTGGAACTTCCAGACTGGGCTGATTTCCCGGAACGTAGTGGCCCCTAGCGCGGGTATCAGTAACAGCACCAACCAGGGTTTTAAAACGCTGCTTCAGGGTCGCGCTACGTATAATAAAACGCTGTTTGGTAATCATCAGCTTAGCTTACTGGCGGCTTATACCGAAGAATACTGGTTTAACCGGAATTTGTCGGCGAGTCGTCAGGACCGGATTAACCCACTGCTCAGCGAAATTGACGCAGCCCTCACAACGACACAGGCGGCTGGTGGCAACTCGGATGCAGAAGGATTGCGGTCGGCTATTGGCCGTCTCAACTACGTAGTGAACGACAAATACCTGTTTGAAGTGAACGCTCGCTACGATGGGTCGAGTAAATTTTTGCCGGGCTTTCAATATGGTTTCTTCCCGTCGGCTTCGGCAGGGTGGCGTTTTTCGGAGGAACCATTTTTCAAACGTTTTTCATCGGTGGTGTCGTCGGGTAAACTGCGGGCGTCCATTGGAAAACTGGGAAATAACTCCGGTGTGGGCCGCTATGAGCAGCGCGACATTTTCAACCTGACCAACTATATTTTCAATAGTAAAATTGTCAAGGGGTTTAGTTCGGCTAAAATCATCAACGAAGACTTCTCTTGGGAAGAAACCAACGTAACGAACCTCGGTCTGGATCTGGCGTTCTTTGGTGGTCGACTAACCAGTGAACTTGATTTTTATAACAAGCTGACTACCGGCATGATACGTCCGTCGTCGCTGTCTTCGTTTTTGTCGGGCTATAACGCTCCCCGCGTCAACATCGGCAAACTTCAGAACCGGGGTATGGAGCTGAATCTGACGTATCGGGCGAAAGTACGCGATGCCAACGTGGGTGCTACTTTCAACTTTGCATACAACAAGAATAAGTTGCTGGAGTGGAATGAGTTTCTTGGCAAAGGATTTACGTACCTGAACCTCCCTTATCACTTTGCGTACAGCCGCGTATCAACGGGCATTGCTCAAAGTTGGGAAGATATCGCCAACGCACCGTATCAGGGACAATACTTCTCGCCGGGTGATATTCTCTACAAAGACCTGAACGGCGATGGACAAGTAAACGATGAAGATCGGCTGGCGCAACCCCAGTTTAACCGTGATCAGCCAATGTCTACTTACGGCCTAAACCTGTTCGGCAACTGGCGCGGTTTCGACATTAGCATCCTCTGGCAGGCTGCCGCCGGACGTAAAGATTTCTGGCTTGAACCGTTCAATCAGGTGAACGTACCGTCGGCCCGGAATGCCTTTCAGGATTATCACTGGAATGACACCTGGACGCTCGATAACCGTGGTGCTACGTTGCCGCGTCTGCTCACCGGATCGGGAGGAAACAATCAGGTGGAGTCGACTTTCTGGCTGGATGATTTCAGCTACCTGCGGCTCAAAAATATTCAGGCGGGATATAACATTCCGAGCAAGTTCCTGAGCCGCGTCGGAGCTAGTCGGTTACGGGTCTATGTGACGGCCGAAAACCTGCTAACGTTTACCAAATATCGGGGTGTTGATCCGGAGAAAAGCACCAGCGTAACCGATGCTGAAAACAACGACGATCCGTTCCCGCTGCTGAAATCTTACTCGTTCGGTCTTAACCTGAGCTTCTAATCTCTTCCGATTTCGGGCTTTCACTCATGAAAAAACTCATTAAATTATATCTGCTGCTGGGTCTAACGATCTTTGCGGCCGCCTGTACCGAAGATTTACTTGATCAGGTACCGACCACCCAGCTTTCGTCGGATTTATTCTGGAAAACCACCGACGATGCCATTTTCGCGGTTAACGGCGTGTACGACGCCAACCGCACTACGTTCGACCGGGATTATTATTTCGATGGCGCCGGTGAATTTGTGCACACACGCGGTACCAGCAACAACCAGGGAACATTTAACCCCGGCCCAATTGGGTCAACAGCCGGGCCATTCACCGGAGCCAATGGAACACCTGCAAACACTGGCAGCTTTAGTTTTCTGTGGGCCGACTGCTACCGGACGATTAACCGTGCTAACTACGTATTGGAAAATATCGGTACGCTACGGGCAAGTCTGAAAGCACCAAACGATTTAGCATTGATGAATCGGCTGGTGGGCGAAGTACGGTTTCTACGGGCAATTAATTACTTCCGGCTTATTGATTTATGGGGCGACGTACCGTTTTTCAACAAGAAGCTAAACGGCAATACCGAAGCATTTACACTCACCCGAACGGCCCGTGCGGTTGTAAAAGACTCAATTCTGGCCGACTTGAGCTATGCCGCCAACGTATTGCCCGAAACTTACACTGGCGATAATCTGGGACGCGCGTCTAAGCTGGCGGCCTGGGCTTTTAGTGGTAAAGTGAATTTGTTCTGGGCCTGCTGGATGAAAACGGCCAATAATAATGCCGATGCGCAGAAACACTACACAGCCGCTGCGGCTGATTTTAAGAAGATTATCGACAAAAATATTCCGCTCTTTCGTGGAGGAGAACCCGGCCCTGCCGATAATCCGAATTATTGGCATCTGTTCCAGTATTTCAACGAATACGACCCTGAAATCATCTTTTCCGTACAGTTTGGCGGCCCGCTGCTGAGTCAGGGCGAAGAGTTAATGCGCGATTTTGGCACACGTAACACCGGAAATGCGCAATGCTGGGTTGCACCTACGTATCGTTTGGCCAATCGGTACCAACTGCTGGGTACCGGCGATTTTGCCACTCCACTCGTTCTATCCCGCAATACGACGCTGGTCAATAGTGCAACTAATCCAAGATCTTACGCTGGCCGTGACTATCGGATGCGGGCGACCATGCTGTGGGATGAACAAAAAATGCTACGTCTCTCGACCGATGGCCTGGCTGTTCAGGACAGTATTCCGTTCCGGTTCGGCAGTCGTGATGGTGTTACGTACATAAACTACGATGGCGCACCTGCGGGTTATATTTTCCGGAAGTGGGTTCGGCAGTCGGGCGGTATCGGACGTAGCGATGGTCCACAGGATATCTACATGATGCGTTTGCCCGATGTCTGGCTGATGTATGCCGAAGCGGTTAACGAAGTGAATGGTGGCCCAACGCCAGAGTTATTTACGTTGCTTAACCGCATTCGCCGTCGGGGAAATTTACCGGCACTGGCTCAGGCTAAATTCTCTTCAAAAGCCGAATTCTTCAAAGCCATTGAACAAGAGCGGATTGTGGAGTTAGTAGGTGAGGGGCAGCGTTTCTTCGACATCCGTCGTTGGCACAAAGCCGAAGAAATCTGGCCAGCACCTGCCGGTCAGGTTCTCTTCGACTCACAGGGAACCCGTATTCGCGATGAGTTCGTGAATGCCCCAGATCGGAACTACCAGCGATACTACATCTTCCAGATTCCGACCAGCGAAATCGAAGTAAATATAAAGATCATCCAGAATGAACCCTGGCTGTAAGCCGTTCACGGAAAACTGATATAAGACATGAAATCCTCAATTCTTCATAAATTTTTTGGCTTGCTGGCAATCGTAGCGCTGTTGTCGTGCAGCAAAGACCCGATTGACGATACTGGTTTACTAATTACCAACCGATCGCAGTGTTTTATGACATTCTTTGATCTGCTTGGTTCTGACCACCGAACGGTACTGGTGAGCGGCCAGACGGTAATCGATACTACTGCTCTCACGGTTACGGCAGTAGCGCGATTTGGTACCAATATGCAACGGGTAAAACCGTATTGCAGTGTTGTGACGGATGCCATTGTGGAACCAACGATGGGTATCTGGACGGACTATTCGCAACCGCAGAAATACACCGTAGTGTCGGGCAATCGGCAGGTGCGTAAGACGTATACAGTTACGGTAAACCTTCAGAGATAACCCCATCCGCTATTCATTATGAAAACGAAAACACATATTGTTCTGCCGTTTTTTGGGGTACTTCTGCTAACGCTGGGCTGTCAGACGAAAGACGTAGCACCCGAAGCCTTCAGAAACGATTTGTTAAAGAAAACGACCGGTCCTGCCGTTGTTGGCGACCGTATTGAGTTCGCCTACGCTGTTGGAACAACCGAAGGTGAATTGAAGGGCGTCCGAGCAGAAGCTTCTATTGTAGGAGGGACTGGTACAGGATTTAGCCGATTTTCCTGGTTCACGAACCGTAGTACGGGTGTCGATCAGCCCGTTCAGACGGCTACTGATACGGTAACAAATGGAGCCATTTCTTCGGCCAACATCATCGATGTAGCGACGAACAAAGCGGTGACACTACGTTATTATTATTACCCAACTGAAGAATCCAAAGGTAAAGACGTTACGTTCCGATTCAGCGGCACCAACTCAACAGGGAAAGAAGTTAGTTTCCAGTCGCCCGCTTACCGCGTTAGTCGAATGGATATGAAACGATCACTGGCATTGGTCGATGGAGCCAAAGCCTACGTATCAATTACCGACATGGCCGTCTATACGAAAGCTGAAGTAGAACAACAGAATCTGGGAAATAAAATAGACTTCGTGTACATTTATCGCGCTACGTTGGGCACGGGAAATTACGCCTTTGGACACGCCATTGTGGCTCCTTCCAATGCCGATTTCCTGAAAGACGTAACGCTGCCAACCGGTATCTCAAAGCAACGCACGCCCATTGATAAACGGGTGGATGTGAAAGATGCGCAGCTACGTGGCACTACGGGCTTCGACGTTTACATCGACGATACCGATTTGCAACAAACAACATTCCCCAATGCGGCCGATTTTGCCTACGGGCTCGCGGCTGATCAGGGAGCATTTGTTAAAACTGCCGATGGCGCGTATGCCGCCTATATTTACGTAAATTCGGTGAACAATACAGCTAAATCGATGACCGTCAGTATCAAACGTTTAAAGCTGAACTGATTAGTATTGACGAATGGATTATGCAATCCGTGAGGGCAGGTTCTTCAACCTGCCCTTGTGAGGTTTCTCAAAACCTAATACTATCGTTCAGTTTTGAGAAACTTCACAGGGTCAGATTCTTCAATCTGACCCCACTTACATCTTGAAAAGGAATTATAAGTTATGTGTTTCCATATGGGTAAACAGTTTATTTACAGCTTCATTACATTGGTATTAATCGGTTTTGATACGTTCGCGCAACCGACGAAAACCAGTAGCCAGCTTTTGAACGACGTAAAAATCATCAAAGAGCGGATCGTAACCGACCTAATGGTGACTAAAGTCAATGATAGTCAGGTAGAAAGTATTCTGGCCAAGATGAATACAGATGGTAGTTTTCAGGGTATAAACTACGAAGACTTGAGTCGGACGGCCAGTTTTCCGCATGGGGGGCACACGCGGGATCTGGTCTATTTAGCCAAAGCGTACAAAAACAAAACATCGAAATACTACCGGAGTAAACAATTGAAGGAACGTATCAGTAGTGGGCTCGACTTCTGGGTTAAACACGATTTTGTGGGCGACAACTGGCATGATAACCAGATCACAACGCCGACGAATCTGGGCAATCTGATGCTGATCATTGGCGATGAACTCCCTCAGGATCTTGTCAAAAAAGCGCAGCCGATGATTGGGAGAGCCAATATGAATGCGTCGGGTGCCCGACCAAGTGGGGATCGAATCGTGATTGCCGGAATTTTAGCCAAGAATCTACTATTCCTGGGCGATTATCAGGAGTTTGATAAAATCATCCGAATCATTGAAGGAGAAATGAAATTCTCGACGGGCGAACGGGGTTTACAGCAGGATTACAGCTTTCACCATCGGGTAGACCGGGTAAATAATACGTCATCCTATGGATACGGTAAATTCGCCAATGCATACGGCGACTGGTCGTACTACGTAGCGGGTACTACGTATGCATTCTCGAAGGAGAAAATTAACCAACTGGTTGATTATTACCTGGATGGAATCTATAAGCAGATGGTATATGGTATCTACGAAGACATTAGTGTCAAGAACCGAAGTATTTCAGGCAAAGCCACATTTCAGCCGCAAAGCACGCTGGAGATAGAACGTCTTTTGGTTAGCACGGATTATCGAAAAGCAGAACTGGTGGAAATAATCCGGTTGCGAAAAGGCGAACGTAAACCTTCGGCATCCTTCGCGAAATTCTTCTGGCAGAGTGAGCATTTTGTTTTCCAGCGCCCCCAGTTTTATACAACAGTTCGCATGTTTTCGACCCGCAATCGAAACATGGAAGAACCGTATAACGGACCGGGGAAAACAACCCATCACCGCGCCGACGGTACCAACTACCTGATGCTGAAAGGCGACGAATACCATAACATCTGGCCTGCATACAACTGGCAGAAGATTTCGGGAACAACTATTGTGCAGAAGTCGCAGTTACCCGCCCCCACTGAGATTCAGAAAGAAGGATTGACTGATTTTGTGGGTGCCGTTTCTGACGGTTTGTATGGGGCTGTGAGTTTTGATTTTAAAAGTCCGCATGATCCACTGGAAGCCAAAAAATCGTGGTTCTTTTTTGATAAAGAGTACGTATGTCTGGGAACCGCCATCAAGTCAACGACTAATTTGCCTGTATTCACTACTATAAATCAGACGCTGATGCGTAGTGATGTACGTATTATGCAGGAGGGCAAACAGCAAGATGTTCCGAAAGGCAACCGCACTCTTGACAAGGTGAAATGGGTTTATCAAGATCAGATAGGCTACATCTTTCCTGAGCCGACCACTATAAACCTGTCAAACCAGGCCGAAACAGGACGCTGGTCGGATATTACGGATCAGAAAAATATTAGTAAAGAATTGGTTAGTGAAGATGTTTTCGCACTATGGTTCAATCATGGTAATAAACCCAATGGGGCTTCCTATCAGTACATTGTGGTGCCTGCCGTATCAGAACAGCAACTCGCTGAAACAGCAGCATCCAATCGATCTATCGACATTCTTTCCAATACGGCTGATCTACAGGCAGTCAAACACAACCAGTTAGGAATTTCTCAGTTGGCTTTTTACAAAGCAGGAAGTGTAAATATTGAGAAAGGTATCGACGCAAGTCTGGACAGTCAGGGCATGGCTATGCTGAAAATGCAGGGCGGACGCCTAAAAGAGCTAACGCTGGCCGATCCATCCAGAAAATTGAGCCGAATTGTTTTTTCGATAACTGGCAATTATACCGCTAACGGAAAAACCTACCGAACAATCGCCAGCGACGACAAAACTAAAACCCTGTTTCTAGTTGATTTACCACAAGGTGTTTATACTGGAAACAGCGTTCACATAACGGTAAATTAAACGGAAAAACTTGCTCAAAGCTGATTCATGATCGGCTTTGAGCAACTGACAAAACCTAGTTTTTTCCACCGCCTACTTTTCCCGCTTTCATTGGCATGCCGGGTTGGCTTATCTCAAAGTTTTCTTTTGTTTTTGCGTCGGCAACCAATTTACGGACGTCAGCAAGGAGTTTTTTTGCATCGTACACAACGCCGTCTTTCACCGTATACGTAACACCGCCGACGCGCTCTACTTCGTTTTTATCGTTGAGGTGAATAGCGCCAGTGCCATAAAGAACTTTCAGATTTGCCAGCGGATTCTGGTCTATGATGACAAAATCGGCCAGTTTGCCCACTTCTACCGAGCCAATCTGATCGGCCATGCCTAGAGCTTCGGCTCCTTTCAACGTAGCGGCACGGATCACTTCGAGTGGATGAAAACCAGCCTCACGTAGCAATTCGAGTTCGCGAATGTAGGCGAAACCGTAAAGCTGATAAATAAAGCCCGAGTCGGAACCCGTAGTGACGCGCCCTCCCCGGTTTTTGTATTCGTTGATGAACTCCATCCAGAGCTGGTAATTTTTTTTCCAGGCTACTTCCTGTTCGGTTCCCCAATTGTGCCAGTACGAACCGTGCGAAATCCGACTTGGGCCGTAGAAACGCCATAGGCTTGGCATGGTATACTCATCGTGCCACTCGGCCCGGCGGGCCAGCATCAGTTCGCGGTTGGCTTCGTAAATATTGAAGGTAGGATCGAGCGTAAAATCCAGCGCAATCAGTTCGTCCATCACCTTATTCCAGCGTTCGGTTCCGGGCTTGGCGGCCTGTTGCCAGAGATTCCCCGCTTCTTCGAACCGATTCTGCTCGTTGTTATAATTATACGTAGCAGGATAGTTTTGAACGGTTTTATCATCGAACAAGGCTTCTGGCAGACCATACCAGTGTTCCAGCGACGTTAGTCCCGCTTTAGCCGTTGCCAGCGCATTCATTCGGGCTACCTCCAATTGGGCATGGTGGCAAGCCGACCGCAGACCCAATTTTTTATTTTCTTCCAGTGCCGCCCGAAACACAGCCGGTTCGGCTCCGAAAAATTTAATCCCATCGGCTCCCCGTTTGGCATTTTGTTGAACCCAGGCCCGTGCCTGTTCGGGCGTGCTGATAGGTTCTTTGGCACTTTGCCCGAACACCGTATACGCTTTGATACGTGGGGCGGTAATTTCGTTACGTTCGCTTTTAGCGCGATGGTCAAGCACCCAGTCGAGCCCGTTTCCGCACGATGGGTCGCGGATGGTGGTAATGCCATGACCGAGCCAGAGTTTAAATACGTATTCAGCATTTGCCCCCTGTGCCTGTCCGCCAATATGACCGTGCATGTCGATAAATCCTGGCATGAGATACATGCCTTCGCAATTCAATTCCTTGTCGCCGGGATCGGCTTTCGGACGATTTTTAGCGTCAATCGGAACACCCGGATAGCCAACCTGTCTGATTTGCGCGATACGATTTTTCTCGACCACAATATCGACTGGCCCAACCGGCGGAGCACCTGTACTATTCACCAACGTAACACCCCTAATGATGAGCTTGCCAAACGGTCCGTCGCCCTCATGTCGGGCCGGTGCTTTTTCAACTTGCGCCAATAATGAATGGACAATGAAGAACGTAAACTGAAAGAGGAGTAAAAATCGTGTAGAAGGTTGTAGCATAATTGGTAAATCGTTTCGGTAAACAGTTGTAAGATAAGCGAATCTGCCTGAATTTTGCGCGCTGACCGTATTCCGGACTGTCGACATGAAACAATTCGTAACCAGATACTTTCTGCTTTTTGTGGTGCTGCTGGCAATTGTTATAGCGTTTGCTATGAAAGCCACTGTTTTTCAGACACATTCGCCTGTATCAGAGCAGTTGTCAACGCAACAGAAAGCGACGGCATGGGGAGCTGAAGAAGGCGCATATTGGGCGAGTAACAGGTTCGAAATTAATACGTATCAGCTCGAACAGGCGTATAAAGGCAAACTAAGGGCGGGAGAAGCCCAACTTATTTTCAAGGTCGAAACCATTTCGCCTGAAAACCAGAAGCCAACGCAAAACGACGAAAACTCGATTCTGGTAATGAAATCACAGCTAATCCGTCGATTCGCGGCTGATACGTTGGCTGTTTCATTGGTTACGTCAGCGTTGACGCCTATTCACAATCCTTTATTTCCCAATACATTGGCTGTCAGTACGTCGAATCAGGGGTGGGAAGGGCATCGTTACTGGCAGCTACACTACCGCGACAATGCGTATCAGGTACGGGAACAGTCGTCTGATGAATCAGCGGTAAAAGAGCCTTATACGCTGGCTAAAACAAGGTTGGAAGATGAGTTGTGGAATCGTATTCGTCTGGAAAACAATAAATTGCCAGCGGGCGACGTAACGATAGTTCCCGGAACCGCGTCGACGCAGTTACGTAATATTCCGCTGAAAACGTTACCTGCCAAAGCTACGCTGGCCGATTATGAAGGCGTGCTTTATCCCGGCAAATTTCTGAAGTCCTATACGCTCGAATACCCAACCGACGGACGAACGCTGGTGCTGATTTTTGAAAGCAAATTTCCGCATAAAATTGTGGGTTGGGAAGAAACGTATCGCACTCAGGATAACCTTCTGACCTCCCGCGCCGTTTTAAAGAATACGATTCAAACGGACAATCGGGAACATAAATCGCAATCCGACAGTACGTTACGTAATTAATGTTTCACTATAACAAAGACGGCGCTACGTATCGGCAATCCCACGAACGTAGCAGTCGCCAACCAACAAATACAATGAACCGATTCATCATTTTCTGCATCATTACCCTATTCAGTATCGCCTGTTCGTCGGACAAAGAAAAACCAGCCAAGACCGATGAGCCCGTTTATACGCTCATATTTCTGGATAAAACCCGAAGCGTAAATGTGAACAAAGCGTTTGTAGCTCAAAAATATCAACAGGCACTAACCGATATTATAGAGCAGAATATCCGGCAGAAGGGCGACAAGCTGGACGTGTACTTTATTCATGAAAATACGTCGAAAGCGCGTGCACTGAACCTGACGGTACGTAGTGAAATGGAAGACGTAGCAGCAGCCAGCCCAACCGACCGTGAAGCGGCTGAAACAGAATTCAATCTGTCGCTGACGCGTGAAAAAGGACAGATGCGGCAACGTGTTTTGCAACAGTTGATGACCCAAAATGATGGCGCATCAAATCAGGAAACCGATATATGGGCGAGTCTACCCGTAATTGCCAAAGCCAATGAAACGGGTGCTACGGTAAAAGTGTATTACCTCAGCGATATGATCGAGAGCGTAAAAGGGACCAACCGTCGCGATTTTCAGGTAACTCCGCCAAAAGACAATTCACAGGCTGATGATTGGGCAAAAGCTGACGCTGAACAGCTAAAACGCTACGTTATTGGCAGCCCCGACGTAACGATGATTTTGCCGTTTGAACCAAACGCATCGGTTAAAGAAAACAATCC
Source organism: Spirosoma daeguense (assembly GCF_054776875.1). NCBI lineage: Bacteria > Pseudomonadati > Bacteroidota > Cytophagia > Cytophagales > Cytophagaceae > Spirosoma > Spirosoma daeguense. The sequence goes on from NZ_BAAHBF010000011.1 coordinate 205,904, forward strand.
GGCCGTGACAGAATACTGGCAAAAACTCCTGACCGAATTAGGTGCCGGGAACGTAGCGGAGGAATAGAGTATCAAACGAACGTAACAGAAAGGCCAGCAAGGAAATAATTTGTTTCCTTGCTGGCCTTTCTGTTACGTTCGTTCGTTATTCGCTGAGGACGTAGCGTTAATTGCATTATACGGACGTCACTTTCTGAAAAAACTATGTCTACAGGCATTTGTATTTTGCTCTGTAGATTTTCCGGCACTATCAGTTTAACCATTCTAAGGACGAATCGTTTACTTTTGTAAGAAGCCGGTTTGTTCTTTCTTGAACTGATTTTAAACGGGTTGGCTGAATTATTCGGAATAATTCAGCCAGGCTAATTTTTGATCAGAAAAGAAAATTATAAACAGCGCCACCAAACACGATTAGCTATTAGACTGACAATGACAAGTGTGACCGGCACTGACGCCACGGAACAGTTTCTGGCCGGGGGCGGAGAAATGGGTAAATTAATTCGATCGATGGACTGGAGTAAAACTCCGTTAGGCCCCGTCGAATCCTGGCCGCAAAGTCTGCGTACATCTGTCAGTCTCTGTCTATCATCAACCTTTCCGATATTAATTGCCTGGGGGCCAGAAACTATTCAGATATACAATGATAGTTATCGCCCAATCTGCGGAGCTAAGCATCCGGAATCGATGGGGCAGAATTTTAGAATCTGCTGGGAAACGGCCCTCCCTGTAGTTGGCGATGCTTTTTCCCGAGGAGAACAGGGCGAAGGTACCTACATTAAAGACCAGCGGATGTTTCTGGATCGATTCGGCTACCTAGAAGAAGCGTTTATGACGTTTTCGTTTGCGCCTATCCGTGATGAATCGGGTGGAGTTGGTGGTATTTTTCACCCGATTACGGAGACAACCGACAAAATGCTGAGTGCCCGCCGAACGCAGGTTTTACGCGACGTAGCAGCACTAACGGGAGATGCCAAGCTCAACGAAACAATCTACAGCAACTTCACAGCATCCCACGCCGATTTTACGCTGGATTTACCTTTTCTACTTTTTTACGAGTTTCAAAATGATGGACAGCGAGCGAAACTGGTGAATGCCGAGGGCCTTGCCGAAGGTGAATCGATTCCGACGCATTTGCTCGATATCGACGTAGTGGCTACTGACTGGCTTTCCGACGTATCAAAGCTTACCATTGTAGAGGATTTAGCGCATCGTTTTGCCGAGATACCTAGCGGGCCATACCCGGAATTTCCACATACGGCGGTCATTTTGCCGATTCAGATTTCTACAAAAGAGCAGCCATTCGGTTTTATTATGGCAGGAGTTAGCCCCTGTAGAGCACTCGATACCGATTATTTGAATTTTTATTCGCTTTTAGGGAATACCATTAGTACGGCTTTTTCAAACGTATATGCTTATCAGGAAGAGCAAAAACGGGCCGAAGCACTTGCCGCCATCGATCAGGCAAAAACAGCGTTCTTCAGCAATATAAGCCATGAGTTTCGTACCCCTCTCACACTCATGCTTGGGCCACTGGAAGAGCTTTTGTATGACGAAAATATTCGTCAATCAGACCATAAAGAATCTATTAAAACCACCCATCGTAATGCAAAGCGTTTGCTGAAACTGGTTAATAATTTACTTGATTTTAGTCGGATTGAAGCCAATCGTGTGCAGGCTCAGTTCCGGCCAGTCGATCTGGTGGGGCTTACAACGGACTTGGCCAGCAGCTTTCGTTCGCTGATTGAAAAAGCTGGTCTGCAATTCATTGTCGACTGCCAGTCGTTGCCTTCGGCGGTGTATGCAGACGCTGAAATGTGGGAGAAAATTGTTCTTAATTTATTATCGAATGCGTTTAAATATACACTAAAAGGAAGTATTCGTATTGAACTGAAGGCTCAACAGGATCAGGCTATTCTTCGCGTTTCTGATACGGGTGTAGGTATACCTGCCAATGAACTTCCGCACATGTTTGAGCGATTCCACCGGGTCGAAAATTCCGGTGGTCGAACCCACGAAGGCTCTGGTATTGGACTTTCACTCGTAAATGAACTAATCCAGCTTCATAAAGGCTCCATTCGTGTTGGCAGTGTGGAGGGCGAGGGTACTACGTTCACGGTTTCTATGCCTCTCGGAAATACGCATATAACAACTCCATTATATAGTATTAATGAGCAGAAAGAACGTAACAACGCATTGGCCGACGCTTTCCTAATGGAAGCCCAATCGATGCTGCCCAATGACGAGCGGTTTTCGGCTGAAGGGGAGATAGTACCTGAATCTGTGTTCGTTTCTGAAAGTAGCAAAGAGACGAGTGTGCTGATTGTTGATGACAATAATGACATGCGGGCTTATCTGGGTCGTTTGTTAGAACCACATTTCATTGTACGTGATGCAATAAACGGGGTTGATGCGTTACAGAAAATTGCCCAAAACCATCCTGATCTGATTCTGAGCGACATTATGATGCCGGTGATGGACGGGAAAGAATTACTGAAGCAGGTAAAGGCCAGCCCTGATACGGCACGTATTCCTTTGATTTTTCTGTCGGCACGCGCGGGTCAGGAATCACGTATCGACGGTCTGGAAGCAGGTGCCGACGATTATCTGGTAAAACCTTTTTCGGCTCAGGAACTCCTTACCAAAGTCCGTACGCAGGTAGTACTGGCTAAATCGCGGCACTATGAGGAAACACGTCTGCGCAACTTAGTACAGCAGGCTCCTGTAGCTATGTTATTGGTTAAAGGCGAAGCCCTAACGATTGAATTGATTAATCAGGCATTCCTTGACTTGATCGACAAACAGGCTGATATACTAGGCCAACCGCTCTTAACTATTATACCCGAACTGGAGCGTCAGAACGTAGTAGAGCAGTGTATCGACGTATTAAAAACCGGCGAATCATATCAGTCAACAGCCGTTGAAATACCGGTCCGCCGAAACGGGCATCTCGAAAATGGCTATTTCAACGTTTTTTATACGCCTTATTATGAGGGTGATATGCGTACGGGCGTATTGCAGGTGGTTACCGACGTAACAGAACAGGTATTAGCCAGCAAACGTACTGAAGAAAGTGAGAATCGGTATCGCCAATTAGCCACCGAGCTTGATCTGCGCGTTGAGCAACGTACTAAATCACTGGAAGAGGCTAATGCCGATCTGCTACGTTCGAACAAAAATCTGGAGCAGTTTGCCTATGTTGCTTCTCACGATTTACAGGAGCCGCTACGTAAGATTCAATCATTTAGCACCATCATGCAGGAGCAGTACGGTACTATGTTGCCGGAAGAAGGCAATGATTATCTTCGGCGAATGCAGGTTGCTGGCTCCCGGATGTCTACCCTTATTAAAGATTTATTAGCCTACTCACGTATCTCTACCCGGCAGGCTCCTGTAGCGCCTGTGCCGTTATCGCTGGTGCTGGAGAACGTAACGCAGAATCTTTCCATGATGGTCGATGAAACACAGGCAGAGATTACGATTGGCTCATTACCTGTGGTGCAGGGGGATCGTTTACAGCTAGAGCAACTTTTTCAGAATCTGCTCAGTAATGCGTTAAAGTTTCGTCGGCCCGACGCTTATCCGCAAATTCAGGTTACTACGTATCAACTGAATGCTGCCGACCTGCCCGATTCTATTCGTCCTACTCGTGTGGCAAGCAGCTATTACCGAATCGACGTAGCAGATAATGGTATCGGTTTCGACCAAAAATATACCGAACGTATTTTTCAGGTTTTTCAGCGACTGCATAATAAAAATACATACGAAGGCACAGGTATTGGCCTGGCTATTTGCGAAAAGGTAGTCGCCAATCACGGCGGAGCTATCACCGCAACAAGCACCCTCGGTGAAGGAGCCACGTTTAGTGTATACCTGCCCGTTGATAGCGATTCATAAAAAAAGCACTACGTAGCGCTACGTAGTGCTTTTTTTATGCGAATCAGAAGGATTATTTCTTGTCGATGCGGTACAGTCTACCCTGATCCGTTACGGCGTAAATAGCACCATCATTTCCCTGGGTAACATCCCGGAAACGCTGATACTCACCTGATAATAGCCGTTCTTCGCCTACTACCTTGTTGTTCTCGATAACCAACCGGGCAATGTGCATACCGCTTAGCGAGCCAATGAACAGGTTATTTTTCCATTCAGGAATACGATCACTGCTATAGAAAGTCATGCCGCTTGGCGATATCGATGGGTCCCAGTAATAAACAGGCTGCTCAAGACCGTCTTTCTGTTGGATGCCTTCGCCTACTTTTTCGCCACTGTACTCGATACCATACGTAATGGTGGGCCAACCGTAGTTCTTACCGGGCTGAATCCGGTTCAGCTCATCGCCACCTCTTGGGCCAAATTCATTTTCCCACAGATCGCCCGTTACCGGATGCCAGGCCAGCCCCTGAACGTTACGGTGCCCATACGAATATAGTTCAGGACGAGCATTCGACTGTCCTTCAAATGGATTTCCAGCAGCCGGTTTGCCATCTTTTGTAATACGAATCACTTTACCCAAACCCGAATTTACCGACTGAGCTTGTGGACGGGTTACTTTATCAGAGCGCTCTCCCGTACTGATTACCAGATTGCCCGATTTGTCGATAAGAATCCGGCCTCCGTAATGCAGCGTGCCTTTATAGCCGGGTGTTGCGCGATAAATGACCGTTGCGCCTTCAATCTTTTTCTCATCGGCCGATAGTTTTCCCTTCGCTACGGCGGTTAGATTACCTTCAGCACCGGCTTCCGAAAACACCCAGTACACCATTCGGTTGGTGGCAAACTCTGGGTCAACGCGCAGCCCAAGTAATCCACCCTGACCCGCTGAATTGACTTTAGGAAGCCCGGTGATTGGCTCACTTAGTTTACCAGCCGACGTAGCGATACGTAGCGTCCCTTCTTTTTCTGTAATTAATAACCGACCATCGGGCAAACTCGTGATGCCCCAAGGCTTCTGAAGAGCTTCGGTTAAGACCTTACCTTCGTAATTGGTGGTTGATTTCACCGCTCCGATCCGGGTTTGGCCGGCCGAAGCTGATTTATAGGCCGAATTTGGCTCTTTCGTCTCTACGGAGGCACTTTGCCCATAACTTGCCAATGCCAGTGTAGAACCCGCAACGGTTAATAGAATACTGCTTTTCATTGTTAGTTAGAGTATTGATTTACGTGAATTTGGAATGATGACCTGTCAGGATCGAAGAAAGCTGTTCGGTTTTACGGTCTATATACGCTCAACCTCGCTGGATTACTTCGTCAAATTTAGCTTTATAAATTCTCCCTATTGGAATTTCTTCATTATTGATGCGAATATACGTAGCACTAACGGCTTGAATATGGTTCAGTGCCACAATGAATGATTTATGAATTCGGGCAAATCGATCAGGAGGTAGTTTCTCTTCCAGATAACTAATACGTAGGTAAGATACCAACGTGCCCGACACCGTATGAATTTTTACGTAATCTTTCAGCCCTTCAATCCATAGAATATCATCCAGAAAGAGTTTGACCATCTCTTTATTTACTTTAAAGTACTGATAATCTTTTCCCGTTTTTACGGGTTCAGGTGTTTCTGAAACCAGCGGCATCGTGGGCGAAAACCGGTAAATCTTTCCCACTGATTGCAAAAAACGTTCAAACGATATTGGCTTTACTAAAAAATCCAGTACGTCAAATTCATAGCTATCTAACGCATATTCCCGAAAGGCCGTTGTGAAAATTACCTTAGGCCGATACCCCAACGGACGTAGTAAATCAAAACCTGTTAGACGAGGCATTTGAATATCCAGAAAAACAACATCTACAGGCGTGTGCTGCAACATACGTAGCGCCTGCGTTGGACTGTTGGAAACGCCTAACAAATCTAAATCGGGCAACCGACTGATATACTCTTTCAGCAGATCGGTTGCCAGTGGTTCATCATCCAGTACAAAACAACGAATAGCCATCAGTTTACACTAAATTTTAGAACCGCCAGAAACTGCCCCTCTTCCTGTAACGTAATCAACTCATAATTGTCGGGAAACAGGATATCCAGTCGTTTTTTCAGATTCGCTAAGCCCAGACCTTGCGTGGATGTTTTCGTTACTACGTCCTGCACGGAGTTTTCGGCAGAAAACACCAGCCGATTACCGCTTTGCGACAAGTGTAACTGAATCCAGCAATCGGTTTCAGTTTGGGCGGCTCCATGCTTAAAAGCGTTTTCGACAAAGGGCAACAATAACATCGGCGGAATCATTAGCTGCGTTGAACCAGCCAACTCGCTGAAGTTTGTCTGAACATCCAGTCTGTTTCCATAGCGAATTTGCTCCAGCGAAATATAATCCGTTAAGTAATCCATTTCTTTCGTGATAGGAACCGTTGACCGATGGCTTTCGTGAAGTTGATAGCTGAGCAATCCGGCCAGACGTTGCAGTAAATGCGGCATCTGCGCTGGCTGATGAATAGAGACCGAAATCAGATTATTGAGCGTATTGAATAAAAAATGGGGCTGAACCTGCGACTGAAGCAATCGATATTCGGTTGCTAGTTTTTCACGACGATAGGTTTCATTTAATCGTTGTTGTTGCAACGTGTGCCGAACCAGATCGACCGCTACAAAAAGCGCAACAACTAGATGCAATTGCATGGATTCGGCCAGAACTTTCGGCCAGTACAGATACGGTTTTTGCAACCCGTCTGGAAAGTAAATCGGATAATATAAGGTATAATTGATTGCCCGACGTAGTAAGCCAAACACGAGTAAACCACTAAGTAGGCTGAGCCAAAATCCAGTCATACGACCCGATAGTAGAAAATGGCGAATAGTGACCAGCAGATGCCAGTAACCAGCTACTACGAGCAATGGGAGGTTAGGCGTAATTAAACAAAGGCTTTGCTGGAAGTTATCCATATAAGCCCCTGTGTTCAACCATTCGAAAAGAAAATAACCCAGCCAGAAAATACTCTGTAAACGAGCTTCCTGATAGAGCTTAATTATATTGAAACGAGCCATTATCAATGATTTGCTTCATAATGAACGGTTAAATCTACGCGCTCTCCCGCTTAAATGGAGAATAATTTGACCAACAACCTGAATGCACTCCCTAACAGAGAATTTCTTCGACAAACAGTCAGTTGGGTCGACCAACAGCGCTGAACGAGCCAGTGAAGTTATGCGTAGCGTCCAGCGAATTGTTAGTCTAAAATAGACTACACGTATTGAACTAATGAATTGCTTTGTCGGACAAATGCAACCTTTATCATTCTCTAGCTATGGCAATCTTGCAAACACCCCTACGTTTATCTACGTTACGCTACGTAGCATCTTTTTTGGAATATGGGTTATCCGCTTGTCTGATACGTTTCACTACGTTCCCTAAGCAGACGTATCTGATTTTGTTATTGATCAGCAGCTTGGGTTTCACTATAAGTCGGGCTCAGACGTATCAGACAACCGATCAACAAGCAGCGCAAATAGATTCAACGAATGGATACTGGCGTCTTAACACGCAGGCCGCGACACGTAGCACGCGAGTTCAGTTTTTTAGTCCCGATAGCCGACTCCTTTATGAAGAGATTTTGCCCGGGAAATGGGTAAGCCTTAATCGGAAAACCCAAAGACAGTTCGATAAACTGTTAGCTCAACTCATCAGTAACCAACTTGTGTCGTCACGAATCAAAACGGAAACGTTGCCACCAACGCCACTTGAACTACCAAAATCTGGCTTGACTGTTACGCCCGATAATCCTACGAATTCGCCAATGCCCGCTTCTTATAAAGTCCACGCCTATGTTAGCCAGTCGGGAAAACTATATTTGGTTATTGACAATCCCGACCGGTTTCGCTATAAAATCAAGATAATTGATCAACGAAATCGATCACTCTATGAAGAATTTGCCAATCTTGACCAATACCGACGTAGACTTGATGTGTCAAGTCTTTCAGTTGATTCATATCAGATTGTGATTCAGATTGGTAATGAACCTTTTGTTTACAAGATAAAGCAACAAACCTCCAAAACGGCTTATAGCCTTTATCCTATTGTTGCTAAAAAACAGCCGGATAGCAGTGAACTAAACACACCCCATAGCCAAATTCCACCTGCCAAACTCGATTTGTAATTGACTCAATGCTGGCATTGACAAATCTCAATGAAACTATACGTAGCATACTGTGCAGCTAGCTTTCAGTTAGGCTAAAAACGACAGAATCAGGAAATAACGGGTGACGTACTAACCTCCGCTTCTATTGGAACTTCGAACTGGTAACCTACTGAAAAACCTGAAAAGTCTTTATTCAGGCAATAAGACGTCAGTTCCAGACGGTCGTCATTTCGGTGAACGGCCAGATAGTGAAACAATGGTTTATAATCGGAAGCTAAATCAGGCAAACGACTAGGCGAGTTGTTAAGTGGTTGACGAAGTCCGCCACCACCGCCAATAACCAGAAATGTTTTTCCGTCGAACTCATATCGCTCGAACGCGTGCGAATGCCCCGTAATAAAAAGTTTCGCTTTTGACGAACGCAAATAAGGCGGTACAAATCGGTGTTGCACCAGTTTTGAAGAGCCAACCAGTTTGCTGTTCGAATAGGGGGCATGATGACACGTAACGATAACTACTTTTATGGCGGGGTCGTTATCTAATTCTTCAAGCGTTTGTTCATACCAGGTTTGCTGTTGCACCAGATCGGCTACGGAGAGAATACTGAAATTAGAGTTCAGCATCACTACAGCAATTGAGTCGGTTGTTTTTACGTAACCAGTTGGAATATGGTCGGGAAAGCGCTTCTGGAAATTTCTGGCTCCTTTTTTGGGGCGGCCCATTACGTCGTGGTTGCCCATGATGGCGTAAACGGCCGTCTGTACTTCAGTACACTTCAGCAGAAACTGGTCAATAATTCGCCATTTGTTGTTCCGATAGCCTAACGACACAATATCGCCCAGCCAGTAAAGTACTGCTGGCTGTTTTCGAACGATTTCGTTGAAAATGGTTTGGGTTGCCTTTTTGTTCTGATGGGTACGTAATACCAGCCGTTCGACCCACATCGGGGCTTGGGTATCGCTCAAAAACAAAATTTCTTTCTTTTCCTGTGAGTTTTCCATAATACGTCATTACCAGAACGATACGTTACCACGAGAAAGCGCGCCAGACCAAATGGACTTCGGCCACAAAAGCAGCATTTTCGCTGGCAACAGCATCATACCATTTTAATTCGACCGCTGCTCTGAACCGTCGGCCAATGGGTTGGGCATAGGATGCACCGGCCATCCAGCCAGTACTATATGTACTGGCATTAACTACGCCATTATAATTTAGTTGCGAACGTACTATATAAACGCCTGTTCCACCCATAATTGACATACGTCGGGCAAAACTACGTTCTGTTCCAGTGAGCCAGCCAAGGGGCATCGCAAACATGAGTAAAATAGGCGTAGTTGATACGTATACACGCGAACGTTCACCGTTGATCCAGCCCCGATAACCATACAAAGTTGTCCATCCTGTTTCCAGCCCGATACGTAGTCGGTGGTCGGGATACCACATCACGCGGATTGTTGCCGGAACCCCAAATCGGCTTACGTGTGGATCTTCTAAGGTTGGCGGAATGCCCAGGTGTGTTGAAAAATACGAAAGCCCGGTTCCTGCCGTAACCACCAACGCATAAGGCCCTCGCTGGCTAAGCAGGGAATCTATCTCCGGCGTTTGAGCATAGGTAGTAGAATAACTGGCGAGCAGAATAATAAGCCAATAGAGCGGACGCAAAAATGATCTCATCGGTTATTGTTGAATGTAATGATGATAAGCGACCAGCGTTGAATAATTCGATAAAATGCCGTCGAATCGGCCCTCATTGATAAATTCACGGATAAACTGAGGCTCGTCGAGCGTCCAGACAAATACAGTACGTCCTTCTTTTTGCATAAACTGTACCTCATCGTTAAGTGGGCCGAGTGTCCAGCGCGGGGCCCAGATGGGCGAATTCAACGTAGTACGCGTGGTGGCGGTGTCTAATTCCGATAGAATGGGCGTATCGGTTTTGTCAGGTAAGGCCATATACGATGCGAGGGCTTCGGCGCTCGGTATACCAATCACAATCTGTACGTTACGTCCTAATTGTGCGGCCCGTTGTCGATATTTTCGCTGAATTGCCTGAATTGGACCCATCGGACCAATGTATTTTGTATCGAGCCAGACAAAATTCAACGGCGTATTCATAAGAACCGTTTCCAGTGCTTCCTCCAGCGTTGGGATTTTCTCGCCATTGATCAGCCTGACCATGTTGGTTAACTGCTTATAGGTATAATCTTCGATTGGTCCATTCAGGCCGTTTTTCTGAATGAGCCGAAGATTTAGATTATTGTCATGATACAGAATCGGGACGCCATCTTTTGTATAGCGCACGTCAATTTCGATACCATTTGCACCTAATCGAGATGCCAGTTTGATAATTTCAACCGAATTTTCGGACGAAGGCAATAAATCGGAAGTACGTCCGCCACTGCGGTGAGCAAGAATGCCAAATGATTTCTGATTAAGTGGGCGGCTATAGGTTAACGTGAGCCGACGAGTGGGCTTTGCTTTTGCATCGTTATACAATCCGCTGATCACAAGCGTATCGCCAGTGGCCAGACGTCCTGCGTAATTCTGAAGCTGCCCGTTGTGTTTCATCTGTACCGCAAACTGAGCGAGTCCAGTATCGGTATTTGATAATTTTCGCCAGTAACCTGCTAGGGCCAGACTGTCGGCCTGTGGTTGGCCTGCCAGCGAAAAATACGTAGCATCGGTGCCAGAAAAAATCGACAGGTAATACGTAGTATCGTTGCCTTCGCGCAGGAATGTCCATTTTACCACCATCTGATCGCCGAATCGGTCGGAACCATCCGTAACATTATATACGCCTTCCATCGACTGTCGAATCGACGTAGTGAATTTTCCAGCACCGGGTAAATCAGGGCCTGTGTATGGTACGGGCGCTTCGTAAACTTGTCGGCATCCTACCACTAGCAGCCACGCAAGACCAATTAGCCAGAAATATGATGCTTTCATAAGATAAAACCGAAAAAGAGTTGTGGGTAAAATAAAGGTCGGTCAAAGGTTTCGTAAAGCGACCAGAATTGCCAGTTGAAACGAGTATAAGACGCCCGGATGCCTAGTGTTACGTGTTGCTTTTTGTAAAATGGCTGCTCCAGTGCAAAGGCAAAAGCACCCCCGCTTAATTGGTTGCGGTGATAATCTACCGATAAGCTCCCTACCTGCGAGTGGTAATAGAAATCGAAAATGGCCTCAGTTCGTGCCACCAGTTGAAGTGTTCGGGTTAATCGGTAACCAACGGAAAGGTTTGGATAATTAGAGACACCATAGGCCTGAGCGTCAAACACATCCTTTATTTTTAAAACGCCGATCCAACCGTTCACATCGTAACCAGCCGACACAAACAACTTCTCCGAAAGCGGCATAGCCCAGCGTAGACCAAGATTCAGACTATTCTGAATAAACTGAGTCTGTAAACGACCTACCAGGTAAAGGTTTTTGGTGAGTCCACGCTGTAAATGCAAATCAATGGCTGGTACCGACACCCTGACTTCTTCGGTAATTTCTGGGGGGGTAGCGGTAAAAACCAATCCAACAGACCGTCGCCATTCGCCCGGCCTTGGTGCTTGTGGAAAATAGATAGAAGGCTGCTCGGGCTTTTCGAATCGTTCGCGTCTCTGCCGAACTAGCTCTGGGTCACGCCCAAATCTGAATAGTGGTCGACGTGTTGTGGAACGGGTTTGCGCTATAACAACTTCAGCAGTTGTAAGCAGCCATATAGATAGAAAGCTGGCTATGAAAAAAGAATGCCGACGTGTATTCACTTAACAACAGAACTAATAAGTCAGATGAAATAAACTATGCAGAAAAAAATATGTTGCAATCAGCGGCCGAATTGATAGGAATGCACTTAAAAAGGGCATCCATTACCGTAAAAAAGTAGTGATATAAGAAGGAAGGGAGCGGCTAACGTATTAGCAGATACGAAGGCAATGTAATGGCTTTTCGTTGATAATAGGAATGGCCATAAAAGTAAAAACCCCCGACACCGAACAGGCATGAACAGTGCTACGGGGGTCACCTCAACTTTAAAGGCTGTGCGGCTGAGGTGAGCTGCCACGACGCAATATGCAAAGCCTGTGATTAAGTCGGAGATTTATTGATTAAACGGTACTAAATTGCAATAGGGGCCGAATAAGCCCCTATTTTAGTGTACATATACGATAACTAACCCTTATATAAGTGACTACAAAAGGGCCGTCAACGCTCGGCTATTGGTGGTGAGTTGCGGACGTAACCGTCGGGTGCGCCGACGGGAAATCGTAAGTTGACGATCCTGCGAAAGCTCGACAAACGGCGACGATACGTGACGGAACCGATACGCAACAATGTGGGCCGGATTTACCAGGGTTCCTTTGTGAATTCGGAGAAAAGTTGGCAAGCGTTCTTCCAGCCGTTTCAACGTGATGGCAACCAGCAACGGTTTCTGACCCACCACATACAACGTAGTGTAATTGCCCATGGCTTCCAGATATTCGATGGCGGCAACAGGAATGGGGCGTTTTGTTGTGTAGTAGGGTAGTAAGAGGGTGTCCATAGTAGTGTGTTTGTTTACTGTGTTCAGTACGTATCAGCTCGAAATCTGATGAACGAAAATAGAACCTGACAAAATCAGGCCCAGCAGTAAGGCGGATGAAGAGTCAAAAAACTGGATTGAACTGTCATTTTTAACGAATGACCAGATAGGCTACTACGTAGAATATCAATAAAATAAGAGGCTACTTACACTACGTTATAAAATCAAAAAGAATATCCTTTCCGTATAGGCTACGTAGCTAACAATTGATTTCGACTCAAAGAAGGGTTCTTGATGAAAGGGAATCATTTCCCCATTCGTTCTGGTGTCCAGTAGGGTTCTGGCGATGAGATAAATTCGACGGGAACTTCTGGAATAAACTCTTTTAACCACTCGGCACAGTATTTCATGCCCGCTTGCTCAGATAACACGTGGCCTAGCACGATTAAGCCTTTCTTCTGCCCGGACGTAATCGCATCCTGTACATACTCAACCAGCTCCCATTCGCGGGTTTCGCCTACAATCAGTACGTCGGCCTGAGCCAGATAAGGAACGCCGGGCATCATACTGGCATAGCCCCAACTCGCCATCACTTTGTTGACCGAAAGCTTCGGGTCACCAATTACACGCATTGATTTTATGTTGAGCTTCACTGCCATTTCCCGCGCCAGACGCTCCAGTGTCATATTCTGAAATGTGAATAATCGCGGGTTTTCAGCATCCTGATTTTTTGCCCAGCCCAACTCTCGCACCATTCCCGTAGCGATACCATCCGGTTTTCGGCCATGCCAGTGATCGTGAAAATGGAAAACCGCCATGTTATTCTTTTGAATAAAGTCGCGTTTGAGCTGATAAAGTGCATCTTTCTCAACAGGCTCAATCTGGTCTTGGTGTGAGTAATACGTTGGCTCATGCGTAATGACCATATTCAGCCCTTTGGCGTTTGCCCGCTGGAGGGCATCGAGCGTTGCCATCATGGTACTGGCAACTCCTTTGACTGCTAAATCAGGACTGCCAGCAATTAGATTGTCGACGGTTTGCGTTCGCCAGGAAATACCAACGTTGGTTTTGATCCGGTCAATTATCTGCCCAACGGTAAGTTGTTTCGGGCCAATTACAGGAAGATTTCGGAGTGTTGCAAGCCCCAGTGAGGCCATCAGAAAGTTGCGACGATTGGTCTGGAAAGTCATGTTGTAGGCAGTGATTTAATGGTTGGTCAGATAACCTGAGTAAAAGAGAAAACCATCACTAAAATCACTACTGGCTACAAATCTATTTTCTATAGTTAGATAATAGTGTCAAATCCAACATGATTTTTGCCAATTACATGACCTCAATCCGCCTTCCTCCGTTGAGCGTTGTAAGAGGGCGAATTGAGGTAAAGAGCAATACTGGCGTGTATCCTCTGCTGCTGTCCTTTTAAATATTCTTCTGCGTAATAGGCCGCACAACCAGCTCGTTCACATCTACATCAGCGGGTTGGCTGACGGCGAAAGCGACAGCACGGGCTATCGCTTCGGCTGGTAACGTAATGGTCCGGAACTGCTCAATCGCCAGCTTCTTTAATGCCGGATCAGAAATTGTTTCGGCCAGTTCGGATTCCGTAGCACCGGGAGCAACTAGCGTTACACGAACGCCCGGCCCCGCTTCCTGACGAAGTCCATCGGTGAGGGCACGTACCGCAAATTTTGTGGCACTATACACAACCGAGGTTGGCCCAACCCAGCGGTCGCCTACCGACGTAATGTTGACAAACTGCCCACTCTTGTTACTCTCGAAAATAGGCAACGCAGCCGCAATACCGTGCAACACGCCCTTGATATTCACATCGACCATCTGATGCCATTCGTTCACTTTGTACTGGTTTAGAAAGGAGAGTGGCATCAGCCCGGCATTATTGACCAATACGTCTATCTTTCCGAACGTATCCAGTGCAAATTGAACAAACGCTTTCATGCTATCGAGTTGCGTAACGTCTAACGTAGTGAACGCTGCTTTGCCACCTTGATGCTGAATATCAGTAACTATTTTCTCCAGTTTTTCGACCCGACGAGCACCTAATACTACGTTGGCTCCCTGAGCGGCCAGATGGCGCGCAATGGCTTCACCGATGCCGCTACTAGCTCCCGTAATGGCGACAATTTTTCCTTCAATTGATTGATTCATAGTTTGATAGATTAGTAAGCTCCGGCCTAATTAAAATCGGTTGATTTAGTACGTACTTTCTGTTCCTGAAATGTTTGCTTGAGAGAATCCAGCTTCTGATTGGCTCGTTGATAGGCGTCGCTTCCGAGAAGTAAGTGAACAGGTGGGTTTTCGTCCTCAGCAAGTTGCATTAGCACCGCAACCGCTTTTTCGGGATCGCCAGCCTGTGTACCGTCCATTTGCAAATACCGTTCGTGTGAGGCTTTTATCGCTGAATACGCATCAATGGATTGTTTTGCCAGCACCAGCGAATCGTTTGTCAGAAAATTGGTACGGAAAGCACCGGGCGAGACGACCGTAGCATGAATGCCAAACTCTTTCACATCGGTTGCCAGCACTTCAGTTAAGGCAATGACGGCGGCTTTGGTGGCTGCGTAAACCGACCAGCCAGTCGCTCCGGCGATTCCTGCAATAGAAGCAACATTGATAATGTGTCCCGACTGTTGTGCTCGCAAATGGGGCAATACGTTACGTATCACATTCAGCGTACCAAATACGTTAACATCGAAGCTATCGCGGGTTTCCTGATCGGTCAGCTCTTCTATACTCCCGCCAATGCCATAACCTGCGTTGTTGACTACTACGTCGATGCGGCCAAACGTAGCAATCGTTTCCTGAATCGCCTGCGCTACGTTGCTATCGTTGGCCAAATCCACTGTTATTGGCAGAAACTCTGGAGAATTGTGGATAACTGCCTGAACCAAACCGTCTTTGTTACGTGACGTAGCAGCTACAGAATGACCCGCTCGCAACAACTGTTTCACCAGCGTCAGGCCCAGCCCTTTGGATGCTCCCGTCACAAACCATACTTTTTTGTTGTTCATAACCTTGCTCATTTTGTGAGAGCAAAGGTAGAGCGACGATTCTGGACAGCTATTACGGGCTACAAACCAATACTTACAAAATTCAAACCTTGCGGTAAGCCGAAGGAGTTAACGAGGTGTTTTTCTTGAAAAAGTTGTTGAAGTGAGCCGGTTCATCGAAGCCAAGGCTGTAGCTGATCTGGGCAACATTCCAGTTCGTGTGTTTCAGGAGCGCCTGCGCTTCGTTGATAACCCGCTCGGTAATTAGATCGGAGGTGGTTCGGCCGGTTGTAGCCCGAACCGACCGATTGAGGTAGTTGACATGCACCGCCAGTTGATCAGCGTAGTCGCTGGCCGAACGTAGCTGAAATCGTTGTGTGGGCGTTTCGATGGGAAACTGGCGTTCAAGCAATTCGGTAAAAACAGCCGTCAGTCGGGATTTGGCGTCGGTATGTTTGTGTAACGTATCGGAAGGTTGCTGCTTTAGTGCATAATGAATCAACTCCGATACATAGTTGCGAATGAGGTCGTATTTGAACGGATAATCCGATTCGATTTCGGTCAGCATTTTCTCGAATAACTGTCCAACCTGATCGAATTGTGATTCTGAAAGTATATAAGCAGGCAGTCCACCCAGCTTAAACATAGGCAATTCATGCAGTCCATTACGGCTCGTTTCGCTAAAAAAGCCTTCCCGAAAAACGCAAAAATAACCGTTGTTAACTTCCGAAACCGGCTCCCAGGTGTAGGGCACCTGCGGGTTGAAAAAGATCAACGTAGTGCCGTTTATTTCGAGACTTTTATCGGCGTAGTGATAAATGTTATGACCACGTAGCAGACTGATTTTGTAAAAACCACGACGGCTGTACTGCCCCGGTGCTCCGGCCGACGATTGATGATCTTCTAGTCGAAATACGTTGAAGTGGCCAAGATCCTGTTGAAGGTTATCGGGTAGCCAGTTGAATTTATTCTTATAAAAATCTTCAAGCGTTTCGGTTGTTGCCATAGTTCGAAATTACATAATTCAAACCTGAGAATCCAGCAATGCTACGTTACGTTCGTTATTTTATCGTTTTTTATGATAGGAACGTACCAGTTAAAAAAGAGAAAAAAGCAGAAAATCGGACACAGAACTATTTTATGCCGTAAAATTGCCCCGCTGAAAGTAGAGCAATGAGTAGGAAGAGCTTTTACCTATTGTACTACGTATTACGTATCGTATAGATCAATTAATCTCATCATAATGACAAAATCTGCAGATATCGGCTTAATCGGTCTCGCCGTGATGGGCGAAAACCTTGTGCTGAACATGGAAAGCAAAGGGTATACCGTAGCTGTTTATAACCGGACCGTTGAGAAGGTCGACCACTTCATCAATGGACGAGGAGCGGGAAAAAATTTCATCGGCGCGCATTCCATCGAAGAACTGGTTGCTTCGCTGGAACGGCCCCGGAAGGTAATGATGCTGGTGAAAGCTGGTCAGCCGGTCGATGATTTTATCGAGCAAATTATCCCGCATCTGGAGCCGGGCGATATTATTATTGATGGCGGTAACTCGTATTTTCCGGATACCATTCGCCGGGCACAATACGTTGAAAGTAAAGGTTTTCTGTATATCGGAACGGGCGTATCGGGTGGTGAGATCGGCGCACTGACGGGGCCTTCGATGATGCCGGGTGGTAGCGAAAAAGCGTGGCCATTCGTAAAAGAAATTTTCCAGTCGATTGCCGCTAAAGTAGACGATGGTACGCCTTGTTGCGACTGGGTTGGCAGCGATGGGGCCGGTCACTTTG
The DNA here is from genome assembly GCF_054776875.1 of Spirosoma daeguense. NCBI lineage: Bacteria > Pseudomonadati > Bacteroidota > Cytophagia > Cytophagales > Cytophagaceae > Spirosoma > Spirosoma daeguense. Next base: position 223,288 of record NZ_BAAHBF010000011.1, read on the forward strand.
TGAAAATGGTGCACAACGGCATCGAATACGGCGATATGCAGATTATTGGCGAAGCGTATCAGGTGATGAGAGATCTGCTGGGTATGAGCGCCGACGAAATGCACGAAGTCTTTAAAAAATGGAATACCGAAGAACTCGACTCGTACCTGATCGAAATCACGGCCGACATTATGGCCTATAAAGATGAAGATGGTACGCCGATGGTCGATAAGATTCTGGATACGGCTGGTCAGAAAGGTACCGGAAAATGGACCGGAACAGCCGCTCTTGATCTGGGTATTCCGCTGACGCTGATTGGCGAATCGGTATTTTCTCGTTTTCTATCGGCGCAAAAAGCCCTTCGTGTTGACGCGTCGAAAGTAATCAGCGGACCAAAACCCGAATACAGTGGCGATAAAGCGCAACTGCTCGATGATTTGAAAATGGCGCTTTACGGTGCAAAAATCATTTCGTATGCACAGGGTTATAACCTGTTCATGGCCGCTGCGAAAGAATACAAATGGAATCTGAATTATGGCGACATCGCGCTTATGTGGCGGGGTGGTTGCATTATCCGTTCGGCGTTTCTCGGCGATATTAAAAAAGCGTTCGACAAAAATCCTGAATTGCCCCATCTGTTGCTTGACGATTTCTTCAAAGAGAGAATCGAATTGGCTCAGGCTGGCTGGCGTCGGGTTTGTGCGGCTGCATTGATCAATGGCATTCCAGCACCGGCGCTTACATCGGCATTGTGTTATCTGGATGGTTTCCGCACCGAATGGTTACCTGCCAACCTGTTGCAAGCCCAACGCGATTACTTTGGTGCACACACCTACGAACGTATTGACAAACCACGCGGTCAGTTCTTCCATACAAACTGGACTGGCGAAGGTGGAGATACCGTATCGACGGCGTATAACAACTAGTTAGCGTAATGTCGTTTGCAAACAGAACCCAACGTAGTATGAGACTAATGGTCATACTACGTTGGGTTCTGTTTATTTAACATGTGCCTATTAATAAGCCACTTAGCATTCGATACGTGGGAGAGAATTATGTTACGTTATCATTTTGCCATTGATTGATAACACCACCCTGCTGCTACAATTGTTTCAGGGCTTCCCCGCAAATTTCCTGTACTTTCGCCCAGCATTATTACAATCATTGTTTTATCGACCGCATGAAAAAACAACTTTTTCTCCTCTTTATAACCGCATTTTCCTTCACATTCTACACGCAATCTACTGCCCAAACAACAGACTGGGTCGAATTGGTAAATCCGCTCATTGGCACTGATTCGAAACCCAGCTTATCGAACGGTAATACGTACCCGGCCATTGCGTTGCCCTGGGGTATGAATTTCTGGATGCCACAAACCGGAAAAATGGGGGATGGTTGGGCTTATACGTATGCCGCCGATAAAATACGTGGTTTCAAACAAACGCACCAGCCATCGCCCTGGATGAACGATTATGGTCAGTTTTCGATCATGCCTATTTCCGGGAAACTAAGGATTCAGGAAGATCAGCGAGCCAGTTGGTATTCGCACAAGTCCGAAGTTGCGAAACCCTATTATTACAGCGTATATCTGGCCGATCACAACGTAACAACAGAAATTGCCCCAACCGAACGGGCTGCGAGCTTTCGGTTTACGTTTCCGAAAGCTGATAGCTCGTTTGTTGTGATTGATGCGTTTGATAAAGGTTCGTACATTAAGGTTATTCCGAATGAGCGTAAAATCATTGGTTATACAACCCGGAACAGCGGTGGCGTACCTGCCAACTTTAAAAATTATTTCGTCATTTATTTTGACAAGCCGTTTACATCGTCGCTGACCTGGCACGAGAATAAAATCGCGAAAGACACTCTCGAATTAACTGCCAATCATGCCGGGGCTGCTATCGGATTTAAGACCAATGCTGGTGACCAGATTCACGCTCGTATTGCTTCATCGTTCATTAGTTTCGAACAGGCCGAACTGAATCTGAAAGAGATTGGCAACGATTCATTCGAAACAACCTGCAAAAAAGCCAAAGAAGCCTGGAATAAGGAATTAAGCCGGATTCAGGTTGAGGGAGGTTCGCTGGCGCAAATGCAGACGTTTTATTCGTGTCTGTACCGGTCGTTGCTTTTTCCGCGTAAATTCTACGAACTTGATGCCTCCAACAAAGTGGTTCACTACAGCCCTTACAATGGTCAGATTTTGCCCGGTTATATGTTCACCGATACGGGTTTCTGGGATACGTTTCGGTCGTTGTTTCCATTCCTGAATCTGATGTATCCGTCGCTGAACGCGCACATGCAGGAGGGGTTGGCGAATGCTTATAAAGAAGGAGGCTGGTTACCCGAATGGGCCAGTCCGGGCTTGCGTAACACTATGATTGGCTCAAACTCGGCTTCTATTATTGCCGATGCCTACTTGAAAATGGGTGGAAACTATGATATCAATACACTCTATCAGGCAGTGCTGAAAAACGCCGAAAACGAAGGGCCACTGGATGCTGTTGGTCGGCGTGGAGCTGCTTTTTATAATAAACTTGGCTACGTTCCTTACGACGTAAAAATCAACGAAAATGCGGCCCGGACGCTGGAATATGCATACGATGATTTTGCAATCTATCAGTTAGCCAAAGCATTAAAACGGCCACAATCAGAAATTGATCTGTTTGCAAAACGGTCGCAGAACTACCGAAATCTGTTCGATAAACAAAGTGGACTCATGCGTGGCAAGAATCAGGACGGTACGTTCCAGTCGCCGTTCAACCCGTTTAAATGGGGCGATGCATTTACAGAAGGCAATAGCTGGCATTACACGTGGTCCGTTTTTCACGATGTTCAGGGACTGATTTCGCTTATGGGCGGTCAAAAGAAGTTTGTATCAAAATTAGATTCGGTCTTTACCATGCCGCCTGTATATGATGAAAGTTATTACGGTAGTGTAATTCATGAAATTCGCGAGATGCAGATTGCCAACATGGGCCAGTATGCACACGGCAATCAGCCGATTCAGCACATGATTTATTTGTATAACTACGCGGGCGAACCGTGGAAAGCGCAATACTGGCTTCGTGAAGTAATGAATCGGCTTTATTTACCAACGCCCGACGGCTATTGTGGCGATGAAGATAATGGGCAGACATCGGCCTGGTACGTATTTACGGCTATGGGTTTTTATCCGGTTTGTCCCGCTACGGATCAGTACGTAACAGGTGCTCCTTTGTTTAAAAAGGTAACGGCCACGCTCGAAAATGGGAAGAAAATCGTCATTAGTTCGCCCGCCAATAGTGCCCAAAATCGCTACGTTAGCGCCATGCGACTGAATGGTAAGCCTTACACAAAGAACTGGTTAAGCCATAAAGAACTCCAGCAGGGTGCTGTTATCGACATCGATATGGTCGCCAACCCAAACAAACAGCGGGGAACCCAGCCTATCGATTTCCCATATTCATTCTCAACCGATAAGAAGTGAACCAACGTAGCATTCAGGACGTAGCATAACAATTGATAGACTGTTATGCTACGTCCTGAATGCTACGTATCAGTTAGTTCTCATTAGAGCTTATTTCGCTAAATCAACGCCAAGACTGAACGCAATCCATGCCTCTGACCGATCCCGGTACAAGTTAATAGAGGCTGGGAATTTAGTAAACGTGATGGGATTCTTGATTTGAATATATTGTACTGGGGCAATAAGAGCGGCACCGTTACCTGTAGCGTAATTCAGTTGGAGCGTAAAACTAACCCGATTAGGACGACTATTTGCTGAGGGCATGTCAGGGCTAACGTCCACTTTTTTGATCAACGTAACTTCACTTGGAGTGATGGGACTACTGACGGTTGACCGGCCTATTTCATAGAATCCCGTCTTTAGTGGAGGAAGACCAGCGGTATTTGGTTTAGGGGAGAAACTGGGCGTATTGATGCGTTTAAAATCGAGTGATACGTTGTAAGTATAGGAATCGCTACCAGTCGAGTGAATGGTTTTGACCGCCTTACTTTTCGGCAAACTTACGGTTGTGTTGGTAGGAGTAATTTTACCGACGACCTCCTGATTTTTTCCTAGAAAATACAGCGTCTGGATTTGAAATTCACAGGGGAAAAGTCTGGGCTGGCCATTACTCATTTTACAGGGAACGGGAACTGGCGGAACCGCATCAAGATCGGGCCGTGAGGAAAGTAAACTGGCTATGAGTAACGTAAATAGGATCGTTTTCATGGTAAGGATAAGAATATGATTAGTAGTAATGATGCAATATAGTTCAGTTGATATTTAACGTTATTACCGATAGATAAAAGCCTGATAGTTAGAGTAAATACAATTCCATCGGATACTTTGCTTTCTAACTAATTGCTGGTTTATCCTCATGGTAGGTAAACTAATATAGACCGTTGTTGTGTCGACAATGGGCGCGTTTTGGGTAAGGTTGTCAGGTTTATTTACCTAAAAATCGATAAAAAATAAATTGTGTAGTCAAATAGCTACGCCTATATTTGTAGTCAAATGACTACGTAATGAATCTGAGACGAGACGTATTTCAGGCCATTGCCGACCCCACCCGAAGGGCAATTCTGCTTCTGGTGGCATCGCAAGCCATGACGGCCGGAGCCATCGCTTCGAACTTCGACACTGCCCGGCCCACCGTGTCGAAACACCTGCAAATTCTTACCGAGTGCGAATTGCTCGCGCAGGAGCAAAATGGTCGGGAAATCTACTATCATATCAACGCCAAAAAGATGAAGGAGGTCGCCGAATTTATCGAACCTTTCCGTCAGTTGTGGGACGACCGCTTTAATAAACTGGAAGCCATCATGAAAAACTACGGTGCAAAACAATAGATATGTTATGGGGCTAAAAACAAAAATCAAGGCAGAAGATGGCAAACAGGAAATCGTGATTACACGCGAGTTTGAATTGCCGCTGGAGCTACTTTTTAAGGCATACGAAGAACCGGAACTTGTTGCACAATGGATGGGAACAAAAGTGCTGAAGCTCGACAATAAAAAATACGGCGGTTACCAGTTTGAGACCTCCGATGCGCAGGGAAACGTAGTGATGCGAGCCAGTGGTGTTATTCACGAATTTGTTCCGAACCGGAAAATCACTCGAACATTCGAGATGGAGCAGTTATTAGTTGACGTTCAACTTGAATTTCTGGAGTTTGAAAAACTGACCGACACCACCAGTAAACTCACGATGCACGTTGTCTATAAATCGGTTACGGTCAGAGACCAACTGTTGCAGCTTCCGTTTGCGAAGGGCATCAATATGGCTCATAACCGATTGCAGGACGTAGTAAGTAAACTGCACGTAACGGCATGACAGAGCACGTAACGAATCCGAAGGTCGATTTCTTTTTCAACAAGACTGGTAAGTGGCAAGCCGAATTTGCGCAACTCCGCCAACTCATTCTCGATTGTGGCCTGATCGAAGAGTTGAAGTGGGGCGTTCCGTGTTATACGTATCAAAACCATAACGTAGTGCTTATCCACGGTTTCAAAGAGTATTGTGCCATTTTGTTTGTTAAAGGGGCTTTATTGCATGATGCCGATGGTATTCTGATTCAGCAAACGGAGAATGTACAGGCGGCACGGCAGGTTCGGTTTACCAATGTTCGGCAAATTACTGAACGGACTGCTACGTTGAAAGCCTATATTTTTGAAGCCATCGAAGTTGAAAAAGCCGGTCTGAACGTAGCGTTAAAAAAGACGTCGGACTTTGTTGTTGCCGACGAATTTCAAATCAAACTGGACGAACTCCCGGCCTTGAAAACGGCTTTTGAGGCATTGACACCCGGTCGGCAACGAGCCTATCTGTTTCATTTCTCGCAGGCCAAACAAGCCAAAACCCGGACCACCAGAGTTGAAAAGTGCATCCCTCAAATTCTTGTCGGAAAAGGATTAGAGGATTAATGTAGCCAGCTCGTCCGTGATTACTGGCGAACCAACATTTATACATCTTAAAACCGAAACAACGTGAGCAGTGCAACGAAACAATCATCAGTGGAACAATATGAAGGGTTGCTGGACGTATTGAAAACTCGTTTTGAGAAAAATACAAACCGCCATGAAGGACTTGCCTGGGATGCCATACAGGCAAAACTGGAAGCGAATCCGGTAAAATTACGGTCGCTCGATGAAATGGAGCTAACAGGCGGTGAACCCGATGTGGTTGGCTATGACCAGCAAACGGGTGAATACATTTTTTACGATTGTTCGGCCGAAAGCCCAAAAGGTCGTCGGAGCGCTTGTTTTGACCGGGCCGCGTGGGAATCTCGGAAAGAAAATAAACCCGAAAATACGGTGATGGAAATGGTCGCCGATATGGGAATTGAATTGTTAAGCGAAGAGCAATATCGGGAGCTTCAGAAGCTTGGCAAATTCGATTTGAAGACGTCGAGTTGGGTACAAACGCCTGCTGAAATTAGAAAACTTGGTGGCGCACTCTTTTGTGATCGTCGATACGATACGGTCTTTGTCTACCACAACGGGGCAGAATCGTACTATGCCGCCAGAGGGTTCCGTGGCTCGCTACGTGTTTGAAACAGGCGATGACTATTTTAATTGTATACAGCCATCCGAGTAAGAACTCGTACACGTATCAGGTGCTGCAACGAATAAAAGCCGTTTTAGAGCGGCAAAATTGGGAAGTTATGCTTTCGGATTTGTATGCAATGGATTTCCGGAGCGACATGACCGAGCAGGAGTACGAACGCGAAGGATTTGCCCGAACTGAACTTCCTATTGCGGATGATGTTCGGCTGGAACACCAGAAAATAGAAAAAGCCGATTGTATTCTTTTCGTCTATCCGGTCTGGTGGAGCGACTGTCCTGCCAAGCTGAAAGGCTGGTTCGACCGGGTTTATTCGGTTGGCTACGCGTATGGATATGGCGAAAGCACACAACGAATGAAAACGATAAGCCTCGGCATGGTAATTTGCACGGCTGGTCACCCGAACCACTTTTTAACCGAAATCGGTATTGCCCAAAGTATGGAGACAGTCATGTTGGCCGACCGGCTAGGTAAACGATTCGCGCACAAGGAAATGTTGATTCTGGGGGGAACACTGGACTTAGAAAACGTAAGGCAACAACATTTGCAACTCATCGACGAATTGCCAACGACGATTAAGCACTATTGTCGCTAACGTAGCTATAAATCCAAAGCCCTCATGAGGATTTAAAGTAGAAACAAACCCGCTCAACCTTAACGGTTTATGGGAAAAGCCTGGTTGATCTTAGTAAGCTGTTTTGTAATTTCGTTTGCCCTAAAGGCGCAGGATGGGCGAGTTCGTGAGGTGAGAACCAACGTACCGCTCGACTCGATCCGATTGAGTGACCCGTTTATTCTCGCTGATCGCCCGACCAATACGTATTACATGACTGGCACGGGTGGTATGCTTTGGAAAAGTAAAGACCTGGCGTTTTGGGATGGACCTTACAAAATAACCCAAACCGACCCAAATTCCTGGATGGGACCCAATCCGATGATCTGGGCCGCCGAAATCCATCGCTACCAAAACAAGTACTACTATTTTGCTACGTTCACCAATCGGGCGGTTAAAATTGATACCGTTAAAGGACGAGAAATAGAACGGCGGGCCTGTCACGTACTGGTCAGCGATAAACCTGATGGTCCGTATATACCGATGCAGGATGCTACGTATCTGCCCGCCAATATGCCTACGCTAGACGGAACATTATGGGTCGATAAAGACAAGAAGCCGTATATGGTTTATTGCTATGAATGGTTGCAAAGCCTGAACGGAACCATCGAAAAAATTGAATTAAAACCCGATTTAAGTGGCTCAATTGGCACTGGTAAAGTACTATTTCGGGCTAGTGATTCGCCCTGGAGCCGGGAGAAAGACGACAAAGGAAGCGATAAACCCAACAAAGTAACCGACGGCCCTTACCTGTTTTATACAAAAACCGGACGCCTGGCCATGATCTGGACAAGTTGGATTTACGACGTCTATACGCAAGGCGTTGCCTATTCAAAAAGCGGTACGTTAGATGGCCCTTGGGTGCAGGAAAAAGAACCGATCAATGCCCCCAATTTCGGCCATGGCATGTTGTTCCAAACGTTCGATGGCAAGTTGCTCATGTCGATTCACAGTCACAAAAGTGTAAACGGACGTACCGTCCGCGTTCCGCATTTAGTTGAAGCCGATTTATCTGGCGATAAGCTCGTTATTGGCAAACCATACAGGCCCACGAATTAATCCAATAGCAAATGCTGGTTACTACGTAGCAATCAGTCATTTGCCAATAATCTCTTTCCTGTGCGATAATCCCCAATAATGAAGCTCCTCGATTACCTTTTCGAGCGACATACCATGCGCTGTAATGGAGTATTCTACGGTTGGCGGAAACGTATCAAACACCTCGCGCTTAACCAATTTATTACTCTCAAGGTTTTTCAACTCTTTCGATAACGTTTTGTCGGTGATACCGCCGACTTCGTTAGCTAATTGCCTGAAACGTTTTGGGCCAGGCGACAATGCGAACAGAATCAATAGCTTCCATTTTCCTTCCACAGCCTCCAGCGCATCTTTTATTGAGAGCATCGTTTTGGGGCAACCTTCTCCAGTGAGCATTACGTATCGTTTTTGGTGATTCAGTTTCTACGTTACTATCCTGTTGGCTAGTACTTTCCAACAAGGATAGCGCTTTCTATTGGAAAGCAATGGGGGCTACTTTTGTTCCATTCACATAAAATCAATGCAGTATGGAAAACCAGCAGACTTCGTCAAAAGCAGTTCATATCGCCCTTTGGGTAGCACAAGTAGTTTTAGCCGTCAGTCTTATCTGGGCCGCTTGGATGAAACTAGTTCAACCCGTTGATCAACTAGCCAATATGTGGCCTTGGGCAGGCCAGGTTCCTGTAGCGTTGGTAAAATTTGCGGGTATCGTTGATTTACTAGGTGCTCTTGGATTGGTGTTACCTGCTCCGCTACGTATTCAACCGAAACTCACGCCCATCACAGCAATTTGCGTTATCATACTTATGGTATGCGCCAGTGTTTTCCACATCCTGCGCGGAGAAGCATTAGTGATAGGTGTAAATATTGTTTTTGCCCTAATGGCCGCGTTTATTGCCTGGGGTCGGTTCCGAAAAGCAAGTATTGACAAAGCGTGGAGTTCCTGCGCAGGTTATCGCTAATTTTTTGGAATTATGTGTTAGCCTGCACAGCGGTGCTTTGCTCGAAGAGTACGAATCGAGCAAACAAGCAATGGGTGGTGCCAATCTGCATAGCCTCACTAAAGAGTTTGTCGCTGTTTATCAGAGTTAATACTTTCTGTTTTTATTGACCAATCCTTAAATTACTGCCAGTTCCATAATTAAGTCGTCCACCAGCTCTGTAGCTAATTTTTCGACTCTGCCCAGCTTGCGACGCCGGGATTGCTACGTTGTGCTGAAGAATTACATTATTTATCAGCGTGGGAACTTGTCCAGTTGACCAAACCGTCGGATCATGCCAATTTCCATCTTTAACAGAGCTTATAATGTTAATGCCATCTGCACAAAATTCCCCCCAGGATTGTAAGCCAGGGTTTTCACTTATATTAACCTCTTTACCACAAAGGGCACTATAAGATGAAGGGATATTACCAGAGAGTTGATTCCAATAAAGTTGTAAACGTCTCAAATTTGGAAGACTTCCCAAGCTTGGCGGAAGGTCGCCAGTAAGCTGATTGCTGGATAGACTAATATCCCTTAGTTTAGCTAAATTACCCAACTCGTTTGGAATACTGCCCGTTAATTGATTAGAATCTAAATAGAGGACTTCTAAATTAGAGAGTTGCCCTACGCTGGCTGGTATAGGGCCCGTCAGCAGATTTCCTACTAACGCCAGATGTTGTAAGTTAGTAAGTGCCCCAAGATTAGTTGGAAGTTTTCCGGTAAATCCGCTTGATTGATTTCCAAAGAAGTAGATGTATTTAAGATTCGGTAACGCGCCTATATTCTCAGGTATTGTGTCGATAATTTTGGTAAAAGATAGATATATAGCTTCTAATTGAGTCAATCCAATTATTTTGTCGAAAACGGTTCCACTTATACCACTATAGATTATTCCTAAAGACTTTAAATCATGTAAATCCCTTATACTCTCTGGGATTGGGCCTGTCAAATTGCTTTCGAAACCTATATTTATACTTTGTAATTTATCCAGTTTGCCAATGCTTGCGGGAAGAGTGCCGTTCAAATTATTGCCAAGTACCTGGGATGGCTGAAACCAAATATCGGTCACTCTCCCTTCTGTGCAAGTCAATCCAAACCAGTTATTGCACGGATCACAATTAGTTAACCAACCAGTATTATTATTCCAGTTTGGGCCGCCGGTTGAGTTGTAGAAATCAACTAAAGGCAGGTAATCAGGATGCAAACTGCTGCCTACTGTAATGGTATTACTTGCCGAACAGGTTCTGGCGGCATTAGTCGCAGTTACGCTAAATGTTCCATTGACAGTGACACTGGCGATACCGGTTGTATTGACGAGACTAAAGCTATTTGGCCCACTGAACGAATACGTCATATTCCCTGAGCAAGATGCCGTCGCACTGATGACCGCACTTAATTGTGAGCAGGATAGCGCATTACTGACACTCAGCGATACAGAAGGGTTTTGGGCGTTGCAGAACGTAGCAGGAGCCAGAATCAAACCAATTAACGTAACGTACCGACGATTAACAATAGAGCAGAAAGAATTGATAATGGTGAAGAAGAAATGAACCATATTGTATAAATAAAGAATTAAAAATTCTCGGAAAGATATCATCTACACGGATCATTCGTATGATAAAAATTTTGAAACTGTTACCTCGTTGATTAATATAATATAAAAATTGAATATACTTGTAAGAATATAATATAGTTATACTATAAAAGCACATCTATGATTCGGCCAAACAAACAGAAAACGATCCGTCTTTTCGCACTTCACGAGTTTATTCGCACTCAATTTACAAAGTCAGACTGGCTCAAAGTTGGTCACCTGACCGACAGCCTTGAACTGATTGAAGACCATCCCAGATTACTACGTAGTCTGGATTTTAAAGATGATGATTATGAGGGTAATAGCTTACAGGTTTTATCGAAGCTAATCAACGAGAGTGCGAGCAATCTGTACGAATTGGAACGGTTTGTTGAAGTCAAAAAGCTAACGCTCAATCAACGTTCTTTTGGCAATCCAGAGTTTATTTCTACGGTACAGACTCACCCGCCCGAACGTGTTATTACGTTTGCACCCAACGTATTTCGGATTCCAGACAAATCTGTCGATACCAATTTGCTGTCGGTAATGATGCCTTTCGATGGGAAATTTTCGGGGACTTATACGGCGATACGTAACGTTTGCCAAAAACTACATATCGACTGCCGACGGGCCGACGATATCTGGGATAATAGTATCCTGATTCAGGACGTTTTTGAGCTGATCTATACGTCCAGAGCGGTTATTACTGACTTCACGGATCGGAATCCGAATGTATTTTACGAAACCGGCGTAGCACACGCGTTAGGCAAACAGGTTATACCCATCACGCAGGCCGTTGCCGATATTCCGTTCGATCTGCGCCATCATCGGGCGTTAACCTATCTGCCAAATGCTGAAGGACTACAGAAATTTGAAAAAGATTTGGAGCGAAAACTGGCCAGCGTTTTTAGTTAACGTAGCGTAAGAGACAACGTAGCATTTCATTGCCACACCCTAAAACGCAACTTCCCGAAATCCAGAACCTTCGGGAAGCTACAAATATCACTACGTAACCAAACTATTCCAGACCGAACGCCGACAACGTAACGAATTCATTTACACGCGCCTGAATTTCTTCCTGCGTGAGGTTCATGATACGTTCGGCACCAAATTTTTCAACACAGAACGAAGCCATTGCCGAACCGTAAATGATAGCCCGTTTCATGTTGTCGAACGAAATGTCGTCGGTTTTGGCCAGATGACCGATGAAACCACCGGCAAACGTATCGCCAGCGCCGGTCGGGTCAAATACTTCTTCAAGCGGCAGGGCGGGAGCAAAGAAGGTACGTCCTTCGCTGAACAATAATGCGCCGTGTTCGCCTTTTTTGATAATTACCGTTTTCGGCCCCATCGACTGGATTTTAGCAGCCGCTTTTACCAGTGAATAATCTTTGGTAAGCATCCGTGCTTCTTCATCGTTCAGCACCAGTACGTCGACCCGTTTCAGCAAATTCAGCAGATCAGCGTTGGCAATCTCAATCCATAGATTCATCGTGTCGAGCACAATCAGTTTCGGGCGATTTTGCAACCGGTCGATAACCATGCTCTGGATGGCGGGTGCCGTATTGCCCAACATTAGATACTGGCAATCCTGATACGAATCGGGAATAATTGGGTTGAAATGCTCCATTACGTTCAGGTGCACTTCCACCGTGTCGCGGGTGTTCATATCGTTATGATATTTTCCCGACCAGAAAAATGTCTTTTCACCTTTCCGAATTTCCAGACCTTCTGTATTTACGCCGTGCTCTTCAAGAATATCGATCATCGACTGCGGGAAGTCATCACCCACAACGCCTACAATATTATTTTTCGGCGTGAAATAAGAAGCCGAAAGGGTAATATACGTAGCGGCACCGCCGATAATTTTGTCTGTTTTGCCAAATGGGGTTTCCAGTGCGTCGAAGGCCACGGAACCAACAGTAAGTAAGCTCATTTTCTAGTGTTTCAGTTTAACATGTTGCGTTTCAGACGCCAAAATCATAGTCAACCTTGGGTCTGAAAACAGATTATCGTTTCCGCCCAATTACCGGACAGCGTTTAAACGGCTTCGTCTCGTCGAACAATTTTCGGTACGTAACGTGGGTTTTCACAATTTTTGATCCAAGCTGACTAACAAATCGAACCATAATCGGGTTGAAATCACCCACCCAGTTCATTTCCAGTTCAGAGTATTGAAAATCAGGATTATGATCGGCTTCGTGCGGCATACGTAGCGCAATGGCCGCTTCTACACCTTTGCCCTGATGTTCAGGCGATACACCAAACACTACGCCAAAGGCTTTGTGATTGGTTTTCATCAGCATATGATAAAGAAATTTCAGTTTGCCGATCAGATTGAGCTTGCCATTTACGTGCTTAAATACCTGATTCAGTTCGGGTAAACACACAAAAAAGGCAACCGGCTCGTCGTGATAATAGGCGAAATATATTATTTTCTCGTCAAGAACCGGTTTCAGCTTCTGCATCAACAGCTGCGCCTGCTCAGCCGACATTTCTTTTACACCGCTATGTCCGCCCCAGGCCGCATTGTAAATATGCCGGAACTGCTCAGCAGCGGCAGGTAACTGCTTTTTATCAATTGTCCGGAAACTATATTCTGGATTTTCGTAGATACGTTGCGCCCGATCTTTTACCGCCTGCGACATTTCGGTCAGTTTCGACCAGGTTGTTGGAATGCCAAACGTAAACTGCTTGAAATAGTCTTTGAAGCCGTAATCCTCGAAAAACGTAACGTAGTACGGCTTGGTGTATGGCATGCAATAGTTTGGTTCCCGGTCGAAACCATCGACCAGTAATCCCCACCAGCGATCCCGGTCGCCGAAGTTGATCGGTCCGTCCATCGCTTCCATACCTCGTTGCTGAAGCCAGGCTTTGGCCGCGTCGAAAAGCTGGAAAGCGGCTTTCTGATCGTTGATACATTCAAAAAAACCGACGCCCCCCGTTGGCTGATCGTTGTCGAGATTGGCAATTTCGTAATCGACAAAAGCGGCAATCCGGCCAATCGTTTCGTTTTTGTCGTTACGTAGCAGATACCGAATACATTCGCCGTTCTTGAATCGCTTGTTACGTGCCGGATCAAAAACTTCCTCTACGTCAGTATCGAGTGGACGAATCCAGTACGTATCGCCCCGATAGAGACGTACCGGGAATTGAATAAATTCTTTCTGATAGGTGGTATTTGTGCCTACCTCAACGAGTTGCATTCCAGATTGGCTAATGGTAAATTACCGAAACAAAACGCGAATATAGGCAAAAGCGTCCGGCTGAAGAGGTAAGCATCTGTTTTCCGGTGAACAATCCTTAACTTCGCCCATCTGATTCGACTAATTTCTGCTATGCCGATAAAGGAAACCTTCATTCTGCGAATAAGCTGCTGTTGCTGAGCAATTATTTCGGCGTTTTGGGCGCGCCCGACGAATTAATTCCTTCATTTTATCTCAGAAACTGCTATATATTCAAATGCAACCGCTTCACATATACAATACGCTTTCCCGAAAAAAAGAACTGTTTGAACCGATTAACGCGCCTTACGTGGGCATGTATGTCTGCGGACCAACGGTCTATAACTACGTTCACCTGGGCAATGTCCGTACGTTTCTTACGTTCGATACGCTCTACCGCTACCTGACTTTTATTGGCTACAAAGTTCGCTACGTTCGCAACCTGACTGACGTTGGTCATTTGGTTGGCGATGGCGATGAGGGTGAGGATAAAATCGGGCGGATGGCCAAGCTTGAGAAAGTGGAGCCGATGGAAATCGTTCAGCGGTTCACCAACGACTTTCACAACGTAATGGCGCAGTTCAATACGCATTCGCCCAGTATTGAGCCTACTGCAACCGGCCACATGGTTGAGCAGATCGAAGCCGTGCAATCGTTGTTGGCAAAAGGGCTGGCCTACGAATCGAACGGTTCGGTTTATTTCGATATTGAAACCTATAACAAGCAGGGCGGTAATTACGGTAAGTTGTCGGGCCGGATTCTGGACGATCTCCTGAACGAAACCCGCGAGCTTGACGGTCAATCGGAGAAACGTAATCCGCTTGATTTTGCGATATGGAAACGGGCTTCTCCTGAGCACATCATGCGTTGGAATTCGCCCTGGGGTGAAGGTTTTCCGGGATGGCATCTGGAATGCACATGCATGAGTACCAAATATCTGGGCAAGCAGTTTGACATTCACGGCGGTGGCATGGATTTGAAATTTCCGCACCACGAATGCGAAATTGCGCAGGGTGACGGACTGACAGGTCATGATCCGGTACGTTACTGGATGCACTCGAACATGCTGACAGTTAATGGACAGAAAATGTCGAAGTCATTGGGCAATTCGTTTTTACCGGCTGAGCTTTTTGCAGGAAGTCACGCGCTGCTCGATCAGGCTTATAGCCCTATGACGGTACGTTTCTTTATGCTACAGTCGCATTACCGCAGTACGCTCGATTTCTCGAACGATGCACTGAAAGCCGCTCAGAAAGGATACCGTCGGCTGGCAAATGGACTACGTATCATTAAGGCGATGACGTATCAGCCGGGCGAGGGCGCAGTTGACGAAACCAAGCAAGCCGATATTCGTCAGGCTGTTCAGCAGTTCTACGAGGCCATGAACGACGACTTGAATACGGCTGTTGGTATTGCTCAATTGTTTACGTTGCTGAAATACGTGAATATGCTTTACCTCAACCAGCTTCAGGCAACAGCGTTAGGCGAAGAGGTATTTATGCTGCTCAAAGAATCGTTTGTTACGTTCATGCAGGACGTACTGGGGTTACTTGAAGAAGGCACCAGCAATCAGCCTGTTCTGGAAGGATTACTGACCCTTTATCGGGAATACAAAGAGCAACGACAATACGACAAAGTAGACCAAATTCGTTCGTACTTTAAAGCACAGGGGCTGGCTATCAAAGACATGAAGCACCAGATTGACTGGGCCTATGAAGAGTAATGTCGCCAACCAGACACATCATGACAAAATTTCCTTTTTTCCTCGTTGCCCTCGCACTGACCATCGGCTCCTGTAAAGAAAAGCCAAAACAAGGCGATGCTACGCAAACGACCGAGCAGAAAGCTACTGCTACGGCTCCCGCTTTCAACGCTGATTCAGCCTACGCCTATATCGATCGGCAGGTGAAATTCGGACCACGCGTCCCCAATACGCCCGCTCATGTTCAAACGGGCAATTACCTCGCGGCCAAGCTCAAACAGTTTGGTTGTGACGTGACCGAACAATCGTTTGTAGCCAATACGTGGGATGGCAAACGCCTGAACGCCCGTAACATTATTGGCAGTATAAACCCCAGTGCTACCAAACGTATCGTGCTGGCTTCGCACTGGGATTCGCGCCCATTCGCTGACCACGATCCCGATAAAGCTGACCAAAAAAAAGCGGTGACTGCCGCCAATGATGGGGCCAGTGGGGTAGGAGTATTACTAGAGTTGGCTCGTACGATTCAGCAAAGCAACCAGAAACCAACGGTGGGTATCGATATTATTTTCTTCGATGCTGAAGATTGGGGTAACGGCGACAAAGCTACTGGTGATTTCGAACAGGGAGACGTAAATAAGCAATTCGACTATATTGGTTTCTGCCTGGGTTCTCGCCATTGGGCTAAGAATCCGCATAGACCCGGTTATTCGGCTTATTACGGTATTCTGCTGGATATGGTTGGGGCGAAAGGTGCTACGTTCGCCAAAGAAGGTATTTCGATGCAGTTTGCGCCAAACGTGGTAAATAACGTCTGGCAAACCGCTAGCCAGTTAGGCTATAGTCAGTTCTTTGTTGATACGCCGGGTAGCCAGATTACGGACGACCACGTAGCACCAAACACAATTGCCAAAATTCCGATGATCGACATTATTCATACCAATGTTGGGACAGGCGGGTTCTTCTCTGCCTGGCATACGGCAGAAGATGACATGAGTAATATCGATCGGGGAACCCTGAAAGCTGTCGGACAAACGCTGTTGCAAGTACTTTATAACGAATAATGAGCGAAAGAGTAAAAGAGCGAAAGAGCGAAAGGCGCCCTACTTCGTTGATACGTTTGTTTGCTATTTCTTTTTTGGTGGTAAGTTTTTCTGGATGTAGTTCAGTTCCTGATACGTTTGGAAAACTGGATCTGAAAAAATGGCGTTCCGACCGGGGTGGCTGTAATGGCGTGCGCGCTACGTTGCTGCCCGATTTTAAAGCAGAAAGTCAGAACCTGAAAGGCAAAACGGCCAACACCATCGGCGATTTACTTGGCCGACCCGATGTGAATCAGATCGAAGATAGAAATCAGAAATTCTACGTCTATTTTTTGGAGAAAGGTACTCATTGCGATTCTCCCGGCGCTAAATCGACCAGCCCATCGGTCGCGATTCGAATGAGTGCCATCGGCTTAGCAACAGAAATAACATATCAGAATGGTATTCCTTAGTTAACAAAGCCGCGCTACGTAGCGCGGCTTTGTTATATATAGAATTTCTTCCGTTCTATCATTTCTTCTACTACGTCGGGCACCATGTATCGGATGGAGCGATTGGCCCGGATGCTGTCGCGGATGAACGTAGCAGAAATATCGAGCAATGGCGCTTCCACTAACCGAACATTGGCGTGCGTCTTGAATGGACTTTCCTTGCTTTTGGGACGTGGGTAGACATACAACCCGTAATACTCCAGAATCTTATCGTGGTTTTTCCAGTTCGCAAACTGCTCCAGATTATCTTCTCCCATGATAAGTCGGAACGTATGCTGCGGATACTTTTCGCTTAATCGCACCAACGTATCGATGGTGTAACTTGGCTTTGGCATCGAAAACTCAATGTTCGTCGCTTTCAGGCGACTGTTATCGGCAATGGCCCGCTCCACCATATCGAACCGGTCGAATTCATGCAGCAGGCTTTTGGTCTTCTTAAATGGATTCTGGGGCGATACTACAAACCACACCTGCTCCAGATCGGTAGTTGTAGCCATGGTGTTGGCAATGATTAGATGCCCGACATGGATAGGATTGAAGGAACCAAAAAATAAGCCGATTCTCATAATGTAGGAGCGAGGAGTGAGTACTGAGGAGTGAGAATGATTGATTACGACGCGCATATTCGTCCTAACAACCATTCTCACTCCTCAGTACTCGCTCCTAATACTATTAAATAACCGTTCCTTTTTCAGGTACCGTATTTTCTTTCACAAAATTATCGACAAGTTTTTGTGCTTTTTCCAGCGACGTATCAAGATCGTCATTCATCAAAATAACGTCGAAGCGATCCTGAAAACTCATTTCAAAATGCACTTTAAATAAACGTCTCGACAAACTTTCTTCGGTTTCTGAGCCTCTTCCAATCAAACGCTGACGTAGTGTTGCCTCATCCGGCACTTTCACAAATACGGCCAGCGCCTTATCGCCGTAGAACTCTTTTAATTTCAGCCCGCCCTGTACGTCAACATCGAATAATACGTGTTTGCCACTGTCCCAGACGCGCTGAATCTCTGATTTAAGCGTGCCATAAAACGCACCAGTATACACCTCTTCCCATTCAACAAACTCGTTATTATCGATTTTTTCCTTGAAATCTTCGGGTGTCAGGAAGTAATAGTCTTTCCCATTTTCTTCGGCACGCCCCCGACGGTCGCGGGTACAAGCTGAAATGGAAAAGCCGAGGTTTTTATTCTCGGCCAGCAAATGCTTTACGATAGTGGTTTTACCAGAACCAGATGGGGCTGAAAAAATAACAAGTTTACCTTCCAAGTTACAATTGATTTTTGGCTATAGTGAATGAATAAGTATAGCCATTATACAACCTATTTTAAATAAATCGGGGTAATTAAGACTGCTTTGGAAAGCACGGCCTTAATTACCCCAACCAGCGTTGATGCCTATTAACTAAAACTACGAATTCGGGATTTGATCGTTGCTACTAACTGATCTGGGCAACATCTCTTCTCGATTCGCTTAGTTAGCAATTCTTTCACCTCTTTTTCGAGATGATACATCTGAATGCAGGGTTTACAGGATTCCAGATTGGCTTTCACCCGGGCAAGCTGTTCTTCGGTAGCTTCCCCATCCACAATCAGTTGAATCATCTTCAGGCAGTCTGCCCTGTGACTGCAATGTTCTTTCATCTCAGGCTTTGCACTGGACGAAGATGACGTTGGCAACGACGTTTGCATTGGAAAAATTTAATTTATTCCAAGAATAGTAATATCATTAAGTTATTTGCAGAACCAAAAAAAACTTAGAAAAAGTTCGGTTTAATCGTCATTTTCTTCTTTATACCCCATAGAAGATGCGTAATCGCGTAATTTTTCTTTTAACAGATTACGAGCACGGTGCAAACGAGAACGTACCGTACCGATAGGAATATCAAGAATCTTTGCCATTTCCTCATACGTAAACCCTTCGATGTCGCAAAGGATAATTACTGTCCGGAAATCAACCGGTAATGAGTTCAGTGCATTTGCCACTTCATCCCCAATTAAATCCGAAACGGATTCGGCCCGAAGGTCAACCGTATGCTCAGATTCAGCGTCTTCCGAATTATAAGTCGTCTCTACGTCTTGATAATCGACTTTGGCTGGCTCCTTACTTTTCTTACGGTAATCGTTGATGAAACTGTTCTTCAGAATGCGAAACAGCCACGCTTTAGCGTTAGTTCCTTGCTCAAACGATGAAATGAACCGAAACGCTTTTAAATACGTATCCTGAACGAGGTCGTTAGCATCATCCTCGTCCATGGTCAGCCGAAAGGCAAAATTGTACATTGAGTCTATGTGCGGCATAAACTCCTTGTTGAACACCTGATATTTCTGCTCTTCAGTATATCGGCGCACAGGGGTGTCTTCCGATGGCTGGTCAAGTGAATCGCCTTCGGGTAAGAATTGGTCGTCGTCGCGAGTTGGCGTGTCTGACATAACTTCGGGAATAGTCGCCATAAAAGTAAGAGTTAATTGCCGTTTCCTGTTGGCAATCCTCAACGAATTCGATAATTACCCGAACCAAACCGCTGAGTTGTCTTAAACTTCGCTACAAAAATTAATCCTTTCTTTCAAAAATCGGCTGTTTATGACGATTTGGCAGTGAGGACTTTACCTAATAACACAAAAGCCGACTGGCTACTCTATTCCTATAGAGCAACTAATCGGCAAAAATTATCTAATGGGCTATTAAACGGTTGCTCGTTTAAAATATCGACCAAGCCATGACTCAGCCGCCCGAATCCGCCAATTTGTCAAATAATCTGCTTTTGTTGGCACTAGCGTATTAAAAACAGACGTATCAGGAGTTAATACACCACTTTCAACAGCATTTTTCAGATCGGATAGCGCAATCGCTTTTACCAAACCATCAGCCAATTCGACAATTGCCGAACGATCAAAGAAATCAACGCCAATTTGGCTACCTATTGAACGTATCGTTCTGGCTGAATCATCAATAGAGCAACCACTTGGCAGGCTATAACTCTCATCGACACCAATTACGATAAACCGATTTTCGCTAATTTCTGCTGATGCCAGCAACGGTTGCCCATGAGCAGCCCATTGATTGAGAGCTGGTTTTAGCAAGCCATCAATCATTTTTATGTCATCGTCGGTGAGCAGACGGTTGGCCTGATAGACCCACACGCGAGCTTTATCCGACAATTTGTCAAAGTCAACGTACATAGCTAAAAATGTACAATAAATAATGTAAGATGAACAATGCAGGCTTATGTGTTAACGCCACATTATTTGTTATTTCGACAACCCTTGTGCCTGTGCAATGAGTTCCGATACGTCGAAAACGCGGACAGAATCCTCCCGATTTTTATTCTTGACACCATCCGACATCATTGTCATGCAAAACGGACAGGCAACGGCAATAGTATCGGCTCCGGTGCTGAGCGCTTCCTCGACCCGCTCTACGTTTACG
Source organism: Spirosoma daeguense (assembly GCF_054776875.1). NCBI lineage: Bacteria > Pseudomonadati > Bacteroidota > Cytophagia > Cytophagales > Cytophagaceae > Spirosoma > Spirosoma daeguense. The sequence goes on from NZ_BAAHBF010000011.1 coordinate 243,916, forward strand.
TCTTTCTTGCCCGGCTCCGGCTCCTTGAAATACTGCCCACCTCCCGCACCGCAACAAAGTCCGTTCGCTTTATTACGTTTCATTTCGACCAAATCGGCATCTAGCGTAGCAAGCACTTCCCGTGGCGCTTCATAAACTTTGTTAGCTCTTCCGAGATAGCATGAATCATGGAACGTAATACGTCGCCCTTTAAACGACTGTCCATCTTTTACTTTGATACGTCCCTGATTGATGAGTTCCTGCAAGAATTGGGAATGATGCACTACGTCGTAATTACCCCCTAACTCTGGATATTCGTTTTTTAACGTATTGAAACAGTGCGGACAGGCTGTCACAATTTTCTTAACATTATAGCCCTCCAGTACCTGAATATTGGCCACGGCCTGCATTTGAAACAAAAACTCATTTCCCGCTCTACGTGCTGGGTCGCCCGTGCAGGTTTCTTCGGGCCCTAATACGGCAAATTTTATTCCGACGTGATTTAAGATACGGACAAAAGCAATCGTTACGCGTTTATATCGGTCATCGAAAGAGCCTGCACAACCAACCCAAAAAAGCACTTCGGGCTCTTTGCCCGCAGCCATCATGTCGGCCATTGTCGGCACAGTGTATGTTGTTGTTTCCATGTCAATAAGTTGTAGAGTTATAAAATTGTAGGAAGGTTATAGAGTTGTTACACCAAAAACTTTACAACACCTACAACTTTATTTGCTAGGTTCGTTTACTTGATCTGCCCAGTTGAAGCGATCACTTGGTGAAAATTTCCAGGGGGCCATATTGTTTTCGATATTACTAAACATAGCATTCCAAGATGCCGGTGCCTGTGATTCTTCCATAACCCGATATCGCCGTAATTGCAGAATAATATCGAGCGGATTTATGTTGATTGGACAGGCATTAACGCAAGCCTGACACGTAGTACAGGCGTTGAGTTCTTCGGCAGTTATATAATCGTTCAGTAACGATTTTCCGTCTTTGTAGTCAGGTCCATTGGTTTTCCAACCCTGCTGAATGTCTTCAAGGCGGTCGCGTGTATCCATCATAATTTTACGGGGCGACAATTTTTTGCCCGTAATATTGGCTGGACAAGCTGCTGTACAGCGACCACACTCGGTGCAACTGTAAGCATTCATCAAATTAATCCACTTCAGATCTTCTACGTCTTTGGCACCAAAACGGCCGATTTCAGCAGGTTGTTGTCCGTTGTTGTTTTCCTGTGAGTCATCTGGTGCCGTAGTTACTGGTAAGCCCAACGCCAATTGAACCTCTTTGGTGATTTCGGGCATGTTTTGCATTTCACCTTTAGGTTGTAAATCGGAGAAATATACATTTGGAAATCCCAGGGCAATGTGGAGGTGTTTGGAATACGTAACGTATACCGCAAAGGCCATAATACCAAGAATATGCAGCCACCAGGCAATACGTTCATAAGCACCAAGCACTGTATCATTAAAACCCGTAAATAAAGGCTTTAGATAATGACTAATTAGAAAGTCAGGCACTACTCCTTGTAGCTCAGCATAATGGCCAACTCCTCGATCACGTAACACGCTGTCGGAAGCATTCCAGGTTAGAAAAGCAATCATTAGGAAAATTTCGGCAAGAAGAATAATACCCGCATCGGTTCGTGGCCAGCGTGTCATTTCGCGATGACGTTCTGACTGAAACCGGCTTACCTTAGCCACAAATCGACGGCATAGAAAGACGATACAAACAGTTAAGACACCAAATGCAAACAGTTCGAACGTATTGACTAGAATCGGGTAAATAGACGTAACATAAGGAGCAAATAGACGGTGGGTGCCCAGGATACCATCTAAAACTATCTCAAGCACTTCAATATTAACAATTAGAAAGCCAGCATAAATAATGAAATGCATGACTCCAACAAGCCAATTGGTAAACATCTTTTTCTGACCAAATGCTACGAGCAACATAGTTTTCAGTCGCTCGTTTGCATGGTCGAAACGATTTTCGGCCCGTCCCAACTTTATAGCCTTACTAATTAGCTGAACTCGTTTCGTTATGTACCAGCCAGTAACGGCTAGTGCAGCAATGAATAAAATTTGTTGTACTATTTCCATGCGTTTTTACAGTTTCTTAGATCTGAAAATCAATACTGTAGATTGAAATTTTAACTTTTTGTAAAAAAAAACTGCGGAATGTCTTGCACAGAAGTGTAAAAGCCGTACTTTTGCACCCACGTTTTAAACGGTTCGCCGTTGCGGTGATGTAGCTCAGTTGGTAGAGCAAAGGACTGAAAATCCTTGTGTCGGCGGTTCGATTCCGTCCATCACCACCAGAATATGAGGCAGTTACAGCTAAAAGTTGTGACTGCCTTTTTTCTTGGTACAACATAGGTACAACATCTGTCTTTTTTGTCACAAATTGGAACAATCCGGCACGATCAAGGCTCATCGATAAGATGGTGATAAATAAACCTTGAAGCTTCATAATGGATAACGGCAAAATAGCCTTCTTCGTTTAGGCTCTAAAAAAATAGTATGCTTGCATACTATTCTACGCAAAGATACGCTAGTGCTCATACTAAACAAATAGCCCTTTTGACATTTATGATTTCAGAAAAACAAAGGAATGTATCAGTTTGAATACTATTCTAATGCGAGCCTAACTAAGGCAGTTAACTTCTTATCATTTACTTTTTTCGGATTCATAACGAGCATCTAGCCAGTCCTGTAAACCTTGAAGACTATGACCTGCGCGCAATGGAGTGCGCCTGAAATTTTTATCCTTATCGTTTAGATATTGTAGAATCGATTCATTAACCCCATCGTGTGCTTTTGTATATCTTACATCAGAAGTTAGTTTGGGAATCCAATGGACTTTAGGCTTGCGCTGAGATAAGGGAACTGATGCAGCAGACCCAAGAACTAACGTACCGCTAATAATATTGCCATCATTCTCATAATTAAGATATTGCCCTAGAAATAATGTGCCTTCCCCGATCCCAACATGTATCTTCATATTAAGTTGTCTTGTAAAATGAGGATCGGTTGTAAAATTGAACACTAGCAGTTCATATTGAGAACTTCTGAAATCAGTAGAACCTCTGTAATCGTAGTGCTCGGGATTATCGGTATTTTCTATTGTGACAACTATTTCGTCTTCCTCTACCTCACCAAACCTGAACAATAATTTGATTAGAGGCCATGAATCTCTATTCTTTTTTAGGTCAAGCTTATCATATCCGTAAAAATATAGCCACCAATCAGTGTTACATAGCAAGGGCGCATATGTTTTTCGTAGAAGATCAGCCTTGCTATTTATAAGATCTTCAATGTCTTCCCTGACCGGGGGGCGTGTACGTCGCATTTGACTCAGCACATTACCCCAAAGTTTTTTGAATTGTACCTCTATTTCAAATTCTTTAATTTTTTCGCTATCCTTTTCATTATCTAACTTCATTACAGCTAGATAGCGAAATTGCTCAACGATGTTCGAGCCCGGATAACCTAAGAAGTTCATGAAAGCAACTAAAGTAGTGTCTCTAAACACATATCCATAGTAGTCTACCTTCTTTCCTTCTACAGATTCTTCTGATAATAAATGCTTAGGTAAAGTATAAAATTTTTTATATAAAGTACTGCATTTTATTCCGTTTCCAATCAATACATTGAACAATTGCTCTTCTGACTCTGGATCTATTACCGACCAGAATTTATCCTCGTCATCTGGTAGCGGAATATCTCTTGATCTTATTTCATCTTCAAATTTTGTGCGCACAACTCTCAATAAGCGTTCCGCTAAAGGGCTTAGTAAAGGTAGATTAATCATGTAATGTGGAGATAAATTTTCTTTGGCCAGATCTAAGCTGTGCCCAATATTATCAAGTAATATTAATGAAAAGCGTTACTAAATACTACGTTATACATTTGCTACAGATAAAATAATAAATAATAACTATGACTTATGAAGATTCCACGGCAATGAATAGTGTGCACGATCCTGAGGGCTTACGTGAGTGAGAAACTGCCCTGACTCCATGTACTTATGACCGAAGTTGATAAAGTCTTGTCGTTCCATAAGGTATTTTGACATAATGGCTTTCAGGTCATCACCACTTTCAGTATTCTCCAAAAATTTTTTCATGGTGGTGACCATGTCTTTCGTCGCTTCAAGATAGCCTATCGGATCAGGACATTCGAGATTTTCTGAAACGTAACTGTCCCAGTTTTCTTTAGTGACGTCTGACATGATTCCTCCCTGCTAATGCCTGATCAAAGAATGCAGGTTCTATGTAAAAATGTCAATAGGTTTTAAATGTAAGTGGTACCGCGTTTTATCATCCATTCGCTGTTCCAGGCGGGTAAATGACTTTCGACAAAAATTCAAGCTTTATGCTTTTAAGATATTCTGTTTCGCGCGCTCAGATTAGGCCAAGCCGGGAAGCCTCTGGTAATCTTCCGGTTCATTATTAAACATCTAATGTCATGACAGAGGAGAAAGATGCCCGCGAAAACGGGTGCACTCGTAACAATGATGGCACGTTGAATGGCCCGGATGGTGACAAGAAGTATGTCACGCTCACGGGTGATACGGGTCAACTGTATGTCAAGGAGCTGGGTCGGGATGATATTTATCAGCCCTATGATCCTAACAAGCACAATTGATATGCTCACGGATAAACGGCGTATTGCGGGTCAAAGCCAACAACTTTGACCCGCTCTTAAAATCATTTGCAGCAACTGTTTGGACAATAAACAACATGTAGACTATGAGAAAATTCGATCTGGACACCCCTCTCATGGATTTGGTGTCCAGCACACAACGGTCTGCCTTTCGTATCCGTCACAGTGTAGAAGGCATGCTGATCACCGGAGGTATCGGATCGGGCAAAACTTCCGGCTCGGGTCGTATGATCGCATTAAAATATTTACATGCTGGCTACGGTGGTCTTGTCCTCTGTGCAAAGCCCGATGAAAAAGAGGTCTGGCAAGAGTACTGTCGATTGACAGGACGGGAAAACGATCTGTTTGTTATAGAACCAGGTGGTAAACACCGCTTCAATTTTCTGGAATACGAGTCCGCTACGCCATCGGGTATTTCCAGCACGGATAATCTCGTACAGGTCCTTAAGACTGTCATTCGCGCAGGCCAGGAGCAAAGCAATGGCAAAAGTGACGACGCCTTTTGGGAAACAGCACTGGACATGCTGATCGCCAATTCCATTGATCTGTGTAGGTTGGCGTATGGCAAGGTGTCGGTACAGACTCTCTTTGATATCGTCCAGTCCATTCCCAAAAACCGGGAGGCATTGCAAACCAGCCAGGATGACGATGAGGTCAAACCGTTCTACAAAGCATTTATGGCTGCACGCCGATTTGTAGTGGCACAGATCGACCAGTGGCGTGAATCTCAGCCAGATGATATGCACGAACGCTGGGCGGACGATGCGCTATACGAAGCGGATATTCTAGAGGCACTGCCAGATGCACGTCTGTTGAGAATACTCGATAGTTTTTTCAATGAGACATTCATTGATCTCAGCGACAAAACACGCTCGGTTGTAGACTTCTCCTTCAGCGGGTTTTTGTTTCGATTGCTACGCGAACCGTTGTATTCCTTGTTCTGCTACGGTGCTTCGACGTTAACCCCTAAAGACTGTCTGGATGGGCGTATTATTCTCATCAATCTACCCGTCAAGGTTTATGAGAAATCCGGGAGAGATGGTCAAATCTTATTCAAATATTGTTGGCAGCGAGCCATGGAAAAGCGGGATGTCCGCAGCAATTCTCGACCTGTGTTCCTATTTGCCGATGAGTGCCAATTTTTTTTGCACGAACATGATCAGGCAACCCAAACGACGGCTAGAAGCAGCCGGATCGCAACTGTGTATCTGACACAAAATCTGCACAATCTATATGCCGCGATGGGCGGTGAAAAGTCTGAGCACAAGGTCAAATCGTTTTTGGGTACTCTGGCATCCAAAATCTTTCATGCGAATAGTGATGAAACGACGAATGACTATTCTTCCAAGCTCATCGGCGATGCCTACTTTGTTGATGAGTCCGAAAGTATGACGGTGTCTCAGAACATTTCGCAAACACGTGGTCGTTCGCTCAAACTGGAACGGGTTGTCAGACCCGAAGAATTTCAACGCCTACGCTGTGGCGGTCCCTTGAATGACTGTCGTGTTGATGCCTATTTGTACCGGCAAGGCGATTTGATCAATGGCCGCAATTATATGAAGTTGACATTCAATCAGAATTACCAACCCGATTACAATGTCTAATCTAAACTTTCTAAGACCATGCAAAAGAAAACGTATTATCAGACCATGTACCGACGTCGCAACGTCATCAAAGAAGCGTTGCTGGCTTTCTTTCTGGGATTGAGTTCATATCCACGCATGTTAATTGAAACACTGATCCGGCGGGATATGGGCGAGCGTTATTTTAGTTTTTCGGGAGCGATGACCTTGGCTGCCCTACTCGGAATGCTGCCTCTATTTATGATGAAAGGGCTAGGACGCTTGTACGGCGAGATGACGACTGTGCGGTTTTTAGTAACGTATACAAGCTGGTACCTGTATCTGGCCGTATTTGTTTACATGGCCATTCAACGGCGGGATGAGATCAAACGCCTGCCGGGCATCTTTAATTTTGCTCGCTTTACCCTGTCTACTGGCATAATTCATCAGTGGTTTTGGGATGTGGAATGGAATGGTAAGCGGCTCGATAGACGCACAATCGAAACCCTTTTAGAGCCTGGTGTTTTTTTCTGTTCAGGCATGATTCTATGGTTCTCGGGTCAGCCGATTGGATTTGTTCTTGTCATCAGCAGCATCTTCTACTCGTTCAGTTATAGAGCGGCTTATCACGAAGGAGATAATTATATCATGGATAAAATAGACGAGCGTATCTGTAACGAGGAGCTCGTCAACACGTTCATGGACAAGAATGATAACGCCACGGCAAGAGGATTTCACTTCTATGGCCGCCGACCAGCGGACCCCGAGGACCGCCGTCGTGTCGCCGAAATGTTCATGGAGGATGAAGAAACCGTTGAAGTTATGTAATTCAGAGCTGTGCTCCGAGAAGACGTCTGATGGAAAAATCAATACACGGCCAGACACCTTCCGGTGCACAGCCCTGTCTAGATTATCCGTGATGCACTGTGTCTAAGCAACGCGCAATTTCCCCGTCGATGTGAGCCAACCCATGTACACTGACGCTCATGATCCGCATGGTCCAATCCCAATCGAGTGGACACGCCAAGGCTTATTTTTCCGAAAGCCTGGTTAGGTCCGATTACTACCTCTCTGGTCAAGGCCAGGAGATCAGCGGGCGTTTGCAAGGGAAACTAGCCGAGCGTATGGGCCTCACCGGTCCGGTTACTAAGGAGGTGTTTTTCGACTTATGCGAAAACATCAATCCCGCGACCGGCGAGGCTTTAACGCCCATTACCAAGCATGACCGAACGGTAGGCTACGACATCAACTTTCACTGTCCGAAAAGTGTCAGCATCATCCAGGCTCTTTCGCCGGACAATCATATTCAAGACGCCTTTCAGGACGCCGTTCGGCAAACCATGCTGGACATCGAACACGATGCAAAGACTCGTGTGCGCAAACACGGCATCGTCGATGAGCGTCAAACGAGCGAACTGCTCTGGGCCGACTTTACTCATCTGACCGCGAGGCCTGTGGAAGGCCATACACCAGATCCGCATCTGCATATACATTGCTTTGTCATGAATGCAACCTGGGATTCCGAAGAGCAACAGATCAAGGCTGTGCAGTTTCGAGACATCAAGCGCGATATGCCATTTTACCAAAGCCGCTTCCACAAGCGCTTATCAGACAACCTAATTGATCTAGGCTATCAAGTTCAGCGAACCGATAAATCATTTGAGATAGCAGGCGTCCCACAAAACGTGATTGATTTGTTTTCGAAGCGCACAGATGAGATTGGGCGCGTTGCTCAGGATAAAGGAATAACCAACCCTGATGAGTTGGGCGCATTGGGCGCACGAACCCGCGCCAAAAAGCAAAAAGGGTTGAGCATGGCTGAACTGAAAGCCGACTGGAAACGGCAGATCAGTGAGCTTGGTAAGATGTCCGATCAGGACGGAAAACAAATCCTACGCTATGCACCCGTACTGGACAAGGAGTCTCCCTCACCGCAACGCTGTATTGATCATGCCGTTGAGCATGGCTTTGAACGGGCATCGGTAGCCCAGGATCGACGATTACTGGCTGAAGGCTACCGATACAGCATTGGACACCGAAATGTATCGCTGGATGCGATTACTAACACGTTTGAGGGGGATGAGCGATTGATCCATGTCACGGACGCTGGCCGCCGGATGACGACGACCAAAGCGGTCCTGCGCGAAGAACAGAACATGGTGAATCTAGCACGGCACGGTATGGGCAAGCTCAAGCCATTATATGCCCAAGCGCCGAAGTTGGATTTAGAGGGACAACAGGCGGATGCGATCACGCATGTCCTAACAACGACCAATCGGGTATCTATTATACGGGGGGCGGCAGGCTCGGGCAAAACGACCTTAATGAAGGAGGCCATTGGACGGATAGAAAATGCGGGAAAAACCGTGACGGTCGTGGCCCCTACCGCTCAAGCGTCGCGGGGCGTATTACGGGACGAAGGGTTCGACAAGGCTGAGACCGTCTCGTTACTGCTGAGCGATCCCAAACGGCAGGATGCCCTACAAGGTCAAGTTCTCTGGGTCGATGAAGCTGGGCTGTTGGGAAATGCGGATATGACAGCACTTCTCGATCTGGCTAACAAACAAAACGCCCGCCTGATCTTAGGTGGCGATACGCGTCAACATAGCGCCGTTGTCCGGGGTGACGCACTGCGTATATTAAATACCGTAGCCGGTATTAAAACAGCCGAGGTCAATAAGATTTATCGCCAACGGGATGCTGATTACCGCGCGGCTGTCGAAGATTTAGCTATGGGCAATATAGCATCCGGATTTGGCCGATTGAATGATATTGGTTTCATCGAAAACGTTGATCCCCTAAAGCCGCATCAAGGCCTTGTTCAAGCCTATGCAGATATAACAAAAAGCGGTAAAACGGCTTTGGTGGTTTCACCAACCCATGAGCAAAGCGACGCCATTACAAACAGCATTCGAACAAAACTGAAAGAAAAGGGATTGGTGGGGCAAAGAGAAATTCAGGCCCAACGTTATATAAACGTCAATCTGACAACGGCTGAGCGGGCCGACTGGCGCAATTTTAAGCCCGGTCACAAGATCCAATTCAATCAGAATGTACCCGGATTCAAGCGTGGAAGTCTTTGGCAGGTGAAAAGCAGTACAAAAGATGGCGTTGAAGTGATCGACGAACACGAGCAGACCATGCGCCTGCCCCTCGATAAAGCCAATCATTTTGATGTGCTACGGCAAAGTGAGATCGCGCTTGCCAAAGGGGATAAAATACGGATCACCCGGAACGGCTTCGATGTGAATGGAAACCGGCTAAATAACGGCCAGATGCTGGATGTGGTCAAAGTAAGCAAAAACGGCCCAATCGTGCTGCGTAATGAAATCAGCAAAGTGCAATACGCACTCAAACAGGATTTTGGGCACATCGCGCATAGCTATTGCGTAACCTCGCATGCCTCCCAGGGTAAAACCGTCGATGAGGTCTTGCTGTGGCAACCAGCCGCCACCTTCCCCGGCACCGATGCGAAACAGTTTTATGTGTCTGTCTCACGAGGGCGCGACCGAGCCAGGATCTATACTGACGATAAAGAAGAACTGCTGAATTACGCGAAGCGATTGGGCGACAGACAATCTGCGCTTGAGTTGGTCGCTAAACGAGATCAGACACGTGAACATATTCAGCACCACATTCGCGATGATTTAAACCGGACGCCTGTAAAAGCAGATAAAGACAAAGTGATGTCTAAAGCACCGCGTGTAAAAGACCGTGACTATGAACCAAGGCTTTAAACTGCGCTTTGACCAGATGCGGGAAAATAACCCCGCCACCGACAACACGTTGTCTGTTGAGTTAAACGGCGATTATCATGCGCCAGGCTATGCCCGCAATCTGTGTCTTGTCTGGCCCGATGGCCGTAAAGTGTTTCTTAACTATGCGTATTTGATCGAAGCGGAGTTTGATCCAGGGAGTGAAAAGAATATCATCCGTCTGAACTTCTCGTCACACGATGTTCTGTTGCAGGGATATGGTCTGGATACAATGTTCATGGAGCTGCTGGATCATCTGCCGCGTATTATCAAAGCGTCAGATGAGCGGTATGCGATTGAAACAGAGCATTCGACGATCATTACAGATATAGCCGTCTCGGAACAGCGCTAACATCGAAAGCTTAAGCTAGCTTGGGCTCCGTTTTTGCTACCGCCTTTTTCTCCTGCTTAATCTCATTACAAGCGTTCCTAAAACCGCGATTTGCCAAAATATTGGTTACTTCACAGACCTCTTTAATCGCCCATCGCATACAATGTCTCTCAGGATCATAGCGCATCAAATTTAAAGCGATTTCAAAACTATCTTTAAAAGCCAGGCCAGTCGTATCTTCCATTCCTGTATCGTCTCGAACTCTAAGTGGCTGGACCCGCTCCGGTTCATTAACCTGGATGTTCAATACAAGATCCTTTCGGCTCTTTACAGGGCGATGCATGTCTTCAATAGCATCATTATTTTTTGGGTCGATCCAATGAAGTGTGAATAAAGGCGGGGCTTTTGGCGCATAGTTAATTAGCGTTTCTCGTGAATCGTGAACAAGGCTTAATCCCAACGATGTTTGTATGGTAAATTGATAAGCCATGATAATCGTCCTTTCATTCAGGCATAGATATACGGACCATTATTCCTTATGTCAATCTAAATCGCTCGCTTTCAAGCTATGTTACTAGCCATTTAATACCTTTTCGCGAATAAATCGGGTCAATGCGGAGAATGAGGCCCTTAATCACCGCATGATATGCGGTGATTGTACTTGACAGTGCGGCGAATAGCTGCTATATTCGACGCATATATTGCGGAGAATAAAATGTACATTTATCAATATAGTAAGTGGCCGCGTTTTGACTGGGATTACGATCGATTAATTACCCCGCTAGCTCATCTGCGCCATAAACAAGGTCGCTTAATTGGACAAATGGCGGGTCTCGGCTTCTCACTGCGTGCAGAAGCCATGCTGCAAACACTGACACTAGAGGTTATCAAAACCAGTGAAATTGAAGGCGAAATTCTGGATCAGGACCATGTTCGCTCGTCCATAGCTAAGCGTTTAGGCATCGAGACATTTGGGCTCGTACCTGTTGACCGGGATGTCGATGGCGTTGTGGAAATGTTGTTGGATGCGACACAACAGTACGACAAGAAACTGACGAAGGATCGCTTGTTTGGCTGGCATGCCGCCCTCTTCCCAACCGGGCGTAGCGGCATGTTCAAGATTACGGTCGGCGATTGGCGCAACGGGAATGCTGGGCCGATGCAAGTCGTCTCTGGCCCTTTAGGCAAAGAACGGGTGCATTTTCAAGCACCGGATGCCAATAGGTTGGATCATGAAATGCAAGCGTTTCTTCACTGGTTCAACAGTGATGTAGCACTTGATCCGGTGATCAAAGCGGGGATCGCGCATTTGTGGTTCGTTACCATCCATCCTTTCGATGATGGCAATGGCCGTATCGCCCGGACGATTGCTGATATGCAGTTAGCCCGCGCTGATGGGAGCACGCAGCGTTTTTACAGCATGTCAGCGCAAATCCGCAAAGAGCGAAATGCGTATTATGATGCTTTGGAAAAGACGCAACGCGGTGACCTCGACATCACAAACTGGTTGGAATGGTTTCTTGGCTGTCTGGATCGGGCTTTATCAGCTACGGATGAAATACTAGCCGGTGTGCTAAAGAAAGCCCATTATTGGGAATGGTTGGGTACGAAAACGATTAGTGAACGTCAACGCTTGATGCTCAATAAACTTCTCGATGGATTTGACGGTAAGCTGACATCGTCTAAGTGGGCAAAGATCGCTAAATGTTCACAGGATACAGCGTTAAGAGACATTCAGAATTTGATGGAACAAGGGGTTCTGGTTAAAGATGAGTCAGGTGGACGAAGCACAAGTTATTTGCTCGCTCACATCGGATGAGAATTATCTGGGCTGATCTAATCTTATAAACATGCCGGGCAGCGTGTATCTGCCCGGCTGAAAATTTAATTAGTTTTCGGTTTGTTTTTTCGAACCGTGACCATAATATCCTGACCAAGAATATTCAGGATCAGATTAAAGCCGCTGCTATCACCATGCTCCCAAGCCGCTCCGACTTTGTACCAGTCAGACTTTTCATGGCTGTTATTAGGTTTGACCACATAAGCGGTATGAGTGGGCGCTTTGGTATTGGTTTCAGTTGAGGTAGTCATCATTAAATCTCCTTTGTTTGCTGGTTGATGATGGAAGCGACCACAGGGCAATCTGCCGGTGAGCCGCTCCCCGAAGGTCAAAAATCGATGCGCAGCCTTTATTGTTGACCGAAGTCGTCAGAGCCTTTTTATGAAGTAAAAAGGAGGGATAAGCGTCCTCACCGCCAGTTGCCCTACACTGACATCAGCATTCAACCAGCCAATAAAGTCATATCTTGATGAGGTTCCCCAACTTTCCAGCCGAAAGCTGATCCTGTTTTTTGAGGTGGGCTCCTCTATGGGCATTGCAAGGCCTGGACGTATTCGACGGCTTTTTGAGCGTGAGAAGCTGCCGAAAAGATGAAGCGTTTGTCGTCTTTCAGGACTTGTAGCCAGGATTGAATGTAAGCCGCATGTTGTGCTTCAGGCATCGGCTCGAAGCCTAATTCAGCGGCCAGGAAACAGGCTCCCAGTTCAGCCACCAGTTCTTCTTTCGCGTAGCCTTCATCACCGTAAACCTTGCGGCCCAGATCCCGACCTAAGCGAATTGGATGCTTGGTCCAGTGAGTCAACTCATGAGCCAGAATAGCGTAATAGCTGGCCGCCGTCTCGAAGCTTTCAAAGGGCGGCATCTGAATGCGATCGGTCGCCTGGGTGTAGCTGGCTTTATAGCCGGTATGGATATCAGCCTTGGTCTGGGCAAAGAAACGTTCTAAAGCCTCATCGCGCTGATGAAGATTGGCAACCATCGGTTGAGGTGCTTGGTAAAATTTATCGGCCAGTCCATCAATCTGATTCGCATTGAAAACGGTGTAGCTTTTGAGAAAAGGAATTTGACTGGTCTTCGTGTCGCCTTCGGGCGTTTCCTCTTCTTTCGTGAATTTGTCAGCGTAGACGATCTGGGTACCCTTTTCACCTTTGCAGACGTTTGCCTTTAGCTCGGAAGCTTGATTATAGGTCATCCAATAGGATGAAGTGTATCCTTTCTCGGCGGCTGCACTCCACAGCAGGAGTGTGTTGATGCCGGTGTATGGAATAGCGTTCCAGCGGAGCGGACGCATCACCTGTCCGGCTAGATGGTCAGAATTCCAGGGTTTGCGCCAGGTTAGATCGCCACGTTCGAGGTCGGCCAGAATCTGGTTCGTTACCCGCGTGTAAATATCAACTTGCGGTTCGGTTGCCTCATTGATCGGCTTGGTTTTTCGTTTGATTGGCTTGGTCATAGTCCATACTCCGTCGGTTAGGGTTATGGGGATGGCAAAACCCGGCAGGCCAGCGGCTGAACCAGCGAATGTCGCGCGGCCAGAATTTTGGTGGGGCGGGGAATGCGTGAAACGCAGGCGAAAATTGTGGTTGGTGAAGACGCGCTGTCGGGTACATCTTCCATTCAATCCCTGGCCGATGGGGTTAGAACTAACCGGCTTGAATGAATTGCGTCACAAAGTCAGATTAAGCGTGTGCATGTGCCAAGCATTGACATCCTTATGCGGGAAATAAATACGGTTCATGCATTTGTGCGTCAGGTCAGCCTGTGTTCTGAGAAAATCAAACAGCGCCTGAGTGCCATCTTTACCGGCTGTATCATTATCAAGCCAGGTATAGGCCGTGCGGTAACCATAGCCTTGAATGTAAGGCTGGATTTGTTTGAGACAGCTTAGCGAATTTAGAATAATCGTATCCCCTTTGAAGCCTTTGCCTGCCAGTTGCGTAATGGCAGAGAGGTAATCCATGAAACCTTCAAATATATGGATGCTGTCCGGTTTAAGTTCACGACCGCGAATGAACGAAATCGCTTTGGTTCCTAGTGTGCCTTTGAAAAAAGGATTGCGCAGTTCATAGCCACCTTCTTCATTACTGAGTCCAAGCGCGAAAAAACTCTTATGCGTGCGTTTGTTTCGAACATGGATTTCCTTGAGATGGTGATTGGCGAGCGCTAGCGGAATGCCGCGCTTGTGGAGATAATTGATCAGTGCCTTATGCTGGATGATTTTAGCACTTTTGAGGGCTAGGCTGCTATCGTTAGCCTCAATGTATGGTTCAACTGGAAATGGTGCAAATTTGTAATGCCCTCCGATTATATGGCTCAGCCACCGCAACGCATCGGTGACGGTATAGTCTTCTTTGTGGTATTTCAGATAAGCGCAAACAAGATCGACGGGATCACCACCCTGCCCAATGCCATAGTCATACCAACGGTTTGTCCGCAGGTAGCTCCAAAAGCTAGGTGTCTTTTCCTTCCGAATTGGAGACAGATAAAGCTGCTTGTCACCATTACTTTTACGCGGATGGATATTGAGTTGAGCCAGAATTTCGGCAATAGGTATTTGTTTCGCCTGATCAATATTCACGGGCGCCTCCTATGCTATGGGCTGATTGTGAAGCGATAGAGTCCGTTTTTAACGGTGCGTCTTTAATGGCGGAGTTGTGCTTGCCTTGTGACGTGTTGACCAGAGTTGCTGTTCAATAAACTGGTCAAGGTCGGATTTACGGTAGCGAACCGCACGCCCAATTTTGATCGGATTCAGATTGTGTCTTTTTGTGCAATCCCAAACGGCTAGAGTTCCGGGAGAGAGACCTAAATATCTGGCTGCGGTTTTTCGGTCTAGTAAGTGATCGTTATTCTTCAGCATACGAAACTCCTCCTTGAGCAAGAATGAGCTCTTGTCATTAGGCGATTCCTTTTTAGGAATATAATCATAGTATCGTATGGATATAGGAAAATCAATAGGAAGTTGGTCCTATTAATAAATAATAATATCGAAACGTACTTTTTGAAACCGTGAGTTGAACAGTTATCGATTCATAGCTTTTGATATTCCGACTGATAGAGAAAAAACCTATTACTCATGAACGGCAACCGTCTTCAAAATTTAATGCTAATCAAAAAAAGATCCGTTGATTAATGAGGTAGCAATTTGAGAATAGTGGATAATTACAATAGTGACGTTCAATGTATCTGAATGCTATAACAGGAACTGGGCGTTTTGTGGAAACATTTCGCTCCAAGAAAAACTGTAGATGACAATAAGCCCGAGACAAATCGAGCCTTATATAGCGATTAATTGACTGGGCTGAGGTGAAAAGACTGGCGCAAAAGAAATGATAAAGACAACCCTAAACTTAGTTCGGTATTGGGTTGTTTAACGCGTAAAAGCCCTTTTATGCCTGATCATCAGCAGCCGCTACCTTCCACAAACGACCTTAACCAGCAGCTTGACGTTGACTTTGCCCTGGAAGCTGCCGGCTTGGGCGTCTGGGAACTCGACCCTCACACCCACCTGGTCAACTGGGACGAGCGCTGCCAGCGCCTGTTTGGCTTGGCCAAAGGCAGTCAGCTTCCCTACCAGGACGCCATCGCCTTTATCCATCCCGAGGATGTAAGCCGGGTGGACAGCGCCGTTCAATGGGCCTTGAATCCTCAATCAGGCGGGCAGTATGATGTCACCTACCGTACAGTCGGGGCCGATGACCACCAGTTACGTTGGGTCCGCTTTATCGGCAAAAGCTATTTCCACCCGGACGGTCAGGTTTACCGCTTCGCTGGCGTAGCCCAGGAAGTTACTGGGCAAATGGAAGCCCAGCAGGCGCTTCAGGAAAGCGAGCAACGGTTCCGCCTGTTGGCCGATGCCTTGCCCCAGGCCATCTGGGTGACCGATTCGGCGGGTAATGTCGAATTTATGAACAAATGGTGGGTTAACTACAGTGGAATTGCCTTCGAACCTACCACAGTCGGGCAAGTGACTAACGACAGTCTGCATCCCGACGATGCTCCCCGGCTGATGGCTACTTTTCAGCAGGCTGTCCAGCAAAGTAAGGGCTTTGCCATCGAACAGCGGAACCGGTCAGCCTCGGGGGACTATCGTTGGTTTCTCAATATTGGTGAGCCCTATCGGGATCCCAAAACCGGTCAGATCACCAAATGGGTTGGGATGAGCGTTGACATTGACGATCGCAAGCAAGCCGAAAGATCCCTACGCCAAAGTGAAGGGCGGCTACGGGCGGTTTTGGAAAGCTTAACCGATGGTATTTACATCGGTGGGCTGGAAGGCATAACGCTGGCTAACCAGGCCGCCCTGGATCAGCTTGGCTACAACACACTCGAAGACCTCAACCGAAATATTGGTGCGTTAGCCGAAGAAATACAAACGCGCGACTGGCTAACGGGGGCTTTTATTCCAGTAGAGCAGCAGGCATTTGCACGAGCATTAGCCGGACAGCACGTGGTGCAGGACGTGTTGGTGCGGCACCGATTGAGCGGCCAGGACCGGGTCGTACGCTGCGCAGCCTCGCCGGTCCTGGTCAATGGTCAGGTGGTGGCGGCCGTGGCCATCAACACCGATGTTACTGAATTTCGCCAGTCGGCAGAAGCGCTTCGCCAAAGCGAAGCCCGCTATCGGCAGCTCACCCAGGAGCTGGAAGAACGGGTACTCACGCGTACGCATGAATTAGAACTACTCAACCAGGATCTGCACCGATCCAACGACAACCTTCAGCAGTTTGCCTACGTGGCCAGCCATGATTTGCAGGAGCCCCTGCGCAAAATTCAGTCGTTCAGCACGTTGCTTAGCCAGTACCTGGGCGAGGGGCTCGATGCTACGGCGACCGATTACCTGGAGCGCATCAATAAGTCCGGAGCTCTGATGTCCACCCTGATTCGGGACCTGTTGAGTTACTCCCGCATCGCTACCCGTCAGCAACGCTTTGGCCCAATTTCACTCGACGCGGTGGTGACCGGTGTGCTGGAGACGCTCTCGCTGGAAATCGATGAGCGCCAGGCCCGGATTGAGGTCGATGAGCTACCCATTGTAAATGGAGATGATTCGCAGTTGAGTCAGTTGTTTCAGAATCTGCTGAGCAATGCGCTCAAGTTTACACCTGACAAGCAATACCCCCAAGTACGGGTGACTTACTCCCATCGGCAGTTAGGGGAATTGCCCCCTGAAGTACGTCCCAACCGATCGGCTCCTTTCTACCACCAGATTAGCGTGAGCGATCAAGGTATCGGCTTTGACACTAAGTATCTGGATCGAATTTTCCAGGTATTTCAGCGTCTGCATAGCAAGGACGAGTTTCCGGGAACAGGGGTTGGCCTGGCCATCTGCCAACGGGTGATGGAGAATCACGGCGGTGGTATCACGGCCAGCAGTAAGTTAGGCCAAGGTGCCACTTTCTGCGTGTATCTGCCCGCCTAAGTGTACGTACTCAATCTGAAAGACCATCGCAGTCCGTTACTAGACTTGCTACCTTTTGCTTTATAGAAAGCTAAGTAGCATTTATCTGGTCAAGTAATAGGTCTAACATTAGTAAACCCTCCTTCGTGAGACGAAAAGCATTCATGTCTCTGCTGCATAATTGGGGTGTCTACTGACACCGTACTTTACACTCGTACGTGCAATTCACCAGGTTATACCGTCTTCTCTCAGGATCTAGCTGTATGTAGCTGCTCCATTCACTACAGAGTCGATTTTAAGGAGTTTAAACTACGGTGCACCCTAGGCACTCGCCTACTTAAGCTACTGCGTAAACTTTGAGATCTAGCTACAATTCGTGCTCCCGTCCAAGTCGAGGCCACAATCATCCCGGCTGCCACCAAAATAATATCTTTAATAATGTACTGAGCAGCTAGCGTGGGGGCATGGTGCGGTCCAGAAAAAAGCTCTCCTGGAAAGATGAGAAGTGGAGACATAGCCCCAATCATTTGAGCCGCCATTAGCCATACACCCACCCGAAGGAAGCGACCAGAAACAAAGCAAATTCCTATAATACACTCTAGGCCAGCCACGAAATCCATCGCGCCGTGTCCTCTTAGCATACCAAGGGTAAGGATGGTGGTAGTCCGGGTTGCCAAATCCTCAATCGGGCTGATGCCTGGAAAAAACTTTAATATCCCGAATCCCAGAAAAACCAGCCCTAAAGAGATTCGCAGTAAGGAGATACTATGAGCGACTAACCAGCCATTGATGGCGGTATCCAGCCGATCGAAACGGTCGAAAAGATGAATTACTGTTTTCATTGTCGAGTGTAAATTTTAATTGACTCTAGTAAACCTACGCTTATCATTCATGGATGGATTTCTCGCTAAACACCTTACTACCAAGTTAGATATGTATCCAAATGTCCAAATTGTTATAAATACACTTTTTTTTATATACTATTTTTTTTAATAAATCCAATTCAAGTTCCCCTGCGTATGTGTGGAACTCTGCTTCGATTTCCGGAGATGGATTCACTAATTTCAAATACTCACTAATGGAAAGTCAACCCAATGACCAGACCAAGGCGCTAATGGGCCTGTCCGGTAAGGAGTCAGCGGCCTTAGGACGTCGACTGTTTTTGCGATACATCGGGGCTACTGCTGCGGCTGGTGTTGCACTAAGTGCCTGTCAAAATCAAATATTAGATCCCTCTACTCCCGGCTCAGCTCGTGCTGGCTTTAATACGGTCGATCTTGGTGACGTGGGTGTTAACGATATTGGGGTACTAAACTATGCCTATGCGCTGGAGCAATTGGAAGCGGCCTATTATACCCAGGTTATTGCTACGCCCTATTCAGGTATGACCGATGCCGAACGAATGATCCTGACCGAAATTCGTGACCATGAAATCGTCCACCGCGAGTTTTTCAAAGCAGCGCTAGGCAAAGCCGCTATTCCTGGTTTAACGCCTGACTTTAGCAGCATCAATTTCAGCAGCCGGGCGAACGTGTTGGCGGTGGCTCGGTTGTATGAAAACGTGGGTGTATCGGCTTATAATGGAGCCGGACAATATATTATGAACGCTGACTATCTGTTACTAGCGGGAAAAATCGTCTCTGTCGAAGCGCGTCACGCATCGCTGATCGCCACGTTAATCGAACCACAAGGTACTACGTTCGCCGGTGATGATGTGATCTTCCCCCAATCAGGTCTGGAAGAAATTCGTGTACCGGGCGAGGTGCTGCAATTAGTAGCGCCTTACATCAAAGAAACCGTCAACGGCATGATGGCTGCTCGTAAAGTATAACTTCTAAACGCTAACAATCATGAATTTACAAAATATTTTGAATGAAATTGAGCAAGTGGATGCTGATGTGTATGAGCGTTTGGAGCACGTTTCCCGCCGCCATGTATTCGGTAATTTTCTCAAAAAAGCTGCGGCTGGTGTAGCACCAATGGCGTTTGCTGCGGTGGTTAATAAAACCTATGCTCAGAGCAACGTTGTCGTTGAGGTCCTCAACTTTGCCTTAACGCTGGAATACCTGGAAGCCGAATTCTACAATCGGAGTATCAGTTCAGGTATCATTCCGACGGCTGCACTGCCCTACTATCAGCAAATTGCCAAACATGAGAATGCACACGTTGCCTTACTGAAATCCGCTTTAGGTAGTGCGGCTGTTGCCAAACCAACCTTTGACTTTACTGCCAAAGGAGCGTTCCCAACGGTCTTCTCGGACGTAGCGACGAATTACGCGGTTGCTCAAGCTTTTGAAGATACCGGTGTTCGGGCTTACAAAGGTCAGGCAGGCCGTCTAATTCCATTTCCTGCCGTGCTAACAACGGCTTTGCAGATTCATTCGGTCGAAGCGCGCCATGCCGCTCGCATCCGTTATCTGCGGGCTCAGATCAATGGAGTTGGCCAGAAAGCGTATATCACCGCTGCAGGCGCAGGTGGATTACCTGCGGCTATTTACGCTGGTGAAGAAAACGTCATGCAGGGTGGCGTCAATGTATCTACTTTAGTGTCAGGTATGGGTATCAGCATGGATCGGGTAACCGAAGCCTTCGATGAACCCCTGACCAAAGAACAAGTGCTGGCTATTGCAGGTCCATTTATAGTTGGGTAACAGTAGCATATACATGACCAGTAGAGTAACAAACTGGCCATAGACTCAAAATTGGAATTCTAGAAAAACCGGCCCATTTGAGCCGGTTTTTTCTTTGGCATACGTGAAGTTATGCTTTACGAACAGTAGAACTGATATATATCGTTACTATAGTGCTTTTTCAATTGTTGCATCACTAATCGATACCTGGTTTTAACGGTGCCGAGTGGTAAACCGAGTTGGTCCGCTACCTCCTGATGTGTATACGATTTAAAATAGATCAGCTCAATGATTTCTCGATATTTAGCGTGGAAATGTGTCAAGGGAAATGTTTCAGCCTTTCCTTCTAAAATACCTTGGACTGCATTTGCTGTCGCTTGGTCATATATGTATTGATGCGCCAATGAATGGATTTGCTTATTCTTTAACTCGTCAAGTGTCAACCGTTTGGCGATAGTCACAATCCAAGTGAAAAGACTGCCGAGCTGGGGGTTATATGAATCACTTTTAGTCCAGACTTTTAAAAAGGTATCTTGTAACAAATCTTGCGCTACTGTCTCGTCTTTAACCCAGCGAACCAGCAAGCGGTAAACAGGTTGAGCATAGGTATTATAGACTTGGGAGAATGTTTCTGTTTTTTGATGTTGAAAACTGTAGCTAAGTTGATCGTCTTTTTGGTAGTGAGTACCCATGTGCTAGAAAAAAATGGTATGTTTTTTTTAATAAGTTGCTACGCAATAGATAGTTATATATTTTATTCATAACGTTGAGTCCTTATTGCATTGCGTAGGGGTAATAACTTACGTTTTAAAAAATGGTTATGCGTCTAAGGTTAATAGCAGCGGATATATATTAAAAGGTATCAATTGTATTTTGATCTAAATAGTGTCTCTGTGGTATGTAAGAAATAACAGAACACATTGAACTCTCCTTTGAAACTTTTGAAAATCAGGCACTATTTAAACTATATCTCCTACTAAAAGCTCCTTTATGTGAGATTGGAAAAAATTGAATTATAACATTGAACGATTGTAGTGTTATAACGAAGGATTTCTTTTGGCCAGTTCTTGAATATAAACCATGTCGAGATAATCCGCATACCTCTGCATCATCACATTGCGTTGAGGTAAAAATCTAGCACGGTCGTAAGCCCGATCTGTACTATTCTTCGGAACATGGGCTAATTGCCGATCTGCGACATCATGACTGAATTCCAGTTTCTCTTTCAAAATGCCAAGGGCCAACGCTCTAAAACCATGCCCGGTCATGCGATTGCTATAGCCCATCCGTTTTAAGGCTACAAGAATAGTCCCTTTACTCATAGGTTTTCGCGGTCTAGGCAGACTTGGAAAGATATGTTCGCGGTGACCATTCAAATCTTTCAACTCAAGAAGTATGGCTAACGCTTGTTTTGAAAGGGGAACAAGATGAGGACTGCGCATTTTCATCCGCTCTGCGGGAACGGTCCACAACCCTTTATCAAAATCAACTTCTGACCATTGCGCTTCGATCAATTCTCCTGTTCGTACGAAGGTGAGAAACATCAATCGAATGGCGAGATAGGTTTGTCGATACAACCGAGCCTTATGATCGTGTAAAGCAATCAGAAACTTTGGGAGTTCATCTATATCAATAGATGCAAAATGGCCCTTCTTGTACTTCTTGAGCGCTGTTTCCAGGCCAATAGTTGGATCTATTTCTGATCGGCCCGTCACGATCGCATAGCGACAGACATGGCTAATCAGCTGCTTGACACGCCGGGCCATCTCAGGAGCTGTTTTTTCGATCTTTTGTAAACAGGAGAGAATGATGAGTGGCTTGAGGGCATTCATTGGAAAGCGCCCTATTTCGCAGAAAGTATATTTTTCGAGCCGGTGAAGAACGGTTTGGGCGTAACGGGGGTTCCAACTTTCCAGTCCCTTGCCGTACCACTCACGAGCGATCAGTTCGAAAGTCTGGGCGCTTTCAAAAGCAGCTGTTTGTTTTTTCTCGATCTTAACCAAGAGTGGATCTAAGCCATTTCGAAGTTCGCGTTTAATTCGCTCCTTTTCCTGCCTCGCTATTAGAAGAGACACTTGAGGATAAATGCCAATCGAAATGCGTTTCTCTTTACCATGCAATCGATATTTTAACTTCCAGTAACGTCGGCCAGATGGGTGTACCTCAAGGTACAGCCCTTCGCTATCTGACAACTTATAGACCTTGTCAGTAGGCTTTGCCGTTCGGCACTGCATGTCTGATAAAGGCATGTCTTCATCCTCTCTGTAATTTAAGATTTACGGTAATAAGTTGGGGGACTAAAAATATGGAAATGAAGAAAAAGTCCCCCAATAGTCCCCCAAAGCAGATAAATGCGGAGTAATAACGATATGAGCTGGTAAATGTGAGAATACGACAAAGCCCTTGAAAAACCTGTTTTTTTCAAGGTTATTAAGAACAAATAATAGTGGTAAAAGAGAGTTTTGGCTCCTCGAGCAGAACTCATTTTTTTCTCGCAATCCCATGAAATTGCATGACTTCTCAATAACGAATTGTAATCTTAGGCCCCCGCTTAGTCCCCCATTACGAGAACTTAATACTCTAACCTATAAGAATCCTATCTAATGTTAACTGAAGTTTCAATAAAAAAATGGAGTTCTACTTTCATTTTGGGCGATTATCTAACAGAGCTTAATCAGTAAAAAAACTTGCTCGAGGCTCTATGCCGCTTTGATATATCCTTACATGCTAGCCTGCAATAACTGAAAAATAACAGCCTAATATTTTTGTATTTTGGCCAACTCAATATCATAGTAATAATCGCCGATGCTACCTTCTTTAATCAAATCTACCATCTCATCAATGATAAATAAAGGAACTAAAAACCACTCCCGTGCTTTAACCGTTTTTCCAAAACGATCTTTTATTTGAATTTCCAGCTTTGCCGAGCTTAGGAACCTATGAATAAGGTTTTCTAGCATTGTCCGGTTGATATTGGCGAGTTTATAAGTCGCAACAACCTCTACATCAGCCATAAGAAACGTTGGATCATTCTTAGCATTGGTTATACGTTTTTTGACATTCCCACCCGTCACCCCGATTTTAAGGACAACATCCCTGTTTTCTTTAACGGTTGGATGGTCGGAAAGGCTACGTAGGATGTATATCGTTCCGCTTTCAAGATCATTTTCGCTATTCTCGCCTGAGAATAAGGGCCCCAAGGTGGGATCACTTATGAATCTACTTGTCTCATCTTTATACATAGCGCGTATTAGCGACCTCAGCAGAATGTTACTTTCTGTCCTGTTGGCATAAATGACTCTTAAACGGGCATCGTCTTCACCATTGGGCGCTTTAATGGTTTCTCCGACTTCGGCTATGTATGAAATCTGCCCGCCTATGATAAGGAATTGTCCTTTTTTAAGAGTTGTTTTAGTAAATCCAGCATCTTTTCTGAAACGTATCGATTTTCTAAATCCAGTATCTAAATCTTTCTTCACTGCTTCAAATAGACCTTTGAAGTCTTCAAAATCTTCACAGGGCGTCCGGTTGGCAATTTCCTCTGCTGCCTTCTTTTCAGCACGCGTTTTTACATGTTTTAGATTCGTAATAGAATTCTCTTCATGTTCCTCTACTCCGAGTTGTGCCAGCAATTCAGCATCATCTATATCATCCAGTACGTCCGTTGCCGGTTTATAACTTCCATCCAGAAGGTTTTGATGATCAAAGTCTTGAAGAAGCTTTTTGCAGTCTTCTTGTTTTCGAATTTGATCCAGCCTAACGGCATATAGCCTCTCAAAAATGTCTCTTCCCTCGCCATGTTCGGGTAAACGACCTTGATCCTCGACAAATTTTTGGATTTCTTCAAAACCCGCAATAATTCGCTCTTCACGAGCCGTAAACACACTAGCTTTCTTGACCTCAACCTCAATACCGAGTTCGGCCAAAAGCTCTTCATCTTCGTCTGTCAGTTTCGAATTCTTAGCCATTTTGTTCTGCTGCTTTCATACGAGCCAGAAATGCAACACCTTGTGCCATGCGTTGTTCCCACGGGTCAGTAGACTTAATATCTGGTAACCTGCCCCGCTCTTTCTTGAATTTCAAAGCCCGTTTGGCAAGTTCCCGCGCTTCCTCTAAAGACATATTCGGTTTTTTTCCGGAAATAACTTCCGCCATTGCCTTCAGGCTTTGCTCCGTCATGGCCTTTGATAGAATAGCATAAGCTTCGCTAAATGGATTAATACTATCAATCCAGTCAACATCCAGTTCGCGTACATCCATTGCGAATTTTCGGACGCCGTCAATCAAGGCGGTGTTGCCGCGACCGCTTAATTCTGGATCATTATTAATAATTTCCTTGGCCTTTTGCGTTAAGTTTAATGCCGCAATAGCATGCTGCCGCACGGCTTCCACATCCTCTTCATCCAGTTCCGGATACCTATCCTTTATGATCTTTCCCATCCGGGCCTGGGTCAGCTCTTGCGGCACCAGCTCTTCGTCGAACAGACCGCGTTCCAGGGTTGGCTTATCTTGAACAAAAGCCGCAATCACTTCATTGAGATCTTCTCTGCAAATACGCTTGGCGTCCTGGCTTTTCGGCGTGGAAAGTCCCTTGATTTCAATTTGATACTGGCCGTTTTCTTCGTTAAATCCAACATTTTCTTTATCCGGATTGTAGCCTCCTTCACCGTAATCAAACCCCTCAACCGGTCCACTTTGTGGATTCTTCGGTGTAAAATTAAATCTTGGTGTTAAGACTTGCTCCATCAACAAGCTGGCAGAGATGGCTTTAAGCGTATCATTGACAGCATCTGTCACGGCTTCTTCCGAAGCATCCGGTTCAGCAATCAGGTTTGTAAAGCGTGTCTGGGTTTTGTTAGGGGCGTCCCGTGTAGCCCGGCCAATAATCTGTACAATTTCAGTCAAGCTGGAGCGATAGCCAATGGTTAAGGCATGCTCGCACCATATCCAATCGAAGCCTTCCTTAGCCATGCCCAGTGCGATAATGATATCGACATAGTGGCGGTTCATTTTAGCCTCTGGCCGTTTCAGTGAAGCAGACACTTTATTGCGTTTCGCTGCATCATCATCTACCAGATCAGCAATTCGCAAAATTTTGCCTTCCGTTGTCTTAACCAAATGAAAGCCTGTTTCTGGATCAACACCCTGCCAGTCGCCCAACGCTTCGATGATATGTTCAACTTCCTTGATTTTATCACCCATACTCTCGCGGGAATTAACGTTCGGTATGTGGATGATCGTTTTTTCACTAGGATTAAGCACGCTCAATATCTCATCTGCATAGGCTCCGCTATAAAAGTAATAGCCAATATTGAGTGTCTTGAGGTACTCATAGCCATTAAGTTGCTCGTAGTACGTATAAGTAACCGTATCGAACTTAGCCTCATCTTCTGGCACCAAGACGGGGTTTGCATCCCCCCGAAAATAAGAGCCGGTCATAGCCACAATATGTATTTTATCGCGTGCAACCAGTTGCTTGAGTTGTGAACCAAGAACACTCTCCTCATCTGCACTGACATGGTGGAATTCATCAATTGCGATCAGCCGGTTGTCAAAAACGTCAATTCCTAAACGTTCCACGGCAAAACGGAAGGTTGAGTGAGTGCAAACTAGCACCTGATCTTCACTTTCAAGGAACGATTTGACCGAATTAACCTTGCTACCATCTTCACCAGGTGCATTACACAGATTCCATTTGGGTTTTACATACCAGTTATAGTAATATCCAAACTTGGTCAGAGGCTCATCGGCAAAACTTGAACCGATAGATTTTTCTGGCACGGTGATGATCGCTTGTTTGATCCCCTGATTATTTAGCTTATCAAGGGCGATAAACATCAATGCCCGGCTCTTTCCGGACGCAGGAGGCGATTTGATCAAAAGATACTGCTCCCCGCGCTTTTCATAGGCACGCTCCTGCATGGCGCGCATGCCTAGTTCATTTGATGTGGTCGAGCTACCAGTACGTTTATAGTTTACGGTAACGGATGGTATGGCTTTACTGTCGGTCATACAGTTTTTCCTTTAGTGGTCATTTTCGTATAGAGATCGAAGAGTTTTTCCAAGCGTTCGGTATCGTTTTTAAAGCGCCTACCTATATAAATGCGCTCCAGTACTTCATCGTTGCGATCATGGGCACGACGAAGATCTTCTGGCATTTTCTCTGGATCATAAAGATCGGCAATAGTAGCGGGGAAATGTCTTTCCCGTGCGATCAAAATCTCTTCGGCGCATGTATTCAGATCTTCCTTATTTTTTGCTGTCAAAGTGGGCACAGGAAACGTGTTCCAACCAAGGGTGTTGGAATAGCGGAAATCAGTTTTTAACTTCCCGCAGACCGTGGCAATCCATACGAGATGGAGGCGACTTGCTAATAGCGCAATAAGCCAAGTATCTGATTTATAAATTACTGCCGCACTATCAGAAATGACCGTTGTATCGTCTAATAATCCTGTTGGAAGATAAGGTCTTCTCTCAGAAGAAACCCTTGGCACAATTATGGCGCGACCCTTTTGATGTGGCGCAAATACAAAACGATGAGGCGTTTTAGCATTTGCGTTAGCTTGAGTTCCTCTGCTTTCTACACGAAGTCTTCTCACGCTTTCAAGGCGCACTCGAATTTCATCAATTGCCCTTGCTTTAGATAAATCTGCATTCTCGATCCAAAAGCAGAAGCGTTCTTTTCCATTGATGAATTCAGCAGAACCTATGTATGATTTTATAAATAATTGAGATGATGGATATTTAGATATGAATTGAGCCTTTTCTTGCGGAGTCATGATTAAATAACCTCCGTCTGTTGGCTTGTTACCGTAATCCATTCTAGGTAAACCTGATATTTGAACGCTTGATTTTTTTACAATTGTGTTTGAGTTTGGTGTTAAATATGGCCCGATACTTGTGACAGAGCGAGAAACTTCTTCGTCATAGAGCATTGCGTTTCCACTCAAGTCAGCGCGAAGACCAATGACAATACAAGTAACGCCCGCGTTATGCGCTGCGTTATTCCTCCATAAAAAAGAAGTATGTGCAAATGAAATCTTTTGGCCTTTGCTGAAGAGAATTGGCCAGAGCATAGCGACTTGTTCACCTTGGCATATCGAATTAGTTGTAACGAATGCTGAGGCGGCTTTAGTAGAGTTAGAGTATTCTGCTGCCCGTACTAGCCAGTTCGTTACGTAATCCAAATCTTTATATGTACTTAGATAGCCAGAGAAGATACGTGCCATATCCTCTTTCTGCTCTTTTGTTTGATTCACGCTTCCTTGATATGGTGGATTACCACATATATATGTTTCTCCTCCTTCGTTCTCGAAATCAATTTCTGCCTGGTCAACTGGAGTGCTGAACAGGTCATTTCCAAAATATTTAACACCCTTACTCGTTGAAGGACAAACTGATAACCACTCAATACGAAGTGCATTGCCACAAGTAATCCAGTTCTCAGCATTCAGCGGTAGAAATTCAGCTACAGCTTGTTTTTGTCCTCGATAAAGAACGTCGCATTGAAATTCGGCTATGATGAGTGCCAACCTCGCTATCTCAGCCGAAAAATCTCGTAGCTCTATACCTCTGAAATTGGTTAGCGGTATGTCAGTGGGTCGGTCGACTTCACCGCGTCGTTTATTTATCTCATACTCGATTTCCCGCAATTGCTTGTAGGCAATCACCAAGAAGTTCCCAGATCCACAAGCCGGATCAAACACGCGAATACGTGATAGCCGTTTGCGCAGGTTCAAAAGCTTTCGACTATTATCTTCCGCTTCCTCCAATTGAGCTCGAATGTCATCAAGAAATAGGGGATTCAACACCTTCAGGATGTTGGGAACAGACGTATAGTGCATTCCCAGTTCGCTGCGTTCGTCTTCATCGGCAACAGATTGAATCATAGAGCCGAAGATATCCGGGTTTATCCGCTTCCAGTCCAAGTTGCCCACATGCAGCAAATATGAGCGAGCTATCTTTGTAAATCTGGGGGTTTCGGTTGATCCCGAAAATAATTCTCCGTTGACGTACGGAAATTTATTTGCCCAATTCTTTATTCTTTTTTCAGCGCGTTCCTCCGGCTTGGTATCCATTGCACGAAAGATCTCGCTGATGATCTCATGCACATCGGAGGCATCACCCCCACTCATTTTCTGTACAGTTGACGTGAATAGACAATCTGACAGGAATATATCTGTATCCTCAGCAAAGAAGCAGAAGATCAAACGCGCCAGAAAATGATTCATATCATGACGGCGTTGAGGTTTCGCCCAGTCTGGATTATGGCGTAAAAGCTCTATATAAAGTTTGTTTAGACGACCCGTTGCCTTAATATCAAAGGCACTCTCTCGAATTTGCTTGACGGTACTGATGCCCGCAAGGGGCAGGAAAAATCCAAAATGGTCATGGAAGTCTGAATAGTTGCAGACAATTGTCTCTCCGCTGTTTATGTCTTCAGCCTGAAAATCTACACCGTCAGTGGCTAGTATGAACTTGGCCTTAGCCCTTGCCGTTGCAGGGCTTTGTCGCAGCTTTGTTAATGTATTTGTAACTGTGCCTTTGCCACAAACTGCTATATGAATATTATTATGCTGGAGGACACCCCCAGTAATATCTGATTTATTATTATTCCCCGTTTGCAGACGTTTGATCGTTGTGGACTTGTTTCCAAAAGCTTCTAGAAATGAATATGGAAATTCAGCAGGAGCGAAAGGCTGCTCTGCTAATAATGAAACGGCTTCTTCAATCTCAACTGCATTCATTCTGTTACTCTATAGAAATTATGTATATATATTAATTACATCAAAATGTCACTCCAACTCAATTTTTTAGCAAGATAATTAATCATATAAAAGCCCTGCTTCAAGTAGGAACAAGGCAAATTATAACAATTACTTTTCAAGAATACGGTTTCGAGTGTGCTATCAAAATTACTTCATCTTGTTTAAAGCCGGGCCTTAGCAGCCCATAGTTTAGTATATATAATACGAAGTTGCCCTTAAACCCAACAGCGCAACTTATTACTATTGGGTCAAATGCTGGAGATAGTGGTCGATGATTATATGAGTAAGTTGCTCGCCTCTCTTTGTGAGCAACTCAATGTTGTCAACTGTCATGGGAGAAAAATCCGTTGGATAGTTTTTGACTTTCTCGCGTCTCACTAAATCTGGAACGATGTAAGGCAAACGTTGGTCCTGCTGTCCTAGATACACAAGACCAAATCCAGCAAGCTCACCTGTTTCAAGATATTTATGCAACCTTTGATACATTGCGTCTTGAGCTTTACGATGCACTGCTGTGAAGGACCGCGACACTCTCCCCTTCCACCAATAATAGTAGTCTTCACCATCAAGTTGGCCTGCACCAGCATTAAGACTGATTATATGTGTTACGAGGTGATTATATATAGACTCTGAACCTTTACCTGGTTCTATTGCAGCTACACCAAGGTTATCATATACACCTCCATCTGTGAGCGAGACTGTAGCGCGGTATTTTTGCCCTTTTTTCTCGAACTCAAAATCTTCAACAAGTGGCGGAAGCAGAATTGGAAAAGCTGCCGATGAAGCTACTGCTTTAGCAACTGTTGGAGAATTTCCAACTATCGAGCCGTACCGCCAACCACCTGACTTTTCGGAGCCAAAACGAAAAGCAGTACCTGTCCTTAAATCACATGCATTAATAATAACAGATAAATTGGGCTTCTGAACATTTTCAAGCTTCCTGCCTTTAAATAAACGTTTATCTAAAGCTGCTTCAAAAGCTGTAGTAAAATTCCCCCATATGGGCAGCATTCTGGCAAGCGATGTTAGAAAAATTTCAACCTTGAAAGTTGGGATACCAAACCAGTTTCGTGCTGTTGAAATAAGTGTTGTTACAATTTGTAGTATAACAGTCAACGAGCCTGTAATAAAAAGCGTAGCTAAAATTTTCAGCGTTTCTGAACTAAAAAATACTTTGTAGAGGATATCCCGCTGAATTCCCCGCTTCAGGACCGACACCATTTCCCGATCAAAGTCTTCAAATTCCTGTGTGTTATATGCCCAGTAAGCACCTATCACACTTCCTCCTGAGACTGTTGAAATGACTTTGACCTTATCAAGAATTCTCCGATCCTGGAGAGCTCTTAAACAACCAAGGTGGAATGCCATCGCTCGGGCACCGCCCCCAGAGAGTGCCAAAGCGATATAGTGAGAGTTGCTATTACTCATAAGAATTCCGCTCAAAAACACTGGCCGAAACAATTGGGAAAGAGGAAGTCCCACCAACAATGAGCATCAAAAAATATTGTCCTAAATAGTCCTTGGTATCTCCTAATAACGATCTCATTGCGGATAAATCGGTGTAACTTGGAATCGGCATACCGTGGGGGTGTGTATGCCACATTCCCATAAATACTATCGTTCCTGTTGTTCTTTTTAGTTTCTCTTCATGCAATTCAAGTACTCCTGCCGTTCCACAAACAAAACAGCTTGGAGAAGAAACGCTATCAGGTGGTGGGCCGCTAATTTCATCTATCCAAATTACTTTCAGGAACTCATCAAGTTGTCCAAATAAAACACCACCTGTCTCAACTCTCTCACCATTCACACGTTCAGAACGTCTTATCCAAGACAGTATAGATTTGAGTGCAGATGGATTAATACGAATTTCAAATCCATTTAACTGATCGTTTAACGATTGATAATTCTGCCATTCGAACTGTACATTCCTGGCTGGCAATACACTAGATCCTTTATTTGACAAATTGATTGCGAAGGTGCGTTGTACTGGTATAGCAGCGTCCTTCGATAACCACTCTGCTGCTATATTTATCATTTGTGACGTTAATGCTAATACATCTGCGAATGAGCCTCTGAAAGTAGGACTCGAACATCCTGGTTCCGGCTGGAAAAATTGTCGCCTACTTGTTGAAGTTGGCCAAAACTCTTCCAGGAAAAGTTTCCCGCTCACTGAATTGGCAAAACCAATTTTGCTACGTCGATCAACATCCAAAGACATACCCAAAACACGCTCTGTTGATAATGTCATCAAACCGAAATCAGCGTTATGGCCGATACTCATCGTTACAATAGGTGGATGATTTTTGAGATTGTTCCGAAAGAAATGCTCCAACGCATTCGCAAATGTCGCTGATGCAGTTGCGTCTATAACTACATCGGCTTGCATCACATATGCCAGACGTTCTGTATCATCAAACAGATTTACTAAATCTATAATGTGATGATTAACCTCAATGTCTGGGTTTATTTGGATGACATTCAGATTTAAGGCTGAGGCCTTTGAATAACCAATATGATCTCGACGAAAATCTTGGCGAACCAGAATGCCAGGTGTGACAACACTTTTGTCAAAAAGTTGCAGTTTATTAACACCAGCTCTTGCTAATATATTTGCAATAGAACTGCCAATAGCGCCGCAGCCTAATATGGTTACATTTTTCCCTTGCCAAAAACTTGCTACCGACTTGGAGTCGCGCCGTTCAATGATTTCTGGCCTCTCCTCCATAATACCACACCATTCAACCTTGGCAGTAGCAGCCCATTCATAGAATAGTTTTATATCAGCCTTATCTTCCTCAGTTGCTGCTATTATAGCCTCTCTGAATTTATCGGTTTGTTCAGCATTTATCAACCAGCCTGTCAAATGCTGTAAACGTTGTCCGCCCGATATACCGCGCATAGCGGCACCCAATATAAATATTGCTCGGTCCCCTTTTTTTGTCCGAAGAATGCCTAATTCGATTATCAGTCTGACAATCTCAATGGGTAAATCCCTTTCATTCAATGTCATTAGTAAGTCAAACATTGTTTGGGGATATTCATAGGGCATGTCGCCTGATAACAAGATAACAGATGCTAGACGAACCTCCGGTAAGTCATCTCCATGTTTTATCCAATTACCTAACTCAGCGACAACCTTATTCTCTCGGGTGACCTCTACATAACCACCCCAATATGATGATGTGGGCTGTGGGGCGTTCTGTTTAGGTATCAGTTTAAAATTGCTTGTGGCATAAGCTACTGGTGGGTGTAGAGGTAAGCCTATAGGATCAAGCAGTCCTTCAGCACCTGCCTTAAGCCATTGGTCTAATCGCTCAATGAAACCGAACATTCCTTGTGAGGGCTGCCATTCTGTCTCTGGTGACTGAAACAAGCAAATTTGATCTCCCCACTGAACATGGGGAAATGCTCCATACTTCTTGTGTGAGAAGTTTGCAGAAGGTACATGTAAAGGAAACCTCCACGGGATATCTATCCTTATTTTTTCCCTGACTTTAAATGGGATGCCGGTCTCTTTTTTTGAATATGCTTTGCAGTTAATTGAAACTGTTACGCTTACTGGTTTTCTTTGTTCAACCGTCTCAACTATGTCGAAAAGCTCGAACAGGCCATTAGATGCTTTTGCAATATCATTAAGCTGTTTAATGGCCCAAGCCTGACCTGAGGATATCATTCGTTGCCAAAGCCAACTTTAGTCACTGGAGGAGTATTAGACCCACGGGCTGCTGCAATCGCATTAGAAAGCGTTTTTTGCGCACTTTCGGACATCTGATAGTCGCTATCTACCATGACAATTCCGTCCTGAGTTGACGAGAAAATTATTGGTTTAACATTCTCTGGTGTACTTACTTCCCCAGTGCAAACAAAATCATTATTAACGATTTCTTCGTATCTGTTTCTTGCCTTAATATGAGGTGGATTATCTCCCGGGCTGTTTGATGCTGGAAATTCATTGGAACTTGCAACAATATATCCCACATTTAACTGACAAGCAGCAAACTCATCAAGAACATCTTGTTTTAAGGCGTCGTTTCCCTCGGCGTCTCTTTCATACATAACTTTCTTGGAACAATGATGTGGTGCTAAGAGCACATTCCATGTAAGACGACTGTCATTTCCATGGGCATGTGTTTCTTGAAATACCTGCATTATCGACGGGTATGAAAGATCGCCTAGAAACAAACCGTAAATGGGATGTTGAGGACCTATAATGATTTGCATCGCCAAGCTTGTCTCATTACGTGCGTCGGCAAGACTCATTTTAAATGGTGCATGAATAAATGCATTAAATCTGTCGCCAACATATACCCCATCTAACATATCTATAGCGTTGCCAGGGCGTGTATAAAATTTGTCTTGTGGAAAGCCATAGTAAGCCTCGCCAGGTTCGAATAATTCACTAGCATAACCAATGATGCGGACACGATTGCCCGCTCCAGGATCACCATTTTCTTTAATCGCTAATTTTGCACGCCTATGAGCCTCTTTGCGAAATACTTTTGCGTCATCACATAAATCACATTCATCTTCATACTCACGAAAGATACGTGGTGTATGCCAAATTTCCCCAATCACAACTCGATCAAGTAAATCTGTAAAGCCTCTACAGTGATCAAGATCAGGATGGGTCAGGATGAAGCATGATAAGTAAGGTTTACCATTGCGTTGCGGCAATTTCGATACTAGTTCATCAACAATCGGAATGTGCTCGTTTCCTTGCTCATCTGCCATTAATTTGTCATTGATATCCAGCTGTATTATTTCAGTTTCGCTGACAACAATTGTTGTGGTATCGCCTGTACCAACAGGCCAAAAAATAAACGATGGATTAGTTACCTCTCCAAACATGGTATTCCTTTAGTTTTTAGAACTTTAAAATAAGTTCTTAATTTAATACAAGTTCGGGGGTTTTACAAGAAACTTCAGATCTTAATTGATACTGTTCGTTTTCCTACTTGTTGATCTGAATAATGCGGCGATTTATTTTTGCAAAACGCCTTCTAGCCAAATGTTTGCATGATATTCCATAAGAAAACCTAGTTGTGATACCTTATTGAGACAGAACAAGCTGAGACCCGTCAGCGGCCTGTTTCCCGTCACCTAGTAAGACCTCACGGTACTTGATTAGGGTTATCGCCCGCAAATCATCCGGCGTCCTATCCTCTGGCATTTTATAGGTTTGATCCGCCAAGATGTCCCGCATCCAGAGTTCAGCAATCACGGAATGCTCAAGCTCCGGTTCGTAACCCAAAAAGCGATTAAGCCTCTCCTTAACTGCATAACCGTAAGGTGTAAACGTCGCGTGATAATTGCGATAGATAGCCTCGTCGTATTCCAGACAATTATTATGTTTCATATCAGCGTTGCGGATAAGCTTAACATGATCTTCTACCTGATCGTAAAAGTCCTCCTCCAAAATTTGCCCATTCCAGTAGCCTTGAATCAGAGCCCGTAAATACGGTTCAAAGGGCAATATCACGTCGGCAGTCGGTAAATAGCCGAGATTGATTTCAACCAGGGTTTGCCCAATATCTTTCAGATGCGGTAGCGTCGTAGCATCAACGATCAAATCATTCCAGTGGATGGCATTTAAACTGCCCTCAGTAACGGCTTCAGCGAACGCTGCTTCAAAAAGCGCAACATCCCCGCCATAGCGTTCGTTAATTACCTTTTGTTTCCACGTCATTTTTGACTCCCTGGTGCTGAGAGTGTTCAACTATTGCTTATATTAGCATAAATGGACTGATTTTCAACACAAAACTGCTAAAGCGATGGGCAATACTGATGACAAAAACCCGCAACTCCCGGAAGGATTTGAGCATGTTGAAAAGCGACTAAACGAGACGCTACATCAAGTTAAACAAATAGATGATCAGCTAAAAAACATTCCTAAAGAGCGAGGCCCTAAACCCGAATATAAACCTCCTTATTATGTTGGACGTGTGATTCCAGGAAGCCGTGATAAAACGCGAATTGCCTTGGAAGAAAAGCAACATGAATTGAAGGTAGACGCCCTATCCAAGACTGAGAATGATAGCCGTAGCGCGCAAGGTCAGGAAGGACGCGTTGTCCGCGACACCGTGCGAGAAAAGTTATTTCCGAATCCTTACCGGCAGATGAGCGCAGCCGATAGACATCAAGAGCGGCAAACCATCAAGGAAATTGAGCAATCTCAGGATTACATGGATGCTATACTGGTTGAACGAGCTACCCAACGCGACACACCCAAACAACCGGATCAATCAATTAAAGGAGGTCAAAATAAAGCGGAGATGTCGATGTCGGCGCGTTTTTCTATGTCACTGAACTTTACTAAGGCAACCGAAAAAACGGATGCCCAGTCGCGTAAGTCACGTGAGCGCGATGTGGAGCCTGATAGGGATTGAACATTAATAACTTAATCCTTGTCAGGTTCGATCCCTCGATCTTTTGATTTGGTTGGCTTACCCTGTTCTTTCGAGCTTCGATTTCCGGAAAGCCAGGATGGTAGGCGATCCCTTTCCTGCTCCTTTTGGTACTGATTTCGACCGTCTTTGAAACCAACAAGACGTATAAAATCACTATCTATACTGGCGAGTTTCTCGGCTAAGTCTGGTTGATGCTGGGCTATCGTATAGCCTTCGTTGAATCCTTTTAGATATTCTGGTTCAACCTTGTTCTCGTCTTCCATAGCTAGAATGTGTTACGGGCGTTTCGCTCAAGGTAGGTATTAATAGAGTCACGGTCATAAAGGATGACTTTTTTCTGCGGCTGTGAAAAACGTATTTTGCCCTCGTCACGCAGCTTCTGTAACGTGGTTTTTGAGGTGATATTAAGAAGCTGCATGGCTTGCTCACCGGACACCCATTTTTCCTTTTCTTGGCCGTGCTTATCGTTTAAACGCTCAACAACCTCTTCAATGAGCGCATAAAAAGCTTTGTCTTCAAGGCAGATGACTTGCATGACTATATTGGCAGAGTTGATCTTACAATGCGTTACAAAATTACATACCGTTAATTACTTAGTTGGCTGTATCTACTTTGATCACTACGCTTTATTAGGCTTGTTTCCTAAAACTTTATCTAAAGCGTCGTCCGCTTCCTGTGTTGTAAAATTCGATTGATAACCCATCGTGGTCACGATGCTACTGTGCCGATACAAGCGTTGCAGGGTTTTCAGCGGGATCTTATCTCCGGCTTCCTGTGCGAAGGTATGACGTGCCAAGTGCATAGTCAATTTCTTATCGATTTTAGCAGCTGGAGCCACATACTTTTTTAAGCATTTGTCGATGGCACTGGTCTTGAAGGAAATTGTACGCTCTGTGATAAACTTGTCGTCAAGATCGACATCTTTCAACTCAGGGAAAACCAGATCGTTTGAGTTACGCTTGAACACCTTATACTGCTCTAGAATAGCTTCGGCTTTGTCTGGTACTTTTAGAGAGCCGCCCTTATTATTCTTGCCCATTTCATAGTGTAACCGGTCATTTTGAAAATCGGACCATTTCAGACGTAGCACGTCGCTGACACGCATACCGGCAAAGTAGTAAGAAAACAGCCAAAGATTACGGGCATGATGCGGTTGGCCTTCCAAAGGCGCATCTTCTAAATTCTTCAGCTCTTCAGCACTCAGTCCAATCTTTGCGCTATCAGGAAACTTGATTTTCATTTTGCCCTTGCCGAACGGATAATATTTTTCGTCAACAACGCCTTCCTTGATGGCGAAACTAAATACAGAGCGCATCATTACGACGTGATTGACAGCGGAGCGCTCAGACAGGTTAAGTTTAGAACGGACGTGGCCTTTAAAGCGCTCTAAAATGGCAACAGTGATTTCTTGAAATGGTAAATCGTGTTTGATGAATTCTTTGAAGTGCTTGACGCGTGGTTTATCAGCTGTGTACTGATTGTACTTTCCTGCTTCCTTCATGCGTTGGAGATACAAATCTGCCTGAGCAAAAAAGGTGCTGCCTGCGGATGGCTTAATCCTTTGCTTGACAGCCCTGGACGACACGTGCGATTTCTGGGTTTCAAGCTCTAATGAATGATCGTTAGCCTCGGCTAGTTTCTTGAGAATGAGGTTATTCAGTCGGGCGCTATTGGGGTGTGATTTCTTGACGCGCTTCTGAATGTCATCCCAGTCCGACGGGTCAAGATGATGCCCCAGGTGAACAAAGGAGGATTTTCGATCTTTGGTAATACGGAGCGCCAAAGGCAATTTGCCTTCCTTATTAGGTTTCTGGCGCAGAACGATCTTAACGTCAGCCATGTAACACTCACTGTTGGTACAACATAGGTACAACAATGCGTGATTTTACTCGGTTTCAGATGAAGTGATGTATTTTATAAATAACTAGTAATCAGGGTTATCGAACCATATGATTACATATCAAACCATTTTTATAAGGACTGAAAATCCTTGTGTCGGCGGTTCGATTCCGTCCATCACCACTCCAAAAGTGAGGCAGTTACAGCTAAATGTTGTAACTGCCTTTTTGTTTTTTATATTGATTTGATAGTTCAAGTTTTTCATAGCTTACAACCGGTGTAGATTTATTTTCTCCTTTTTACACATCTAAATCTATATAAGCGTTGCTGGCTGGATATGTTGCGAATATAGTAATTTCGCCTATATCAGTATGCACGCATACTATTTTTGGAGCTATTTATAATCAATATGATTAGATCCCATTTTTACAGATTTTCTATTGCTGTAAGCTTGATAGAGCCTTAGTGGTCACAAAACCAGCCAATTATTGCAAAAATCGTGGCTGATCAGTAACTACTGCATGGTTTCTATGTTAACGGGAGCTACATTACTATAAAGGGTGGCAAATAGATGATAGCAGCCTGCATTCAGCCCTAGATTCATTATTAATACATTACAGTTGATAGGAACATGTTGAATCTTAACTGTTGCCAATGTATTCTAATGTATTTTTGCGAATCGCTTATAAACTGACAGTAAGTGTAGAGGCAAGATATAGAACTGTAAATACAGCTTATATACTATAAAATCTAACTGACTATCAGGTGATTATTAGGTAATTTTCTCGATTTTGATCATTCTAATTTGCTTCAGTTGCTAGCGATTTATCTTGATCTAATATGTGAAATGATGCTTCTCTGCAAATGCATTTAGAAGAAATGAATGATTTGAAAACTCAACAGAGTGATATTCCTTTTGACGTACCGATCCTATTTATACTATTTAATAGACCGCAACATGCTCGCCGTGTCTTGGATAGAATTCGAGAAGTGCGCCCGGCTCAATTATTCATAGCTATTGACGGACCACGTGAAGGAAATGTCAAAGATATTGAAGGCGTAAAATTGTGTGTCGAGCTTTTAAATGAAATCGATTGGCCTTGCTCAGTTATTAAACTTATAAGAGAGCAAAACTTAGGTTGTAAGGTGGCTGTCAGTTCGGCTATTACCTGGTTTTTTTCGCAGGTTGAGTTTGGAATTATCCTTGAAGATGACTGCCTGCCCGATAAAAGCTTTTTTTATTTTAGCCGCGAATTGCTTTTGAAATATGAGCAGGATGAACGTGTTATGCACATTGGGGGAACAAAACTCCTATCGAATCATCCTCCAATTTATGACTCGTATACTTTTTCTACTGTTTGTCATATTTGGGGATGGGCAACTTGGAGAAGAGCATGGAAGCATTATGATATGCTGATAAGTGATTACCCTAAACATAAAGAATCATTGATAAAGGAAAAAGTAAAAGACAAATCTTCTCAATTGTATTGGCGAAATATATTTGATCAAACATATAGAGGAGAGTTGGATACTTGGGATTTTCAATGGGTTTATTGTACTTGGATTAATAATGGACTGTCAATTATTCCTGATAGGAATTTAATTACGAATATAGGGTTTGGGGAACTGGCAACCCATACTACTGTCGATAGCCCATTTGCGAATTTGCAAGCCCAGTCTATTGATATACTCCAGCATCCTTCAATAGTAGAAGAAAACATATCCATATCGACTTTTTTTCATCAGACATTATTTCGTTCTCCCTCAACAAAATCGATATGGATTAATCGGATAAGGAAAGGTGTAGGTTTTCTGAAGAAAAAGTGGAAATAAGGCAATAAAGAAAACATCCTCTTTCCTTTCTAAACTATTTTACCTCATTTTCTATCATTAGATGATGTGAAATAGTGTTTTGCCTTAACAGATGAAATATGCAGCCATATAATGAACAAAAAAAAAATGCTATTAATCAGATAGCAGGGGCGGTTATATTATACAACAGTGACTTAAATGTATGTGATAATATCAGGACATATATTAATCAAATTGATATATTATACGTTATTGATAACTCAGAATTTGCTAACGATGAACTGATTAGGAAATTACGGGAATTTAAGACGGTTAAGTATATATCTAATGGTGGTAATAAGGGTATAGCACATGCGCTTAATTTAGCGGCAACAGTTGCAATAAATGACCGATATAGTTATTTATTAACAATGGATGATGATGCTCAACTTCCACTAGATGCCGTCGAAAAAATGGCTAACCATTTGAGTAACTCCACGTATCCTGAACGTATTGGGATTATCTCGGGTGTACACTCCGAAGACTTGGTGGCTAATATACCTTTCCGTAAAGTTCTTTTTACCATGACATCCGGAAATTTGTTGACGTTAGCCGCGTATCAAAAAGTTGGTCCATTTCGAGATGACTTCTTTATCGACCATGTCGATCATGAGTACGGTTTACGATTAAATAGTGCAGATTTTGACGTAATCGAGCTTCCTACTTTATATTTAAATCATAGATTAGGTAAACGTATGGATACGGGATTTTTTCATAAAACGTTTACTTCACATACACCACAACGTTCTTATTACATTGTACGAAATGGTTGGATGTTAGTTACCTTATATAAGAATTCCTTCCCAATAATTAAAGGGTTGGTAATCAATTGGATAGTCCGAGAATGGATGAGGGCCATTTTTTTTGAAGATCAGAAGTTTAGACGAATTCGGTTATTATGGCGTGGAATTAAAGACGCTTTACAGAATCAGCTAGGTCAATTGGTTGAAAAAAGATAATTTTATAATATGCAAGTCAGTTATGAAATTCTAGGAGAAATTTTACTTTACTCGGTAGGGTTTGGTATTTTTTACTATTTACTATATCGCTCATATATTTATTCTATTGTTGACCCATTATTTATTTTTGTATTCAGTACCGCATTTGCAAGTGTATTAGTCATTGAAGTTGTTGAAGATGTAAATAATATTATTCATTATTTTGTTTGTCAGCTATCTGTTTGGGCCGGATTCGTTCTTGTACAAAAGCGTATGACAATGCGAAATCTAGAAATAAGTAAAGTGGTAAATGGCCAGTTCTCAGATGTAGTCCTTTTACGATACGTAGTATATACACTCTATTTTATTTACTTCTTTTCTATTCTTTTATTTCTCCAATCTAAGGGCTTTGCTTTATTTGCTGACAACCCAAGTGAGGCTAAAATAACTAATTTTCAGGAAGGGTTTGGTATATTCCGGAAAATTAACTGGGCAGTAGGAGGAGTTGCTGGAACTGGTCTTATGTATCTTTATCTAGTAGAGTCTAAGCGAAATTATCTTATATTATTACTAATTCTTATTGCTTTGTCTGCATTAGAGGGATCGAAAGGGGCACTTGTTCGTTATGCCGTTACTTTAGGATTTCTTATTTACCATCCTAAATTCCGTGTCAAAAAAAAATTAATTAAGCTGATTCAAAAGATCCAATTCCCTGCCATAGCCAGTATTTTCCTTATTTCATTCATTGTTTTATTTAAAGAAAATGCTAGTGCAGAAACGGCCATATTTGCCTTTTTACGAAGGTTATTATATGGCGCAGATGCCCTACTATACTTTTACCATCCAATTAATGTAGATTACTTTTCACGTTTCTCTATTTGGGATTATCCAGAATATATTATTAATCCCATATTAGGCTTTTTAAGATTAGCGCCTTATCAGGAAGCATTTGGGAATATTATGGTCGACAATGCACTCCCTGAGGGTGTTACGCTTGATGTACTTATTGGTCCCAATACATCTTTCTATACTGAGGGGCGAGTATTTTTTGGTTACTATGGCGCTTTTTTTTATAGTTTTTTATTAGGAGCTTTTTCTTCTTATATTCGAGCTTTATACTTTACATTGAACAAAAGTTCGGCCTTCTTTTTTGTTTTCCTTGGTACCATTTTTCAGTTTTCTAATGCAATATTAGTCGATTTGAAATTTTTTATTACTCAGTCATTTGATGTAATCCTTCTGGTAATTCCTGTTTATATTGTTGTTTCTTTACTGGTGCGACGTAAGTTTGTTTTACGTGCAATAGAATTTATAAGACCATCACAAAATTGAATTCAGTTGCCATAAACGTCTTTTTGATGGAATCTAAAATAATTACCTCTACTACCTACCGTCACCGTAGTCATTTTATATAATTTTAATAGCCTAGAATAGCATCTATAATCAGCATTTTATATCTACTTCTCTTGTCCAAACGGAAAATTAAACGGACTCCAATGCTTTACGGCAGTTAGTTAGGCTGGTTAGCCTTTTCTTGTGGAAGGGGGGTAGCCATAGTAGTCTTTATAGGCTCTCCCAAACGATGATACACTCCCAAAGCCAACGGCATAGGCGACCTGAGTGGGCTGAAGACCCTGCTCCAGCATTTCGTTACCTCGTTGTAGACGGTAGTTACGGATGACTTCACGAGCCGTCAGGTCGACTAATCCCTTAAGTTTTCGAGTGAGAGTGCGACTACTCAAGGCCAACTCATCGGCCAACTGATCTACATCAAAATCAGTCCGGTCAATGTGTTGCTCCAAAACGGCATACATTTGGTTTAAGAAAGGAGGGGTATCTGGTGCAGGAGCTTGTGGTGTTTCATTAAATAGTGCCGAACCAGTAAAGGTTCGTTGCCAGTAAGCCTGCATAGTAGCCTGTCTTCGACGTAGCGTCTGTAATCGTAGCAATAATTCGGCAGGAAGAAAAGGCTTGGTTAGATAATCATCGGCTCCTGTTTCATAACCGATAAGCCGCTCTTCAACAGTTGATTTTGCTGTCAGAATGATTAGCGGAATATGATCAGTTCGAAGGTCGGAACGTAGAGCACGACACATATCAAGCCCATCGAGCCGGGGCATCATCAGGTCGGTTATGATAAGCTCAGGTAACGTATCAAGTGCCATATATAAACCTTCTTCACCATCCGCGGCTTCAATAAGTGTATAATACGGTTTCAGAATCATACGTATGTATGTACGCAGATCACTGTTATCTTCAACTAGTAATAACAATGGTTTCTCTGATGGATCGGCCAAGTTCTCACCATTATGATTGTCTGTTACAAAGGGTAGCTCGTTAACATTAACCATCCCTGCTGATTGCTCGATCATTGCCGATTGAGTAATATGTTGCCTCTTGCTGGTTGGTAAAACTAAGTCTTCAATTTCTTGGATAGGTATTGACAGATGAAACGTTGTGCCTATACCAGGCTGGCTACTTACTGTAATTGACCCATTTAATAATTGTACTAACTCGTATGTGAGGGCAAGACCCACGCCTGTGCCTACTTCCGACCGAATACTGGAGCCCTCTCCCTGATAAAAACGATCAAATAGATGGGGGATTTCTTCTGCAGTGATGCCTTCGCCCGTATCACGTATTTCTACAAGGATTCCCGTTTGGTTATAAATGGCTTTTACATTGACCGACCCTCCGGCTTGCGTGTGTTTTATAGCGTTGCTGAGAAGGTTAGTCAGAATTTTTTCTACTTTGTCGGCATCGTATAGAGCGAGCCATTCGTCTTGATTTTGATCAAGTGTAAGTGTTAAAGAGCGACTTTGTGCAAGAGAGTCGAATAGAGCAACCCAAACGCGCATATCCTGAGCCAAATTTCCTGATGTCGGCAAATTTCTCATTTGATGAGCATCAAGTTTAGCTAACTCTAATAGCTGATTAATCAGCGTTTGTAGGCGCTCGGCATTGCGATGCATGAGTGTATACAGTTCGTTGCCAGGAAACCGCTCATGTAGGGTCTGCAAGGGCCCTAGCAATAACGTAACAGGAGTACGAAGTTCGTGCGAAACATTGGTAAAAAAGTCTGTTTTTAGCTTATCGAGGGCTTGTATATTTTCACGCCGAGTCTGCTCAAGGCTCAGACTATCAGCTGTACGGATACGTTCGCGAGTAGCCTGCCATAACATCATTACAAAGAAAAACGGTTCAGCAATCGTACTCAGTACCATAAGGAACTTAAGAGATTCTTCACCGAGAGAACCTGTAAAAAAACCAGCGTTACGTCCGTAGAAATAAGTGTAGATTGGTAGTAACAATAACAACGACATTACATTCCATATAACTGGCCGGATACCACTTATATACAGGGCAACCAGTAGCGAGACGGTAAATCCATACATAATGGCCTGTATGGCTATCATCATCCAGGTAATGGTTGGGTGGCGGACAAAAAAACTTAATCCTACATACAATAGACCTATTATGGCAAAACCTGTATATAACCAGACTAAACGAGGCAAGTATTGGGATAATCGACAAGCCTGTACCACGTAATATGCCAATGCCGGAAATAGCAAGCCCACCGCTACGTAATTGCTTGTGTGAGCCCAGTATGGCGAAGTTGGAAATAAAATGCTCGAATAGCCGCTCGAAAACAAGGTGCTCATGCAAACTATCAGGCCCCATAGCGCGTAGGCACGTAACACCGTAACCCGATACATAAATAGGAGCAACGCCAGCATGAACAATGTCAGCATAAACACAAGCGTAAACACAACGTAGCGGTCCATGTCGGGCAGTCTGTCTGAAACGAACATGTCCTTATCCCAGACTTTCCA
Organism: Spirosoma daeguense; assembly: GCF_054776875.1. NCBI lineage: Bacteria > Pseudomonadati > Bacteroidota > Cytophagia > Cytophagales > Cytophagaceae > Spirosoma > Spirosoma daeguense. The sequence goes on from NZ_BAAHBF010000011.1 coordinate 287,720, forward strand.
CTGATATCCATGATGTTGTGTCGCCAGAACGCGTGCGTAAAAAGTCTGAGGATCCTTGCCTGATAATGTTACATAAAGTGTTGGGTAACGTGTCTTAGGGTTTCGCTTTGTATAAGGTATAAAGTCACCCGCATACTGAATATTCCAGCCAATAAGTGGGTCAGGTTGATAAAGTGTTACGCTATCAACATAAAAATTAGTTAATTCCAATGCATAACTGTGTAGACCTCCTGTAGCTTTTTGTACCGTAAACCGACACCAGATCGGATGAGTTGTGAACCCTAGCATTAGCGTCGAATCGCTGACCGATTGCCAGCCAGATTGGCGACTTTTTATTTTCTGGGGAGATGCCAGATCCGTTGAATCAACCAAATACTCAAAAGCCAGATTGATAGCCTTAGATGGATGATCGGAAGGTAGTTGATTAATAAGGGCTTGCGCTTCTGCTTTTAGACCTAACAAAAGCCAAAGACAGAATACAGATAACCCCTTAAATAATCTAAACATCCTCATACTCATCCTCCTGGCAACTCAGCCAACCGCATATTAAGCCCGCTTATTGCTATTTATTTACCCTCGTGGACGTCAATTATTATGCTTATTGAACTCGCTTATTATTGAATCGTTAGATTTTAGTAGGTATCTAACTTGCATGAACCACTAAATTAATCTTACTTATTAATCAGTTGATACACACATTTTTAGTGCCAAATGTTACTTGCTTATACCCTTTTTACATATACTGATTTGTTGGTATATAGTATCAAGTTAACTTTATAAATACATGTGTTTGATAAACAATGATTAACAAAAATAAAAAACACAATTCAAATAGTTACTGTTTGGGTATAAGCCTGTAGAATTTTATTCAACAGGCTTACACCCCTCGGCATTTTCACGGAAAAGTACCAGTCAGAAATACTCTTAGGAATTGTCTAAATTTAGCAGCGGTTATGATACTCTAAAAAAGTAAGTGTATAGGCTATTTGTTATAGCGCAGCTTAGAGCTGAAGGGGTATTGAAATGAAAAACCCGCTTAAACAGGCTGTTTAGGCGGGTTTTTTTACGTTTAGTGCTCCCGAAGGGACTTGAATATATTGTGTAAATATTTGATAATCAGTATGTGAATTAGTTAGCAAATTTAAGGGGGACGGAATAGGGGACGGATTGGGAAATAAGCTAATATTTCTTTCAAGCTATGTAATTTTACCCTGAAACAAGCGGCTTGTATAGGCTACTTGGTTTGGTCTGAGCCAAGCGGGTGGTTCCCTTGGTTCATTGGGTCGGGTGGGTGGTTCCCCCGACCTTTTTATATCTTTACTTCAATATTCCGGATTCTAGTCAAGTAACAACATTCTCATTTCCAGTGTATTATACTTAAATTCCGGATTCTAGTCAAGTAAGGATTAGCCCCAATAAGGTATGTATACGGCGAATTTGACAGCGGAACTGTTAGGGTCTTTTAGTTTGATTCTGCCCGCTTCTATCGCATCCCGAATAATTCTTGATATTTGTGAGCGCTGTTTTTCATTCATTTTAAATCGCTCACGTAGGCTTGTGTTGGTCATACCATCGCTAGAAAAATATCTAATTATGCTGTGTTGGTAGCAAGCCTCAATACGTTCTGTTTGTGTCATATTGGCAAAACTACGTGGACTATACATCGTCACTCTAAACGAGTTTGCATTTTCTTCAAACTTTAATGGAGGTAAACCATACAGTTCAATAGCTGTAACTGCCTTTTCCATACCTGAACCCCTCTCTTCGCATATATAATATCGTCTAAAGGCTGAAGCTAGTACTTCATTACGTGATTCAGGAGTCGTTCTTATTAGTCTATCTATTTTTTTAGAGGGTAATAGTTTGCCTGGATTAGATATTTCGATTCTATCATCAAATACTTCAATCATAGGTCCTGCCCCTTTAACCGTTAGATCTTGGTGAATTAACGCGTTTGCTATTAGTTCACGTAATGCTATTAGGGGGTAAATGCTAGTTTCATGGCGGAAAGCATTTTTAATTATTTCGCTTCCAGGGAGCATATCTTTTAAAAATGTTATTAGCCCTTCAAAGCCAATGGCATAGCCCATTTTTCCTGGATATTCTCGAATAGTGTTGATCTTATTTACACCATTATAACGTATCAGCCTAATTGTTTTTCGGGCTAGGCCATCAAACGAATTTAGATCGTAAGCTGCTGACAACGCACCTATGTTGGTAATATAATAACCAGCTCCGTCAACAGCTTCAACCATCTTTTCGTCAACCATCCAGCTTATAATTTCCTCTTTTGAAGAGGGTATAGGTTTTCTTAATAAACCAAAAATGGATCTATAGTCAAGTAGAGTAAGGACTTCATCTAAGGTTTTTGCTTTTGTGGCATGTAGCTCTTCGAAATGTGGAGTCTTACTATTTAATAACAGGCCTCCTACATCATGTCGGGAGGCTTGGCGTGTTGTTCCTCCACTACGAATCCATGTATCTTCTAATCGGCCTCCTCTCCTAATAACAGGTTTTACTGAACTCTCCTTAATATAAATTAATAGGACATATTTTCCTTCATATGTTTCGATTGTATGGTCGATACTTACAGGAGGCTCTAAGGTATTGCGACCGATATCTGCCAAGCGTTCAATAATATTCGCGGCTACTTCTCTACTAAGGCCTACTACTGCAGCATCTGTATCTCTGATTCCAAAGGCTAGGAACCCTCCCCCTGGTTGATTGGCAAAAGCAGATAAATGTTGGCATAAGCGGTCCTTGTTAGGAGACAAATGTTCTTTCCAGTCTAACTCATTCAGCTCTTGAGGGATTGTTTGCAGACTATTAATCAGTAGTGCTAAAGCCCTGTTAATCCATTCTTTGTACATTTCTCAATCAAGTAAAATACTACTGATTATCAGATGGTTATGTTGGAATTCCGGATTCCAGTCAAGTAAAGCTGATAATAAATCAACAAGACAAAATAAACAGGAAATGAGAATGTTAGAGCGAATCGCGTACAATTGTTTTGTATGAAGCGATAAGAATATAACTATATTAGTCTTATGCAATTTACGTTAAAATGTACTGTTATAGCATTCCCTGAACACTCGCGGAGTACTATAAATTTTATATAGAACATGGTGATTTGCTCAAAACCAACCAGTTCAGCTTTAAATTGTAGATTATACATATGGACAAAAAGACAGACAGGCTTATACGGCTGGTAAAACAAGCGCAGGAGCAATATTCTGATGAGTATTTAGTAATTGCTGTGCCAGGCTTTATTTCAAAAAAATTTATAGCATACTGTGCTATGAAACAAGATTTAGAGCTTATTATTCAATATATAAATGAATTGAGGGCTAATCATACAGGTATTATAAAATCGGCACTGTCGTATTCTTTAATTTCTTTGTATGGCAAGTGTTTTACTGATGCCTCGAAAAACAGTTTTCCTAAACTTGAACCCTCTAATTTGTTTAGTGAAGGTGAAGACAATTATGAAACTCATAAGTACCTGATGAACCTAAGACATCAATTTATTGCGCATAGAGGTGATAGAGAAAACGAAATAGGAATATCATATATGCTAATCCCTAAAGAAGGTTCATTAGATAATTCACAGGTACGATTTAGTCAAATAAAGATGGCTGGATTCTCAGTAGAAGAGCTAGATCGAATTGAGGGTCTATTAAGTTATTTAATCGAAAAACTTTGGGAGAAAATTCAAAAGAGTAGCCAAAAAGTTTATGATGGAGTACTAAGCCTTTTTAACCCTGAACAATTATCTCTAATGTTAATGAACGCCGCAAAATAGATTCACACAGTAAGCTTAGCTGTAGGCTTGGTCTTTTACGAGCTGTATATCATTAAGCTCAGGCAGAACCATCGTGCAATCGGCTGGGATAACTCCGTTTGTAATCCAATTATTGACGATCTCAGGTGTTACGTTGTACCGTTCGGCGTAACGCTTTACCGTTAACCAGTCCGTCTTATCAAGAATCGTGTCCGGTATTTTTATGCCAAGAGACTGCAAATGTTGAATCGTTGCGACTAGTTCAGCCTCAGCGCGAATTAAATCGTCGTCGAGATCATTTTCCTTCTGAGCCATAATGATAAATTGCTACCTTATTGTCGTAAGTAAGTCTGCCTACCGCTTAATCACTATAACATAAAAGGGTTGTAAGATAAATCCTTAAATTATTGATTTGATATTGAATCAGTCTAGCACAAGCTGATAATCAGTTTATAAAACTAAAACGGATTGATATTAAGGCAAAAGTAATTCCGCAAATTCGCTTACAGCAATAAGTTTTCTACTGTAAAATTCTGAAATTCAATGTGTTGCCGTTTTGGCTTTTACAGGCAGTATAGCAATACAAAATGCGCAGCGGGTATTTTGTATTGAAAATGCGGTAATCGTCGATTTGAATGCAAATTACCTCAGAAAGAATATTGAAAAATATGAAACCAAATATTCCAAATTTAAGAACTTGGCCGCGTAATCTTAGTACATTACAAGGTGGTGGGTTATCTACAATGCAAGGTGGTGGAATGTCAACTTTGCAGTATGGAGGAGCTTCAACTTTGCAGTATGGAGGATTGTCAACCCTTCAATATGGGGGTATGTCCACTCTTCAATATGGCGGACTATCTACTCTACAATATGGCGGATTGTCAACTCTTCAATATGGTGGGCTATCTACCTTACAATATGGCGGATTGTCAAGCTTAGAAGGTGGAGGCATGTCAACTTTGTCAACCAATATCTATAAAAGTAATATTCCGCCATGGCCGCATTTCGTAAGAGAATTAGAAGCTCGAGGATATAATTGGGCATCCGAAATGATTAGGCATTATTTACCTAAGTTTTTATGGCCTGAAAACTATTTTGGTAAGTGATTATCAACTCACGACATGGGTTTTCCGTCAGGCGGGGTGATATGCGGATTTCCGGCGATAGAGGGCTCGTTCTGTGACGAGACTGTTTTGTCTCGTTAGACGTCTCTAGAATACAGAATAGGCAACTGAGTTGGGAGAGGTAATGAGTTTGAGCTGACAAATTACACCCCTGATAACTTACCTTTTAATAAAAATAATGAAGCCAATATTTACAATACACGCAGGCGAATACCTAGTAGCTGCTGAAATTGAAAAGTCTCTTGACAATATAATTGTCTGGATACCAAGTAAAGATACTGGCATAGATCTTTTACTTACGGACAAAACAAATAAAAAGACTGTATCTATTCAGGTAAAGTTTTCTAAAGACTTTAATGCAACCCATATTAATGAACAGTTTCGGCCCAATATTAAAGGAACGGGTTGGTGGAAATTGAATAAAGGGAAAATAAAAAAATCTATAGCTGATTATTGGGTTTTTGTTTTATATAGTTTCGAGCAAAAATCACATGATTTTGTAATATTAAAGCCTAACAACCTACTTGATATATTTACCAACCTAGGAAGGAAAGAAGATGAAATTCACTGTTACTTAACTGTAACAAAAAAGAAAAAAGTGTTTGAAACACGAGGAATGTCAAAAAAAGAAATGCAGTTGCTTTGTGACAATGACTATATAAATCATCAGCGTGACATGACGGTGTATTTAAACAATTGGTCAACTATAGTAAACGAATTACATTAAACTATCCTTGGTAAGATGCAGCACAATGACATTTACTATTAGCCTTTCAAGCGATAGGAACGGAGTATTGTCCCGTAGAAGATTTGAAGCCCATATAAAACACTTAGGATATTAAAACTTAACCCCAAATAGTAGCGTTGACTTCTATTTGAGGTTAAGTTATAAACTGGGTATGAATAAACACCTTTTCTATTATGCTAGGGCAATTTCAGCATAACGGACTCCAAAATCCGTGAACAGCCATTGATTTACTCGATAAAGACTTTCTCCCTCTTCAAGCTGCCAACGCCAACTATTATTTTCGCTTGGAATAATAATCAGCCAATCAAGTAGCTTTATACTGAAAATTGAGAGCGCGTTTTCGATTGTAGCTATATAGTCAAGCTCTGCCGAATCAAATACGTTGTTTGCTGTAAAATGGCGCGAGGAGGCCAGCAAAACCGACGTAGCTCTGCATTCAGCCGCAAGCGTCATAAGATAGCGGGTATTTAACAACTTAGGCGGTAAGTACTCGCCCTCAAAAATCGAATCTGTTTCGCCTTCTCTGTTGAGGCAAGTGATTCCAACGACCTGCTGATCTCTGAGAAATATTGCATAATGACAATCGAAATTCTCCTCGTCAGGATGTTGTGACAAGTCCCGTAAAATGGCAAGGCCGTCGAGAGGCGAATCGAGGATTATCGGATTTGTCTTAACTCGCTCGTCGATGATTCGCTCAAGATTGTCTAAGTCAAGCCCTTTCAATTCGGCACTAACACGAGGCGACCGATTATCACGCTCAGGAACATTTAGGCTCGAAATGTGAGCCTTTTGTGTATATGAGGTTGCATAACCTCCATGGGGCATGTAAGTTTGTAAAGTGGTCATAGAATTTAACGGTTTTATGTGTCACAATACCCCCTTCGCTGACTCCTCCAAGAACTAGCGTTGGGGTTTTTTATGATACAATACTAATGAAACTTACAATATATAACAAGTTCTAAATCAAAAAAAATTACTACTTATTAAAAGTAATATTGAGCTTATTCTCTAAAGCGTCTGCAATCTTTTGAAGTGTATCAATTGTTAGATTTTGTTTGCCGGTCTCGTATCGATTAAAAGTAGCCTCGCTTACGCCCATTTTTTCACCCATCTCCTTTTGGGTAAGTCCTTGCGAAATCCGAGCCTGTTTAATTGCTTGACCTACTTTTTTTGTTGTTTCTGACATAGCTTATTACTTTTGTTGAAGTATATATTATTCTTGACAAATATATATATAACTATCAATAAGTGTCAAGTTTAAGCCTAAACCTAGAGTAAATAAGTACAATTTCTATGAAAGCTAAAACAGTATTTGAAGGTTCTCCTGAAGAATTAAAATCTATGCTAGAGGAAGTTATTGAGCCGCTCGTTGATCGGATTCGAGAGCTCGAAGTTCAGGCCAATACCCACAAGCACGCCTATAAAATTAGTGAGGTAGCCGAAAAGATCGGATACTCGAAACGACTCGTTTTAGAATTTATCCACGTCGGCCGCAAGGATAAAAAAAACAGAATGATTCGGCTTAAACATCGCAAAATCTCGATGAATGACTTTCGCGTCTTACCGGCCGATCTCGATGACTTTCTAGCATATTTCTAAATTGCAACAAAACCATTTGCCATATGACTGCTACAACACTATATACTGGCTCGCCGGAAGATTTAAAAGCAATGCTCGCTCAGGTCGTCGAACCGCTCGCCGAACGTATTCGCGAACTCGAAGTACAGGCAAATACGCACAAACACGCCTATAAGGTTGCAGAAGCCGCCGAGAAAATCGGCTACTCGCGCCAAATGATTCACGAGTTCATCAAAAACGGCCGTAAGGATGCGAAAGGCCGGGTACATCGGCTCCGACATAAGGAAGTAACAACCGGCGACTATAGAATCCTACCCGCCTACCTCGACGAATTTCTCTCACATTTTTAAAAACCATAAGCTGACTGGCAAGAGAACAAAATAAAACTCTCTTGATCTTTGACTCTAGCCTTTTTATAGGCAAAAATTTTCCAGCTATATCGCTGTTAGTTCCGCCTATACGTATCGGTATGAAGATAAAAGAAAAGGCCCGAACCTGAGGCTAATATTTACCTTTACGCGCTTCATACTCCGATCAATCGAAGCCGCCCGAACCTTAACGTAATGCCGCTCCTTGGTAACTGTCTTAGCCCCCTGAATGACTGGACAAAATTGCAAAAACAGTTTAGTCCTACTACATTCAGAAATCATGAGCAAAATTAGGCGGAGCTTTACGCCCGAAGACCGTTATTCCATCGTCCAGGAAGCCATCCGTGACGGCCATGCCGAGACTTGTCGAAAATACAATTTATCCCCTTCGTTGCTGCGCAAGTGGCGATTGAAGTATTTGAGCAAAGGCAAAGAAGGTCTGAAAGATGCCTATGCACGCGTCGATCCCCAACTACGGGCACTCGAAGAGGAAAATGAACGCCTGAAGCGGATTGTAGCCAAACAAGCGCTGGAACTGGAGATCAAAGGTGAGCTACTAAAAAAAACACCTATTCACTCCAGGAGAAGCTAGCCCTGATGAAACAGTTTGAAAAGCAAGTAAGTCGTACCCTGTTATGCCAGTGGCTGAGCGTGCCTCGGAGCGTGTCCTATTACCAACCTCAATCCGGTAGGCCTGGAGCACGACCCAGCCACGTAACCATGAAACTGGATGGATCGTGGGTAGACAATCAACAGGTAGTGACCAGTATTCGGCAATTGCTGGATGTTGAGTTCAATGCCCTTGGCTACGAATACATCACCCACGAGTTGAAAAAAGAATACTTGATCAACAAGAAAAAAGTGTACCGGCTTATGCAAGAGCATAATTTACTCCTAGGCAAAGTAATCCGACCAACGGGCAAGCGAGAATTTGTTAAATTCAGACGAATTGTAGCGACCAAGCCCTTGGAATACTTATGCTGGGATATCAAATACGTTTGGGTGCAAGGGGAACGGCGGAATTACTATCTGTTGAGTGTCATTGATGTGTACAGCCGCAAAATTCTGGATTGGCTCTTCCAGGGCAGTATTCGTCAGATCGACTTAATCAATCTTTTCCGACGAATAAACCGGAATCATGAACTGAAGGGCGTCATTTTGCGCAATGATAACGGCAGTCAATTCATTGCTCACTCGGTACGCAACTTTTTGAAAAGCTCCGAGATCAAGCAGGAATTCACGCATGTGGCCACCCCTGAAGAGAACTCGTACATTGAAGCTTTTCACAGCATTCTGGAACATGATGTGATTGAGCGCGATGTATTTGAGAGCTATTATGAGGCCAAAGAAATGTTAGGGCGTTATTTTGCCCATTACAACCATCATCGGCTTCACCGTTCGATTGGATTTATAACACCTCAACAGAAATGGGAAGAAACACAGCTAGTTTACGACACAACCTTTTCAGAAAATCTGTCCAGTTAATAGGGGGCTAAGACACCATCGGCATAAGCCTGTTTGAGCATCACTTTTAAATCTTTCATGAGGGAGCCAACATAATTGAGCGTTAAGCCGCGACTAGTTAACCACAATTTGAAAGCGTGGTAAAACTCGAGGCTGAATGCTTCGTAATTAACAGAGTTCCCTGTTTCGGCCTGAAATTGTTCTAATAGCCGCTTGAGCTTGATATACCCTTTCAAGGTAAATTCAGAATACCGGGCACTACGGGCATTGAGCCGCAAGCCAGCCTGAGCTAAACCAACAAAGCGTTCTATATATGCTGTAAACGTTTCCTCCTCGATTTTTACCGGCTCAACTTTTGGTTTCTTTATTCGCCCTAACTCCGAATCGAGTTGTTGTTTGATGATATCATTAGAGAAGGCAACTTTAGCCAGTTGCAGCCGACTTAGAACTGTTTTAAGGGCAGAGCGGTACCGTTCGAGATTAGCGTTCAGCGTCTCAAAAGGCTCTCGGGCGATTCTGGATTTCTGATTCGTAAAAGCACGTTGTCGCTCTGAATCCCAAAGGTAGGGCTCTATCGTTAAGCCTGTAGAAGTCTTAAAACGGCCGTTATTGTAGCGAAATACGAGGTTTATAAGCGTCGGCCGTTCGGCACGTACATCTTTGAGCAGGAATTTAATATCCTGGTCGGAAACGGTTTTCATTAAGGCTTACTCGGTTTGGTCAGGACCAAGTTACAAATAAATCTTAACAAAGGGGACGGAACAGGGGACGGATTTAGTTAATCGTACTTTACTATTTTCTGTAAAGTATCATAAAGAAAAAAGGCTAATTCGCTGATTATGAGTAATTGTTTACTCTAGCGAATTAGCCTTAATTAACTTTCTGTGCTCCCGAAGGGATTCGAACCCCTATCGATGGTACCGGAAACCATAATTCTATCCATTGAACTACGGGAGCAGTCGGCCCCATTTTGGGAGTGCAAATATAGCTGTTTACCCTTTTTTATGCAAGCTTATTCAAAAATCAAGATGTTCTTTTTCAACGACGTCCACGACCACCACGTCGGTTTTCACCTTTGGGAGCCACTCCTTTTTTTCGACCTGATCGGCTGTCATTACGTGAAGAAGATGAATGGGAGTTGCGACCTTCACTACGTCGTGCAGCGCGTCCACTTCCTGAGTCCATACCACTAGAGTGTCGTTCGGCTTTGTCACTGACAAGGACGAAGTCCATACTACGTCGGGCCAGATTCGTTTCTTTTACGCGGATAACCACTGGGTCACCAAATGTGTAGATCTTCTTATGGCGCTGACCAACGATCCGGTAATTGTCCTTGTCGAATTCGTAATAATCGTCGGTTAAGTCCTGCATACGTACCAGACCTTCGCAGTTGTTTTCCGTGATTTCGACAAAGAAACCAAACTCCGTAACGCCCGAAATAACCCCTTCAAATACCTGATCATGGGCCATACGGCTCATAAATTCGACCTGTTTATATTTGATACTGGCTCGTTCGGCTTCAGCGGCCATACGCTCACGTTCTGACGAATGCTTACATTTCTCTTCGTATTCGTCGCGATCAACGGGTTTGCCTTTATCCAGATAATGCTGCAAAAGCCGATGGGCCATCATATCAGGATAGCGACGAATGGGTGACGTAAAATGCGAATATCGACGGAAAGCTAATCCGAAGTGACCAATATCTTCAGTGCTATAACGCGCCTTCGACATGGTACGTACCGCCAGTTGCTGTAGCATATTGGCTTCGGGTTTGCCTTCAATACTTTCCATAAATCGGTTCATCGAACTGGAAAGATTCGCTTCGTCGACACTTAGTTTGTAACCTAAACGTCGGGCAAAATCTGAAAAACTACGTAGTTTATCTTCAGATGGACCTTCGTGAATCCGATAAACCATTACGTTCTCTTCACGATTTTTATTCCGTTTCGAGAGGAGGTGCACAAACTCCGCTACACGCTTGTTGGCAAGCAACATAAATTCTTCAATGAGTTTATTCGTGTCCTGCCGAATCTTGGGATAAACCGCTATGGGTACGCCATCTTCATCGAGTCGGAAACGTACTTCCGGTGTCTCGAAGTTTATGGCGCCGTTTCGGAAACGCTCGTCACGTAACTTATAAGCCAGTTCATTAAGCAGCCGTAACTCTTCCAGATAATCGCCACTGTTGTTGTTTAAAATCTCCTGCGCTTCTTCGTAGGCAAACCGTCTGTTTGAGTGAATAGCAGTTCGACCAAACCATTCGTTGACGATATTCGCGTTCGGTGTTAACTCGAAAACGGCTGAGAATGTCAGTTTATCTTCATTCGGACGTAGTGAACACAGGCCGTTCGAGAGTTTTTCGGGAAGCATCGGCACCACCCGGTCGACCAGATAAACCGACGTAGCACGTTTGTACGCTTCAGCCTCTAACTTCGAACCGGGTCGAACGTAGTGCGTTACATCGGCAATGTGAACACCGATTTCGTAGTTGCCATTCGGCAATAACTCTACTGACAACGCATCGTCAAAATCTTTCGCATCGACGGGGTCAATCGTGAACGTAGTAACTTCGCGCATATCACGTCGATTGGCCAGTTCCTGTTCACCAATTTCTGTGGCAATTCGTTCGGCTTCCTGCTCTACGTCTTCCGGAAAATGAATCGGTAAGCCAAACTCGGCCAGAATAGCGTGCATTTCAGTATTATTCTGCCCCGCTTGACCTAGCACCGTAAGAACTTCTCCTTCGAACTGGTTTTTGCGGCTGTTTGGCTCTGGGTATTTCGTTAGGCGAACAATTACTTTTTCGCCGTCTTTAGCACCGCCCAGTTTATCCTCCGGAATAAAGATGTCTTCGTAAATCTTCTTGTTATCGGGAATGACAAAGCCATAAGTTGGCCAAACTTCAATTCGGCCTACTAATTCGGTGCGCCCACGCTCTACTACGTTGGCTACTTTGCCTTCGATACGTCGGCCACGATTGCGCGAGTCTGTAAACCGCACTACACGCACACGGTCGCCATCTACAGCTCCGGCCAGATCGTCGGTCGATACCCAAATATCGTTATCTCGATCCCCACGGATGCCCGTAGCTGTGTTAGGAATAACAAAGGCAAACCGGGAATTTACGTGGTCAACAACACCTTCTATCAGATTAGCGTCGGCATCGGCTTTGTAACTGCCGTCGGGCTGACGTACTAATGAACCTTCTTCTGTCAGTTCACCAATCAGTCCGTGCATAATGAGCTTCATCTGACGGTCGTTTGTGTCAAAATGGTCGAGAACCTGTTCACGGGTAAACGACCGGTCGTCGTTAATCTGAAAAAACGCCATCAGGTCGTTTTTCAATTCATCCAGAAACGTATTGGCTTGTTTAACTGGTTGTGTCCGGGCTGATTTTTCCAGCCCTTTTTCCCGCTGATGCGATGAGTTTGAACGCCCGGAAGTGGGCCGCCCTGATGCGGGTTTATTATATTTATTTTGTTTTGGTTTTCCGTTTCTCATGGTGTTTCCCCCGCTTCACAGCGAGGTTGAATTAAATGAATAAATACTGTGTGATCGGAGGAAGCTGAGAAAACACAATAATGCTCCTCAATCACTCAGTACGATGTGTTCTTCGGCTACGATGGGCGCGCCTATCATTTTTAGATAAACTTGCACCAGCATAACCATTGAGTCGCGGGCATATTGTTCAATACGTGGCCAGTCGTGCTCGCGGTAATAGACTTCGCTGGTTCGGTCGCCTGTCCACTCAAGCGGGCGTGACGATACGTTCAGAACGGCGGCCAGCAAATCGAGCGGTACAAAATGTCGCTTGTCGCCAAATTGCCAGTGTTCGAGCGTGTCTTTATGGGTAATTTCCCAGGGCTTTTTTCCCGAAATCTGTAAGGCCGGTGGTAGTGGCAGGCCATTAGCCATCAATCGGCGACACAGATACGGGAAATCAAACTCTTTACCGTTATGGGCACAAAGTGTTAACTCGCCGGGCGGATATCTGTTAATGATTACTAGAAATTCTTCCAGAATGGCTAACTCGATATCGTTGCTCAGCAGCTTGACTTTCAGATGAGGTTTGTCGTCTTCATCGAAAAATAACCCGCCCACGCTGATGCAGATGATTTTGCCAAACTCTGCGTAGAAAGACGCCCGGCGGTCGTACCAACCGGCTGGCGAAAGCTCATCTTCATTTTTGAAGAAGCGGCTTTTTTCTTCCCATTGCCGTTGCAGACGCGGGTCAACGGTCATGAGCGAAGGTTCACCGGCCACTGTTTTGAGGTCGATGAATAGAAAGTTTTTGAGTCGACGTTTCCAGGAGACGGGCTGCGGCATAGTTCTCTAACGCGGACGTGCGATCCGCTACGTTATTGGCAAATGCGGACAGATTGCCAGAACGCCAACCCGGCCGCGTTACGTTAGTCGTGCAAAATTCCTTCCAATCCTAAAAAGGGAATCCGAACGAGATTTTCATCGACAATACTGTCAGGCACGAAGATAAACTTCTTATCGAAAATCTGGTCACCCATAAAGTAGCTAACCCAGTATTCGTTGTTCAGATGAAACACATCGGGCATAATGGTTTCGACAACTTCATACGATGCTGGTGCTACTTCGGCAAAAAAATGACGTAGCGTTGAGGTTTGTTGTTCCTCATCTCCTTTCTGGCCGTATCCCTTCGACGTAACAAATACGTTTGTTATTGTTACGTCATTCTGGTTTATCAGAAAAACCTGCCAGTCATATCCTTCGGTCAGATTTTCTTTACGAGCTATTACTACCTGTACACCTTCAACAGGCAAAAATTGAATGTCTTTTTTCATTATTAAAAACGCGGAGACTGTATCCGCTAAACTCCATTTTCTGCTACCAGAACGCTCGACTTCCGAACTTCTGGCGTTACTAATTCCATTTCGAATAAAGCGGCCATATGCCGTTGCACATGCTCCGCTACGTCATTCAACGGTACTTCTTGACCTAGTTCGGCTGCCAGCGACGTAACGGCCTTGTCGGAAATACCACAGGGGATAATATGGTCAAAATAACGCAAATCTGTGTTTACGTTCAGCGCAAACCCGTGCATGGTTACCCAACGGCTGGCTTTTACGCCCATCGCGCAGATTTTGCGTGGATTACGCCCTCCCGGCGATTCTGCTACGTTGGTTTCATAATCGAGCCACACCCCCGTTAGCCCGTCGATACGGCCAGCCTGTAAACCGTAATCGGCGAGGGTCAGAATAATGCTTTCTTCCAGTAAACGCATGTAGCGGTGGATGTCGGTAAAAAAGTTATCCAAATCCAGAATTGGATAACCCACCAACTGGCCGGGGCCATGATACGTTACGTCGCCACCACGACGTATACGGAAGAACGTAGCACCCAGTTCGGTTGTAAGACGGTCCTGATCGATGAGCAGATTTTCGGCGTGGCCGCTGGTGCCCATTGTGTAAACAGGTGGGTGCTCGCAAAACAACAGGTAATTCGGCGTAAACTGTTGCTCCTGATCGGGAAGGGTTCGGTTCAGAAGTTTCCGGTTCACAATATCCGTAAACAGACGCTCCTGCTCGTCCCAGGCTTGCTTATACTCGATTACCCCTAATTTCTGAACCTCAACTTGTTTATTGGCGCGACTATTCATTTTTTTACGGACGAACAAATCTGTTAGCCGATGCTCTCCGTAATAACTTAACACCGGAGCGACTTGATTTTGTTCGTTCTTCCTATAACCCAACCATCAGGAATGGCCCAGCACAACGAAACTGGCAAAGAGGGTGAAGCCGAAGCTATGCGTTATCTGCGCGAAAAAGGCTACGAAATTATCTCCCATAACTACCGCTATAAACACGCGGAAATCGACCTTATTGCCCGCAAGGGTGAACTGCTGGTGTTTGCTGAGGTTAAAACCCGAACTAATCTGAATTACGGCAATCCGGAAGAATTTGTGTCGTATACGAAAGCGAAACTGGTGATGCGCGCTGCCGAAGAATACATTTTTGCGAATGATTGGATGTATGACGTTCGGTTCGATATTATCGCCATTACATTATCCGACAATCAAATGCGTGTAAAGCACATTGAAGATGCATTCTGCTGAACGCCCTGTTGCTGTTTAGCAATCATTTAGGCGAAAAATTCGTTTACTAAATAGCTGCTGGTCAGTGCATCAACAAACTCGCATGAATAAACAAATTATCCGACGCTCGGCGCTGATTCTATCTGCAATTAGCACTTTTTTGATAGCCTCGTGCCGAAAACCAGCTGATGTATCACCGGCTGGTGATGAGCAGGTAAATAACTGGATTCTGGAAAATATGCAGACGTATTATTTCTGGAATGACAAGTTGCCTGCCAATCCTGATAAATCGCTGGCTCCTGATAAATTTTTTGCTTCGCTGATTTACGACCGCGCCAACACCGCCAATCCTGACCGTGATCGGTTTTCATGGATTCAGGCAAGTGCCGATGAGTTGAAAGCATCATTAAGCGGACAGAGCAAAACGACGGGTGCTGAATACATCATATTTTTTCGCGACCAAACTCAGACTTCAGCTGGTGCTGCCGTGCTTTACGTATTGCCAGGTTCTCCGGCAGCCAAGGCGGGTATAAAACGGGGCGACATTATTACGAAAGTGAATGGACAGGCGCTGGCCAGAACAAACTACGCACAACTATTGTCGAGCAGTAACGAATCCTTTACGTTCGGGTTTGCTGAGGTAAAAAATGGTACGTTGGTTGATACGGATCAAACCAAACAGGTAACGGCCGTTGTATTTCAGGAAGACCCAGTTTTGCTCGATACGACATACACAATCGGCTCAAAAACAATTGGATACGTAGTGTACAACCAGTTTACGCCGGGTGTATATAAGGCTGATGGCAGTACTGATAATACGTATGATCGGAAGCTGGATAATGTGTTTGGTAAACTGAAGCAGAAAGGCGTAAACGAGATGATTCTTGATCTGCGCTACAATCGGGGAGGGGCAGTTAGTTCGACCATTAATCTGGCAAGTTTGATCGGTAAAAATGTGGATGCTTCGAAAGTGTTCTGCTCACAGAAATGGAACGGCATCGTAACTGCCGACCGTGACAAGCAGTATGGAGTTGGTTGGGGAAATCAGACGTTTGTATCAAAATCGACCAATATTGGCTCTAATCTGACCCGGCTCTATGTATTGACAACCAACAGTACCGCATCGGCCAGTGAATTGATTATTAACGGACTACGTCCTTATATGAACGTAATAACGATTGGCACAACTACGGTTGGTAAAAACGTTGGTTCCATTACCATTGCCGAAAAGACAGGTGCTATAAAGTGGGGTATGCAGCCCATTACGTTCAAAATTGTGAACGCACAGGGGCTAGCTGATTATGGAGATGGTTTTAAGCCATCGGTTGAGGTAAGAGAGTCAGTACTTGGTTTGAAACCACTGGGCGATCTTACTGAATCAATGCTCAGCGAAGCCGTTTACCAGATTACGGGTACGCGAAAAGCACGTCGGGCGGTAGATACTGATATACAGCCAACTATTTCTACGTCGCTTGATGATAAGGCCGGAGGAGGTAATATGTTCGTCAATTATTAACACCGGAGGGCTACTGTTAAAATTGTATTATTTTACATCAAAAGCAGTCCTAAAGGCTGCTTTTGGCGTTTAATACTGTAACTTTAGGATAATCATTCCGCCAACACTATGTACGAGAAGAATATAGGTACGAAGCAAAAAGCACTACGTATTAACCTCGATCGACGTATTTACGGGTCGTTTGCTGAAATCGGTGCCGGTCAGGAAACGGCCGCTATGTTTTTTAAGGCCGGCGGTTCGTCGGGTACCATTGCTAAAACCATGTCGGCTTATGACATGACTTTCAGCGACTCGATTTATGGTGTTGAAGAGAGCGGACGCTACGTAGTGGAATCAAGGCTGGTTAAAATGTTGAGTAAAGAATACAGCCTGCTGGAGAAGCGATTAGCTGAGAAACGTGGCCCTGATACCACGTTTTTTGCATTTGCAAACACGGTTGTAGCACTAAATTACCAGAAAACGAACGAAGCGCACGGCTGGATTGGTTGCCGGTTTCAGTTGAATCCGCAGGCAGGTTATAACGACGTAATTATTCACGTTAGAATGACCGATAATGAAAATATTCTTCAGCAACAGGCGCTGGGCGTAATTGGAGTGAATCTGATTTATGGCTGTTATTATTATGCCAAATCGCCCGAAACGCTGGTTCTGTCGTTGATGGATGATCTTGCTCCGGAACGTATCCAGATCGATATGATTCGGTTCAATGGCCCCGATTTTACAGATGTCGATAATCGGTTGATGAGTTTGCATCTGGTAAAAAACGGCTTTACCGATGCTGCTTTGTTCGGCCCCGATGGGCAGGTTTTACAGCCATCGGAAGCGCTTTACAAAAAGCATATTCTGGTGATGCGGGGGCGGTTAAGGCCGCTGACGAATGTGCAGTTAGATATGATGGAAAATGGCCTGAAGCAGTTTAAAGACGAACCCGATGTTGATGCAAATCGGGTGGTTTCACTGGCCGAGTTGACGTTACATAATCTGAAAGCAAATGAGCAGGGAATCGATGAGAAAGACTTTCTGGACCGGGTCGATATTCTGTGCTCAATGGGGCAAACGGTAATGATTTCCAATTATCTGGAATATTACAAACTGGTTGCTTATCTGGCCCGACTAACCCGCCTTAAAATTGGTTTGATTATCGGTATTCCGAATCTCGAATACATATTCGAGGAAGGGCACTATGAATTTCTGCCGGGTGGCATTCTGGAATCCTTCGCTACGTTGTTTAGCCGCAAAGTGAAGCTATTTGTTTATCCGACACTGAAAGAAGGGGCGCTATATACCTGTAATGAATTCAAGCTTCCACCCACGCTGGAGCCACTATTTCAATATCTGGTACGTAACGACAAAATTGAAGACATTACTGACTTCAACGAGCAAAACCTGCACATCTCTACCGACAACGTGCTGGAGATGATTCAGCGTGGCGAAGATGGCTGGGAAACAATGGTGCCCGAACGCGTTGTCGAGCAAATAAAATCGAACTGCTTGTTCGGTTATCCCTGCGAAGTTGAATACGTACCCATCGGGCAGCAGGTGCGCCAGCAGCAGGTAGAAGAACAAACAGTATCCAGTAATTAATAGTGTTGCGCGTAAACCCGTTGCACTTTCTCTCGGGAGCGTTTGAGTCGCATTTTCACCGCGCTATTTTTGATATTATAGGTCTGGGCTAGTTCATCGATGCTCAGACCATCTTCATATTTCAGGCGGAGTAATTGCTGCTCACTGGTCGATAGTGTCTGCATCGCCTTTTTCACTAACTGAATGGATTCTTCGTGGAGGTGCGCGTCTCTTGATTCGGCCATGTCGTAATACGGATTTTCATCCATCGATGTCATTTGAAGCCGTTTGGATCTGCGTAACTGATCGGAGCAATAATTGAAGGCAATCGAATAAAGCCAGGTCGAGAAGGTAGAGCGTTCCTGAAAAGCGTCTAGTTTGTCAAATACTTTCAGGAAAATGTCGTGGGTGAAGTCCTGCGCTTTTTCAGAGTCTTTGGTCATTGACAGGCAGCGCTGATAGACCTTTTTTACGTAGCGGTTATAAAGTGTTTCGAAGCAATCGGATGGTTGACTTGACAGATATTGACGAATCATTTGTTCGTCCGTTAGTGAAGTGTGCATGTAATTGGTGTATGGGTCGGGTAGTTTAGTTAAGTTTAATTGTCTTTTTGACGTGTATTTTTAAATTTGGTAACAAAAAATCCACTAAAAAGACATTAATTATTTTTAATTCTTCGAATAATATAAAAAGCAGCTATAAAGTTTATAAATGTTGGTAATTTATAATGCTGATTGATTAATGAATTAAATATTTGTTACATACCAATTAATAAATCCTTGAATACGTTTCTATTAGTTTTAATATTTTGGAAAACGGTTTAGAAATTCGTCGTGGACGTAGTAATCAATCTGGGTAGAAATTGATTCAGGTTTTTATACGTGGCAATAACGCCAAATTGCTTTTCCAGAAGAATGCTAAATCTACTAACCAGGAACATATCGCGGATCTATGAATCAATATGGACGTGTTATCCATAATCAGTATAAAATAGAACACAAGCTTGCGCAAGGGAGTACAGGCCCTGTATATCGAGCCATCGATATGCATCTTAACCGCGCTGTGGCGATTAGAATAGTCTACTCACATTTGCTCGATAACGAATTAACGCTGGCACGCTTCTGGCGCGAAGCCATTGATGCCAGAGAAATTCAGCACCCTTCCATCACAGCTCTTTACGACGTATTAAGAGACGGCGATGATTATTGCATGGTTATGGAGCTTGTTGAGGGACAAAGCTTCGAAAGTCTCATTCGTCGTTATAGCTCGTTACCTGTAAATCAGGCCGTTCAGCTTATACTTCAGGTATTGGAGGGATTAAACTATGCCCACCAGCAAAAAATACTACATCGTAACCTGAAACCTACGAATCTGATGCTGACCGATGATGGTAGGGTGAAGATTATGGACTTTGGCTTTTCGCATCTGGTTAACCTCAACCCTGAAACAGCTTCGCTACGAACTGAACTGGTGAATACAGCTCAATATATGGCTCCCGAATTGCTGGAGGGAAATCCCATAACTCCGTTGTCGGACTTATACGCTGCCAGTCTGGTGCTGTATAAGTTACTCTCGGGAAAAACACCTTTTCATGTCAAGCCGATTTCGCAGATTATTAATCAGGTGATGCGCGTACAACCGCCCTTTTTAGCCAATATGCCTCCCCTGCTAAATAGTACACTGGAGCAAATGCTATCGAAGAAACCGCATAAGCGATTTGGGGAAGCTCAGCAGTTGATTGAGGTACTCCGGCAAATTGTTCCCGGTCAGGAGAGAGTACAACTGTCAAATTTCAGGTCTGCCCTTCGTCGTGTACCTAAAGAGACAACAATTAAACCGTTAGCTACTTCGCCTACGCTGGTTGTATCATCAGAAACCTGTACCTATATCGTGATCAACAAACCGGAAGAAGTAGCCCGGAAAGCCTGGCTTATTCCGGTCGTTGCAAGTCTGTTGCTGGTCTGTGGAATATGGTTTGTGTAATTGGCACCTAGTACGTCAATAATTTATGCTACGTAGTATTCTGTTAAACGTATCATCGCCTGTCGAGTATGCTATTACATGGCTCAACAGGCGATGATACGCTTGTTCCGTAAATCTATTGCTTGATCACTTTACGTACTACTACGTCGTCGGAATCACTTTTGAGTTGTAGAAAATATAGGCCAGCCGACCAATGATTTACGGGCAATGATTCTGTTTGGGTACTACCTGTGCCAATCCGGTCGAGCTGCCACACTACGTGTCCCGTAGCCGATAATGCACGTAGCGTTACGGCCTTTTTAGACGTAGCAGACCATTCGATACGTAGCGTGTTTGTTACCGGATTGGGCGAGGCTACGAACGAGAGAGTAGGTTTATTGGGCTCAACGCCTGTAATTACCCGATTTACGGTAATAGTATAAGCTGCCGGAACGACTCCTGCTCCACAAGCTCCCGAAATCGCTTTTAGCGTATACGTAACCGTTGGCGTTGTTACGTTCTTAAGATTGACCCACTTCACAATGGGGTTTTCGGTAATATTATTCCGTTCGGTGTCGTCCCAGAATTTGACGTACCAGGGGCCATCTCCGGCGAAACGAATCCGAATGGCGGTGCTATCGAAGAAATTCACGGCCCCATCGCCATACACCTGCGCTGACACTTGTTGACTAACCGATACGTTTTGCTGCGAATAGGTGCTTTCGCAGCCATTTACATCGCTTTGCGTAACAAACCAAGTGGTTGCCGAGGGTTTGTCGGTTGCTATGGTTACGCGAGTCTGCGCATTTTTCTTGTCTTTGGCATCGGCTTCGCTGGCATACCATTTAGGCGTATTACTTCCGGTAACCGTAGCCGATAACGTAACCGAAGGCTGGCCCAGACAACTCCGCACTACAGCGGCTACAGTCGGTTTATCGGGTAATGGTAAAATGGTATACGTAATGGTGCTGGCTGGGCTGATGCAACTGCCTAATTTCTGAGTTACGGTATAATTGTATGTTCGGGTAGTGGCGGTCGATGGGGTAGGAGCTTTGGTTGTGTCGGTTATCTCGGTCCCCTTCCAGATCAGGGCGGTGCCCGTGGCTCCTCCTGCCGTAAGGGCTACCGGTGTTGTATTTAAGCAGACCAGTTGCGACGCTCTTACCGTAGGGGCACCGGGTGCCGCCGAAACGGTTACCTGTATAACCTGACGTTGTAAACTTTCGCAACTTTTACTGTCGACCTGACTGACGTAGTACTTTTCCTGTTTTACGTTGTCGGCTTTGATAATAGGAGCGGTGGCTGATGCTGTTCCGCCGGGGGAATCCTGGGTGTACCAACGTAACGTATTTCCCGAAAGAGCCGTGGCCGATAGCGCCTTGTCTGCATCGCGTAGGCACAGCGTAAAATCAGTTGCGGTTGGCTTGGCAGGAGCGGGGTTGATTACTTGTGTAATAAGCGTAGGCAAACTTGGGCAACCGTTTACCGTCTGCGTAACGGCCACCGTAAAGTTGCCCGGTTTTGCCGTAGGGCTGGTTGTTGGCGGTTGGTTAGCGCCAGTTGGTAAATCGACAGACGTCCAGCGCAGGTTAGCACCGGTAGCGGTAAATGGACCAACGGGTTGCTGAGCTTGTTCACAAACTGCCAGAGGGGCCGTACCAACAGTGGGAGCGGCTGGAATATCGTATATGGTCACTTTCAATGCTGCTCGCGGACCTTCGCAGTTACCTGCGTTGGTTTGGGCAACGTAATACGTTTTAGTACCGACGGTATTCACATCGGGCACGGGCACGGTTGTTGAACCCGTTCCTCCCGTCTGCGCATCATACCATTTCAGGGTTGCATTTTCGGCCGTAACCCGTTTATCTAACGTAACAGAGGGAGCTGTTCTCAAACATAAACCCAAATCTTGAACGCTGGGGGCAGTTGGAGAATTTAAAATGGAGATTTTTACGTCGACGGGCAGACTAGGGCAGTTATTTCCACTCACGGCCTGTGTTACCTTATACGTAATTACTTTGGCTTCTGTTGTTGGTGGTACCGTAGAGGCTGGCACTTCGACACCATCTAAGTACCATTTGGGATTTTGTGCCTGCGCTCGGGCGCTGAGCGGTTCGGCTGTATAGCCAACACAATAGCTGGCGGGTGTTACAGTTGGTGCAGCAGCGGCAGCGTTAAACGTTTGAGTGATAGATGCTTTCGGACTGGTGCAGCCACTAACTGTTTGGGTAACCTGATACGTTAAAGGAGTAATTCCAGTAGTTGGAGGAGACGGTGCGCCACTAATAGGATTGTTACTGGCATCGTACCATTGCAGATTCTGCCCGCTGGCCGATAAAGCCTTTGAGTTTCCTCCCTGACAAAGTGGATCAGGATTTGTAAAAGTAGGGGCCGTGGGAATACTTTTTATAGTTACAGTAATAGTTGCCTGGTCACTACGACAGTTAGAACCTTCGAGTTGTGATACTTTATAAACCAGTGTCCCAACCGAATTCATAGGGGGGGTAGGGGTTCCGCTAATCGAATTTCCATTGCCATCATACCATTGGAGACTCTGTCCTCCAGCGCTTAATGGTTTGGGAGCTTCACCCTGACAGTATTCGACGTTAGAAACACTAGGCGGATTTGATTTGCCAGTTACGTCGACTCTGAACGTCACAACACCACTAAAGCAACCATCCACTTGCTGAGCTACTTCGTAGATATAATAGCCAGGATTTGTCGGCGATGGTGGTGTATCTCGTTTATCCCAGGCAGTACGGTTATCGGTTGTGCTATTGTAATAAATACCGTACCAAAATAAATTCTGTCCTTCAACCTGAAATGGTTTGGTTTCGCTTTGGCAATAGGCGATATCTTTTACGGTAGGCTTGGCAGGGCGGGATAGCTGGACGGCTACTGACGAGCCATCATCCTGAACAGCAGCACTATTAGAGATAACTTTTACTCGATAACCGCCCGCATCGTATGAAGAAAGGGGGCGATCAATTGTGCAGGTAATCGGACTTGATGAACCTGTGCCAATTATATTCCCATCTTTTTCTCTGCTGGAATTGGGCGCTTTGAAATTGCCACCTTGATCAGAAATGAGTACCGTATATGTAGTGCCAGAAGGAGCCGAACCAACGACTGAGAAATTCACCACAATCGGATCTCGGTTAGGACAAAAACCACCAGTTTTAGGGTTTACGCTGGTTGTTGTCAATTTTAACGCATTTACTTTTATGCTTGCGCTTCCTGATATACTGCCGTTACCGCAGCTATTTTTAAAGTCTGTAATATCATCGGCATCATAGGTATAATCACCAGTTGCGGATAACGTAATAATATAAGGATTTGTTGACGTAGTAACCGCAGCAAACCCTGCTGACGAACTAGTCCCGTTTCGATAGTTAAATGACCAGGGACCTGTTCCCGTGAAAGCTATTCGTACCTGAACCGGGGAACCATAATTTACAGTTGCCCCACCTGATATAGTAGCTGTAGGGGCTGCATTTACTGTAAACGTTGGACTGTTGCTGGCATTACCTTTCCGTTGAGCGTCACTGTCGCCAATAAAGATTCGGATGTAATACGTCCCGGCTGGCAAGTCATTAGGTACTACGGCTGGCCCTGTAATTCTATTACTAGCCGTATGAGTGCCAGCCGTTCTTACAGTAGGCGTACCTACGTATAGATCGTTGTAGTTCTGAAAAGCTTTTACAACAGCGTTAGTTGAAGCATTGTAATAGCTAATCCAATAATAACCAGCCGGATCACCGGCATGAGCAACTGCCTGCCTGCCATCATCTGTTACGTTGGCCGATATCGTAATGGTTCCACCAGGACACACCGAGCCGGGACTAACCGCTGTTGGAACCGTAGTTGGAACACTTTGGGCTAGTGCTCTACCTGCTATCGAAAGCAGTAGTAAGACAATGGATAGTTGATAACGAACAGGTTTCATAGTGTTAATGCAGATAGTTTTGAGGTTGGTTATCGGGCAGGCTTAGGTTTTATTTTTCCTGCTTTCCCTAATGATCGTATGCCATTGATGAGTGCTCCCACGCTGACAACACCACCTGCGTAGGCTCCGTAAATTCCAGGCTTCCCGTAGCTGGTTAGCGACATCGTTTCCATGGCTGGACCGGCTGGCTGGCGAGCAACGTCGAGCCAGCTATTGTATTCCACATTGAGTTTGTCTACGTTCGCCCTGTAGACATCGTAATCTTTTTTGATAGCCGAATAGCCCATGTAACTCCCTGCCAAACCTGCCACTCCCGCTACAATCTGCAGCCAGCCCATAGTACGTAAGCGCGCTTTCTCTTTTTGTGCGGCTGCGCTTAGAGATTGAGCTAGTGCCGGGCTAACGGTACGTGATTTAGGCGGAGTAAGAACGGAGGATTGGGGCTTTGGTTTGGCAACCTCGGGGGCTTTGAGGGCAATACTTGACGTATCTGTTTTTGGACTAATAACAGATACGTCAGGAACACTTGCAGGAGTAGATAGCTCCTGTTTCAGTTCTTCTCTCGGTTTAATGGTCGTTACAGCGATACGGCCCGCCGTATCGGGTAATGTAGTTTTTACATTAGGTTGTTTTTCTGATTTTTTCTGGTTTTTGGTTTGAGTAACCGCTGGCTTATTGGCTGCAATCTTAGCACTGTCGGTACGTATTTGCGCTTGAGCTACAGTGGGCGTTGGTGTTGTGTTTGTCTTAGGTTCTTCTTTCGGCTTCTGAGCCACAACGGGGGGCTTCACAACTGGCTTTGGCATGGCTGCCACACGAGCCAGTGAATCTTTTCGAGCTTTGGCGGCTAATTCCTTTTCGGAAAGTTGACGTTCATAGGCTTTGAAGTTCTGCCCTTTGTGGAAGACGAATCGGGTATTGTTCTTTTCAAATTCAATGCTGTTTAATCGGTCGTAGACGTAGGCTTTATCTTGGCGTTTATAAAAACCCGTTGGCAATTCAGACGTTTCGGATTTTGTGACTTCCAGCCAGACCTTATTAAATTTTAACGTAACATTTTGACGATCATCAGGCTGTTGGAAAACTACTTCTGGGCCACTGATGGTAAGGTTTGTCGGAATTGTTGGCTTTCCATCACCTTCGGCAAGAGGAATCAGCCCTTCGCCCGGACGAGCAAAGGCTAATCGGGTGATGAAGACCGTCCACTTGTTATTGACCTTGGTAACCTTCATCTCGGCTACCCGTTCGGCAGGCTGATAGGGTTTATCAATTTTTGTGTGCTGGCCTTTAAAATCAGAGCGAAAGAAGATCTTCAGATACATCATATTGCCCGATTGCTGAACGTCAGAATCCTGCAGATTGGAAAAAATAATAGTCGGCTGATCTTTCGAATTAGCCCGTTTTGGGTAAAAAAGGTAGAGATCGTTGAGGTACTTGGCAACGGGCGAATCGGACGTTTTTTCGTGTGAGATATGATTAGGGTCAATGTCATCTTCAATGATCACTGAACTGTTATCGAAAATCTGATTGGGGCCAGGTTCGTAACTAGTTTTGATGAGTTCATCAACATCCAGTCGATCCATGTTAGGGTCGGTTAGAGCGTTGAGTAGTTCAGTGTTCAGCGCCTTTAGTTTAGTACGGGCGGCAAATTTAATATTGCCCCGG
This sequence comes from Spirosoma daeguense, assembly GCF_054776875.1. NCBI lineage: Bacteria > Pseudomonadati > Bacteroidota > Cytophagia > Cytophagales > Cytophagaceae > Spirosoma > Spirosoma daeguense. Next base: position 313,499 of record NZ_BAAHBF010000011.1, read on the forward strand.
TCTTTGTCTGTTATGGCTTTTTGATCCTGCCCCCAACTGGGTTGCCAAATCGACAACGTGCTAATTGTCAGCCATATCCTGAAGAGAAATTGTGCTTTCTTAGTCATGACTGGTTAGTTGTTAGGACAGTTGGCGTAAAAAAAACGGGCTCTGGCGCCATCACTACGGGCAAAGCCAAGTGAATAACCTACCTGGTTGTATTGATGCTGGTAAACGAGCGTTTGCGAAGAGATTTCTGTGGTTCCCCGAAAAACCTTCGTCGTAACTGTTTTGAAATTGTTTTTCTGAAAAGGATAACCAATGTCGTTGAGGCCGGGACCGGGCTGGCCCGTGTCTGTCATACGCGGAAACCCTCGGACATACAACCCGGAATTGGCGTAAAAGAATTTGTCGTCGTAAGTATACGTAACAAGTCTGCGTAAGCCAGAAGTATACACATATTCGGCCTGCGTAATCTGGCCAGAAGTATAGGTTAAATTCGTTACGTTGCCCTGAGTGTCTGTGATTTTTGAGATTTTCTCGTCCTTAATTTCGTACGTAGCACTGGCCGGATTCACTGCCAAACCGGTTAACTTACCGCCAGTAAACGTGTAGGTCTTAGTGGTATTTCCTTCTTTGCTGGCAAACGTTTTTAGTTGTAATCCCGAGCCTTCGTAGGTGTATTCGTAGCTGAAGGAGCCGCCGGTAATTTTGCTGATACGTTTAGGCGAAACGGCTTCATCGTATTGGTACGTTAAGGCTGTGCCGTTCACATCCTGGCTCAGCACGTACTGCCGCTCGGTGTCTAATTTGTAGGTGCGGGTTTCTTTGGTTAGCTCGTCGACGCTGCCAGTACGGTTACCAAATGAATCGTACGTATAAGTTGCTGAATACCGGCTGGTTGTATCAACAAAGTCTAATCGACCAACGTAGCAACTTGGTGGTATAAGCGTATTGGGCAGGCTGGGTTCTTCATGACAGGCCCAGAAGCCAGCCGCCAAAATCAGGATTGGTATGATGTGGATATGGTATAGTATACCAGTACGTATTCGTTTCATTTACTTAAGAATTTAATAACGACGCGCCTGTTTTTCGCTTTATTCTCCTCGGTATCACTTGGCGCAATGGGGTAACTGCTTCCCAGACCTTCAATAGTTATTCGATTATCTGCTACGCCCCGACGTTCCAGAAAACTGGCCACCACTTTTGCCCGCAACTCCGATAGATTTTTGTTTAGTGTTTCGTTGCCTTCCTTATCCGTATGCCCCATCACACGAACATTTATGTCATTATTTTGAATTAAGTAGGTGGCCATCTGGCTCAATAGCGTTTGTGAGTCGGGGAGTAAATCATAGCTACCCTGTGTGAACCGAAGAGCTGAATCGGGGCGGCTCATGGGCGTATCGGATGGCGTTGCTGAGGCATTGACTGTTGCAGAAGATGAGGCAAAATTGAGCCCTGGTTGAATCTGAATGCTACGTTGTTCCCGTAAAGCATTCTGCTGATCTGTGATTACTAGTGTATAGGCTTGCGGTAATAAATCATACGCTACCAATGTTCTCGACAAGCCCGGAATAGGCCGTAAATTGATGGGTTTACTTTTGGGGTCTTCAGGACGTAACTCACAGGAGCCAGTTGTTGCGTCGATTTGTAGAGAAAATAACGTTAATGCACGGGTAAGCCGAACGTCATGCTTAAACTGACGACTATCGCCCTGTTCGACAACCTGTATTCCCTTATACGTAGCATAGCCGGGCGCATCAATCTCAATAGCAACAATGTCTTTTTCGGTAAAGTCGATCTTGAACTGGCCTGCTTTATTGGTATCGAAACAGTTTTTGGCGTCGGTCTTAGTATAGAAAAGGCATATTTTGGCCTCCAGAAACTGGTTGGTTAGCGCATCCCGAATCGTGAACGTATTGTGTTGAGGCCGGATGCTGGCTTCATTATTATTTTTCTGAACAAAATGTGTCTGTTCGGTCTGGGAATACGGTTTGTTGAAACCCGGCTGGTCGTTGGCTACCAGTGGAATGACGACACCAATCGGTTTATCCGTCGACGTTGATCCTACGTTTAGCAGGAGCTTTTGAGAGCGATACCCATCTTTCTCAACAATAATGGCTTTTACAGGGCAGGTTATCTCAATGCTAAAACGCCCAGTTTCGTCGGCACTCATTCCCAGATTAAAACGACCTCGCTGTGTTTCGACAAAAAGCTGAGCTTTCAGCGGACGATGGCTAACATAATCGTGTACAATACCCATCAGGCGAATGCAAGGTGCCGCTGCTCGAGTCTGGTTCAGACTACAGATTAGACCAATTGCCAGCCAGAAGAACATTGTGACGCGCGTGCTCATAAAGCTCTATCGTTGAGAACTTACACTAACATTGCCTAACATGGTTTGCCATCTGAGATTAGATGTGCCGTCGATAATTTTCTGATAAGAGTCGAGCTTTACCCGAACGTCTTTCTGTGTTACGTCGCTATACTTCGTTTGACCGTTGGCGTTATAGCCCGTAAAACGCTGCTGCCCGCTGATTGTGCCCTCATACGTACCATCAGGCATTTGGGTTAAATCCTGCACAAATTGAGTATCAGCCCATTCTACCTTGGTATACAGATAAGGAAGGCGTTTCAGGCGATTTAAATATTCATCGACACGGTACGTACGTGAACCTGTCCGTGCCGACGACGTAACTTCAATTGTCGAGCCTTTGATAAACAGACGTAGCGCCTGTTCAATAGCGCGATCTTTTTCGTCGTTACTGCTGTTTTTGTCGGTAATGACATTGATGTAGTTAACGAACTCATCGACACGAGCCAGCGATTTCTGACGATACGTTTCCTTTTCTTCCTCGGTCAGCGTCATTTTATTGCCACTCCCCGAGTTGTTTTTGTCAGATTCGGTTAGGGTTGCCGGAGCTGGAGAAGTTGCGGTGGTGTCGGCAGCTACAGGTTTTGATGCAGTAACCGGTTTGCCACCGTTTTCAATATCAGGGCGGAGTTCGGCCAGTAACGGAGCGGCTTCATTGACTGGTTTGAGCAGTACATGTCGGCCGTCTCGGTACAATACAGCAATCAGTTCGTTCTTATTAATCGTTGCCGAATTGCCTTGGGGAGTTTTATAATTGATGACGTCGCCATCATACGAAATCTTTCCCAGCACGACCGATAACGGCGACGCTTTAATCAGGTAGTCGTTTCCATCTTTACGGGCAGGTGCATCTAGAAAAGTCTGTAGCTGTTGTTTGGCCTGTGTCAGATCGGGCGAAAGCTCGGCAATTACCAGAAAGTTGCCTTTCTGATTAAAAGCCAGCACAACTCGAGACCGGCTAAAGGGTTTATCTCTACCGCCATCGGCCCTCACAACGACTTTATCGGACGTGAGGTCAACGATACGTGTATCAACTGCCGGATCACCTTCAGAAAAATAGATTACATTGGGATTATCCTGCCCAAACAATGGGCTGATTGCCAGCAAACAGGCAATGATATGGATAGTAAAGATCAGAGAAAGTTTTTTCATTGGTTCGTGTAGGTTAACGCATGGCATCAACTAGCTGTTTGGTTGCATGAGTTATAAATTGCTCAAGCACATCGGGTTCAACGGCTTCGTAAGGGCCAATTTTAGTGCGTTTCACAATTGGGTAGAGACGCCCGCCTTTATACTCATATTCGCAGCCAGATACACAAGGGGTGTATTGAAATTTGTAGCTGCCTACTACCTCGTTGGTTTTAACATAAACCAGTCGGTATTCGACTGACGCACCTAACCGGGAAAATTCGTTGGGCAGAAGAATAAGCTTTTCTTTTCCATTTTTCCCTACCTGAAAACACTGGTTGGTTCTGTAGACAACTTCGTGATTCATATTTATTAATTCCAGAATCAGATCTGTATTCGTCAGGCCATTTAACTTTGAATAATCGACACTACTCGCTTTATCGATCACTTCATTGAATAATGCCCGATCTCGTACGCTGAAATTCTGGTTGAAAAGCTCTTTCTCGATGGCATTATAAAGTAGGTTGTTATCGTAGAAGCTCTCCTGCTTTTGAGTAGTAGACTTGCGAGGATCACGGGCTCGCTTTTTGTCGGCAGCCTGATCGGTGGTAATACCTTTGTGCGTTTCCGGAACCCGAAGCACAATTTTAGGTGCTTTGTTCACCAGCATAACTTGGGCTAGTGATTCCGATGATTTAATCTCAGCATCTGGTTGCTTAAATCGGACCAGTACTCGTTTGCTGCAATTGGTTAGCGTTAGCAACAGGAATAGGTAGAGAAATGGGCGCATACGGTGGTAAGGTTAAACGATGGTCTAGTGTATTTGAGAGCAGAGCACTACGTATAATTCTATTGCTTAGGGCGTAAGGCATCGGCCGATTTAGCCGTTTTTAGATCCTGACTTCCCTTGTGCGTGCTACCGGGTAAGCTACTGGTAACTGTTTTGGGTGGTGGGCGATTAGGCTTGGGCGTAGTGCGGGCTGTGGCTGTTGGCTTAACTACGGTTGGTGTAACAGGCGGGCGATTTTCTACAACAATCTCTACTTGTCGGGTAGCGTCAATCCGATTTAGCAATTGCTGGTAATCGGCTTTCGTGGCATCTTCCTGTTGTTGGAGCTTTTCTAAATCATCCTTAAAACGTCGCCGATTAGAGGGGCCGTTCAGTTTTGCAATTTTTCGCTCGACCTGATTCGATAATCCTTCAAGAACCAATTGTTCCTGCTGAATAAGCTCGTTTAAATAGTCAATTGATTGGTCGATTGATTTGCTGGCGTCGGGAGTTGCGTAAGGCTTTGCTTTCCGATAAGCTGCTATGGCCTGCTTGTAATCTTTCTGGCTTTCGTAGCGTTTTGCCTGCTTGGTATATGCCTGAAATGTCCGGTCATCCTGTGCCAGTACAAGTGGGCTAACAAGAAACAACCCACCCAATAGCAATACAGTGTGTATTGACAATTTCATAGTTGTAAACAAAAGTGTGGATGTAATTTCGGTAAAATAGCCAACAACTTCTATAAGCTATTTATCCAGAAAACATTCATTTTTAGTTATCGGCAAAACTAAGTAGCTGCCAAGCCTGGAAACGAATATTTATGCAAGATACTGAATAGTAAATAATTAATAATGGAGTCCTGCCATTTTTTCAAACTTTGGCACCCCTGTTTACGTTAACGGCTCTCAACGCTTATGTTGAGAGCCGTCTTGATTTGTGGTACACTTAATTTGTTAATAAAAAGTATATGAATATTGATTATTGGTTGTAAAAATTGTTTTACCAAGATTGCCCCAGTTGCTTTAATTCATTCTGCGCATTTTGGTTTCCTTGCCGGGCGGCCAGCTTATACCATTGAATGGCTTTGGCAGTATTCTGTTTAATTCCCGAAGCACCATATTGATAGGTTACACCTGTATAATATTGACCGAGTGCTAATCCCTGATTGGCGGCCATAATATATAATTTGAGTGCTTCGGCACTGTTCTGAGCCACACCCTCCCCTTGTTCATACATAACTCCCAGATTAACCTGCGCATCGGCGTTGCCCTGATCGGCAGAGGCCTTAAACCAACGTAACGCCTGTGCCAAATCTTTAGAAACACCCCAGCCATTGTAATACATAACTCCCAAGTTGTTCTGGCCTTGTGGGTTTCCCTGATCAGCGGATTTGGTAAACCAGTTCATTGCTGCTTTGTAATCCTGATCGACCCCCAGACCATTCTGATACATAGATCCTAAAGCACTTTGCCCGGCAGCATTGCCCAAATCTGCCGATTTCTTATACCAGTAAAGTGCTTGTGTGAAGTCTTTAGCCTTGCCATTGTCGCCAACAAAATACTGACGACCAACCTCGTTACAGGAATCGGCGGTTGATGTTGCAGCACTGGAATCTGTGATAGCTTCTCCGGTTGTAGAGGAAGCACCTGCTGTGGTTTTGCCCGAATCGCGTTGCGACCACCATAAAAAAGCACCTAATATAATAGCCACACCAATTGCTACGTAGGCAATCAGATTCTTAACTTTTGATGGGCGTTTAGTTTCGTCGTCAGGAGTTGCCGGATCAGTTACCGGACGTAGTGAGCCATCGGGAGTTAACGGAACCTTACCGTCGACAACTGGAATTTGGGCTGCCGGCTGTTCCCAGATTGGATCGAACGACTGCACACGTGTGGCCGATTCATTTTGCAGGTCTGAACTGGCTGGTTCTGGGTTAAATGTTTCGGCGGCTTCTGCCTGTAACGGAGAAAAATGACTCGGTTCTGCTGGCTTGGAAACTGGCTCTGCCGGAGCACCTGTAGCGGGTCTTTGCGCTGGGTTAAGCGTAGTAAGCAGATCGGCACGCATATCGTTACAACGCTCATACCGTTCCGATGGATCTTTTCGGGTGGCTTTGGCAATTACTAGGTCAATTCGCTCCAGAAATGCTTTTTTCTCAGGCTCTACATCGGTAAGCAAATTCGCTAATGAAGGTAATGGCTCGTTACGTATGCTATTTTGCACCTGAATCACTACGTCGAAATTCGTTACGTGTGGGTATGGGTTCCGGCCCGAAAACAATTCCCAAAGCGTTACACCCAGCGCATAAATATCACTACGCCAGTCAACACCTGCCGGATTCACAATTTGCTCGGGGCTCATGTAGGCCACTGAACCCATCTGCAATTTGGGGTCGGTCAGCGTACTCTCGAAGGTTGATATTCGGGAGATGCCAAAATCAAGAATTTTCGGGCTTCCATCGGGCTCAATAATAATATTGCTGGGCTTAATATCCCGATGAACCACACCCTGTTCGCGTCGAGAGCCAATTTCAATCACTACATGGTGTGCATAATCGAAGGCGTCGAGCAGTTTGGCGAACATCTCGACGGCGAGCTGTGGTTGCTGGTATAGTTCTGATTTGACTCGTATGTGCTCAGATAAAGTCTTACCTTCAATAAACTCCATCACAAACGCATCACGCTCAGGATCAAGCCCTAATATTCGGACGATACGTGGGTGATTGAGCATCTCCAGAATTTCGGCTTCGCGGATAAATCGCCGGCGAATGTTTTCGTCATCGCGGAGTTGTTCGAGGAGGAATTTGACGGCCACCCGTTCACGTTTGCCCCAAACGCGTCGTGCTTCGTAGACCACACCCATGCCGCCCGCTTTTACCTTGCGAGTGATTTCGTAGTCGAAAAGTTTGTTGCCAATCATAGAAGGTTATATGTCTGGTGGATAATGTTGTTTATGGATTCAGGCGGGTAAATGCCAGATTTTCATCGAATCGGCCAGTCACCTTCGGAATTTGGTCGATTCTTCCGTCAGGTTGTCTTGTAATGCGTTGTACGTTCAATGATACGTAGTAATGAAGTTCTTTTATAGTTACAATTCCATCCCGATTTTTGTCGGCAGATCCCTGAGCACCTCTGATTAAGAAATACGTAAACGCGCTTTGTCGAAGCTTACTTATTTCCTGTGATTTTGCGTCTGAATAGGAGGACATTAGAATCACTACGTTGGTGTTATTTTGTTCATGATGCTGGAGCGTTGTCGTGTCCAGTGCTATGACAGCCGATTCGTTGTCGTGCAATGAATGAGTATATACACGTTGATCCGTAATGCTACCCGACATACAGGCATCGGCCAGCAATATTTTAGTACCAGCCACCGAATTCCGAAAGGCATCTTTTATCTCTTTATGCTGCAAAACAAACCCCGGCCCTGTTGTATAGGCATCGTATGGTAAAAATTTGCCTTTATCGCCATGACCTGAGAAAAAGAAAATAATCCGATCGTTGGGGGTAGCTCGCTTGAAAATAGTTAGTGCCTGTCTGATGTTGGCAAGAGAGGCATTTCGGTCGTTAAGAAATCGAATGTTTTCGGCCGGTACGCTTCCGCATATCGAGCTCTCCAATAGTTCGCAAATACCTTCGGCATCGTTGCCTGAGTAAGTTAAATCTCCTTTTCCGGGCTCCCCTAATTTGTAATCGGAAATACCGATGATAACGGCAAACGTTTGCTGGGGTTCGGCGTTCTGAGTAAAATTTGGTAGTAACCAGTAGGCAAGCAGAAGTAAAGAAAAAATCATTGAGTGGATTGAGTGGGTTTATCTGCCTGAGCAGGAGCCGTTTCATTTTGACGCTGCCCACGAATATCGATTCTGAACGGTTTTCCGTTCTGATCTTTTACTTCGGCCGTACAGGTTTTTTCGTCGAATGCCTTGGCTTCTGTATACTGACCGGCCTTTACAATTTCATTCCCATTCAGGTTCAGATAGGCCCACGTGTTGTCTCGACGTGCAGAAATACGGCCACATTTCTGGCTGGGGCTTCCTATCTTATCATAAATACGACCCTGCTGGCTGATGTACTTCTTATTGCCCTTGCTATCGACGGGAATTAGGCCCCATTTAAAGTCGTTGATATATATTTTCTGAAACTGAGGTTCAAAAATTTCTTTGCCACCTATCCAGCGAAGCCCACGCTGTCCTTCTTCATCGCTGGTAACTTCCAGTTTGAGGTTTTCTTTTTTTAGAATCACCTTTAATTCTCCCTTAGTCGGTTTGTTTTTCTTGTTATCAGGCTCCTTTTTGCTTTCGTCAGACTTATTATCTGAAGACGTTTCTGAGGGAGATGTATTCGCATCGGACGTACTTGTTTCACTTGCCTGACTTTCTGTTTCGGCGATGGGCGACGTAGCAGCGGGCTGGCTGCTTTCAACTGTTTTAGCAGGAGCTTGTACGGCTACTGGCTTATCAGCGGGTTTCTCCAGCACATCCCGATAACGATACCAAAGCACAAGACTACCTGCTCCGAGTAATAATGTCACCAGCACCCAGGGAAGCCAGCGAGTTGGTGACGTTGATTTCGCAACGGGTTGGGGAGTGTAAGCTGGTTTTGGCTCAACAACCGGGCGATTTTCGACAACCTGTGGAGTTGGCTCCCGACGAGGAGGTATTTCATTGGATTGATTCGTTGTAACGTAGCTGGGAACCGATTCGGGTCGGGGTACCCCAATCAACGTTACGGCATCGTCTTCGTCATCGGATTCCGGGCGTTCGTAAACGGGTAGGGCAACCTTGGCCGATGAAGCTACTTTACCCGTAACGGTAGCAACCTGAATCAGATACGCCGTGAAATTATCGCGGGTCTGACCATAGCTACAGACGTGTAAAGTGCTCATTTTCTCACTGTTGCTGTCATCGCTGCCGAGCGTTTTTTCCAATAACTCATCGCTGATACGTTCCAGCACCCCATCCGTACACATGAAAAGATAATCGCCCGGCCTTAAGTCATTGAGTAATTGAACATCGGCCTGTGCCCGTTTGTCGCTACTTTGAATGGCTCTGGTAATGACGTTACGTTGCGGATGCTTACGAGCTTCTTCGGAGCTTAAGACACCTGCTTTTACCAGTTCGTTTACATACGAGTGGTCGTCGGTACGCCAGATGATTTCGCCGTTACGTATCAGGTATACGCGACTATCGCCGAGGTGGGCTACCGTAATTCCGTTATCATGCACATAAACCAGGGTCAACGTAGTGCCCATGCTTTCGGCCTGTGGATTAGCCGCTACGTAGTCATCGAACCGATCCTGAACGTAATGGAGCGCCTTCTGAATATAAGCTTCGGTAATGGTAACAGCCGGATTCTGCCGAAAAAAATGGTCGAACTCCGTTGCCGCCAGATTACTAGCCACTTCACCACGTTCAGAACCGCCCACACCGTCACAAACCATAAACCACCGCTGTTGGGTAGTGGCTACGGTCGGGTCAGGAAATAAGGTGTCTTCGTTATTGGAGCGGCTTCCGAGTTCCGAAAAGCCTAAGGGTTGGTTGATGGTTACTTCCATTCGGGTAGTGCAGATAGCTAATGAGCAAATAAGTTGGGTAGCGCCTTATTTTATGGCCTTTTAAAGCCAATAACAGTTCGTCCGTAATCCATATCTTCAACCTGCCGATGCGCCCGCTGAAGCGATTGAGAAAGTTGAATTGTTTTTAAAACCAGCTTTGTAATGCCAATCTGAATAACGTCGCCATCGTTCAGATAGAGGCTGTCGAATTCTGAGAGTCGTGGCTCTTCGCCATTCAAATACGTGCCATTTGTACTATACTTCCAGCTTCCATCCTGCCGGGTGGCTCCATCCTGCAGCAAATACGCTACATTGCCATCAGGACCGATTTTTACCGTGATAGTGCAATGTGGCCGACTCATGAATTCGTCGTTGGTGACAATCATGTGTGTTGACGGCGACAGGTTCGACTGCCGGCCAATTGTATTAGTACCCATTTGCAAGACGAACGTTTGAGTTTCTGTTTGTTCATCTTTCACAATGAGCCAACCCATTTCGGTAGGCATTCGGGTCTGTACCTGCGTAGGAGCTTCTTCTTCTGGTATCGGATTCAGATAGCCACAGGCCGGACATTTGGCTTCTCTTAGTTTTTGTGGGTTTTGTATCAGAAGCGGAGCACGGCATTTAGGATTGCCGCAAACGATCCGCAACGATGGAGGATTCATAGGCTCGGTGGTACGTAATCAGAAAATAAGCAGACAAAAAATGAGCAGACCCATATTGCATCAGGGTCTGCTCGTTGACTACTACGTGAAATCACTCACATCGGCATGATTATCGAAATCGTGCCCTGGGTCATGAAGATCGTGTGTGTTGTCGTTATGATCATGCGCATGATCGTCGAGCGATGCTACGTTATGATCGTGATGCAAGTCATTGTCGAGCGAAACGCTTCCTGCGTCGTCGTGCATAACCGATACCGATGCATCATGGCTGGCAAGCCGCACGTGTGGATCGCCATCGATTGATACGCTTGCATCATTAGATGCTAATGCCGTACCTGACTCATGGTGTCCATGACTGCCCGACCCCCCGAGATTGTTAGAGGCCAGAAACTCGTTACGTTGTTCTGGAGTCAGACTTAACTCTTCCTCTTTGGTAAACGTGTTATAGGTCTGTCCTTCATATTGGAATGTATGTCCTGCTCCGAAAGCTGCTCGGGCTTCGGCAAATGCCTTATCGAAGCCCGTCAAACCTGCCGTTGGATCAACCGGAAGTGCAGGGGGAGTGGCAGGAGTTGGTGTAGGAGCCGGAATGGTATTCTGATTGGCCAGACTACTTTTTAGATTATTATCATTATCATCGCTGCCGTCACCTTCGCCATCAGCCAGTTCGCTATTCTCGCTATCTTCAAGCATACTGAGCCCATAAGCCGCAGCACCCAAAGCTGCAGTACCAACGCCAGCGGCTACAATGGCTTTTTTCTGATCACTATTCAACGATTTTCCCGACGTATCGTCTGATTCTTCGGCCTGTTGAGAAGGCTGTTGGGGTTGATTTTGCTGTTGATTGGATTGATACTGTGTAGCCCCATCGTAGGGGTCATAAGCGTCATAAGTTGCCATAATTGATAAAATGGTTTAAGGAGAGAAGACTGATTTATAAACGAATAGGATTATACTAATCGGCCCATTTAGCTTTGCACTCCCGGCATTGCCGACGACGTACTAAATCGGAATAAGGAATATTGCCTAGAAACGTACCGCACGATGGGCATACGTAGTCCCGTTTAAACTCTTTGTCGAGTTGCAACAGCTTTTTCGTTGGATTAAACAGCTCAACTGCCACAATTTGGCCGACGACTCCACCAATTACCCCAAAAATGATTCCTTCTTTACCGAAGAAGAAACCCGAAAGAGGAACTAACGCTAAAACGGCCCGTACCCAACCCTGGCGTTTAGGTCCGTTGATTTGAATATTTTCGCGGGTTTCGGTGTACGTTTCGTGAAGATTGGCTAATCGTTTGAACTTTTCCCGGCAATCAAGTGGGTCGGCTGGAGGAGATAATGGGGCCACCGACTGCTCCATAACTGGTGGTGTAGCGGAATGACGGGGTGGCGGCTGGTTGCCAGCGCGCCGAGTGCCGACAGGAACAGCCAAGGCACTATACTTAAGATTGAATATCTGTTGCGGGTCAATAGGTTCACTATGACCAAAAATGATCCGGCTTTGTGGGTTTATAATAGTACGAGAAATCCGTCGACCATCTACAAATGTGCCGTTGGTCGATTTAATGTCTTCCAGCATCACCTCGCTGTCAGTAATAAACGTAACACGGGCATGCTGTCGACTAACTCCCGGTTGGTCAACAATCAGGTGATTGTCTGCTGAACGACCAATAGTAAAAGTTAGATTATCACTCATTTCGGTATGGATGGAACATTCGCTCAATCAGACAGATACGCTCTTATTCTGATTTACTAAGGGCTATGCAAAATGCGTTTTTTTTGCAAAAAAGTAAAACGATGTAGTTGAATAATTTTCGAAGAGTACCTATACTCTTCGTTTGGCCATGTCTTTTTCGTGAACGGTATATTATGGCTTGGAGACGCGAAAAATGGTTACGGTCTGTTGAATGAGCTATCGAATTGGTAACCATAAAAATTTATAGCTTTGTATAGCAATGGGTGTTGAAAAAATTACGTTTTTCGCAGAATATCACTCGTCTACGAGCTACTCCACGCTAATTCGATAAATCATGTTACCTAAACTCGAATATTATCCCGTAAACTGGGTTGATGGGATGAAAATCTCCCGCAAGCATTTTACGGATTTCGAACATTTCGTTAGCGACCACCTGCGCGATAGCATGGCGTCAGGGCTAACAACATATAATTACGGTTTATTACCTTCCGAGCAGCCAGATTTTAATCTTCAGGTTATTATCGATCAAAGCCAGAATGTGCGGCTTCAACTCACTAATTGTCGGGCAGTTACCGGCGCTGGTTGTCGCATAGAATTGGTCAATAGTCAGGTTGAGCTGGCAACCAGCTTGCAGGATATTCTGACAAAATACAACATACCGATGGCCGACGAACTTCATTTTCTGGTTGTTCTGTCGGTCGATCTTTTTGCGCGTAAGGCGCATGGTATGCCATCTGCTAACGAACTACCTCCGCGTCCGCCTTATACTATACCGACGTATCGATTCAGCATTGTACCCCGGCATCAGTACAACGCGCACATGGACCCTAGATCGAACTATAAATCGGAACAGTTTGAGTCGTTTCACCTGATTGTGGGCCAGTTGATCTGTAAGTATGGAATATTGGTGAATGATGATAATTATATTCCGGCTTGCGCAGCCATAACCAGCCATTCTGCTCTGCGAAACTGGGCCGATAATACGTATAAATTACTAGCAGAGGTACAACGCGATGCGTTTTTAGTCGTGAATAAGGTCTGCGAAAAAAGAGGTACTGAACAGGCCAGAAAAGCAGGGCCCTTGGCAGAACTGATTCGGGATTTGGCTGAACAACTGGCGGCTGGGCTTGACGATTCACTAAATCTATACCGCTTTACGGGGCTTGAACAACCGCCTATTCACTGGTTACAGGCTATTACGTTGGCGACCAGACGATTCAAAACGGCCCTTAATTGCCTCAATGATCCGGCACTTAGCGGAAGCGTGCGCATGGGGCGGGACATAACCCTGAAATATTTTCAGGATTGGACGGGTATTACGTCCGATCAGTTAATGGCGCGTGATATTGAGCAGGTTATTAATTTTTCATACGACCATACCGACATTAGCCCTTATCTAGATGTAATTACTGCCTGTTGGGAAGATATTTATAAAATTTTCCGTCAGCTATCCCAATTGGAATACATTGGGCAGCAACCGCAGGAAAAACACATCCGCTACGACTCGGTGGTTACCGACAAGAAAGATATGCCAACCAATCCGTTGGATGTGCCGGTTGGAGGAGGCTACCGCCCCCGTATGACAGGACGATAATCTCAAAAACTATTCACTATACAATCTTTACCAATTCATTTACCATACCATGGAACCGTTAAACAAATCCGAACGTAACACCTCGTTATTCAATTTTATTGCCGTTTATGTTATAGTACTGGCGTTGCCTCTGTTTCTGGCTTATTGGATGGGCACCAAACGATCGTCGAAGGGGGGAGGCCAGAAAGCGGTTGTTGAGCAGGAAGCATTGGCAAAAGATATGGATGCCCTTCAGCAGTACGTGCTGGAAACCGAAAAAGAAAATTCAAGTATGCCTCAGGAAACCGATTCGTTTGAGCAAAAAAATAGCTGGATCGCGAAGGCTGAGCAACGTAACACCGACTTTCGCCGGAAAATCAATGACTTCATGAATAAGAAAGGGTATACAGGTGCTCGCGATCGAATTCGCAAAAATGCCTGTAATTACCTGATTCAGATGACTACAGAACGTAGCAATTATCTTCAGAAACGCAAAGAAGTACTCGGTTCAACAAACCAGAGTGCTTACGTGAAACAGCTTCAGGGCGAAAATGCGCAGCTTAAAATGCAGGCACAGGGCCTGCAGAATAACATAAATACGCTAAATACGGTGATGGCTCAGGCGAAGCAGCAGGCAGCAGGAGGAGGTGGTGGTGGTGGCCAGCAACCAAATCCCGAAGTTGAAAATCTGAAATGGATGCTGAAAATAAGTGACGCCAATTGTAAAAAGTCGCAGGCCGATATTCTGGAAGCGTATAACGACAATTCGAAACGCAGACAGTTATACACAGCCGCCCGGCTAAACTTCCAGCAAATTTCGCAAAGTGCCCGAAATAGTTACACGATCCAGCAACTGGCTTCCGATAAAATTCAGGAAATTGATCGGCAGATAAGCCGATTACAGTAAAACGGGCTAGTTTCATCAACCAGCCCGTTTTTGTTCATAGATCAATTCGTGCAGTGCCGAATTAAATGCCGAAAGCCGTCTGCTACGTAACGCGCCTTTTCAACATCATCAAATTGAATTCGTATGTTGTTTGTATAGTCGCCCGGTTTCCCATCTCTTACCATTTTTATCATTCGTTGTCTACCGGTCGTATACATAATAACGAATACGCTAGAACCGTTGACACTCGTCTCTACCCCGCCTACGTTTAGTGCCTTTAATGGAATTTCGTACTGTGTTTCTGATGTTTTTCGGCCTGATGTTTTTTCGGAGAATCGTAACAGGCATGCATTATTGGATTCGACAGGTTCAAGCGTTGTTTTTATCTCAGAATTACCTTGTTGCAAAGAGGGCATCTGATTCGATAGCCAGGATAACGTAGCTATTGTCGAATTTACGGGCATTGGATTTTTTCGCGCTTGCCGGCACAATTGAATTGCTTTAGAAAAAGCCTGGGGTAAAAAACGAATTGTTTCCAGATCGTACGCGTAAATATTGACATTTGATACGTAACTCTGAGGTACTTGATTTTTAGTGACCTTGATCAAGCTTCTACTTCCCGTGCTTAGTGATAAAATGTGCAGGCCGTTTAAGGTTGATAGTTTTGATTGATGCTCAGCCAGATCGTCTAAGCTAAACCGATACACATCTTCAGTTTGTGAGCTTCTGTTTGCCCAGGATTGAGAGAGAACACATTCACAATTAAATTCAATACGTTGGTTCGAGTTGTCGCGAGCTTCAATTGTAGAACGAACTCCGGCAGTTACAACTTTTTGAATCTCTGCCATTGTTTGCATGGCCGGACGTTGAGTCTCCAATTGTTTTACCGCCAGAGGGATGAGCTTTCGAAACGCGGCTTCAATAGACCGAAGCCGATCGGGGTCTGTACTGATAATGTCAAAACCAGTTACCAGGTCTGCCGGTTTGCCTGTTCGCAGATAACGGACTAGCCTATCTCGATTACGGGTTACTACTGTCAGTTGAAGATACTTACCCGATGCTTCTAAACGAAGATCATTTACGTTTAGATCAGCCGTATTAACGATAAACTTATCATCACTATTACCTTCTTTATTCTGGTTGAAAGTAATTAATAACGGATTCTGCTCATTAATTTCCAATGATTGTTCAAACCCTGTATTGCCTATTGTTTCGCTGCCTATATTACCTTTTATGAATTGAATAAGTCCCTTATAATCTTCAGGTAATTTAGTTGGCTGGTAATTTTTGCCAGCGGCTGCTAACTGACGTATGCCTTCGATTAACTCCTTTGCTTCGCCGGGATTTTCGGCATACAAAATCAGTTTATTCGTAAAATTACCCGGCTGCCCATTTTCAGTGAAGCGTATGAAATTACGACTCAATCTTGTGCCTATCGTTATAGTTATAACATCTCTAACAGGCTTTGATGTAATTGAAGCAGCCTCTAAATCTGCTACGTTGAGGTGATAAATTTCATCGTGAGCTTTGCCTTTTTCATCGGCATAGGTCACGGTAAAAGTCATCCGATAAGGCATTTTTGAAGCGGCAAGTTGCTGAGTATACTGCCCCTTTCCGGTCTTAACCGGACCAAGGTGATTCGCCACAACTTGAGCGGCCTTTTCTAGATCTACTTGAGCTTGTACAGAGATGATAATAGAGAGGAAAAGCGAGAGGAATAGTAAAGTTCGAATGAACATAGCTCATAGAGTCCCCCCACTCCACTAACGAGTGTAAAAAGCGAATGAAATGGGTGGATAATTAGTAATTAATGATACAGTTACGTAGTGCAAGTACGTAAATTACAGAAAGACTTAACTGAGGAATCTTGCAAGTTTCGTAAGCGGTAGTTTTTACAAACCTATTTATCGTTGAAAAATGGGACATTGAGAATCAAAGATGTTAAATGTAAGAAGCCCAGCCTAATACGCTCGTTGGCTGATCATCTGATAAGACCAAAAATTGATTATCATCGGTAGCAATTAAATATTCAATTATGTCTGATTCTGTCGGTAAAAAATAGCCTGTTAGTAAGTCCAGAATTTTTCGGCTACGCCCTCCGGCCAGAAAATCGGTAAGTTGTTCGGAAGTTAACGGCCCAATTCGTAATTCAATGGCAGGCATCGTGTCCTGATAAACACCGCCCAGCGAAAAATTGCCTAATTCGGCCCGACTCAATTCATTTGGAGCAGGTTTGTCACCATCGGCAAGTGTAATCTCGAACGTAAGCGGGGGTAAGGTGCGCATTTCTATCGGTACGCCCAGAATTAATTCCAAACTGCTAATGACCAGCTCACTATCGTTGGTGATAAGGTGAGCTATAGGGAGCATATGAAGTAAATTGACGAGCTGCCTTACATCGAGTAAATCGTCGGGAATGGCCCAGAATTCACGCAAAATTTCGCCACCACCATATCGACGTAAATTATCTTCAGTTAGCTGGTATTTTCTGGATTCCAGCTCCATCAGCAAACGCTGTAGGTAGAATTCCTGCTCAATTGGCTGAAAAAAACGGCGGGCCGCCCGAACCCGCCGGGCTTGCTCGTCGAAATCGGCAAAAACTTCCTGCTGGTCGCGGCCTAACGTAGTAGGCTGGTGAAAAAGACCTTCGGGCAGGTAATCATATAGGCCATCGCGGTGTACTTCAATATTTAGAAAATCACGTTCATCGTCGGGACGTAACGTAATGTTTTTGGGTTCAATTTCCTCGTCATTTGATTTTTCAAGGCAATCGGGTGGGCCAATTTTTACCTGTCCAACATCACGTCGGTAAGAACGGGAAAACAGACTGGCCGGATGAATCAATACGTCATGCCGAGGGTCAAGGCCACTACTATATAACTCTGCCAGAATGACTTCTAACCGAACGTCGACCTGTTTAGTCAGGCCATCTATTTCGCTTTCATATTCTTTGAGCGTCATATGAGTTGCGGATTTACACGAACCCGATAAGGTAAATTCATGGCCGAGCGGTTCGCCAGATGTTGCCGACAACGTTCGCATTCGGCATCCCACTCCGCTGTACTGAGGGTTGTTCGTGATAACGGACTGATAATCACATCGAGGCATCGGACGTAACCTGCCCCTTCAATAAGCCCTTCGGCAAAATTCTTTTCAACCGTTACGTCGACCGGAATTTCGCCCAGCCGCCCAAAGAAATACGCTTTACATTCGGCTCTGATGTCTTCCAGCGTTACTAATCGCTGGCGGGTGAGCAATGCCTGCCGAAGCTGTTGCTCTTTATCCAGAATGCTGGGCTTATCACGTCCACCCGCTGTAGTGGTTACCAGAAAGAGTTCGTCTTTCTCATCGCGCATGAAAAAACGTTTGTCATAAACGGCCAGCCTTGTACCCGCAATGATGTTGTTGCCCTGCTTTCCGTTCGTGCTCCAGAATTCGACATGAATATTAGTATCCTGTCGGCGGGGGCGCACAAAAATATAAGGGTGCCCTACTTTAAATCCCTGTTGCTGATTGTTTTGTAGCCGATGATCCAGTTCATTTACGTTTTTGTTCAGGTTCTCAATCGTTTGCGCAAACAGGCCAGACCCTAAAGCCGAGAAAGCCCGACTTTCTTCCAGAAGCATCTGCTGAACGTAGAGGAGAATTTCGCGCGCATTACGGCTATCAAAACGCCCTACTCCGTGAGGTCGCCACATAAACGTATTTTCGGCCAATTCTTCAGCATTACGTAGCGGTGACGAACGGAAAAGATCGTTGGTTTCGGCATCGTATACCCGACGAATAAACAAAAACTCTTCGGCCGACAGTAATGGATATACGTTTAGTGATTGTTGAAGTCGCTGAATCGTTTCGTTAAGGTGGCGATTCATAATCGGGAAGCAGTTTAGCCGAATTTCCATTCGCCCTAATGCTGCCGGTGGAAAATCGCGGCCCAAACGAAGCTCAAGCCAGACCAGTTTTTCCTGAAAATACTTTTGCTGCCACTGTTGAGGAAAGTCGAAAGCTGCCGGATACGAATGAGCACTATAATCGATTTCACCACGATCGGGAACTTCGCCGAACGTAACGAATCGGTGGCTGTAGTTCACCAGTACTTCATCCTCTAACTGATTCAATACGTCGAGTTGCTCAGCCAATCTCTGATTAATGACCGGATAATCAGGTTCAGTAGGCTTAAAAGGACGCAACCCAGCTACGAATGGTATAGGCTGACCATTTAGAAACCACTGCGACTGTGCGGGGTCATGTAACTTTCGGTAATACGTTGCCTTAACACGTTCGGGTTCGTTTTCCCAGTCGAAGTAAACCGACAGATTTGCCAGCGATGGTACACGGTTATCTAAATCGATACCTAACCAGACTGACTGATAATCGGTGTATTGAGTTGTTTGGGCGCGTTTTTCTAACGTAAGGCGATCTCGTCCGCGAAACTGCACGAGCCCTTGCTCAGAGAGCATATAACGAATGTCGCCGTTGACCAACTGCGTATTGATAACAGGAGAGAAAAATACGTCAACGAGCTTATCGTCAATAGTCTGACCCGGATGGCGATAGAAAAATTGGGCTGTTTGGGGTAGGTGGAGTAGCGGGTCTTCCGAACGCCCATGAAAAATTGCGTGAGCCGGACGGGGCAAATCGATGACCTCTGGGCACATCACGCTGGCCAGCCGGTCAATAATTTGCTGGCGGGTAGCTTCTATGGCTTTCGACGTATTCTCGAATTCATACGCACAGGCGTCCATCAGATAACCAACCAGCGGATCGGCCGATTCGACGTCTTTAACACGCATTTGCCAGGTAGCCGCTGCCGTTTGCGTCATCCGACGCCGAACTTCTTCGCGTGAAAAAGCAGATGGATTAAGTGGGTCCATACGTATTAAGGCCGTTTATTAACAAAAGGTGCAATCATTAACTCGTGTCTGAACTCAAACGGCTGGTGATTCGATTTTCGAATTTCGGCGGTTACAACCACTAACAGTCGCTTATGCGCATCGGTACCGCTTGCCCGGTCTAAATCGACTTCCACATTGATACGTTCGAGTCGTTTTTCATAACGTCTGACGGCTTCTCGCACGGAGGTTTTTACCCGGTCGGTCCAGAAGCCGTTGTTGGCAGAATCGTTGCCCATCTGAAAATCATCGTCCCAAATCGTGCAGCCAAACAACGGATCAAACCTCGCTTCTTTAAATTTGGTTGTAATGATCAGATAAACGTGATTATGAATCGATTCCTGAAGATCGCAGGTCACTTCACGGGCAAGCAAAGGCTGCTGGCTTAGGTCAGACCCGCGCACAAGCAGGTCGAGACGTAGCGGAAGGCAGTAGTAATCGTCGGGCATAGGATGGATAGTATAAAAATAAAATAAAGACCAACGTAACAGGCTGGCTAATTTATTAGCTAATCCGTTACGTTGGTCCTGTTACGTAGTAATCTTAAATACTTTGCAGCGTATTTTTTAATTCATTTTGCGCTGCTACGTTCAGCATCGTACATGATATTGTTCCGGAGACTAAACCCGCCAGTGCTCCAGCAACCGTTCCCGGAATAGAGCCAACACCAGGTATAATAACCGAACCGATTTGTGTACCTAGAATAGCCATTGGGGTAGCAGCCGTTACGCCCGTTGTGGCGGCACAGCGTTTAGCAATTTGCCAGAGTGTCTGGTGCTCTCGATAGGAGAGAATACCGATACCCATTAACTCACGAATAAATTGTGGTGACGGAGATTCCATAGTTTGAGGTGTGTTTATTATGTATGATTTATCGATTTGCGGAGGATAGTTGAAAATACTAAATGCTACGCTAAGTCTCAATCGGAACGAACTCCTGAACTCCGGTGAGCAAGCGTCCGTCTTTCTGCTCAAAAAGTAGCATTCGCTGATGCTCCGGGTCTTCAACAATAAATTGCTGGACAGGTCCGAAGAATTCAATTAGTTGTATTGCGTCACAACTGGGTAGAAAAACACGTAGCACGCGCGGGTCATAGAACCGGAAATAAAGCTCCTTTCCGGTTTCATCTTTTACTAATAGAAATTTACGAAAGTGCTTATGCAACGCAGCCATTGGTACGTTGCTGATTATGCCAATACCCCATGAATCTCCATAATTTTCTTTTAAGGCTATATCAAATTCACTTCCTATTTCATACTGAAAAAGATAGGGTGCAATGCCCGCCAAAAGCTCCTGACTATCACCCCGATACAGCGAATCGAATGCAAGATTAAGTTCTTGCACCTGTTGCATTTTAAAGCCTATACGGGCTGCATCAAGGATCTGGTAGTGAGGCATATGGGTTAACTTTGATATTTATTTATTATTTTCTGAAGCCAAGTTGGAGTAGATTCTTTATCTCTAGGGAATTTTTGCCAATCCCAGAAATAGCGTTTTTCTTCTATTTCTATTCCGAAGTCTGGTTTATTATCATAGTCAAAATCTATATTGAATTTTCCATCGGACTTAATCTCCAAAATGAGCATGTACCAAGCTCCTTTATTTGGATTCTGACGGTACATAGCTTCTCGGAGCTGTTTTACATAAGTCATGGGAGCTGATGAAGGATCTCCATCATCTTCATCAGTTATAGAAAAGGATTTTTCGACCCCATTTTTGAAATATTGTCCTTCTTCCGTGTAAAACGTTGTTACGTAAACAGCTTTATAGGACAATTTATCCCAACTTATGTCCTCTATATCGTTGAGTAAACAACTAGCTACCTTCTGGATTAACTCATTCATCTTTGTTACTTATTTTGTATTTTTTCTCTTTAACAGAGCCATCTGGAGTTGTTATTCTTTCTGTTATTTTAAAACGGTCGGGTCGACTTGTTGTATTATTTGGTAAATAAACGGGTTCTATCTTGACATGTACTTTATTTCCATCATTTAATGAGTCAGCCCATCGTTTTTCTAATGCTCCAAAGTCACCACTCGGATATGCATTTACTTGAGCATGATTCATTGCAACTAAATTCTCACTCGTACCTACTCCACCAAACTGTGATCCAATCAAATGACCTCCCGCGTCTTCCTCAACACGACCATCTTCTTTACCAACATTTCTTTGCTGATGCTTATTACGAGCTGCTTTATTAAGAATTAACTGGCCTTCAACAGACTTAATTCTTCCATAGTCGTCAGTTTTGTAAACATAATTTGTTTTTTCACCATCAGGGGATATACTTTCTCTTTTATATGTATTATTTGGTTTTTGACGCCATTTTAAGGTCTTTACTAAGCTTTTTACTAATGCACTATTCGTTTTTATATCTATTCCAACTGCTTCCAGCGCACAAGGGATGCATATTTTATCACCTTGTCGCCTTATCTCACGAAAAATTTTCTTTTGAGTTTCCTTAGAAACATCAGAAATATCACGAATAACCATTAGTTTGCCAAAGCGTCTAAAAAGCTATCAATAGTTTCGTTTCTTCTATTTCCTGACGAATCGCCCGGCAATGTGTCTGAATCTTCTAACAGAGATTGAATACTTAAGCCAACTGCCGATAACGTACCGCGAATCATCGCGCCAAGCGGATAGTACCAATCACCTTCTGGCGAGCTTGCCTGTTGCCCATTAATGGTTGAATTAATAAGCGACTGAATACCTTTGGGATTTATCAGCCGGGCAACCGTGCCGAATGGATCAATGCGATTATAAGGGTCGTTTCGGGCATAAGCGTAGTAATACGTTTCGGAATTATACCACGCTGTGGCAAGGCTTATATACGTAGTGAGCCAAGGGCAGTAATAACGGGCTGGGCTATAATACAAGCCCGTTTCATCGTCCTCATACATACCCGTCAATCGCCAGGGTTGTCTGACTTGTGCTGTATGAATAGTTATTTCCCCAAAAGCCGAATAGCTTCCGTGCCAGACCAGTTGCCCTTGTGGGCCAACTATGTGCGTAATAGCTCCACGTACATCGGCTTGCATCCAATAGAGTTGCCCTCCTTCGCGGAAAGCTATGGGTACTTGGCTGTCGAGCAGATAAATGTACTCGCGTTGAGTAGGCGATGTGCCGGGGCGGATTAGATATTCTTCTCCTACTAATTGGGAGCCGACCCAACTAAATCGCCACCATTGTGTGCCGTTTGTTTTGCTAATTCGTCGGCCAATGCCATCGTACACGTACTGCCACGTTTCAGACCCTACCTCAACGTTGGTTAACGTACTGTTTCGGGCAAAGGTGAAATGAAGTTTTCCTCTCCTGCTATTCACCCGACTAACGTTGCCGAGTGCATCATAATGAACATTGGCCCGGCCAATCTGACGAATCTCGTCCATGTACCCTACTGTGAGTGGGTAACCATTAAAAACGCTTAAATTCCCTTTGGCGTCATACGAAAAACGTTCTTTAGGCTGGCGTGTCTGTGTATCGATCAGGGCTGTGAGCCTCGACTCATCATCATACACCAGTTGATAATTCTGCTGGCTTGCTACGTCCTGATATAAGCTGAGTCGGGCCCAGTTGTCGTAAGCATATTGTTGTTCAGAAATTAGCCGCCCATGTGCATTCTGTACCCGAACGCTACGTAGTCCTTCTGTATGGTTTCGCTGCTGATATTCTGATACGTTATTTGCATAGTGAATTTCAGCCAGCAAATCATCCGTATAAACAAATCGGGTGGTTTGGTCGCCTATTGTTAAAGCTGTAACCCGACTATCTGTGTCATATTGATACGTAACAAGTAAGCCAGATGGCAGAGTCAGTAAGATTGGTCGGGAAGCACTATCATACTGTAGTGTAGCTGTGCCAAATGGTCCACTTTCGGCTGATAAACGATTTTGGTCGTCATACTGGAACGTAACAAGCGTATCCTCCAATTGAACACGTGTAGGATGCCCCTGCGTATCGTACTCAAAATCAATTACGGGACCATCTTTCCAGGACAATTGCTTTATCGTTTCATTTTCGTAGCGTTGACTAAAGCTTTTCCCATCCCGAAGTCGTACAAAGAGAATGTCTTCATCTTCATCGTACAGATAAGACTGGTGAGTTTGGTCGGGGAAAACCAGATGGCTTAATAAACCATTTTCGTCGTAATCAAACCGTACCGAGCGATTGAGTGGGTCCTTAACCGCTTCTAGTTGTCCGTCGGGTTTTCGAATAAACTCAAGGGCTTGCCCCGTTCGGTCAATAATAGCCCTAATATGCCCTGATTCTGTATAAAAAAACTGTTGAGTTTTCTTGCCAGGATAGATAACACCGACGAGAATTCCTTTCTGATAATCAAATAGATATGATTTTTCGGGTGAAACCGAAACCGTTTTTATTTGTCCATTGTCGAAGTTAAACTGGATTTGTTCTCCAGTAGGAAATTCCCATTCAGAAAGCCTGCCTTCCTTATCGTAGCCCATGCCATACTTTACTCCCGAAGGTTTTGTAATGGCTGTGGGTAGTATTTCATTTGAGTACGTTAACGTAGTGTTATTGCCATCGGCGTCGGTTTGAACAATGGTTTTTTTGTCAGGCGATACGTATAGATTTCCATCTTCAGCCGCCAAATCAGCAATAAGCTTATTACGTTCCGATTCGCGCATGGGCACTCGGAAAGCTTCTAACTGATTTTGTTTTACAGTAAACATGGCGTTGGATTTGAGAATTTATGGGCGTTTTTCTTCGTTGGCTTTTGCGGCTTCTATAGCTCTTTTTACTCCTTCCACTAGATTTCCGCTTGGTGGTTTCTCTTCGTTGGCTTTTGCTGCTTCTATAGCTCTTTTTACTCCTTCCACCAGACTTCCGCTTGGTGGTTTTTCTTCGTTGGCTTTTGCGGCTTCTATAGCTCTTTTTACTCCTTCCACTAGATTTCCACTTGGCGGTTTTTCTTCGTTGGCTTTTGCGGCTTCCATAGCTCTTTTTACTCCCTCCACTAGATTTCCACTTGGACACTTTTCCATATAAGGGCTTCCCGATTGTGCCGCCCCTACGGCTGCCTGTATTTGAGCCACTATACTTCCAATAACACCGGGGTTTAATTTTACACGGCTTGTTTCGGGAGAGGCTGCTGTCATGTCGCGCGCTTGAGCAGTAATCACCATTTCTGGCGTAGCAAGTGCGGAACCACTTGGTGCGCCAACCTCACCAATCATTACGGTAGGACAACCTACTGTAATAATACCTCCGTGAGCTGTGTTATCACCCATGCGAGCGGCTGGACGATAGCCAATATAGACACCCATGGAGCCTCTTACAATTACGTCGGGCGGGCCAACGCACACGCACATATTTCCCATTGTAGCGGCAGGCAATCCGCCAATCCATACAGTTGGTACACCGGGTGGTAAAACCGGGCCACCAACGTGCGGTACTGGTGGTAAACCGGGCGTTACCATTGGGCAAGTATGCCAATCTCCTACACGGGCTGCTGGAGGCATAACAGTTCAGTTTATTTTTAACAACTAATTGACTTGTAGGGGAAGACGCTTATTTTTGATGTACGATCACCCCTAACTATTCACATTCATGTTTAGACCAAATCTTGAGTCCGAAGCCCGTTCGATGACGAACCGGGCCATGAGCGATGTACGCAGCGGCCTGATGCGTAGCAAAAGCATACGTAACACCATTCTCTTTGTCATAATCACGTTTTTCATCTTTGCCGGTGTTGGTTATGTAGGCCACCTAATTGCCAACAAAGTGTTACCGATCGATAGCGATGTCAGTTTCTGGACGTATGCCATTATCCTGTCAATCGTGTTTATTCTGGGAATGGTTAATGTGAGCGCGCTACGTTCTTATATGCCCTGGATTCAACCCGATGATTATTTGCAAGGCGGACTCATGACGCTCCTGATGGGAATCATTGGTGGTGTCGCCATTTTTCTGATTTCCTTTTCACCCCGTTTATTTCAAATACTGGCCGATCAGGAATTCAGAGCCAATGTGCGGCCGCTGGTCAGTACGGTGCTTATCTTTCCGCTACCTTTTCTGATTCAGTGGGCTTACGAAAACTACGATGCCATTCCGCCGAAAGTGTTTAAAAAATGGAAGTACAATCCGTTTCTTCAAATGCCTGCACTCACCGAGTCTGAGTTTAAACGGACAACCAGCGTAATCTTTGTGCTCGACATTAAGTATGGCGAACGTAATTCATATGATATCCGCTCGTTTATTCCAGACGTAATGAACGTGGGCGATGGCTTTCAATTCTCAATTGATGAGCATAACGAAGATGAGCCTAGCCGTCGGATAGAAGTTCGGTCGTCGCCGAAAGATTTCTTCGAATGGCATTTCTATGTACAGCGCCCCTGGTATCGTAAAAATCTATACATCGACCCAGATCGCACCTGTCGTGAAAACCATTTGCTCAATGGCGTTCGAATTCTTGCTCACCGATTGGCTCCGCGACCTTCCAAAAAATAAGCGTCAGTTAGAAAACAAAAGAGCGAAAGAGTGGTAGCAATTTGCCACTCTTTCGCTCTTTTGTTTGGGTTATTTCTTGTCGTCCCAGTTGTTGTCGTGATCTGCTCCGCTGAAATGTATTTTCTCGGCAGAAATTGTCAACGTAAGTGTCATGGAAGGCCGTTCAGGATAAGCAGGGTCGGGTGTTTTGTCAAAACGTTCGGCAAAACTCACACATCGTGCCTTTTGGAATCTTACCTCCTTCAGTGTGCCCTGCTTTTCATCAAGAAACTTGATTTCACCATCGGCTTCCTTATATGAGTTGGCCATCCAATCGGCGATGTCACCATCCATGTCACTCGAAACGATTTCAACCGTGATAATACCGCCTTGTGTGATCGAAGATGGACGGCCTTTTTGGTCAACGGAACGGCGAAGTTCGTAGAAACATTTCTGAACCTCTGTGTCGGCAATACCTGCGACTTTAAAATAGGCGGCAATAGCTGATGCTGGCATGATTACTTGTTTGTTTGGGGGTGGAACTGATTATTTAAGAAAAAAGAAATTGCAATGGATTAAGAGTTTATTCGGACCATTGGGGCTTTAATGGCAACAGTTGCGTTACCACCAACATCAACACTGGTTCCTTTTACTTCGGTTGTGACACTTGACGACAACGAAGCTTTAGTGGTGGCACTGGCTTCAATCGTCATGGCATTCATTTCAATTTTATTGATGGCCGAAACTTTCGTTTTATTTGAGGTCATCTTCGTATCCTGCTTCACATTGACTTTCAGATTTTTGG
Organism: Spirosoma daeguense; assembly: GCF_054776875.1. Taxonomy (NCBI): domain Bacteria; kingdom Pseudomonadati; phylum Bacteroidota; class Cytophagia; order Cytophagales; family Cytophagaceae; genus Spirosoma; species Spirosoma daeguense. The sequence continues at coordinate 340,276 of NZ_BAAHBF010000011.1, forward strand.
CGTTCATCTCAATGTCCTCTTTAGCCGTCATCTTAATGGTTTTGGCCTCAAGCTGAATCAACCCTTCGGTATGTAACGTAATGGTACCATCGCCTTTGAACGAAATGTGCAGGTTGGTTCCTTTTTTGTTGGCGTTGGTGATGAAGATTTCCTGCTCACCTTTTTTGTCTTTGAAGACAATTTTATTCCCGCCTTTAGTACGAATAATCTTCTGTAAATTATTATCAAACCAGTAGCTTGTAGCTGGCGTTTTATGATAAATGCTACCGATTACAATCGGGAAATCGACGTGGTTAGCTTCGTAGCTGATAACTACCTGATCATCTTTTTCGGGAATGAATAACATACCCCGGTCACTACCTGTGTATGGGAATGCTACCCGAATCCAGGCCGATTTGCCCTGAAGCTGGTTTGGCCAGTGAAACTGTACTTTTACCCGACCTAACTGAAGCGGGTCTTCGTTGGTAATGACCGTAGCAATTTCGGGCAGAGCTACCGGCATCCGAACATAAGGATTACGTGGTGGGAAATCAGATTCACTCGGAATTGCTTCGAAGAAGTTTTCGTAATTGCCAATGTTATCGACCGTATGCGTAATCTGTGTGATGCGGTATTTACCAACGGGCACCTGCTCAAACTGTTTCATGGCGTTGAGCTTCTGACCTGTTACGTTTACCTGCACACCCACGCTCAGGTTTGGGTTCTCTCCTGATCCCTGAAAGCGAACTAAATCGGCAGCATTGGCGGCATTCAGCTGCTGAACGGCTGTGTCGAGTTGGCCCTGTGCCTGCATATCTTTTAGGGGCCACAACTGTGACGTTCTGCCGAATAGACTTTGCGACTGTCCGTAAGCAAATGAGCCAAATGAACCTAAGCCAACCGGTTTGCCAGCAGCACTATAGTATTCATGCTTTACGTAGTTGTAATGCAGCATACCAAACCGGTTCGGTTTCAGGCTGATAGCCATATCGAAATGCTGCACGCCATCGACCACAAATGGTTGCGTAACGCTGTCGGGCTGACCAATTACTAGTTTGGTTCCGTTGTAGTAAAACCACTCGCCGTATTCGGCTGCTAACCGACTCATAAAGTCGAAATTGCTTTCGTCGTACTGTGCTTTATACTCCAGCAAATCCTGATGCTTGGGGCTAACGCTACGTTGGAGCAGGTTTTGCGGGTAATCGAACAGAACTCCGTTAAAAATCTGACCTAGTGATTGCTTCTGATAATTCCGGCGTTGTGTGCCATCTTCGAGCAAATACGTAGGACTATGCCCTTTGATGATGTAGGAGTTCACCATCTCGCTGTCGTTATGCAGCACCAGCTCGGTAACAATACCTTTGAATTCAAAATCGTGTGGTACGTTCTTGAAAAAAGGTAGAAAGCTGATCGATATAAGTTTCCCGACAAATCGTTGATGAGCCGACTGGAAAAAGAACACCCCTTTTCCTTCCACATCTTCAATGGGCACTACAATTTCGAACGTGTGATGCGTAAACATCGACTGATCGATACGTAGGTGCGTGAAATGTTTGAGCGATTCACCGCCGACCGAGACATTTACCGTAACCTGTTGGGCCATTATTGTAAGAGTTTTGCGGTAGGATCACTGAGCATCTCGTCGCCAGTCTAACCACTGGTTATCGTGAAGCATCCCGTTCAGTTCCATTTTAGCGGCAGTCAGCCCAAGATCGAACGTGTAGGCCGAATCAATTCCTTCGTGCGGAGTAAAGATTTCCCGATACGATACGCAGTAGCACTGGCTGAATGTCAGCGTTTTCAGCGTCTTGTTATTGAGATCTTTAAAGACAATTTTACCATTATAGGCCAGATCAGGACGGATAGCCCAGTCGGTCAACGTAGCATAATCATTTCCTACCAGCGAAACACGGATAAGGCCGCTACGTACACCCGCCGATGGTCGACCTTTCGGGTCGGTTGGCTGGGTGAGTTGGTATTCGCAGGTCAACACCCGGTAAGGAGGTGTTTTTCCGGCAACGTGAAATTCAGCGGCAAACGAAGCTGCCATGATGTGGATAAGTTAAAATGAAATGCGTGTGCTTTACCTGTTAACTGGCCGATTCGGGCCAGCGGTTATCGAGTTTGATCCCGCCAACCTTTATAACTTCAGGTGAGATTGTAATGATGGTTACCATGTGTGCGCTATTCGCCGTACCGTCAAAGCGTTCGAGAAGGTCCACACAGTAAGCATTCGAAAATTCCAGTTTCTTCAGTGAGACTTTCTGATTCATCTCGTAGAAGACAATCTCGCCACTAAGTTTTTTATCCGGGTTTGCCATCCATTCGGCAACCTCATTATCGTCGGTCGAGTTAAACTCAACCGTAATTTTTCCACCCCGGGTCAGTGAAGCTGGTCGACCAAGTGAATCAACGGCCTGATTTATATCGAAATAGACATAGTTGACCGGGGTGGAAAAACCACCAACGTTAAACTGGGCACTAAATGAAGGCATGACCTTTAAAGTTTATCGTTGCGCAACATCACCTTTAAAGTCATCGCGACGTCCCGTATTTTCGTTACGTCCCCGCTCGCCGTGCAGACCGATTATAAAGGTTTTGGCTGGGAAGAAAGGCGTAATATTGATGTCGACAAAAATCCGGTCTTTTTGAATTGGATCTTGCCGGAACTGAGGTGCTTCGAAACGTTCGATGATCTTACCCGGTCCTTTGATCTGATCGAGGAACTGGATAATTTCTTCGGTAATTTCCCGCTCAACTTTCCCACTCCAGTTTTCCATGGCCCGCTTGTTGAGGAAGCACATGAGCACTTTCATGATCCAGTCGAACACCCGTACTACCGAGTATGTTTTCAACCCGATATTCGAGCCATTGTAGAGCGTTTTGCCTGAGAAAGCAATCACTTTGCCGAATTCTTTGGTCAGCGGAATAAGACCCTGTCCTTCGAGTTCGCCAACTTCAGTTTTCAATAAATCGAACCGGGCGCCGTCTACGTCTTCCAGAGAACCATACTGATAACCAGCCGAAACTTGAGAAATGAGGTTCATGTACATTTTACCCGCCACGGCCGATGACGTATTCACGTACAGATCTTCATACTCATCTAGTTCGTCGTATTTTCCCCGGCCAATAATTGGGTTGCAGGTCATCAATACGTTCGAGTACCGCCCTTCGTCGGCTGCGATTTTCTCGCGCTGGAATTCTTTCAGTGTTTCTTTCAGCGAATCCAGATTCTGATAATCGGTAACGAGCATCAGTTTATGATCGTGGGCGATTTTAGCCCAGCCATCAACAGCCCGTTTGCTACCCAGATAACCCGGAATAACCATCAGCGAATAGCTTTCGCGCAGGTCGAAGCGGTTATATACTTTATGAACTTCGTTTTTAATGTGGTCGATCGTTTCCGCATTAGTGGGTTCAGCAGGGTTAAGCTGATCCAGCCCTGCACTCATGAACACAATATTGCGGATTTTTAGACCACTGGTTTCGGCATTTTTAAAGAATAGATCAACACCTTTATAGGTGCTTTCCAGATCACGAATCTCGCTGATAATGGTAGCGAGATTGTCTTTATAAAGCCGATCGGTTGTTTTATATTTCTCGTCGACCTGTTTGGCCAGATCAATAACCGATTGACCTTCCTGACTGAGAATTTCTTTCCACAGGTTAAGCCGATCTTTAAGGTTCTTCCGATCTTCTTTACGCGATTCGTCGGTCAGGAAAATGCTCTTACGCGCTTTCCGTTCAGGACTAAATATTTCAGTGCCGTCGATGCTGGTTTCCAGAAGTTTAAAACCACCCAGACGTAGCTGTTGAAGTTGGGTTATATGCTGCTCAATGGAGACAGCGGGGGTTGTAATTTCTTTTTCGCGTGTGGGTTTCGCGCCTGATGCGCTTTTTTCAGCCTCTGCCATGGTTAAGGGAAAGGTTTTCTCTAAAAGAGTGTGAAGATTTTTGGAATAATAGAACCGTTTTTACTTAACCTGATCAAGTTCATCGATCATTTGCTGAATCATATCTAGCACAATCGACTTCGCTTGTGGGTTCTGTAAGGCGGTTTGCAACAGCTTATTTGAGCGCAGGTGACGGTCCAGTTTCTGCAGATTCCGCATTTGGGCCGATAATTCACGTAGCAGTGGGCTCTGTTCTACCAGACCATCCTGTGTGAAATCGCCCATCCGACGAAACTCAAATGTTTCGTTAGCTGGTGCGCCCTCCTGATCGAAAAGCATCACCGATACTTCGGGTTTGTAATGAGCCAGCACATCGTTTACCGACTCAAGGCCTTCAACGGCGTCAGGCTCCTGCGCCATTTCATCGTTAAACTTTGAAATGTAGAGCGTCTTGTTCTGGCTAATCGGAGAAAGACTTGGCGGAATGTCTTTGTAAGCTGCCCATGCACCGGGCATATTCATGGTTGGCTGCATAACCTAAATTGTTGTGGATAACTGTTTATGAATCAATATTAAAAGCTGTTACCTGGTTTTGCAAACATTAGTCTGAAAAAGTGGTAGAGTTGTGTGTAAACGGTAAATATGAAGTTTTCATCCTGAAAAAAGGGTATTTTAAATTGATGATTATGAGGCTATTCAAAAGACATTTCAGTGGAATGGCGATTGTAGATTCTTAAAATAAGTGGCTTCAAAATGAGAAAATTTCACTTTCCTATCAGTGCCGTTAATAATTCTACGTGCTTCTAAAGAATTGAACGTACCGTCTTTTCGGTCATATCGGCTGAGTGATTTACCTGTGAACATGCCATTCTTCATACCAATCACCAGTATTTTGGCTGCATTCTTGGGATCTAGGGCCAGTGCTGGGTTGTCTACAAGATTGCCATCAATGTACTTGTCCATTTTTTCATAATTATTCTTAAACGTGATTTGAGGATATGCCCGTCCTGCATATTTATTGAAATCACAAGACTGAACTCCTCCCTGAAACTCTGCCGATTGTTTTTTGTAATGACTGGCAGGCCAGACATTGCCATTGTACAGTTTCTGAATCTGGGGTTTGTCTTTAGGGATATAGCCGCGTGCTACAAGTGAATCTCCGCAAGGAATATTGCCATTTCCGGCATTATAAGTTGCTTTTCCGCTTGTTTGGTTTGGCTCGAATTTATACCTCAAACTACCTATTTCGTCAATAGGAGTGAATTCATTTTCTCCTTTAGCTGTAGCTAAAATATACGCAATATGATGTTTGTTAGTTACTCCATACAAATTGCAGGCTAATAGAATATCGGCAATTGATTGTTTTTTCTTGGACTCAATTTTAGATGCCAGAAAAAGCGCAGCATCTTCGAATCGTTTAGCCAGAATAGGGGCGAAGCAGACGTTCGGAAGCTGGTAGTTAAGTAATACGTATTGAATGAATTCCCGTTTCCCGACGTCTGAATCTAGTTGAGTAAGAGCCGACTCAATTTCTACTTTAGTAAACTTTCTGGCCCGGAAGAACGTATCAGCTTCCGTTAGTGCATCTTCGGTGGGCATTGAGAAGATATGTGCCAGCGCAATTTGTTCTTCTTTGGAGAGAGTTTTCATATAACCAACCTACCATGGCTATTTAACAACCTCCCACGTTATCTCCTTCGTTTCTGCGTCCAGATCGGCTTTAAGTGTCTGATCTTTGCCCAGTTCGCCCGAAATAATCATTTGCGAAATGGGGCGACGTAGCTGACTACGTATCACACCTTTTAGCGGACGCGCACCGTAACGTGGAGAAAATCCGGTTAACGCCAGATGCTCACGGGCGGCTTGGCTCAGGTCGAGCGTAATACCTTGCTTGGTTAACAAATCAGTTAGCCCGCGCAGGTGAATATCGAAGATACGTACTACGTTCTGCTCACTAATTGGCGCGAATGGAACGATTTCCGTTAAACGGGCTAAAAACTCGGGCCGGAAATACTTGGCCATAATATCCATCAGATCGTTAGCCGCTGGAATCCGCTCCTCGCCGAATTCTTTGACAATGAATTCGCTACCGATATTCGAGGTGAATAGTATAACGGCGTTTGAGAAATCGCCTTCTTTGCCCAGACGGTCGTGTAGTTTGCCTTCGTCTAATATTTGAAGGAAAATATCAAAAACTGATGGGTGCGCTTTCTCGATTTCGTCGAAAAGAACAACCGAATACGGTTTCTCGCGTATCTTGTTAACTAGCAAACCACCTTGCTCATAACCAACGTAACCCGGAGGGGCACCATAAAGTAGAGCCGCTGAATGCTCTTCTTTAAACTCCGACATATCGAAGCGAATCAGGAACGATTCGTCATTGAATAGAAAATCGGCGAGCGATTTAGCTAACTCCGTTTTACCCGTACCGGTTGGGCCAAGTAGGAAAAAAGCCCCGGTTGGCTGTTTACCGCCGGTTAAACCAGCTCGCGATTCGAGAATAGCTGCCGATAACGATTTTACAGCATGATCCTGACCTACAACACGTTTGCGCATAATATCGCCCATTGTCATGAGTCGGTCGCGTTCGCTCGATTGAAGTTTTCCAAGCGGAATGCCAGTTTTAGCTGCAATCATAGCCGCAATATCCTGCTTGCTAACGGTTTCGGGACGGGTTTCTGCTAAGGGCAATAGTTGTGTTAGGCGGTTGGCCAGATAATCACGTAGCGCGTCGGCTACCTCGATGGTATCAGGCTGTGTTTCGTCCTCAATCTTTTGTTGTAAGATTGGACTGACCTTGTGCTGTACCTGACGTAGCAACCACCGATATTCATCAAGTTTCTCAGCTTCAGTCTGTTCTGCTACTTTCTCGTTCAGGTCGGCCAAGTCCTTATTGAGTGCCGTGAGATCGCTATGAGCTGTTTCGCCGATGGTACGTATAGCTGCCATTGTTCGATCGAGCAAATCGACGGCGGCATCTGGCAATCGACGATCTTTAATATAGCGGCTAGCCAGCCGAACAGCTTCTCCGGCTACATCGGGGTCCGCTTTTAATTTATGGTGTTCTTCAAAGTAAGGTAACAGATTTGCCACCATGCGCCGGGCTGTAGTAACATCGGGCTCAGGAATGGGCAGCAACTCAAACCGGCGGCTGAAGGCTTCGTCTTTCTCAACGTACTGACGAAACTCATCTAACGTAGTGGCACCAATAACCGTAAGTTCGCCACGGGCTAGTTCAGGCTTGAGCAATTGTGCTACGCCTGTACCTAACGTACCGTTGGGGTTGAGTAGAATATGAATTTCGTCGATAAAGAGAATTGCTTTATCGAATGCCTTTATTTCTTTGAGTACCTTTTTTAGCCGATCTTCAACTTCGCCTTTGTATGAAGCTCCAGCAGCCAAGGAGCCTAAATCCAGCTCAAACAACTGAGAATTCTGAAGCGTAGCAGGTACCGTACCGGCCACTAATGCCTGAGCAAATCCTTCGATGAGTGCGGTTTTACCAACGCCGGGTTCGCCTACTAACATAACGTTAGGCTTTAAACGTCGAACCAGAATCTCGATCATCAGACGAAGTTCCTTGTCGCGGCCAATAATACGATCGAACTTACCCTCGCGAGCCAGATCGGTTTTGTTCGTACAGAATTTATACAAGGCTGATTCCCCAGAACCTGCTGAACCCGCCGACGTATCGGCCCCTTCAGACTGGGCTCCATTTGATGCATTTGGCTGTACGGCCGACATAACTGACCGATCTTCTACCGAAGCATCAAGTAGTTCTTTCTGAGAAAGTGGTAATGATTTGAGTTGATCGGGGGTAAAAGCAACACCAGCTTTTAACAAGGCTGCCATTACGTGAATTGGCTCAACACTCATCGACGAAACCTGTAAGGCCACCAGTTCAGCCAGTTTCATGGTCTGCTGCACATTGGCATCGCCCGATGGACTTTCGCTTGGTTTCCCTGATTTCGGCAGAAGTTCGAGCCGGTAATCGGCCCAGTCACGCAAGAAATAAACGTCTTTACCCAAATTGGCAAGCCACGAAGCTAGCCCTACATCATTATGCAACAACCCCAACATGAGGTGAGGAGGAGCAAAAGTTTCATGCTGATGTTCTTTGGCTATTGCCTGAGCAATCTGAACTGCTTCTTTGGTGTTTTCGGCAAGGTTCATACTGTAGATAAGTAAGTGTGGAGTAACAAAAAATGGTCAGTAAGGTATAGAAAAGCTGGGAAGAAAACGAAAATTTTCTCTCTTGTTTATTTTTCGTGATAAAGCTGTGGCCTTTCGTGATAAAATGGTTGATTTTATCACTTCTTATTGACAAACAATCTATTAGGTAATTTATACTCGCTAATTATCTGGTAGCTATATCCGATTAATCGCCTGAATTGTAGTTCCAGAGACCCTGTGAACCTTTAGCAACAATAGGTGTATTGAAGAGAGAAGGAGATTGAAATTGCCACACAAACCGACCGTCGGAATAGTCACCATATAAATACTGTTCATACCAGTATACAAAGTTCTCGATGTCAGAACCTTTCTCAGTTAGCCAGTCTTCTGTTCGCTGCGTGTCGATCAATTCTACAGTTCCCAGAATCTTTCCCAGTGGTAAGTTGTCGGAGCGGTAGCCATGGCTTGTTAGCCGATTCTGGAAGGGATCTTGTAAACATAAATTTCGGCACCAGTCGGGCATAGTAGCCGTAGCATGAATAGCTAGCTTTCCGCGATAGTGCGTGTCCCAACTTCGGGTCTCAAATAGCTTAAAGCCTAACATGACCAGAGTCGCGTAAGGCTGGTAGAGACTAATAACGGTCATTTATGGGGTTATTTTAAATACTGGGACAGCAACCAGGCTGAACTAGCTGTATTAACTGCGTTGACAAGATGCGAAAAAATTTAATTTTAATTGAAATAGGTGGCTATAATTTATATAGTCGACCAGAAGAATAACATTAAAGAGAGGTTAATTGAATATAATCAACCATGTATGTATCTATGTTAATAATAATTGTAAACTTATAAATATAAATATATTTATCTACTTATAACACTGCCTCATTATTTCAGACTAGAAAGGCATTAAAGCAAAAACGTAGTAGTATAAACGGGTTTTTAATGTGCTGGATCAGAGCTCATTTGCTTGGCAATCAATTGCAAAGTCTTGGCTTGTTTGTCGGGTGTTCGAACATCGAAGGCAAGTTTCTCGATAGAAGCTAAAGGAAACACCCAGCCCCTTAGTTCGACGCTCCACTCATTATAACAATGAACAGCTTCTTCAAACTCAGCCTCAGTCCATTTGTCAAGCGCATTTAATTCTACAAGCCGCTTTTTCTGACGACGCTGAATTGCGGCAACTTCTTCAGGCACAGAATCATTCCTATCCATTGGTTGTAATCAATTTGATTCGATTTTGGGTTATTAGCAGCAAAATCGACGCCAAACTGATTCATATGTTCGAGAGGAATTGGGCAAGCTGAATACAAAGAGTAAAATAGATCAGTTGTGTCTGATAATAAGATAAGATAAACTTATATGGAAACAAACGTAACACTAACAATCTGGACAGGAGCGGCTTATGGAGCAGTAAAGCGGGTTATTGTTCCTTATGAGTATGGCGCTGATATGAAAAAGGCTATGGAAACCTATGCAAATAGACATGGTTTTACGCTAGCGCTGGCGGGAGAAGATGGTATGGCAGGCTTATATTGGAATAATGAGGGACAACTTGTCCGTTTGGCAGTTGAAAAGGAAGATCCGTCACTTTTTACATCCTGAACGTAGTAATAATGCTAGCTCTGCTACGTAGAATCAGGACGGATACAGTAGTGGTCAGGAAATAAAAAAGGCCCCGTTCCATGCAGGATTGGGGTCTTTTTTATGAGTTTTGTATAGAATAAGTGAGCGCTGAAAAAAGGTAACGTAGTGTAGGATAGCGAATGAAAATGTGATTGACGTAGCAACTGCATTACGCAGAATAGGTCATCGATAATTGCTGTTTGAATTCATGCGTTCGACGACGGGCAACGGTCAGCGAACGTTCACCGGAAAGATATACTTCCATCATGCCACCTTTTTGTGGACGGTGCTCAACAATGTGCGTGGGGTTCACCAGCGTGCCTTTATGAATCCGAATAAATCCGGGCAATTGCTCGGCAAAACGAAGTAAGGTTTTGGCAATCAGAATAGGACGCTCGCCTTTCAGGTGAACGTAGGTGTAATTGCCTTCACTTTCAAAATATTCAATGGATTTAACAGCTACCCGACGTTTTCTTTTAATGTCAGCCAATTCAATCGTTTCCATTGTAGTTATAAGTTATGGTTATAAGAGTCCTGTTTGTTGATTAGCCCTGCGCTAACCGTAACAAAAGTAAGTACTCTGAAACAGGGCTATATCGGGAGTTGATAATAGGTTGTTTTGACCTGATAATCGGAACCACTTTGCATATAACTGGTAAGCCAAAATTCTAGCTATAATGGCTGTTAGAAACTCCATTCCTGTGGTAAACCCAACTGACGGGCATAATGCGCAGGTGCATTGTGGTGTACCCAACCCAAAAGCTTGTTTATATCATCGGCAAATTCAACGTAATAATCAGGATCTAGTTTGCTCACTTTCTTCAAAACCTGATCGGTACGTTTGGCAATATATTCGGCAGCTTTGTCGGTTCGGCTATTGTATTTGTGAAGCAGATGAGCGTTTTGGTCGTAGAACGTATTGAGCATATAAAGCGTCAACTCAACTTCGCCGTACTTGTCTTTCGTTACTTTCAAGTGGCGGCTAATGTAGCCGCTGATGGTGCGCATGTCCATCATAATCCATCCTGCCGAATCCTGTTTCAGATTGGCTGTTCGACGAATGTGCTGCCGAATTAATTCACGCCGTTCGTCAATAGTCTGTTTGTGCTCAACCAGCTCAAATTGAAGCCGCTCGGTCAGGATACTGTCTTTCGCAATTAGACGTAGTAGGAGCTTATCTTTCTCCACGCCCGACATTCGGACAATGGCTTTTTTGAGGTCAGGATCGAGTGCTGGCATTTTTAATGAATAATGTACAATGAAGAATGATCAGTGAAAAATAAGAGAGTTTTTGTAAAACATTATCCATTATCCATTATCCATTATCCATTATCCATTATCCATTATCCATTATCCATTATCCATTATCCATTATCCATTGAAATTTTACACGCCAACCGTATCACCTTCGTCGGTGCGGATTTTTTCCTCGATGTAGCTAATAATTTCATCTGCTACGTTGATTTTCGTTGCTGTCTCAAAACCTTCAAGGCCGGGCGATGAATTGACTTCGAGTACCAATGGCCCCCTGTCGGAAGGAATCATATCAACCCCAGCTACTTTTAAGCCTAATGCACGAGCCGCTGAAATAGCCGTTTCTTCTTCGTCGGGAGTAAGTTCAATCTTTACAGCATTGCCGCCCCGGTGAAGATTTGAGCGAAATTCGCCTTCCAGCCCTTGCCGTTTTATAGCGCCTACAACGCGGCCGCCCACTACAAACACCCGCAAATCGGCTCCCTTGGCTTCGGCCACAAATTCCTGAACCAATACGTTCTTTTTCAGTCCGTAGAAGGCTTCAATGGTTGATTTGGCCGTTTTCGCGGTTTCGGCTAGCACTACACCAATGCCCTGTGTGCCTTCCAGCAGTTTAATGACAACCGGCGGGCCGCCAACCAGTTTAATAAGCTCAGCAATGGCGCCGTTTTTTGGGTGGTTGGCAAAGACCGTTTTGGGAAGCCCAACGCCCGCTTTGGAAAGTACCTGGAGGCTACGAAGTTTGTTACGTGAACGCGTAATGGCCTGCGATTTGGCCGTTGTAAATACGTTCATCATCTCAAACTGACGTACTACAGCGCAACCATAATCAGTCACAGAAACGCCGATACGGGGTATGATTGCATCAATAGAACTCAGATCTACGCCCTCATAACGAATGGTAGGCGAACCGCCTTCAATCATCATCTGGCAGTTCAGGTGATTAATAATTACACCTTCGTGGTCACGCTTTTTGATGGCTTCCAGAAGCCGTTGCGTGGAATATAAATTCGGATTAGTCGATAATATCGCGATACGCATAAAACGTCGATAGTCGGCAGTCGATAAAACTGGTTGAGAGAAGTGTACTAATCGCCAGTTGGTTTTGGCGAACGTTTACCGGCAGCTTTTGCCTGATAAGATAAATTTTTCTGTGATACGTCGACGATGAAGCGATTACGAAGCAACTTCCTGCCTAACAATACGGGATTTTTAAGATGTTCACGGTCTGCTAAAGTAAACTCGGTTTGAATGGTACGTCCGAACAACACCACGCGGGTTTTGATAACGTAGCGTTTTTCGGATACGCCAAACGAGTTACGTATTGTTCGCTGGCTAAACTTGTCACTGTAAAACTCCTGAATCTGGTCATTGTTTCGGCTAATCACCTGAAAACGTAGCATCGTCTGATTCCCCGATTCGATCAGTTGTACATCCTGACAATACAACGATGAAGTATACGCGCCCGTATCCACTTTGGCCTGTATATTGAACAGATTTAGATCCGGGAAATCGACAAGATCGGTCATGCCGATAGTCTGTTTAGGCTTAGGACGCCGGGGTTTCATAGCGCAGGGTAAAGGTATAGTGTTGTCGGGTTATAAAGTTGTAAGGTGCACAGGTGTATCGATAAACTTTACAATTTGATAACCTACCAAGGCTACAGCTTCATTTTAATTAGTCGGCTAAAAGTGAGCGATAGATCGAGCATAAGCATTTTGGCGCGGGCATTACGTTCGAGATGATAAATAGCCGTGTTCAGATCATTGACAATGTATTCTATATGATTCACCGTTAAAACTTTCGTGAAGTTTTTTACGAATGCCATTTCATCGTCGGGTAAGCGTAGTAAGGAGCTTACGCCCTGATGCCAGAGAAATAAATCGCGATACATACGAAGACTATAATCGAGTAACCCCTTTTGCTTTTCTTTACTGAAACTGTCAAACTGGTCGGCCTGTTTCACCAGCGCAATGATATCCTGCCGGTAACAGGTACGCATCCAGTCGGCAAACCAGACGTGCTGTTCGGTAAGGCTGTTATTTTGCTTGCTTAGTTGAATCGCTTCAGCCAGATTGCCATCCGCCAGATATGCATTACGTCGGGCCGTAGTCTCATCAAAGTTCAGATACTGGCGCAAATACGTAGCAACTTCTTCGTCGGTGAAATTTCGAACAGCCACCCGTTGCGTACGCGACAGAATAGTAATGAGCAGCTTATCCGACTGATTCGTAACCAGCAAAAACAACGTTTGAGCGGGCGGTTCTTCCAGCACTTTCAGCAGCGCATTGGCCGACGAAGAGTTCATCAGTTCCGGCAGCCAGATAAGCATGATCTTGTAAGCTCCTTCGTAAGCCTTCAGCGACAGTTTTTGCAGGATGTTACGCGCTTCTTCCGCCGAAATATTTCCCTGCTTATTGTCGGCGCCCATGTTCTCGAGCCATTCTGGTAAGGTATGGTACGGGTGTTCGAGCAGAAACTTTCGCCAGTCGGCCAGATACGCTTCCGACGTTTTTCCTTTTGCCAGATTCGCTACCGGAAAAACCATGTGCAAATCAGGGTGAACGAGCTTGCTGGTTTTAATACAGGCCGCGCACCGACCGCACGAGTCATTTTCTTGTTTGTCCTCGCAGTTAACGTATTGAGCCAACGCCAGCGCCAGTGCCATATTGGCACTGCCTACAGAACCGTCGAACAGCAGGGCGTGCGCCAGATGATTGGTCTGAACGGCACGTAGCAGCAACTGTTTGGTATCGTTGTGGCCGATTATTTCGGAGAATTGCATAACATTGAGCGGTCAGGGAAACTTAAGTAGCTGACCATCAGAATACGGGAAGTTACAGGTCGAACGACGTAGTGCTATTGATGCGTCGGGTCCGTTCGAGAGAAAAAATTTCGCGTAATATATCTTCTTCTATCTTGTCGAACGGTTTATTCCGACGTTTAAACGCTTCGGCCGCAACCTGAAGTGCCTTATCCAACCGATACGTAGCGAAGCCATCAATAGCGCCACCCCACGAAAACGACGAGATGTGTTTGGGTTGGAAACCACTGCCAAATACGTTAGCACTAACACCCACAACTGAGCCGGTATTAAACATGGTGCTGATACCTGCCTTCGTAAAATCGCCCATCATGAGGCCGCAGAAGATCCGTCCCGCATCTTCCAGTTTACCAGTAGCGTAGGAGTGAAGCTTTACGTTGGTGTAATCGTTTTTAAGGTTCGAATTATTGACGTTAGCTCCCAGATTACACCACTCGCCAACAACAGAATTACCCAGAAAACCGTCGTGACCTTTGTTGCTATAACCAAAGAAAACCGAATTGTTGATTTCGCCACCAACCTTACAATGTGGGCCAATGCTGGTGTTGTTACGCATTTTTCCGCCCCAATTTACCGTTGAGCTTTCGCCGAGCGAAAACGGGCCAAGCATAACTGTTCCTTCGCTGATGGTGGCGTTGCGACCGATATAAATTGGACCTCCTTCGGCATTTAAAATTGCCGCACGGATGGTTGCTCCTTCTTCAATGAAAATGTTTTCGGGCGCGTAACAGCGAGTAAATGGGTCGGTAATGGGTTGCGATTTCCGGCCGGCGGTGATTCGTGCGAAATCACTACGTATCTGATCGCCGTTGTGCACGAAGATATCCCACATATTAAAAACGATGGTCAGCGGTTCGGCAAACGTTCGGAAATCGAAAGCATCAGTAACCGAAGGGGCCGTTTGTAGGGGCTTCTCGGTATGCAAAGCCAGCACAAGACCATCGGGCGTAATAAGCCCTTTGTTTGGTAACAACGTAGTAATAGCCTCGATCAGGGCAGGAGAGGGGCAAACTGCTCCGTTTACGTATAAATTATCGGTTCCCGCCTGTTGCGGAAATTTGGTTTGTAAGTATGACTCCGTGAGGTACGATGGCTGTTGATTCAGCATGTCGGCCCATTTTTCGGCAAGTGTCTGTATACCGATGCGAATATCTGCTACAGGTCGGGTAAAGGTAAAAGGCAGCAGCGCAGTTCGGATTATCGGGTCGTCGAATAGAATCAGATTAGGCATAACGCAGACAGTTGTATCTGGTGACAAATATCTACTCTTAATCTGGAAAAAAAGAACGTGCCGAACAGTACTTTTACAAAAGTATGACCGCCTATACGCTCGACGACATCATTCAACGTATCGCCCAATTACAGGACGAATCGGGATTATTTGCCGCCTTTCGCAGCAACGAGACGCTACGTTATCGCCGGGCCGATACGAACGTATTTTTTACGGCGATAACCGTATTTACGTTACAGAATCTTCGCGCTACGTTATCGCCTGAAAGTCAGCAACTGGTTGATCGGATTCGAGAACGTGCTAAGTTGGCCTATCCGATGTTTCAAAACAAAGACGGGTTACAAACGTATAATTTCTGGCCTACGCGCCCATCTCGACACTTTCCGAATGGATATATTTTCGGACGTTTCGAGCATTTTCGTATTCCCGATGACATCGATGATACGTCGATGGTTTTTCTGACTACCAATCCGCTACGTTCGGAACAACTTTGGTTGAAAGAAAAACTGACCATGCATGCCAACGGTAGCCAACGTCAACGAATCCGCAATACGTATCCCGATTACCAGCATCTACGGGCATATTCGACCTGGTTTGGCAAAAATATGCCTGTCGATTTCGACGCTTGCGCCTTGAGTAATATGTTGTATTGTATTTATGCGTATGATTTGCCACGTAATGAGCACGATACTGATTCGCTAACGTACCTGCGTTCGATAGTGGAGTCGGAACGCTACGTAGTAAACCCATTTCAGTGTGCACCACATTACGCCCGTACATCGCTGATTATCTATCATTTGGCGCGGCTTGTGCGTGATTTTACAATTCCAGAACTGGAGCCAATAGTTGGCACACTACGTAGTGATGCACGGCAGTTACTACGTAGTGCGCCAAATCGGGTTGAGCAATTAATACTGGCTATTTCGCTGATACGGCTGGGCGATACCCCTATACGTATCGATCTGGAACGTATCGAGCAGGATTTTACTACGTTCCATTTTTTCGTTGCAGGTCTTTTAACGGCTTATGAACAACCGATGCTACGTTACTTCGCCGACCGGCCAATCACACAAATGCGCTGGCAATGTGAAGCGCACAACTGGTCGTTAGTAGCTGAGTATCTGTCAATGATAACCTGATTCGTGCTTCTACACTTTATTAATGCCGTGTGCTATCCTTAAATTGCCAAAGTACATTAATAATTTTCCAGGCCCCATTCAACTTAACAAGGTGCATGTAATCGATCCATTCATCGGCGATTAGTTTAACCGAAGCCGTTCTGTCCGAAACATCAAGCAGTTTGACTTCTTTTTTAGGCGTTTTGGGAAACTGGTCGCCTTTTTTGTTATAGCTTTCTGCTAATAGAATCATTGATTCGGTTGAGGTTTCGCGAACGTAATCTTTACTGGTTGGTTTGTCTTTCCAAAAAGTTCGCTTTACCATTCTGGGGTGCAATGCGCGTTCCATTTGCGCAGGATTAGGCACATGTTGTGATTCGATGTAATCGAGAGCTGCTTGTTTTATGGCTATACTATCCTGTTTTGTTTGTCCAAAACTGCTTTGGTAAGCTGAAAATAAAATGGCAAGAATGAATGCGTACTTCATCGGTTTTTGTGATTTGGGTGGGCGTTGTGCGTTGAGTAAGTCAGATTTATCGGAGCGTTTTACGTCAAATCGATACCTCTATATCAGTCTTTATCGCTAATAACTCTTTAACAAAATCGTCCTTGTCTTTGGGGGAGATAATCACACTATCAAAGCGGTTATAAATTACTTCAAGCCTGTCGAGCGACGTAGCGGGTGCACTGATTATGTTTTGAGTTGCTACTACTTTTTTAATTGTGATGATATCAACCGTTTTATTGAAAAGAAAACCCGATTTAATGGTTAATCGGTTGCCTTGGATTCTATAATTGGTTGTCATAATCAGGTGGCTCACAAACAATATGCTAAGGGACACAATGACGATTCCCGGCCAATTTTTTCCGTAAATCATTAACAGCAATGGTCCTCCCAAGGCAATTGAAAGCGTAACAACAAGTTCTGGGCCTATTTTAGACGGATATATTTTCGTCATTTCAGCTAGTTGATTTGAGATGGAAAATCGGCGAAAGCGCTTTTGCAGGGTTTTGGCTACTTCACGAACTCTACATTAACTCAAGAACGATACCAACCACAAACATAGTACGACCGTACAATACAAAACCCGAACGGTTATCGTTCGGGTTTATATATAAAGATAGGCTGATTTTATCAGTATTATTCTGAATCTCGCTGCGCCAAATGCCATACCTCACGTATGCGCTGAAATTTCCTGTTTTGAGACACTTCCCGACCATTCCAATTGATAATCAGGTCGCAGAATTGCTCCAATCTGTCTATATCAGATAGCGACTCTGCTCCAGCGCGAATAGAGCTTTCAGATTCCAGTGGCTGAATTGTATCCATAATATTGTAAGCGTTCGTAAAACTTTAGACGGTCGAAGTAGGCATAAGACACATTTCGGTGACCATACGGCCTTCTTATCTATGTTTTACAGGTTAGTCAAATTTACTTTCTTCGGCTGTTTACTTTGTTTAACGTAGCAAAAAGGCGATTTCGCATACTAACTATATTAACAGTGACCCTGTTTATACTTTATGGCTACTATTTCTGTTGATACGTTAGTAATTCCGCCACAGTTTTAAACGAAAATCCCTGTTTCTTCAATCCAGACACAATTGCCGGAAGCGCTTTTATGGATTCCCGTCCATCATACATGATATGTAACAAGATGATCGAACCGGGTTTTGTATTCGTTAATATGTGTTCTGTAATTTTTGCCGAATCGACTGCAATATCCGTAAACGATTCCGGTTCTACGTCCCACATAATCGTTTTCCGGCGCGTTTGTTCGAGATAGTACGGCAATGCAAACAATCTCTTGCCATACGGCGGACGAAACATAATTTCGTTTTTATAGCCAGCCTTACGTAGCAGGGAATCCGTTTTTTCGATTTCACTTTTTACAAACGAATAGGCTTTTAAAACCATCCGTTGATGAGAATACGTGTGATTGCCAAGCTGGTGGCCGGTCGCTATAATTTTGGACGCTTCGGCAGGATAGGTTTCTAGATCCTTACCCGTTACGAAAAAAGTAGCTTTAACATCCAGATCACGTAGCAGCGTTAGAATGCTATCCGTTCTTGGTGTTGGCCCGTCATCGAACGTCAGGGCCACTACTTTTTCGGTTGTGTTGATACGTGGATAGAATTCGCCAAATGCCTGATACGTTCTGGCCTTTGATAATCTCCATAAACCAATTGAACCTAGCATTACCAGAAAGATTATGGCGAGCAGATACCGTTTTTTCATACAGATAATGATAGCTGATTTTCAACGCAAAACGGACTCAATTTATAGCGATAGGCTACTATTTACGTAACGATTCATCCGATTTTTTATGAATACCTGTTTTGACCATTACCGGGATAATCTGGTATGAATGGAAATGAGTAAAATAGCTGTATGTGTTGACTTATTATTAGGTAATTGAGCACAACCCAAAAGATAAATCTCCCTATCGGCAATTTATGCTTTATGCAAACTATACTTTACCCGAATCCTGATCGCATGAAAGCAAATTGGAAATCTGTTTATCCTGAATTAAACGTAGCAAAACGGCTAAGGCTGGTGTTTCTTCTGGGCGTACTGACTCTGACTATTGAGCCTATTTTTGGTCAGTCAGGTAAGACAGTGTCCCTGTTCGATGGCAAAACCCTTAACGGCTGGAAAACGGTTGACCCTGCTCAGGCTAGCCTGTGGTTCGTAAAAGATAGTGTGATACGTAGCGGAGATGGCGTAAAAAAAATACCGGAGAATACGTATCTACACACTGTGAAAGAGTACGGCGATTTCGAATTTCGTTGTCTGTTTCGCTTGTCTGGCGACCCTAAAACCGGAATGATTAATAGTGGAATTCAATACCGTTCGATTCTTGAAGGAAAAAAAATCATTGGTTATCAGGCAGATATTGGCAATGGCTACTGGGGCGATATTTACGATGAGCATCGCCGTGAAAAACTGGTTGGTGGCGATTTAAGTGTTCTCAAACATTTACTTAAAGAATACGGCTGGAATAGCTACATCATTCGCTGTAAAGGCAATCGACACGAGTTATACATCAACGGTATTAAAACCGCTGACTATATAGAGAAGGATAGCAAGATTCCGCAAAAAGGAGTGATTGCCGTTCAGATTCATAGCGGTGGCGTGGCGCAGGTTGAATTCAGAGACTTGACCATTTCCGAACTATAGCGACGTAACGCTCCGAACGTAGCAAACCAACGTAGCGAAGAAAATTTCTTATTTCTGATGCTCCTTAAAACACCCTACGACCTATTCTTATGAACTATTATCGTTTGTTCGTGACCTTACTTTTAGCTGCGCTACTTCTGCCTGCTACGTATGGTCTGGCACAAAATACGAAAACTAAACCTACAACTGATACGGCCAAAGTAGACCGCGATTATACGCTGGAGGCCACTATGCTTGGCTTTTTTGCTAAAGACGGAGCCAGAAACCCGACATTAAAAGCCAACAAAGGAGACCGGGTACGTATCACGATTGTGAACGGCGAAGTGATGACCCACGACATTGCGCTGGAAAAACTGGGTTTGAAAAGTAAAACACTTCAGGATAAGGGCACAAAAACCAGCATTACGTTCGTAGCCGACAAAAACGATACGTATTACTGTACCGTTCCGGGTCACCGTACAGCTGGTATGGTTGGTACGTTCGAGGTTGTGGCGGGTTCTATTTCCGATGCTACTGTGGCTGGTCAGGTCCCGATGAAAGACGGTCAGCCGCTCAACCTGAATTTCGAAACTGGAACGCTCAAAGACTGGACCACTACGGGCGACGCGTTCGCCAATCCGATTTTTGCGCAGGACGACCCATCGCCTGTTCATGAAAAAGATATGCACATTGGCTTTGCTGGCAAACATTTTCTGAGCAGCGGAGGCACCACCAATTATAAACAGACAGGTACGTTAACCTCAGTTCCATTTAAAGTAACGCAGCCTTTTGCCGCTTTTCTGGTGTCGGGAGGAGCGTTGCAGGATACGCGAGTCGAGCTTGTACAAGCCAGTAATAACAATGTCATTTTCCACATTACCGGACAAGGCCGTGCTACGTTACAACCTGCCGTTGTTGATCTACAACCGTATCTGAATCAGGAGATTTTTATTCGGATAGTGGATAACGAAACGGGAATTTCGCAGATTCCCTATATCCCGAACGACAAGTGGGCGCATATAAATTTCGATGATTTTCAGTTCTACGCTACCCGTCCTGTGTTTCCGAATGAACTAAGGCAGAAGGACATTATTATCCTGCCCCCCCTCGACCCCGTTGTGAATGCCGGGCTTTCGGGAGTTAAAGCAGCGCAGGCTATGACACCCCCAAAAGGATTTAAAATTACACTGGCAGCTGCTGAACCTGATATTGTAAAACCAATCTGTTTCACCATCGATTGGAAAGGTCGCCTTTGGGTGGTTGAATCGCATACGTATCCGGTGCCAGCACCCGAAGGGCAGGGCCGCGACAAGATTTTTATTTTTGAAGATACCAACGGCGATGGTACGTTAGATAGTAAGAAACTGTTTACTGAAGGGCTGAATCTGGTCAGTGGTATGGAAGTCGGAATGGGCGGTGTTTGGGTAGGTGCTGCCCCGTATCTGTTGTTCATTCCGGCTGATTTCAAAACGGACAAGCCAACGGGGCCACCCCAAAAATTACTCGATGGTTGGGGAACGCAGGATACGCACGAAACGCTGAACAGCTTACGCTGGGGCCCCGATGGCTGGCTCTATGGCACCCACGGCGTATTCACCCATTCGAACGTAGGCAAGCCGGGAGCACCCGACTCCGAACGTACCAAACTTAACGCGGGCGTTTGGCGGTATCATCCCACAAAACATCAATTCGAATTGTTCGCCGAAGGAACCAGCAATCCATGGGGCCTCGATTTCAACGATTACGGCCATGCGTTCATTACAGCCTGCGTAATTCCGCACATGTATCACATGATTCAGGGTGGGCGATACCAGCGTCAGGGCGGAAAACATTTCAATCCCTATACGTACGACGACATCAAAACCCACGCCGACCACGTACACTGGCTGGGCGAACGCGGGCCACACGCCGGTAATTTCCGGTCGGCTTCGGCGGGTGGTGGACATGCGCACTCGGGCGCTATGATTTACCTCGGCAATAGCTGGCCACAGGAATATCGCAATGACATTTTCATGAACAATATTAACGGAGCCAAGCTCAATCGCGATCATCCGGCTCGGGCCGGTTCTGGCTATATGGTTAGCCATCGTCCCGATTTTATGGCCATGAACGATTCGTGGTCGCAGTGGCTGAACATGAAATATGACCCAAGTGGCTCGGTTTGGGCGATTGACTGGTACGACAAAAATCAGTGCCACAGCTCAAACCCCGACGTTCACGACAAAACGATGGGGCGTATTTTTAAGATCACGCACGAAAACGATAAATGGGTTCAGGCCGATTTATCGAAAGCGTCGGATATGGAACTGGTCAATTATCAGCTCAATGGCAATGAATGGTACGTTCGTCAGGCGCGGTTGTTATTGCAGGAACGGGGCGGTAGCAAAAAGGTACATAAAGCCCTGAAAGAAATTCTGGCCAAGAATCCAGACGCTACTCGTAAGCTCCGCGCGCTCTGGACATTGCACGTAACGAAAGGGCTTACCGAAAAGGAGTTGGTTGAGTTGTTGACTAATGAAAATGAATACGTCAGAAGCTGGGCACTTCAGCTATTGGCTGAAAACAAAACCGTTTCGCCCGAAACGCTGAAGCGTCTTGCTACGTTGGCCCAAAATGACAATTCGTCGCTGGTACGGTTATACCTGACATCGGCGATGCTACGTCTCGAACCAGCCCAGCGGTGGGACGTAGTGGATGCGCTCGTTCAAAAAACGGGCGATAAAGACGATCATAACCTGCCTCTGATTCTGTGGTATGCCGCCGAACCACTGGCCACTGTCGACATGAAACGGGCGTTGGAATTGGCTCAGAAATCGAAAATGCCGAAGCACCTCAATTACATGATTCAACGTATCGGTGCTATCGGAACCGACGATGCAAAAAAGCTCTTGAAAGAGTTTAACGACCGAGTGGGCAAACTCAATCATTCGCACGAAAACCACGAAATTCAGACGCTTATTGCTAAAGTGTTAGGCGAGTAAATCGGTAATGTATAATGAATAATGAATAGTGAAGCATGGAAAATAGGTCAGTTTATGAGCCATTATTTATCAATTTCTAAGTGTTATGAACACTCAACTAAATAGAAATAGTCGATACGTATTAAGTGCTACGTTGCTTTTTTGTTGGCTTACTAATGCGTATGGTCAGCAGGACAAATCGTTGTTTAAGGTTCGTCAGCAACAGGCCGTCACGCCCGAAACGCAAGCGCCTGCCAAAGCCGTCGTTCCATCGGGAGAATTTAAAAAGACCAAGCTTACTGGCGATTTTATTTCGGAAGGTGTAGCTGTAGCCGACCTTAACAAAGACGGCAAGATGGATATTATTGCGGGTTATTACTGGTTCGAAGCACCCAACTGGACCCGTCATGAAATGGCTCCCTCGCGCACGTTCGACCCACGAAAAGAATACAGCAACTCGTTCCTCAATTTGGGTATGGACGTAAATCAGGACGGTTGGGATGACGTAGTGATTGTCGATTTTCCGGGAAAACCAGGCTTCTGGTTCGAAAATCCGAAAGGTAAATCGGGAGAGTGGCAAAAACACATTCTTGCCGATTCGGTGGGTATCGCCAATGAATCGCCAGGATTCATCGATATCGACGGCGACGGCCGACTGGATATTCTCTGTGGCGATAAAGACAAAAAACAGATTGTCTGGTTGAAAGCACCGTCGAAACCGGGCGAAACTGAATGGCAACGATTTGCGCTGAGCGGAGAAAATGCATCGGGTACCGAAATTTTTTCGCACGGCATCGGTTACGGCGACATCGACAAAGACGGCCTGAACGACGTAGTGGTTCGCGATGGCTGGTATAAAGGGACTGACGACAAAAAAGCAGGTAATTGGGTGTTTCAACCAGCCAATATTGGCGAGCCTTGTTCGCACATGCAGATTCTGGATGTAAACGGCGATGGTAAAAACGACGTAGTAAGTGCATCGGCTCACGCGCTGGGCATCTGGTGGCACGAGCAGATTGTGGATGAGCAGGGCAAAATCAATTTCAAAACGCACCTGATGAGTAACACAACTGCCCAAACTCACTCGTCGATCATGGCCGACCTCAACGGCGACGGCCGCAAAGATTACATCACAGGTAAGCGGTTTCTGGCGCATCATGGGCGCGACCCCGGCGATGCAGACCCTGGTATTTTACTCTGGTTTGAGTTTACACCGGGCAAAGCACCTTACTACAAAGAACACGTTATCGACAATGATTCGGGTTCGGGGCTGAACGTAGTGGCACAGGACATGAACAAAGACGGCAAAATCGATATTGTTGTTGCTAATAAAAACGGCGTTTTTCTGTTTGAGAACAAGATGAAGTAATCGATTGCTACGGTTAATTCTGTCGGAGAACCGTTTTATGTAGGCTCATAAACTAAACTTATTGTATATCCATTTTTGCGTTTGGTAATTCCGTTCACAAACGCCTACGCTTGTAAATAATCGGTTGACAGGGGCAAATGCGGCCCATGTTCTTTTTATGTTGCTCCCAACGGAATCTCCACAACCGCATCGGCTTTAATATGCGCTAAGCTTTGATTTGTGTGCTAATACGTTCAGGTTGATCTAGATAAGCAATAGGAGTAGATAGTGTTTCATGGTTTATAAATCTACTCTAGTTTTTAATGTTCTCCGGTTTGCCACCCATTGAGAATAAAGAGCGTAAAAAAAGAAAGATTGACTACTAACTCGTGTTTTAGTTGCGCTAACTGTCGAAAATCAAACAAATCAGAGAAAGAAATAAGGAAGATTTATGAGCCAAAAACAGTTATAGAATCTAATAAAGCCTTCTATAATAATAGGTTTGATTGTAGTGTTATTCGGTTAATTTTGGATCTAATGGGCTAAAGTGTCACTACAAAATGAACCTTTTTGAACGATTGGTAACCAGCTTATTGAGGTCTAACCTCATGAGTCGGCCTAAGCAATCTCATGAGCCTATACTTAATACTACCTCGCTCATACAGGTAGTTGGCACAACACTGGGAAAATCAGATGGGGTTAAGACGACGGGGGCTGGTCTAAATCCTTATTTGATGGTATGCTATAGAATTGGTCTTTTGTTGTGGTTGTTCATGCCGCTTTTGGGATCAGCCAATCCAGTTCTACGACAAATCGAAAAGGCAACACCTGCCAAGCGAGTTATATACATTCTCAATTATTTCGATACCTGTTCAGCCGTTACCCAAAATAAGATTGCTGCTTTTCGGCTCCTGGAGGAGATCAATGGAATTGGCGAAAGAGTAGGCGATGAGCAACTACGTCGGTATTGCCAGTTCGTAAAAGATACATACGCCAAACATAGTTCACTCAGCAACAGCCAGAAAGCAGCACTCTTTATTGCTGTAGGCCAGAAGGCGGAGGGGAAAAGTGATCTACAGATTGCGGCTGTATGTCAGCACTTTGCGGGAGAATACTACTTCATCAATGCAGACTATGGCAAAGCGTTCGAATACCTGCTGGCAGCTAATACTAGCTTCAAGACAATTGGGTATGCCAACATTCCCGAAATGAGCCGATATCTTTATGATTTGGCGTTCAACTATTATCATTTCAATGAATACGAAAAATCCATCCGTTTGCTGAACGAGGCCGCTCGTTACCCGGCTTTCAGCGATAATCTGGCCATACAGACCTATAACACCATGGGCATGGCGTATGTTCGGATCGAACAAACCGACAAAACGGATAAGTTGCGCAGGGCAGAACGCTGCTTTCAAAAAACACAACAAATTGCCGCTTCTGTTGGTGATTCTGTGTGGGTTGGGATTGCCAACACGAATCTGGGCGATGTGTATCTACAACAGAATCGATTGACAGCCGCCGTAACCGCATTTCGGATCGATTACGAACTGGGAATGAAGTTTGGTAAGGATCGATCTCAGCCTTGTGCAACGGCGGTAAAACTGGCCAAACTCTATCTGACGCGCCAGCAGGTTGATAGCTGTGCTTATTTTCTCCGTGAAGCAAAACGAATTGCTCTGTTTAAGGTGGTCAACACGGAGTTCGGGGGCGATCTGAACAGTGCGCTTTATTATAAAAATTATTATGATGTAACTCGGCAATATTATCAGGCTATTCATAATCTGCCGTTTGCCTATATTTATCTGGATAGCGTATTGGCCATCAGCGAACGAATCCATAAACGCTACGATGTCAATCAATTAGCCTTAGCCAATAATAAGTTATTGATCCAGAAGCACCAGTCGGAGGTCGATAAACTCAATGCTCAGAAAAATACACAACAGTTACTCTTCGCAATCACGGGGGTAGTGCTGGCCTTAGTGGCGTTGTTTTTCTTTGCTCTATACCGATTTGTACGGACAAAACGCCAACAGGATCAGGTGATTAATGCGGAACAAGAAAAGTCGATGCGGTTGGCCAAACAGATTGTCGACGATGAGCTGCAACGGGCCAAAGCCGATTTAACCCTTTTTATTGATAACCTACAGGCAAAAGATACCCTGATTAACACACTAAACGCGGATCTGGAGCGGCTTTCCCAAACCCAGAAGCAAAGTGCTGAGCAGGATATGTTTGTAGAGGCACAGCAAAGTTTACTCAGCTCCAGCTTATTGACTCACGAAGATTGGGAAGAGTTTCAACGGCGTTTCGAGCGGGTATATCCGAGTTTCTTTGTGAAATTAAAAAATCATTTTACTGACATCAGTCCCGCCGAAGAACGGCTGTTAGCCCTATCTAAACTCAATATGAACACCCGCCAGATGAGCCGTATGCTAGGTATATCACCTGATTCGATCCACAAAGCAACGTATCGTCTGCGCAAAAAATTGGGTTCTGATGGCAGTTCAATCCTATCGAAACTCTTAAATTAGTTGTAATATCCTCGTGTAACGCATTGGTTGTTAGTGTGTTATTTTTTTGTCCAGATTTTTGTCCAGACCCAAAAATCGGTACTGATTGGCTAGGAGCGTATTTTTCACTTCCTCATTCACCAATCGCTCATGCTCAATACCTCTACCCTCTTTTTTCGTAATTCCATTCGGCGTTGTCGTCAACGTAGTGCTACGTTGTTATCGAATCTTACACCTCTTTGCCGAAGCTGGATCTTGTTACTATTTCTGGTATTGACCGGGCTAACGGCTCAAGCCCAAAAAAACTGGGTTGGCTCGACTAGTGACTGGAACACGGCCGCCAACTGGAACCCGGTTGGCATACCCACGGCCAGCGATAACGTAGTGATTCCCTCCGCTCCCGCTAATCAGCCAGTTCTGAGTACCACGGCGATGGCCAACTCGGTAGAGGTGAAGAGCGGGGCTTCGCTGACCATCACGGCGGCCGGCAGCCTGACCCTCAATGGCTCGAAAGCTATACAATTTGGTACAACGGCTTTTTACAACAATGGTCTTGTCGACAACGGGGGCAAGCTCATCATCAGTAATACGGCAAATTTGAATAGAAGTGGTCTTTTCAATGAAGGTACCTTCAACAACATTACGGGTGGAGAGATCAGGATTGATCATAGTTTTATGTCAGGGTTGTTCAACACAGGCCCCTTCAGCAATTGGGGTAAGTTGATAATCGGGGCTAATGCTTCAGTAGGGCAATATGGCATTGATAACAATGATACGTTCACCAACCAGTTGGGTGGGGAGATCACTATTGATAATACCTCTTTTATTGCTTTATATAACAATTTTGGCGATTTCACCAATTACGCCCGAATCACCATTGGGGCCAACGGTAGTGTGGGACAACTAGCTATTTCCAATCAAGACAAAACGTTCAACAATAGTGGTTGTTCGGCTATAATCAATGTAGTGGCCAACGCTTACATCTTCAGTTCGAATTTCAGTTATACCTTTTCCAACTCAGGTACCATCATCGAAAATGCCAGTGGCGACAGTAGAATTACTAATAACACGGGCATCGTCCAGAATCTCAACGGCGGTACGTTTGACGTCGGTTCGGGGCCTAACCAGCCTATCACTGCTATCGGTACGTTATGGTTGGGCTGCACCAGCACCGACTGGAACACGGCTTCCAATTGGTCGAGCGGAGTGGTGCCCACTGCCAATGTTAACGTAGTGATTCCGGCGGGTCCCGCCAACCAGCCCGTTCTGAGTACGACGGCAGTGGCCAACTCGGTGGATGTACGGAGTGGCGCTTCGTTGAGTATCACGGCGGCCGGTAGCCTGACCCTCAATGGTTCGAAGACTCCGCAAGCTAATATCGTTACAACAGCTTTTTACAATGCTGGTAGCGTCGACAACAGGGGGCGGATAATCATCGGCAATATGGCCACTGTCGGCGAATATGGCCTTTGGAACGTTGCTACCTTCAATAATCAGGCAGGTGGGCAGATTTCGATTGATCGAAGCACTTTCACCGGGTTAATGAACGAGAGTGGTGGTATCTTCAACAATGCCGCCAAGTTAATCATCGGAGCTAATGCCAGTGTGGGTCCTTCTGGAATTCAACTTGGAGATGGTACGTTCAACAATAATGCTGGTGGAGATATCTCGATTGATAATAGCAGTACCACTGGGGTGTATAACAACGGTGGTAGCTTCACCAATTATGCAAGGGTCACCATCGGAGCCACTGGTGGCATGGGTGATTTCGCCTTTTTGAATCGTGGTCCGGTCAGCAACACTGGTTGTTTAGCTATAATTAACATAGTAGCCAATGCAACAATTGCAGGTAATAGTGACTTTACCAACTCGGGTACCATCATCGAAAATGCCAGTGGCAATAGTAGAATTGGCAACAACACGGGTATCGTCCAGAATCTTAATGGCGGTTCATTTAGCGTCGAGTCAGGGAATGCTGCTATTACCACTGCCGGAAACATCTGGAAAGGCTGCACCAATACTGACTGGAACACCGCTTCTAACTGGTCGAGTGGAGTGGTGCCTACCGCCAGTGACCACGTAGTGATTCCGGCAGGGGCAGCCAACCAGCCAGTATTGAGCACGACGACTGAAATTAACTCGGTAGAAGTGCAGAGCGGTGCTTCACTGACTGTCACGGCAGCCGCTAGTCTAACCCTAAATGGCATCAGAAGCGTAAATAGTGATGTGCCGGGCTTTATGATCGTTTTTCACAACGAAGGGCTTGTTGACAACAGCGGATGGCTAATTCTTGATATCAAGAGACCCTCTGGTCAGGGTAGAGAAGGTATTCGTAATGTAGGTATATTCAACAACCGTATGGATGGGGAGATTATAATCGATAATGCCACTGCATCAGGATTTTATAATAGAGAAGGGACCTTCAACAATTATGGCAGAATTTCCATCGGGGTTACTATTAATGCGGGATTATCTGGCCTTAACAATCAAGCGACATTTAATAACCATGTGGGGGGAGACATTTTGATTCAAAAGTGTGGTTGGAGTGCAATAGTCAACAGTGGCAATTTTACCAATTATGCCAAAATCACTCTCGGGGCTAACTTCATTGGGAGCCAAGGTGTCATTGCACTCGGAGGACCCGGTATATTTAGCAACAATGGCTGTTCGGCCTTGATCAATATATTGGCAAATGCTCCCGTCGTTATCTCAGGTGGAAGCTTTGTCAACTCGGGTACTATTATCGACAATTCCGGCAGCGATAATTACATCCACAGTAATACAGGCATCATCCAGAGTCTCAATGGGGGTACGTTTGATGTAAGAACGGGGCCTAATCAACCGCTGAGTTTGAGTAGCATCAATGCCTCTTCCTGCCCCGCTAACGGAGCCATTACGATCAGCGGCCTGCATGCCAATACTACTTACACCCTCAGTTATACGGTCGGTGGTAACAGCGTCAACGTGAGTCCCAACCCCACCAGCAATGCCAGCGGTCAGTTCACGGTCGGTAACCTGGCCGCTGGCACCTACGCCCTGACCCTGGGCGGGAGTTGCGTACCACTACCTTTATCGCTGTCGGCTAGTCTGAGCGGCCCGGCCAGTGTTACCCCCACGCTGGTCAGTAGTGGTACGTTGACCTGCGCCAACCCGAGCGTTACGTTGACGGCTGGTGGCGGTACGTCGTACACCCTGACTGGCGGTTCGGGTACTCAGACCAACACTACTGGCCAGTTTGTAGTCAGTCAGGGCGGAAGTTATACGGTTCTGGTAGCGAATGCGGGCGGTTGTACGTCCACCACCAACGTAGTAGTGAGTTCAGACCAAGCCCCCCCAACAGTAAGTATCAATCCGCCCACCGGCACTGCGTTGACGTGCTCCACACCAACAGTGAGTCTATCAGCGGTGGGAGTTGGTACGTATCGCTGGAGTACTGGTGCCACTACGTCCTCCATCAGCGTTTCCACAGCTACTACGTACTCCGTTACGCTGACTGGAGCGAATGGCTGTACATCGACGGCGTCTACGACCGTTTCGTTGAACAATACCCCGCCCCCAATCAGCATCAATCCAACCAGTGCTACCTTAAGCTGTACTACGTCTTCGGTGAGTTTGAGTGCAGTGGGAGTTGGTACGTATCGCTGGAGCAACGGGGCTACTACGTCCAGTATTTCAGTAAGCACGGCGAGCACGTATTCCGTTACGTTGACCGGAGCGAACGGTTGTACATCGACCGCTAGTGCCAGTGTTACGTATCAGAACTGTGCCCCCACACTGGCCAATGCCATTCCGCCCAAATCCGCTACAATTGGTGATGCCTTCAGTTACACCATCCCTGCCACTACGTTCACCGATGCCGAAACGCCCACTAGTCTTACCCTTTCGGTGAGCGGATTACCCGCTGGACTGAGTTTCGTTTCGCCTAACACCATCACAGGAGTGCCTTCTACGACGGTCGGAACCCCTTTTAACGTAACGGTGGTGGCAACTGATCCTGGTGGCTTGTCGGTGGCTACCAGCTTTGCGCTGAGTGTTCAGCCGCGTGGTTTTGGTATTACAGGGGTCACTATGCTGGATTGTAATCATTTATCGTACTTTGAACGGCGGATCAACTTCACGGTCAGTTTTGAAGCTACCAATGGGCAACCCATCAGTCTGTCGATTGTCAACGAGGTTCCGGCCATCCCCATCCCTGAACCGTATCAGTTGACGCTGTTCACCGACAATCCGGTGATTGTCTTCAAGGCTCGTCAGCATGGTACACCGGGTGAAGCTATGTTTAGTTACAATTGGCTGGCTCATTGTTCGAATGGTAATCCGAGGGTGGAGAATTCCATCCCTCCTCAGTCGGCTACGGTAGGGCAGGCCTTCAGTTATACTATACCTGCCACTACGTTCACCGATGCTGAAACGCCCAACAGTCTGAGTTTGTCGGTGGTAGGTTTACCGGCTGGGCTAAGTTTAGTGTCGCCTAACCTGATCACGGGTGTTGTCTCGGGTTCTGCGAGTAGTTTCTACAGTGTGACGGTGATCGCTAGGGATACGAGTGGTGGTTCGGTGAGTACGATTTGGCCGTTGAGTGTGGTGAATGGAGGTGGTTGTGTAACTATGTACAGTGTGAAGGCTGGCGAATGGAGTGATGCGAGCGTATGGTCTTGTAGTCGAGTACCGGTGAGTACGGACGTAGTGACGTTGAATCATGCGGTGAGTTTGCCGGCTAGTTATGTGGGCCAGTCGCTGCGGTTGATCTATTCGCCGACGGGTCGGTTACTGATGGGGGCCAGTAGTCGGCTCAGGCTTGAAGGAAATTAATTACTTGGTAAATCAGGTTTTGCAAGGCCGGGTCTTTGGGCTCGGCTTTGTGCTTTTAATGGATCAAGGTCAAAAGTTGTGGAGCATCTTGGATTAAGCATATAACTGAGTCAGCCGGTAGAGGAAAAACTCCACAT
>NZ_BAAHBF010000012.1:0-71319 GCF_054776875.1 Spirosoma daeguense
TGCAAAGGTAGGGGCATCTTTTGGGTTTGTCAAGGGGTGGCTGAAAAATAATTGGGGAGCCACCAAAGAATATTTGGCAACTCCCCCGATCTCAGCGACTTACACACCAAAAAAAGTTTATACTTTTTTCAATAAGTGATTTTTAGCTCTGTTTTCCGTCGAATACGGACGTAACAAGAGTTATATTGCATCTTTGTTTTGTCTCAAATTCAGGGACGACTATTCAACAATGAAAATTTTACATACGGCCGACTGGCACATCGGGAAACGACTTCAGGATTTCCAGCGTCTACAGGAACAGCGTAACGTACTGGCAGAAATTGTTGAAGTAGCCAATCAACAAGATGTTGATCTCGTATTAGTGGCTGGCGATTTATTTGATACGTTCAATCCAGATCCGCAGGCAGAAGACTTATTATATAGTACGCTTAAAGTATTAACAGCCGGTGGTCGTAGAACTGTGGTCGCTATTGCGGGAAATCACGACAACCCCGACCGAATAGAAGCGCAGGATCATTTTGGTCGGGAGTGCGGAATTATTTTCGCTGGATTCCCTAAAACCGAAGTCTCTTCTTATGAAGTAAGCTGCGAAGCCAAGTTGCTACGTTCGGCACCCGGCTTTATTGAACTGAAACTTCCCAGACACGATGCGCCCGTTCGGATTATTCTTACGCCTTACGCGAATGAATCACGAATGCGAGCTTATTTTGGTCAGACAAGCTTTGGCGATGAATTACGTCAGCAACTTCAACAGCATTGGGCAACCTTAGCCGATACATATATGGATAAACAGGGAGTCAATTTATTGACCGCTCATTTATTCGTTATGAAACGTGGTGGCGAACAGCCTGAAGAATCGGATGACGAACGTAGTATTCTGCAAATTGGTGGCGCTTCTGTTCTCTACACCGATATGATTCCTCCGCAGATTCAATACACAGCGCTTGGTCATTTGCATCGCTATCAGGAGATTTCGGGCGGACCCAGTCCTGTTATATATAGTAGCAGTCCATTAGCCTATAGTTTTGCCGAAGCCGATCAGCAGAAATTTGTCGTTTTAATTGACGCCCAACCCGGCCAGCCCGTAAGTGTAACACCAGTTCCACTCAATACAGGGAAACGGTTGCTACGTCCTCGCTTTAAGCGAGTCGATGAAGCGGTCGATTGGCTAAAGCAAAATCCAGATTGCTACGCTGAAATTACCCTACAAACGACAACCTACTTAACTAGCGAAGAACGGCGGCAACTTCAGCAATCACATGAATCGCTGGTTACGATTATTCCGGATGTGAGGGAAGTTGACGTAGAAGAAACACAGAATGCGCCCGCCATCGATCTAACACAAAGTATGGATGCGTTATTTACTGACTATTTTAAATATAAGAATAAAGGGCAGGAGCCTAACGAACGGCTTCAGCAACTATTCAAAGAGATTTTAGCAACCGATTTGGAATGATACCTATAAAGCTATCCATACAAGGGCTTTATTCCTACCAGGACAGACAGGAAATTGATTTCCAGCAACTAATTGGATCAAACGTTTTTGGCATTTTTGGCAAGGTAGGTAGTGGTAAGACCTCACTACTCGAAGCCATTAGCTTTGCCTTATACGGCGAAACCGAACGACTCAACAGTCGTGATAATCGTCAGTATAATATGATGAATCTGAAATCGAAGCATCTTCTGATTGACTTCGAATTTCAGGCAGGGCCAGAACAAGAAGTCTATAAGTTTATCTACGAAGCCAAACGTCATCCGAAAAAATACGCCGAAATAACGTCCGGTGAACGTCGGATGTTTATCAAACAGGGCGATGATTGGCAACCCATTGGCAATGAAAAGGAAGATATAGCCTTACTGTCGAAACAGATTCTGGGGCTGGATTATGATAACTTCAAGCGGACAATCATTATTCCACAAAACCAGTTTCGGGAATTTCTGGAACTCAGCCCCACCGAACGTACTAAAATGATGAACCAGCTCTTTAAGCTGGATCAATATGAATTGTCGGGGCGGGTGGCCAAGTTGAGTAAAGCCAACGACGAAAATCTATCTGAATTGCGCGGTCTGCTAAAACCTTTGGAGAATGCAACGCCAGAAGCGATTGAGCAAGCCAAACAGGAGGTTGTTGCTATTCAGGAATCGATTGCCGGGAAAGAAGCCGAAATAAACGAGTTAGAACCTGCCGAAAAACTACTGCTGGATAGCCAGACACGTAGCAAAAACCTAATTACTGCAACGCAGGAGCTAAACCATTTACAAACTCAGGACGCTACGTATCGTCAGCTCGAACAGGATATTGCGCTGTATGAAACCTGCAAACTTCTGTTTCAGTCCGATTTTGCTAATCTGACCAAGTTACAGGACAAAAGAAGCAAACTGCTCGATCAGCAACGTAACGCGCAACAACAACTTGACGCGGCTAGCAAACGGCTGGTCAGTCTGAAGGTTGTGTATGATGCGGCCCGGAAAGCGTATGAAAATCGGGAAGAGCTTCAGCAAAAAATCGATGAATTAGATACCGTTCAGCTCATCAGAACGCTGCAACAATCGATTGATCTGCAAATGCGGAACCGTACGGCTTTATCGGCTCAGCAAAAACAACTTGACGAACTGCTGGAACGTACTAAAACCGCGCAAAAGCAACATCAGTCCATTATCGACGGTAGCCTTGGAAATGCCTCGAAGCTGGAAAACCTATATAAGATTCAGAACTGGTTTACGGCCTATAAACCACTAAAAAAGCAAGCTGATGATTTACAGAATGCTATTGATCGATACGATCTGGCGGTTGATCAACTGAAGCAACGCAAGAAT
Organism: Spirosoma daeguense; assembly: GCF_054776875.1. NCBI lineage: Bacteria > Pseudomonadati > Bacteroidota > Cytophagia > Cytophagales > Cytophagaceae > Spirosoma > Spirosoma daeguense. The sequence continues at coordinate 2,818 of NZ_BAAHBF010000012.1, forward strand.
AAGGCGTTACAGGGTTTTCCCGAAAACTGGAACGAACTGACGCTAAAAACCTTACCCGATCAGATTGAACAGGCGCTTGGCCAACTCAAATTGATTCGTAAAGATCGAGAAGACACACATCGGCAAACACTAGTTCAGGAAGAACTCCGAAAATATGCCGATTCGCTACACAATGGGCAACCCTGCCCGCTTTGTGGCTCCGAGCATCATCCTAATCGACACGTAATGTCTCTAGATACCGACGAGGTGAAACGTAGCGAAGCGGCTTTGCAAAAGGTAATTCAACGTATCGAAGATACTACCACACTACAACTGACCATAAAGGAGCTGACTACTCAACTACGTAGTGAACTGGAAAATGGCAAACGACTAACGCAGGATCGGGGCGATATTATTAAACAGTTAAGCGAGCACGAAGACAAATTTATATGGTCTGATTATTCGAAAGAGCACGAAAATCAGGTAGTCACAGCCATCAAAAATGAAAGCGACGTCCAGAAACAGCTCCAATCGGCTCAAGAGGCTGTTGCCACGTTAACGCGCGAGATTGAGCAGGTCGAAATCAGACACAAAGAATTTTCTGAGAAAATTAGCGATGTCGACAAAGCAATTTTTGGCCAGAATGGCGAATTGAAACGAACGATTGAATCGCTACAGCATTTCCGTTTAGACGAAGTCTCGCGGTGGGCGCTCGATCAAATTGATGACCTGCGAGAGTCGTTGACGCAAACGTATCATCAAACGAAAGCCAATTTCGATGATGCTGACAAACAGAAAAGTCTGGCCGAAAAAACCTCAACAACGCTCGAAGAACAAATTCAGCAACTGGCGCAGCAATTAATAGACGTTACGACTGAACTTGACAATCAGCAGTTGCTTATCAATCAGAACCTGAACACTAACGATCTTACGCTCGATCAGGTTACTGCGGTGCTACGTTCGGTTCTCGACGTAGCGCAGGAAAAACAACGTATTAAAACCTACCATGAGACACGTAGCGGTTTAACCAAACAAGTCGAAACGCTGGAAACGGAACTGGCCGCCAACCCATTCGATCCGGTAGCACTGGAAACTGTGCAGACGCAACTCGCTACGTTACAGAAAGAAAAAGACAACCTTAATAAAGAGCACGGACGCGCCACCACAGTCGTTACAACGCTGGAAAGTCAGTGGCAACAGAAACAGGATCACCAAAAACGCTATGATGAGTTGACGCTACGTCAGCAGGATCTAAAAAAGATGGATGAGATGTTCCGCGCGCAGGGGTTTGTCAACTACGTATCGTCGGTTTATCTGAAAAATCTTTGTGAATCGGCCAATGAGCGGTTTTTTAAGCTGACCAATAATCAGCTAAAACTCGAACTCGACGAGAAGAACAACTTTCAGGTTCGCGACTTTCTGAACGGTGGTGAAATACGTAGTGTAAAGACGTTATCAGGTGGGCAAACGTTTCAGGCCGCTCTATCGCTGGCGCTGGCCCTTTCCGACAATATTCAACATCTGACGAAAGCCAGACAAAACCTGTTTTTTCTGGACGAAGGTTTCGGTACGCTCGATAAAGATTCGCTTCAGACAGTCTTTAAAACATTGAAAGCGCTACGTTCCGAAAACCGCGTAGTAGGTATTATTTCGCACGTTGAGGAATTGCAGCAGGAAGTTGATACGTATATAAAGGCCGAAGCCACCGAAAATGGCAGCCGAATTATAAATAGCTGGGAAGAATAAAAAAACTCGTCCGTGATACATCAGCGGACGAGCTGATAGGTTTCACTACGTTCTGAAAACAAAAAGAGTTTTCTACGGAGTTGGCTCTGCCCAATCCGCTTCGTTCAGTTCGTTTATACTATAATCCGTCAATTTAATCGTATTTTTTTGCGAACCCTGACTTTGTACTTCGGTAAAGGGTAACAAAACCCCATTTACGGTTCGGAAATTTTCATACTCAATTTTAAGCGTTTTACCTTCCGATGGTACCTCTTCGCCAACAACCCGGTATTTGCTGTCAAGAATCAATTTGATTGGCACGCCATCTTTACGATAGGTTAGCGCATAACCCCCATTTTTCAAAACCTCTACCTCTCCTTTCTGTAAAAGGCTCTGGCGCTGAGTATGCAGTCCTGAAATACCCGCATAGCGATTGGCTTCCTTATCACGCATTCGTTCCGGCGTTAAAGGTGTTTTTTTGCCCTGAAGCCACGACCAACCCTGTTTCCCGTCCCAGTATTCCGTATAAACTAGTTTACCAGATGCTCGCGCTTCGGCTTTGGTACGTGGTTGTTGATAATCTGATTGCGTTAACAAGAGCATACCGCGCATCTGCGAACTGGTTTTCAGATTACGAATATCGTCGATAGCTTTACCGCCGTGCGCTTCTCGGGCTTTTGCGACCAGTTCCGAAGCGGTTGGAACGTTTACCGAAGGCTTGTGAGCTACTTTTTTGTTATCGTCTTTACCATCATATTTGGTATATATCCGGCCGTTCATAGCCGCAATTTCCTCCCCGTCTTTCGTAAAGAAAAAGCTACTTGTCTGGGTTTTTCCGGTGTTGTATTTCAGTGTAAGCAGTCCATCCTGATACGTATATGTACCGGCATCTTCGTCTTTGCTCGTATTTCCGCCACCGATGTTGTCACCAGCGATCATTACCGTTCCCTGTCGCGAGTGGCTAAAATTACCTTTTCCATCAAAGTGAATCCGGTTCTGGCTAAACGTACCAACGTAAGGCGTGTTTGTACCAATACCACCAGAGCTTGTACCGCCTTTATACTGAAAACTTGATACTGGCAATGGTCCTTTCATCGAAAGCGGTAATAAAATAAAATTCCCACCCGACAGATTGCCGTTCGACGTGCGCTTGTAACTACGCGTTTTTCCGTCTGTAAATGCGAGTTCTACCTTTTCTGCGGTTACCGTAAATTTACCTTTAACCGTAGTTTTCCAGTTTGGATCTTTCAGATCGTTGGTAAACGTACCATCTGACCGGAAGTAAATCACTACGTCGTTCCGATTCATAGCTCCGCCTGCTACGGCGCTGATTTGTAACTGAATACCAGCATAAATGCCATTGACCGAATCGGCTTTACAGGAAAGAATTAGATTGATCAGCAGAATAAATTGCAACCAGATGATCAAACGCTTCATAAGTCGTCTCGTTAGTTAATACATATGATGGATACCTGTATTAACCTATTCTGGCCCAAAAGCTCACAGAATTTTCTGTTTTGATGGCGGTGAGAACCTGACAAACAGCCCATTAAAAAGAGCTATTTGTCAGGCAACTCTATTAGGTTGTCTCAGACAACATCCTGCTGTCTGATCCGCGTAAGCAACCAATTAAGCTGTTCAGCTAAGCTGGCTATTCAGACAGCAAGATGCTGTCTGAGACAACTCCATAGGCTTTACATTAACTATTTTAGCGTGCTACGGAACAACCTGACTCAATCCCCACTGCTCCACAATCTGACCTTCGGACAGACGAAAAATATCATAGAACGTAGTGGATTTCCCAGCTTGTTTTCCTTCGTACTGAGCGACCACAAAATCAGCTTCTCCAATAAGTCGTTGGACACTATAGGAACGTAGCATATCGCCATGCGCTTGCCAATACGTTAGCAATCCGGCAAGTCCGTTATCTATTTCGGTTCGATGCTGAATGAGATCGTTAGCCACTAAATCGGTGAGGTTATCAAGATTTCGTTCGTCAAAAACCCGGTGAAAGAACTCCCGAACCACTTCTTTATTTGTAGCCGTCAACGACTCTTCATCAAGCGGCATTGGGCCATCCATCAGCGCATTGTTGTTCAAACTCGTTTCTGGCTGATCCTGCATAGCGTCCCAATGTTCAGCAACTTTACCGTTTTCTAGCCGGAATACATCAACAACGGCCTTCTGCTGGCCATCCCACTCAAAACTCATGTTGGTCACTACGTAATCACCCTCGGCAATAAGTCGTAAAAACGGAGCCGACGTAGTGGCCGGTTTGGGCATCTGCTTCATATAAGTCAGCGCTTCAAGCAGGCCTGCTTTTCCCGGCTTTACCAGCGGGCTATGTTGAAGATAATCGTCCGAAATGATTTCAGCGGCAAAATCTATATCGCCCTGCGCGACGGCTCTCCGATAAAAATCACGAATAATCGATTTATTGAAAGCTTCCTGTTGCATATGCATAATTGGTCAAAAACCGGTATGTTACGTCCGGATAAACATAGAAATAGAATTGCCCGAACGTAGTGTCGGGAAAATGGAAAGCTGATGACGTATCAGCAGAAATGAAAGACTGGAATAGAAAAATCGCTCGCTAAAACGTAGCGAGAAAGAGCTACCTCATGAGGCAGCATTGGCCGAACTGTATTACCGCTATGTAGCGATTACAGTTGGTAGAAGGAGCTATATGTCGTATTAGATTTCAGTACAGCAAAGTTAACAAATCTCGAAAGCCGTACAGAAGCGACGTAGCTTTTTTACTTTTACAGACTAACAAAGGATTCACTATATGAAATACTTTCCTGTACTTTTTCTTTTCGGCAGCCTGTTGTTCACGAGTTGCAGTACGTCTAAGCCGTCCAAAACTGCTGCACAAACAAGCTCCAGTAGCTCAAAAACGCCAACAACGGATTCGCCCATAACAACCATCGCTTTTGGTTCGTGCAGTCGGCAAAGTTTAGTGCAGCCGCTTTGGGATGATATAGTAGTCGACAAACCCGATCTCTGGATTTGGCTGGGCGATAATATTTATGGCGATTCGGAGAATATGGATGTGCTACGTGAAAAATACGCGACCCAGAAATCCAATCCGGTTTATCAGCAATTGCGGCAGTCAACATCTGTTATCGGGGTTTGGGACGATCATGATTATGGCGTTAACGACGGTGGAAAAGAATATCCAAAGCGCAAAGAAAGTCAGCAACTCATGCTTGATTTTCTCGACGTACCAACCAATAGTCCGCTACGTAGTCAGGAAGGCGTTTACTCGGCGCATACGTATGGGCCTAAAGGGAAACGGGTGAAGGTGATTTTGCTTGATGCACGATATTTCCGCGATCCATTAAAAAAAGCAGCAGACGGTAAAGCCAACGTAGCAGACCCAACGGGCGATATTCTGGGCGAAACGCAGTGGAAATGGCTGGAGAACGAATTGACGAACTCTGACGCCGATGTACATATTATTGGCAGTGGCGTTCAGGTAATTCCGAACGACCACATTTATGAAAAATGGGGCAATTTCCCGACTTCCCGGCAGCGTCTGTTCGATATTATTGGCAAAACAAAACCAAAAGGTGCCTTTTTCATCAGTGGTGACCGCCATATTGCCGAAGTCTCAAAACTGAACGTACCGGGCTTATCCTACGACCTATTCGACATCACCAGTAGCGGGCTAACCCACGTAGGAGAACCACGCGAAGAAAAAAATCAGTACCGCGTAGGTGAGGTTATTTTCAAACTGAATTACGGACTGATTACAGTAAACTGGGATGCCAAACCATTGGCGGCCACCGTACGTATTAACGGCGATCAACGCGCTACGTATCTGACGCAGGAACTCAAGTTCTAGCGATACGTAGTGTTTTTTGGGAAACCCAATTGCCAATTTTACGTTGTTACGTATTGACAATACAAAATGGCCAATTGGGTTTCTGTTTTACTGCGATTTCACCGCGAACTACACTAATCCCATTATCAATATATTTCGTATTCAGCCCTCACTATTGTCGCCTTTACACTGCAATGTAATCCTATTTATTAGCGAGAATTGTAACGTACTAAACAGCAATACTATGAGGAAAATAATCGTGCTTTCTATGATTACGCTGGATGGTGTTATGCAGGGACCCGGTGGCCCCGAGGAAGATACCTCCGGTGGTTTCAGCTATGGCGGATGGGTTGCACCGTATGACGATGAGGTTTCTGATCGGGAAATGGAAAAATTGATGACACCTGCCGATCTTCTACTGGGCCGAAAGACGTTCGAGATTTGGGAAAACTATTGGCCCGAACACGCCGATTACTGGCCGGGCGTAAATGAAGTCAACAAATACGTCTTGTCTACGACCAGAACGGAATCTGACTGGCAAAACTCAACTTTTTTCGATAATCTGGACGCCATCAAAACACTCAAAAACTCAGACGGATCGGACATCAAAGTTTGGGGTAGCAGCGAAATTGTGCAACTCCTACTCAAAAATGATTTGGTCGACGAACTCTGGCTTAAAATTCACCCGTTGACGCTCGGTGAAGGGAAAAAGCTATTTACGGATGGCCCAATTCCAGCAGCCTTTACGATGCTAGAAAGTACCGTTACACCAAGTGGCGTAATCTATGTTCATTACCAACGAGCAGGAGACATAAAGACTGGTAGGGCTGGCGCTTAGTATGGCTGATTTGTAGCTTTTCTCTTGTGATAGATGCCGCCAGAATACTCATCCTTTTTCGAGCAAACTGAATTCTCTTCAGCTTCATTTTCAGGTTAGACTTTATACAGCAGAAACCTGTCCATTATAAATCAATAAAATGAATTGGGCCGCGAATAGAGGATTTTCCCACTCGCGGCCCAATCATTTACTACGTAGTGTTCTATTCTTTCGTAACCATTTCAATGATTTCTTCCGAGATGCCAGTCATAGCGAAACCACCATCGTGAAAGAGGTTTTGCATCGTAACCATACGCGTCAGATCGGAGAACAACGTAATAACGTAGTCGGCACATTGATCGGCGGTAGCATTGCCTAATGGAGCCGTTTTGTCGGCAAATTCAAAGAATTTATCGAAGCCACCGATACCACCGCCAGCCGTTGTTTGCGTTGGCGATTGTGATACAGTATTGATACGTACTTTGTGCGACTTGCCGTACCGATAGCCAAAACTACGGGCAATCGATTCCAGCATCGCTTTCGCATCGGCCATATCGGTATAGAACGGAAACGTTCGCTGAGCCGCCATATAAGTAAGCGCCACCACCGAACCCCACTCGCTGATAGCGTCAAGCTTATAAGCTGTCTGCAACATTTTATGGAACGACACCGACGAAATATCAATCGTTTGTTTCAGCCACTCGTAATTCAGATCGGTGTAAGCTTTTCCTTTCCGAATGTTTGGGCTCATGCCGATGCTGTGCAATACGAAATCGACTTTACCACCCAACACTTCCTGCGACTTGGTAAAAAGGTTTGTGATATCGTCAACCGACGTAGCATCGGCAGGAATAATTTCAGCCCCCGTTTGTTCGGCTAGTTGTTTGATTTCGCCCATACGCATCGCAATTGGGGCGTTGGTCAGGGTAAACGTAGCACCTTCTTCATGTGCTCTCTGCGCAATTTTCCAGGCAATAGAACTTTCATTTAAAGCACCCGAAATGATGCCACGCTTTCCTTGCAATAATCCGTAAGCCATATTTTTAATGTATAATGAAAAATGGATAATGAATAATGTGAAATGGACGGATGAATAAAGTCAGGTTCATTATCCACTTTTCATTATACATTATTCATTGCATTGCCAAAGTTAGCTTATTTTTTTGGGCGTAAGACTACCGGCGCAACAGGAGTCGGCGCCGTAGGTAATTTTAATACGTTCGCCAGAAAGGTTTCGGTAGCCAGATAAACACCCGTTAAGTCCTTGGAGGTGAAGTGCGAAGCAATAACATGGGCACCAGCATTCGGGAAAGCCTGTTTCTGTTTTTTCGTATCCGATGTCCCCAATTGATCGAACATCTCCAGCATAGCCGGTACCGATACTACCTTATCCTGATTGTCTTCGTCTTTGAAGTAATATCCCATAAATACCGGCTGCCTGACTTTCTTAAACTGCTCGGGCGTCATATAACGGTCGAGCATGGTTTGCAACGTAAGCAGTCCGTTAGTATGATATTGCGGAAGCCAATACTTTACCCGGTCGCCGGTATAGGTTGTATTTACGAAGTGCTTATTCGGAAATATTTGATCAACAATTTGTTGCCCCCATGGGCCGGTTACCAGACGTAACGCCGGATTCGCAACGGCAATACAAGGCGAGTATAAAACCAGCCCTTCAATTTCGGGGTGCCGGGCAGCCAGGTATAACGACAACATTCCGCCTGCTGATGTACCCATCACAATTACTTTATCGCCCAGCGATTTGCCAATAGCCAGTGCACGTTCGGCCGATGCAGCGTAATTCGAGGGCGTTATGTGCTTGAAGGCATCCGGCGAATCGATACCATGTTCAGCCGTGCGGGCCAGGTATAGATTGCAACCGAAATGCCGGGCGATTTGTCTATGAATAGGATCACCTTCGGCCCAGCTTGCCGAAAATCCGGGCAGGTAAACAATGCTGTAAGGCGTTTTAACTTTTCGTAGGCTATCGGCCCAAACAATTCGAGCTTCATTATCAGGACGTAGACTGGCGGCCCGTTCGGCATCAGCAATACGTTGTTCCAGCTTGATCAGGTCGGTATCCAGCGTAATAGGATCATTTTTAACCGGATCGGGGTTGGCTGTTGGCCCCAGCCAATAACCAACCAGCATAACAGCAGCCACCAGGCCAGCAATAACGAAAAAGCGTTTCATACGTATTCTTTAATATCCATTCGAATTCTCCAGTCTTTTGGTAGATAGTTGTTTACCCGATTGCCTACGCCTTTTACCCAGCCCAGATTTAACCCATTATACCGCACCGCTAACCAGCCTTTCACTGGGTCGGCAAATGTCAGATTTTCTTTTTTAAAGTAACGTAGCGCGTCTTCCCGACTAAGCTCAAGTCCTGGCAAATCCTGCCTGACCGACGTACTGAGTGCGAGTGCATGCGACGGTATAAAATCCTGTCCTTTAAACTGGCCGATTTCCAGCCCAAATCCTTTGTTACGTAACGTACTATCTAAAAACAGAAACGTTTTTTCAAGGGATTTTAGTAGCGCCATTACGTCGCCATTTGGCTTTTCCCAAAAAGAAAATTCGTTGGGAGATTGTAGCCACTTCGATGCGGAAGCCGTTTCGCGGGGACGTAACGCCCGAATGCTTCGAAATGTGCGGGCATCTACTTTTACTGACGCCGTAAAATCCGTTTTCTGGAATACACTTATGAAAAAGCCTTCGCCCCGAACCCGATGCGGATAACATTGATACCCAATTGAATCGCCGGTTTCTTTTTTTACTACGTTCCACTCGGCAGGTAAGTTAAGCTGGCGATTTAGAAACCCATTTTCATTCAGAAATTGAACATTGTCCGTATTTTCTGCATCATTGTAGGTACAGGTGCTATAAATCAGAATTCCCCCTTTGTCCAGTAAAGGTGCGGCTGCGGTGAGTATCCGTTTTTGGCGAGCCGAACAAAGCTGTACACTGGCTTCCGACCACTCATCCATTGCCGATGGATCTTTCCGAAATAAACCCTCACCCGAACAAGGAGCATCGACCACAACAACATCGAAAAAGCCTGCTAATTTCTCCAAATCATCAGGATCGTGATTGGTAACCACTACGTTCGGATAGCCCCATTTATCCAGATTTTCGCGTAGCACCGATACTCTACTACGTATCACCTCATTACAAATCAACAAACTATCGGCCGACAGCATCGACGCCAACAAGGTGCTCTTGCCACCCGGAGCGGCACACAAGTCCAGTACCCGAAGCGGACGATTAAGATTAACCGTTTGCCGAATCGCTTCACTGAGCAACATAGAAGACGCTTCCTGCACGTAGTATGCACCCGCCTGAAACAAGGGGTCCAGCGTAAAGTTAGGCCGTTCAGGTAGGTAGAAGCCCTCGGGGCACCACGGAACTGGCAGTAAATCGGACGTATCGAAAGCTGGCTTACGCGGATTCAGTCGAATACTTACGGGCGTTGGTGCGGTTAGTGCCTGCTGAAAACGTGAAAATTCGTTGGGTAACTGCGCCAGCATCTGCTCCTCAAAAGCCGGGGGCAATGCTGTAGGAAGCTGTTCGGAAGGATTCATTCTACAAAAATACGTAACAGTCGGGCGGTTTTCACTAAACTTGCAGCATGGCAGCAACACACGACCAATTTAGCCGAATCAAGACATTTATTTTCGATGTTGATGGCGTACTGACCAACGGCGATGTTCATCTTCTGGCTACCGGCGAACGTTTCCGAACCGTAAACATCCGCGATACGTATGCGATTGAGCAAGCCCTTAAAGCCGGTTTCCGTGTCGCTATCCTTTCATCGTCTAACTCCGAAGGTGTTCGTAACTGGTTAGTAAACATGAACATAAAAGATATTTTCATGGGCGGCCCCACCGATCAGAAAGTGAATGCTTACCTCGGATACGTAACGCGCGATGGGTTGAACGAATCTGAAATTCTCTATATGGGCGATGATCTCCCTGATTTTGCCATTCTGAACCGCCCTAATGTAGTAAGCACTTGCCCCGCCGATGCAGTCGACGAAATTCAGGCTATCTGCAACTACATTTCGCCAAAATCTGGCGGTCACGGTGCTGTTCGTGATGTAATTGAACAGGTCATGCGGTCACAAGGCAAATGGAATGTTTACTAATGTATAATTCAACCAATAGATACAAGAAAAGTCTATTTCCGAATGAAATAGACTTTTCTTGCCATAGTGTATTAATTCTAAGTGAAACCGCAACGGCGTATACAAATAGATTATTTATAACAAAAAAGGGCTACCTCATTTGAAGCAGCCTTTCCAAAATATGCCTGAATGGAACTAACGTCCAATCTGAGTATATATACGTATAGTAGCGATGATTTAGATTGCTTGATAAACGAAAAAACTGCCTCATTACAAGCAGTCTTTCTGTTATGCCTTTTTTAACCTTACGATACGTAGTAAACGCTAAATTAGGATTCAGCACAGAGTCTAACCTTCAAATCCGGCGATTGCTACGTATCGCTAAAACGCTATAAAATCAGGTGTTTATATCTATAACAATTTAATTAGTGCCTGAATATGCGCCTTTTGTATATATTTTTAGGTTATTAATCTATATATTCTTATTGGCACAAGATTTGCTTAAATAACAGTATGGCAAATCAACAACATCTTATCAGTGCCGGCATCAGTCTGGCGGTTATTAGCTTTTCATTAGCTTGCTGGGCTTTATTACTCTTCGCGCTTCTTTAAGATAAAACTCTATTCAGTGAGTATTATTAGCTATTAAAGGTAGGCGTTAGCAGCCTCTGGTAATTTGTTACGTATGTTGATTCAAGCGATTACTGCATCAGCAGTTAATTGCTCATACAGTTGTTTCCTCCAACACGTTTTGCTCCTGCAACTTTTCCTGAACCAATCGAGCAAACGCAACTTTATCCGATTTCTTATATCTGGCCCGTGTGTGTACGCCAGATGGAGAAACAAAATCCTGACTGATTTGTAGGCAAGCCTCCCAAAGTCTGGGATTCATTTTGATCTGATAATCTCGAATTGGTGTATCAGCGCCAAACCAAAGACGAATGATATTGGCAACTGTATGTTTCATGATAAGTCCCATAAATACTAGAGAAACTCCTATTCAATTTCTACTTTCTATTTAGTGTATAATCGGATAAATGGTATAAAGTTCATTCTTTCTACATCCGTTAGACTATAAAAGAACACATTTAGCATAAATACTATATATATAGTTGATATGAATGAGACTAAAACAGGCCATTTTCGGCGCAAAAGCCAGTTTCAAATCAATTGAATTGAGAAATCATTAATTTTCAGTTAAGTGTTTAGAGAGTTCTCTATAACATAAAGCATAGTTTGCAAAAAAACGCCAGCCCTATGTAGGGCTGGCGTTTATCTCGCGTTCTAACCGAATTGTAAAATAGGTTGGTAACTAAATGCCTGTACGCAGAAAGTTGCCAAAGAGTTGCGTTTCATAATCAGTATTATAACTACTGTTGTTCGAACTCGGCATAAATGTCCATTTGCGAACCAATAAGTAAGAAGGGATTTCTAAATTTTGATACCCCAATCATTTTTCATTGGTCGGCCCAGCAATGCGTTGGCTTCCTTATCATTTTTAAACGTTTCTTTCTTCGGGTTCCACTCCAGCCGTCGCTTCAGTTGGTAAGCTATGTTGCCAATGTTGCAAACTGAAGCAGTACGATGACCTACTTCTACGTCACAGATGGGTTTACTACGTTTCCGCATAGCCTCCAGAAAATCCTTATAGTGATTGTCGCTCCGGTACACGTGCTTTTCGGTTTCGCCGATTACTTTGTCTTTGAGCGATGCGGGCGTTGTTTCCAGTTTTCGACGCTGAACTTTTATCTCACCTTCTGAGCCAATGAAGTGAATCGCGTTGTTCCAGTCCCATTTTTCATGCGTCATCACGATGCCATTGTCATACCGATACGTTAGAAAAGGGTGTTCTTTGCCATCGGGAGCGATAACTTCCACAGGGCCGCTATTGTCCATATCCAGCGACCATTGAACGATGTCGAACATGTGCGCACCCCAATCGGTTACCATGCCACCACCGAATTCTTTATAGTTACGCCAGTTCGGGAAAACGTCTTTCGATGTTGGCGGAGCCAGTTCAGAATTAAACGGCACAGGTTCGTTAGGGCCAAGCCATGCCGACCAATCGAGTCCTTCGGGAATGGGTTCGGCTGATAAATTATAGGCAACAGGGGGTGGCCCAACGTTTACTTTAATCGTTTTTACTTCACCGATATAGCCATTTCGAATCAGTTCAGCCGTTTGCCGAAATTCGGGCCACGAACGTTGCATGCTTCCAGTCTGAAAAACTCGATTGTATTTACGAGCCGCATTGACCATAGCCCGGCCTTCTTTTACGGTAAGTGCCAATGGTTTTTCGCAATAAATATCTTTTCCGGCCTCGGCCGCCCGAACAGCCATTGCCGCGTGCCAGTGGTCGGGTGCAGCAATCACCACGGCATCGACATCCTTGCGGGCTAATAGTTCTCTAAAGTCATTATAAACCGGTACGTCTGTGTATTTTCCAGCTTCTGTATTTTTTTCGTAATGCGCTTTGATTCGGTCGAGTGTCAGTTGAGCCTTAGCTTTATAAACTTCGCTGATGGCAACGATACGTGCTTCATTCGTTCCTAAAAATGAGCCGGTAAGCCCTCTGCCTTGTTTACCCGTTCCGATAAAGCCTAACGATATCATATCGCTGGGTGCTATGTAGCGCGAACCGTCGGGCCGTTTACCGCCCAATACGTAGCGCGGAACAATAGCGAATCCTGCCAGCGCAGTTGCTGCCTGACCCACAAAAGCCCGGCGGTTTATTTTTTGAATTTCTTTCATGAAAAAGCTCGATTAAGGTTTTCTATCAGTTGCTCTTGAGGATGCTGAGTTATTATTCTTCAAAAGCCAGCTTCTGCTTCGTTTCTAACGAGAAGTGATAAAAAATTAACTGTTCTTTTTGAGAGGAAGGCTAAAACAGAATAAAGGATGATGTATACGGAACAAAACGTTACGTTGATCCGCGAAAACCGTAATACCTAATCTGGGGTTTCTATAATTAATACTTATTGTTTAGTGTCATGCAAAATACCGTTCTTATTACGGGTGGCACCGGTTCTATTGGTCGTCGGCTTACCCAACTACTTCAACAGCAAGGATTTCAGGTTTCTCTGTTGAGTCGCTCTACGTCAGAACAGGCTTCTGGTCAGCTACCTAACGTAACAGTCTATAAATGGGATGTAAAAAAAGGCGAAATCGACCCGAAAGCCCTTCAAACTGCCGATCATATTATTCATCTGGCTGGCGCTGGTATTGCCGACAAACGATGGAGTGAAGAGCGTAAACAGGAAATCATCGAAAGCCGTACCCAATCGACCGATCTGCTCGTACAGACACTGGCGCAGCATCCGCATCACGTAAAATCGTTTGTAGGGGCTTCTGCCATTGGTTACTACGGTGCCGACACGGGCGACCGGCCGCTGAATGAAAACACGCAGGGAGGGTCCGATTTTCTGGCACAGGTGGTACGTTCCTGGGAACGTTCGGAAGATCAGATAACGGCCCTTGGTATTCGAACAGTAAAACTACGTATCGGCGTTGTGCTGATGGCCGAAGGTGGCGCATTGGCTAAACTAACACAACCTATCCGACTAGGGGCTGGTGCGCCAATTGGTTCGGGACAGCAATACGTCTCCTGGATACACCTTGATGATTTATGTCAGCTTTTCATTACAGCAATGACTGACAAATCGTGGGAAGGAACGTATAATGCCGTTGCGCCAACGCCTGTTACCAACGAAACGCTGACACAGGCCATTGCCAAAGTTATTCATCGGCCTTTGCTGCTACCCAACATTCCAAATTTTGCTATTGAACTTCTCTATGGCGAAATGGCTGTGGTTGTTACAGGCGGCAACTACGTATTGAATAAACGTATCGCCGACGAAACCAAGTTTCAGTATCAATATGCTGATTTAAATAAAGCACTTGAAAATTTGCTGGACTAATTTGCAATGAGTGATTAGTTTGTTCCCGGCAGCATCCTGCTGTCGAAGCCGTAGGCTAGGTTGTAACTACCCAATTAACCACTGACGTGGTTCGACAGCAGGATGCTGCCGGGAACAAACTAATCAATCAGCACACGTATCAACTAACTCCACTCGCGGTCAGCCGAATCTTTCGTGTTCCACGTATCGGTTGGCGCGAACCAGGTTGCTCCTTTTCTCAGGAACTTCTTAGCGACTTCTTCGTTCAGTTCTACACCTAAACCCGGTTTGTCTGGCACCTTCACAAAACCTTTTTCAACAATTGGTTTTATACCCGTAACAATGTCTTCCCAACCGGCAACGTCTACGCCGTGGTGTTCGAGGGCCACAAAGTTTTCGGTAGCCGCAGCGCAATGTACGTTGGCCATCATACAAATCGGCGAACCGGCAAAGTGCATGGCCATCGGAATACCTTTTTCTTCGGCGTAATCACCGATTTTCTTGGTTTCCAGCAAACCGCCCGACGATGCCAGATCCGGGTGAATCATGTCGATCGCTTTAGCATCGATAAGTTTGATAAATTCTTCTTTCAGGAAGATATCTTCGCCGGTCAGCGTTGGCGTATCGATGGCATCTGTAATTTGCTTCCACTGATCGGTGTAGAACCAGGGCACAAGGTCTTCAAGCCAAGCCAGCCGGAAAGGTTCCATTGCTTTACCAATCTGTATAGCCGTATTTACGTCGAAATGACCGAAGTGGTCGGCAGCCAGTGGCGTATCGTACCCAACAATATCACGCACCTTACCAACGTGTTCTACGAGTCGGTCAAGACCTTTTTTGGTAACCTGAATCCGGGTAAATGGGTGTTTGGTATTGGCATAATTGCCTAGTTTACCCATTTCTCTATCGTTCCATTGCTGTTTTACGCTCCAGTTAGAGCCATTGACCAGCATACCCGGCTGATCGGCTAGCATACCAATACCGAAGTCCATTTTCAGGAACGAATAACCCTGCCCTTTACGAACCTCCATATTCTTGGCGAACTCCTCGTAATTTTTACCTTCAGCCGTATCGGCATACAACCGGATATAATCGCGGTATTTACCGCCCAGCAACTGGTAAGCTGGTACGTTATAGGCTTTTCCGGCTAAATCCCAGAGTGCCATTTCAACGCCACAAACCCCACCGGCGGCCCGGCTGTGGTTACCAAATTGCTTTATCTGCTTAAAAATCTGCTCTACGTTACATGGATTCTTACCCAGAATCCGGCTTTTCAGCATCAACGCATAATTGGCGCTAGCGCCATCACGCACTTCGCCCCAGCCCACAAGTCCCTGATTCGTATCGATCCGAATAATTGGACTGCTAAACGGTACGCCTTGCAAAACGGCAATACGCATATCCGTAATTTTCAGTTCCGAAGGTTTGGAGTCACGAGCTACCCGCTGTGTAATAAATTCAAGCTCCTGTTCCGTAGCGTGCGGATTCGATGGCTTGTCGAACATATAACCCAGCGATAATCCACCTAAACCGGCATTCCGCAGGAAATCTCGGCGGTCAGATGCGTTGCCGGAAGCGGCTAAGCGGGCAAAGATATTTTTCATGATAAAAAGTTAATGTTGGTTTTCGGCTATTCACCTATAAAATGTACAAATGCCAGTATTTTACTTATTCAATCGTCTTTTAACTATAGAACTAGCTTTAACCTTTTGCTTTCACATGAAGAAAATATTTAGACGTAACACATTAATAAAGAACGCATTACTTGGAATAGCTACTGCATTTTCAGTAGCAGTAACGGTGCAGGCGCAACGTATTGGTTCATCAGTTGAATACGTAACGGCTCTAACGTCCAACTGGAAAGGAGATCGACTGCCCGATGGTCGGCCCAACGTACCAGACCTCGTTCTGGAACGATTGCAAAATTGTACGCTGGAGCAAATCTGGGGGTATCTGGGAAACAAAGGATATCGGAATCAGGTCGAAAAAAACTGGGTTATTCTCAAACCTGGCGAAACGATGGCAGGGCGTGTTGTAACGGCTCAGTTTATGCCCACCCGCCCCGATCTCGATAGTCTGGTTCGGAAGCAGGGCAAAGCCGAAGGACGCGCTCAGAAAGGTGGCATTAACATCTGGCCCATCGATATTTTATCAAAAGGTGATGTATATGTAGCCGATGGCTATGGCAAAATCAAAGACGGTACGTTGATTGGATCAAGCCTTGGCAACGCCATTTACGGAAAAACTGGCAAGGGCGTTATTTTCTATGGTTCAGTACGTGATATGCAGGAATTGAAAGATACGAAAGGCTTCAACGCGTGGGTAAAAGGGCACGATCCATCATACATCAAGGACATGACGCCTACGTCGATCAATGCACCAATACGTATCGGCGAGGTGACGGTTTTCCCCGGCGACGTAGTGTTTGCCAATGAATATGGTGTCGTATTTATTCCGGCGCATCTGGTCGAGGGGTTGGTTTCGGCATCGGAAATGACCGCGCTACGTGATGAGTTTGAACGGGTATTGTTGCAGCAAGGCAAGTATCCATCTGGCGAAATTCACGGCGACTGGTCGGATAAAATAAAAGGTGAGTTTCGGGCGTGGGTGGGTAAATATCCCAAAAAACTGGCCATCACCGAAAAAGATATAGACGCTTATCTGGCGAAGGAAGGAAAGAAATAAGTCGAATTCTTGCTCCATATTGCCCACCTTAACGTATTTGCAACCATTACAACCGAATTCATGAAGTTTCGATTTGCCTACGTAGCGTCGCTTGCGGCCCTCCTCTTTCTTGAAAACTCAGCGTTCTCTCAAACCATTCCAAAAGAAGAACTGACATTTCTAACGGGTGAATGGAAAGGCGAACGTTTTCCGGATGGACGCCCGAAAATTCCGGATGCGTTGCTCGAACGAGCCAAAAAAATTGGTCTCGACGATGCCTGGACTGTCTTAAAAAACGAAGGCTACACCAATCAATATGAAGGCGGCTGGAAACTGATTCATAATGACGTACCGGTTATTGGTAGAGCAGTAACGGCCATGTTTATGCCGAGCCGACCCGATGTTGAAAAAGCCATAAAAGAACGGGGTACAACCAAACAGGGACGTAAAGGAAATACGAATGCCTGGCCTATCGAAACGCTAACCAAGGGTGATGTCTACGTAGCAGATGCCTACGGAAAAATTGGTGGTGGTACGTTGATGGGTGCTACGTTGGGCAATGCGATTTTCAGCAAAACGGGCAATGGTGTCGTTTTTCACGGAGCCGCCCGCGATTTGCAGGAGCTGGAGAACATAAAAGGTTTCAATGCATTTGTCCGCGATTTTCACCCTTCGTTCATCGAAGAAATGGTCTTGATGGGTCTGAATGCGCCAATCCGGATTGGAGCCGCTATGGTAATGCCCGGCGATTTGGTTATTGCGCAACGTGAGGGCGTATTGTTCGTACCGGCGCACATGGCCGAACAGGTGATTACAACCTGCGAATTTGTGACCCGTAAGGATCAGTTCGGTTTTGAAGCGGTAAAATCAGGGCGTTACACAACGGGTCAGATCGACAGTCAGTGGACCGACGAAATCAAAACCGAGTTTCTGAAATGGCTCACCCAACACCCCGAACTGGGCACCATGACCCGAGCCGAACTCGACAAAGTGATGAGCAAGCGCACCTGGTAAGGCTCCGACAGGCTCTGGCTGTCGAATTTAAGTAAATAATGCGTTTTCGCATAACCGACAGCCAGAGCCTGTCGGAGCCTGTGACGATTTAAATCCGCTGGATTAGCTCAGCGACTTTATGCACTTCGCGACCCATGATATGGTCGATAATGGCCTGGGCATGTTCCCGGCCATTTTCTATAAATACCTTTTCCGTATAAATACCCGCCAGCACCGTACCACAGACGTAGAGACCAGGAATGTTCGTTTCGAACGTTTCTTTGTCAAACACCGGTACTTGGGTTTCGGTATTGAGTTCAATACCACACCGACGTAGTAACTCGGCATCAGGAACGTAGCCCGTCAGGATAAACACGAAATCGGCAGGAATCTGCCTTTCTTCACCGCTTTTCAGGTTCGAAACCGTTACGTTGTGTTCGTCAATGTGCGTTACGCACGAATCAAACATCGTTTTGATTTTCCCTTCTTTTACGCGATTTTTCACGTCGGGGACGAGCCAGTATTTTACCGTACTTCGAAAATCTTCGCTACGGTG
Source organism: Spirosoma daeguense (assembly GCF_054776875.1). Lineage (NCBI taxonomy): Bacteria > Pseudomonadati > Bacteroidota > Cytophagia > Cytophagales > Cytophagaceae > Spirosoma > Spirosoma daeguense. The sequence continues at coordinate 21,397 of NZ_BAAHBF010000012.1, forward strand.
CACAACGGTTATGTTCACATCGTGCCGATACAATTCTAAAGCCGCTTCGACCGCTGAGTTCGACGCACCGATAATCACTACGTTGGTAAATGAATATTTAAATGGCTCGTCGTAATAATGCGATACGTGAGGCAAGTTTTCGCCGGGAATATTGAGCCAGCGCGGATGGGTGAAATAACCCGTTGCCATTATAACTTTTCGGGCCTGATACGTATCACTAGCTTTTGTTGTAATAGTGAACAAATCGTTCTCTTTACGAACGTCCCATACCTCCTGAAATAGCTTGAAATTCAGTTTGTAATAGGCCGCTGCTTTCCGGTAATACTGAAGCGCTTCGTCGCGACTGGCTTTTACGCCCGAAATGGAAAACGGCAAGCCGCCAATTTCGATATTTTCGGCCGTTGAGAAGAACCGCATCCGGCGCGGATACTGCCGTATCGATTCCGTCAGGCTTCCCATTTCCAGAATTAAATGGCTCAGACCGGCTTTTGCCGCTTCTATACCAGCAGCCAGTCCACATGGACCGCCACCCACAATAATTACATCGAATACCTGCATTATTTCGTCCCAAAAACGACTAACCTATGTCAGAAAACAGTATCAATTCCTGCTATTAGCAAAAAATCGCCTGTTAAGGCAACGATTCCCTAGCCACAAAGATTCCTACGGAACGTAACAAGTATATAACCCAAAGACCTGCCAGAATTCACCCTGATACGTATAAAACAAGGAAACGGCTTAGACATGCTACGTTGTCTAAGCCGTTTCTTCTATTGAAACAAACAATACTTACCGCCTTATTCGGCTAATGGTTATCGGTAAACAATGGGAGTCATCACAAGGTGGAGCCGAGTTTGGTGGTGTTAGCTCAACCGACATCGATATGGAACATCTATTAACGGCCGTTGCCGTAACTGTGTATATGCCTTCAACGCTCACAGGAGGCTCCGCTTCGGTGCTCGTGAAACCATTGGGGCCAGTCCAGAGTAACGTAGCACCCGGAGCATCAGCAAACAGATAGGCAGTACAGTTTGCGCAAATTTTCACAGCACCAGTAGCGGTAAGAGTCGGTTTTACGGTATCAGCCGCTACGGTCACTGAGGTTACGGCCGTTTGGCCGGGGCAGTCAAGATTCGTTGCTGTCAGACTATAAATGCCTGCTAGCGAAACAGATACATTCTGCTGATTACTACTAAAGCTCGACGGCCCAGCCCATACGTACTGAGCCGAAGTAACTGGAGTTCCATTCGTGTAACGAGCCTGCCCTTCCAGCAAGGTATATAGTTGACTACAACTGAGGTTTCCGGCTGTTGCCGTGAGTGAGAAGTTTGGTGCAATCTCAATTACGGTTTCGTCGGTCTGTCGACAGGCCGGATTTTCAGGCGTGGGAAAAACAATGGCGTATACGTACTGTGGAGCCCCACTCGCCGTATTGATAGCTGGATTATAGATAATCGCCCGATTGTTGGTGTCGGGTTTTACCGTGCCTAATATAGTACCGCCACTGCCGTACATTGCTGTACCCGATTGCGGGCTGCTGAAGACCACAAATCGGATGGAGTCGACCCGACTCAAATGGTTGCCCGTTGCTGAAATCGAATCAATCGTTATGTTCGGGCAAATACCTATTGTATCTTTTTCTGTCGACAATTCCGGACAGGAGTACATCGATAAATCGTATGTAAAATCATTTTGTCCAACATCGAGGGTGGTTACCTCAATGACGGCGGAATTACCAACTAACTTTGCATTGGAATCGCGTAAATTTCCCTCAGTGAAATCAGATCGGTTGGCTGGAGAGAGGCTGTAATGACGTTGCCCAACAGCCGATTCTCTGGCTCCTTTTGCCCGAACGCCCAAACGTCCACCAGCCTGCGCAATGGGTTTAGTACTTTCAAGTGTAATATCCAGCAACGGTAACTGGACGGTATCCATCCGGATTTCATACTTGTGCGCGAATTTCAATCCTCCCTGAACGTTCGTGTTATTAAAGTAGAACTGCCCTCCATCGCGGGTGGTTTGCGTACTAACTAATGCGCCACCATTTTCCATGTCATGCAGGGTCAATACGACACCATCGACACCGGGTTCATACGCATCCTGAATACCATCGCGATTATCATCGAACCAAACCCGGTTTCCAATTTCAATCGGTGCTACGTCGCATAGGGCTCTCGTATCGCCAAGACCGGCGGCTTTGCCGAACGAACCAACCTGCTGTGTATAAATAACGTAATTCCTGTTTTCAGCGCCATTTACATTACTAAACACCTTTAGGCCAGCCGATTGAAAAATATTATCAATTGGATCAAAAGCAGACGTAACAACTTCATTGTAACCCGGAATAACGACCAAAGCACCGTTTGTAACTTCGGAGTGGGCAACATGTCGAATAAAAAACCAATCGTCGTGCCCATAAAATTCACCTCCACCGGGGCCTTCATTGTTGGCAACACCACTGCCCGTTCGGTCTCCAGCTATACCATTGCTTTCGAGTACGTAATCGCCATTATGAATGTAGGCACGTAACAAATCTCCCCCCGTGAAGCCATTATAAAGGCCATTTCCCTGTGGGTCATGGTTTACCAAACCTGCCAGATACCCAAAGCGGTCCATAAAACCAATCAACATAGAGCCATCATCATCAAACGCAAGGCTGCTCAGGATGGGCTGAGGAAACATCACAAACGTAGGATTTTGGCCTAGTCCGCAGGTTTCTGGCCATGCGTTTGTCCAGGGAAGCCAATGGTCATATTTTGTACAGGATCTGTCTGGATCAAGAGGATCAAACGTTCCATCGGCTGATCCACGCCGAAAATCGAGCGGAAACGCAAAAATTTCTTCGAAAACAGGATTCGCCACTGCCGGATCAAAGCGGTAGATCGTAGCTTTTAAATCGGCCTGCTGCTGTGATGTTTCGGCCGAACAGATAACCCCCACATAGACTTTGCCATGATAAAATTTCACAGCCCACGGCCGGAAATCACCATTCGAACAGCCAGGGTCTGGAATGTTCCAAGATTTAACATCGGCCGCAGTTGGTGTGCGTCCCGGCGAATCAATAAATATTCCATATAACTTTCTGTCTTTTAGATTGATAAGATATAATGTCTTATCATCCTCAGAAAGGTCCATTCCACCAATACTCGAACGACCCATTGCCTCCATAGGCCCTGCATCGACACTTGGCTGCGTTTTATCGCCAAACAACCCACTGTGCGGATCGTCGCCAGTATCGATACCGATCGTTTTTAAATCGACAAAATTAGTGGTTATGCCTGTAGCAATATCCGTAGTATATATTCCACCCGAACCCAAAGGCCCGAAACTCATGTGTCGTTTGATAACCGCACTGCTATATAATTTCTTCGACCGACGTTGAAAGGCTAACCCCCAGGTAGATCCTGTTTGCTGACCTACCGCCAAACTACCAATCGGATAATTAGATGGGCTGGCTATACCATTGGCATCATACGAAACCCGGATAAGCGTATTACTTCGGGCCGCTTGTCTATCTTCCGGTACTGGATTTCCATCTTTATCGGTCGTGATCTGTGTGTTGCCATTCACATAAATAGGAAGTGCTAACTCAACTCCGGAAGACTGGCAATAATCTGACGGATAATTAATACCTACGTTTACATTGGTAGCTGGCGATTTCGCAAACTGAACAGTAGTAGAACTATTAGCGCCATAAGGCCCGTTGTAATAGCCTGTTGGCAGGTTCGTGAATTCGATACGTACAGGCAAACCCGCAGGCACATCTGCGCCGGAAAACGAATATTCACCCGCACTATTCGTAACGGTAACAATAGGCGTTTTACTCAAATCGACGAAGGCATGAACGGTAACGCCCGAGATTCCTGTTTCGATAGGAAGCGTGTCAGAGCGAATGCCATTCAGGTTGAAATCACGAAAAACAACCCCGCTGACCTGAGCCTGCACGCTTGTTACTATACATAAACCCAGAAAGAAATAGATACAAAATGCCCTTTTTAAGAGGGCTCCTAATGCGTAGCTTTGTTTCATAGATGCGGCTGTTAGCAATCCAATTCAGGCAGTCGTATTAGTATCCGAATGTGTAACCACTAACTCTACGAGCCAACAGATTAGGTAGCAATAAGACCGTACTATTGCTTTACAAACAACCTACAACACATCATTGAGATACTAAACGACTTCTTAGTAAACAAAATCTTTGCCAGAATACCGCTATTTGCCCATTTACCATTATTTATAGACTTACTCACCGTGGATGACCAGCTCAATACGTTGTTTTCATCATTTGATAGCGACGAAGTAACTTTTTTTGCCGACCTGATTCTACCTATTCCAGTACCGCGTTTGTTTACGTATAGGGTTCCGAGAGGCATGGCCGAGCTTGTCAAAATTGGTGCCAGAGTGATTGTTCCGTTTGGAAAAAAAGATGGTCGCGTCTTCACAGCCATTGTTGCCCGTCTGCATAATTCACCACCTTCCGCTTATCAGGCACGTTATATAAATGAAGTACTCGATGAATATCCTTTAGTGACTGGTTATCAGCTTGAAATGTTTCGCTGGATGGCAGAATATTACATGTGCTGCATTGGCGAAGTAATGAACGTAGCACTGCCATCGGGCTTAAAAATTTCCAGCCAGTCGAAGGTTCAGTATAACCCCGATTTCGATTATCCTGAACTACTTACCGAGTTCGAAGCCGTTTTGCTCACTGAGTTAAAAAAACATCCAGCCTTATCTTATGAAGAACTGGGGCGGCTAGCAGGCGAGGGCAGTAACGTACCGTCGCTAATCAAGTCGCTGGTTGGCAAGAAAGCTGTGATTGTTTTTGAAGAAGTCCGGGAAAAATATATCCCCAAAATGGTACGTAAGGTACGTCTGCACGCTACGTATGAAGAACGGGAGCAATTGCTTGTTTTGTTGAATCGGCTCGAAAAATTGCCTAAGCAACAGGAAGTGGTGATGCGTTACCTACGCTACGTTCCGATGCAGCATAATCCGACACTGAATCAAAAAGGATTAGATAAAACCATTCTCAATCAGGATGATGAACTCTCACAGTCGTCGTTAACTACCTTGATTAAGAATGGCGTTTTTGAAACATTCGAAGTCATTCAGCCACGTTTCGCCAGCAACTTATCACCACAGGCCGAAATAAAGCTAACCGATTCGCAGCGCGCGGCTTCGCAACGGATTATGCAGCAGTTCGAAAGTCAAAATGTTGTGCTGCTTCACGGTATTACGGGTAGTGGAAAAACGGAAGTATACATCGACCTGATTCAGCAGGCACTGGCGGGAGGCTCTCAGGTACTCTATTTACTTCCCGAAATTGCTCTGACTACGCAGATTGTGGTACGTCTGCAACGCGTTTTTGGCGACAAGATGGGCATTTACCACTCCAAATTTTCGGATAATGAACGAGTTGAGGTATGGAAAGGCGTAGTATCGGGCCAATATCAGTTTGTTGTCGGTGTACGTTCATCGGTGTTTTTACCGTTCGATAACCTCGGCTTAATTATCGTTGATGAGGAACACGAAACCAGCTATAAGCAACATGACCCAGCTCCCCGTTACCATGCCCGCGACGTAGCAATAATGCTGGCTCACTGGCAACAGGCGAAGGTTTTGCTGGGTTCAGCTACGCCTTCGCTCGAAACGTATTTTCAGGCCAAACAGGGTCGCTACGGTCTGGTCGAATTATTTCATCGGTTTGGCGATGCTACGTTGCCAAACATTATGCTGATCAATACGCAGCAGGAAAAACGGCAGAAAACGATGAAAAATGAGTTTTCGTCGGTGCTGTATACCGCGCTGGAAATGAATCTGGAACGGAAGGAACAAAGTATTCTCTTCCAGAACCGACGTGGCTATTCGCCTTATATGCAGTGCGAAGATTGTGACTGGACTGCCGAATGTAACAACTGTGCCGTTAGCCTAACGTATCACCAGCGCGATGCCGAACTACGTTGCCATTACTGCGGCCATAAAGATCCGGTACCACGTATCTGCCCGGCCTGTGGCTCCACAAAAGTACGTACCGTTGGCTTCGGTACCGAAAAGCTCGAAGATCAGTTGCAGATTTTCTTCCCCGGCTTGCGGGTGCTACGTATGGATTTGGATACGACACGCGCCAAAAATGCGTACCAGCAAATTATTCAGGAATTTGAGGGAGGTCAGGTCGATATTCTGGTTGGCACGCAAATGATTACCAAAGGGCTGGACTTCGACAATGTGAGTCTCGTCGGTATTTTCGATGCTGACCGACTGATTCATTTTCCCGATTTCCGGGCAACTGAACGTGCCTTTCAGATGCTCACGCAGGTGAGCGGACGTGCAGGTAGACGCGCTGGTAAACAGGGAACGGTGTTAATTCAAACCCGAAATCCGCAACAGCCAATTCTGCAAAAAATCATCACCAACGATTATAAAGGTCTTTTCGACGAAGAAATTCAGGAACGGCAGGATTTCAATTATCCACCTTTCTCCCGCCTGATTAAACTCACCGTTCGCCACACCGACAAAATTATCAGCAGCCAAGCCGCTCAACGCCTAGCCGCCGAACTGACCGATGCGCTGGGTAGCAGCCGCGTTTTAGGTCCTGAAGAACCACTAGTCGAACGGATTCGGAACCAGTTTTTATATGATATTCTGATAAAACTAGAACGTGACAAAGTGAACGTAAAGGCGGTTAAAAATTATATTCAGGAACGTATCAACGACATCCTTACCGACAAAGGTTTGCGTCAGGTAAGCATCGTGGCCGATGTGGATTGTTTGTAAGAACATACCAGTTCTTGTAAAATTTCCGTAAAACAGACTGTTTATTAGTCCATACGGTTATTTTTGCACCGGCTTCTGGCCAATTTTGCCCAATTTTTTCAGCCCCTCATGTCTAAGAAAACCAAGATTGTAGCCACCGTCGGCCCGGCTTCTGAAACCAAAGAACAATTACTGGCCCTGGCTAAGGCTGGTGTCAACGTATTCCGGCTCAACTTCTCTCACGGCACTCACGAAGACCACCTTCAGCGGCTTACGCGCATCCGCGAAATCAATGAGGAATATAACCTTAACCTATGCATTTTACAGGATTTACAAGGACCTAAAATCCGCATTGGTAACGTCGAAAATAAAGACGGCGTTATGATTGTTCCCGGTCAGGAACTCGTCTTTACCAACGACGACGTTCTGGGCACTGCCGAACGGGTTAGTACACCTTACAAGGATATGTACAAAGACGTACATGCTGGTGAGCGTATTCTGATGGACGACGGTAAGCTGGAAGTGCGCGTACTACGTACCGAAGGGACTGACGTAGTGACCGAAGTTGTGTATGGAGGCCCTATGAAGTCGAAAAAAGGGGTTAATCTTCCAAACACGAAAGTGTCGATGCCCGCTGTTACCGATAAAGACTGGACCGACCTCAAATTCGGACTGGAGCATGACGCCGAATGGATTGCTCTTTCGTTTGTTCGGGAAGCGTCTGAAATCATCGAAATTAAAGAATACATCAAGGCTCAGGGTAAGAAAAGCCGCGTTATAGCTAAAATTGAAAAACCTGAAGCTATTCAGAACATTGACGAAATTATCGCTGCTACCGACGGTCTGATGGTAGCTCGTGGCGATCTGGGCGTAGAACTTCCAGCCGAAGAAGTGCCGATGATTCAGAAAATGCTGGTTGAGAAATGTAACAAAGCAGCCAAACCTGTTATCGTGGCTACGCAGATGCTCGAAAGCATGATTGATGCTCCCCGGCCAACCCGCGCAGAAATCAACGATATTGCCAATTCGGTAATGGATGGTGCTGATGCCGTAATGCTTAGCGCCGAAACAGCATCGGGTAAATATCCGATTCTGGCAGTTGAAAGCATGGCCAATACTATTTTACAGGTAGAAACTTCTACAGATAAAATTTACTACCGCTATCACGCACACGTCAATGAAGAGCCTTCCGAGAACGTAATCAACGACAACGTAGTGATGAGCGCCTGTCGGTTGGCCCGCGATACAAAAGCAAAAGCCATTATCGGAATCACAAACTCAGGTTATACGGCAGTACGTATCTCGCATCACCGCCCTAAAGCCGACCTGTACGTATTCTCGAACGACTCTCAGCTACGTAATACGTTAGGTTTATATTGGGGAGTGCAGGTATTGCCTTACGAACCCGACCTTAATCTGACGGTTGACCAGACAGTTGAAGGCATTAAACAAACGCTGATTAGTCAGGACAAGCTGAAATCTGGCGATATTTTTATCAATACGCTTAGCATGCCGTTAACCCAGTCGCGCCGAACCAACACGGTAAAACTGAGTACGGTCGATTAATAAAATAGGCTCCGACAGGCTCTGGCTGTCGGCGAGTAATCCTCACGTCCCCGATAGTCTCTCAACTGTCGGGGATTTTTTCTATGTGCAAATCAATATGCAACCGCCAGTAGACCCGGCCCAATACGAAGACATTTAATCTGTAATTTCTCTGAGTGATCGGGAAGACGAACATGGCCAATAAGCTGCTCGGCACTGTCGATGAATGGCTCTACGTGCAGATGCTCCCGAAACGAAAGCTGACGTTTTCCATACAGTTTATACAGAGCCTCTTTGGCACACCAGTATACAGCTAACCGGTTAGGATCACCAAGCGCATCAGCAATCTCAGTTTCGGACAAAACGCGAGGTACTACCCGTTTAAACTGCTCACGAATTGGCTCAATATCAATACCAACTGGCCTCGACCGATGTAGCACGGCAGCTGCCCAACCACTCGTGTGCGACAGTGAAATATGCCAGGGCGCACCAATCAGATGGGGTTTGCCAAATTCATCCTTATGTAATCCTGCGTATGGTAATCCCTGCGCCTGAACCAATTGCTGAATAGCAACCCGACAGGCCAGCCATTCTACACGCTGGGCCGGATGGCTAATGGTAGCGAGTTCTTCCTCTTCCGCAACTGTAAGGGGAAGATTTGTCCGTAATGTCGGTTCATCTTCCGTTATGGCACGAAGAGTAGCAATGCAGTCGTTATGTATTTCTATCTGAAAAGTCACAAATCAAAAGTCGGAAGTAGCTGGACAAAAAGAAAGGTTTATCGACCTTTGATGCGAACTTACATTAATTAATTGCGTGATCGTAGAAAAAATTGACACCTTCGGCGGCCATCGTGACTGTGTGTATACACTTGTAGAGGGCCCTTCTGACAACCAATTCTTTTCGGCTGGTGGCGATGGGCAGGTTGTTTGCTGGACGTTGAGCCGACCCGACCTTGGCGAATTAGTGGCTAGTGTTCCAGCCTCCGTATATGCATTGGCGTATCAGGTTAATACAGGGTTATTATGGGTTGGTCAGAACTATGAAGGATTACATTTAATAGATCCTATCCAGAAAAAAGAAGTCAATTCTATTAAGCTTACGTCGGCCGCTATTTTCGACATAAAACTGTATAAAAACGACGCATTTGTGGCACTGGCCGACGGCGTTGTTGCTGTTCTCGACGCCAACCAGCTCATTGTTCGAAAACACCTGAAAGCCTCTAATCAATCGGCACGCAGCGTAGCAGTCAATCCAGTTGAGCGAGAATTTGCCGTAGGTTACAGTGATAACGTAGTACGTATTTTCGATTTAGAGACATACGAACTCAAGCGAACCCTAACGAATCACACCAATTCAGTATTTACAGTAGCCTACTCACCTGATTTTCGTTTCCTGATCACGGCAGGCCGCGATGCCCATTTTAAGGTATGGGCCGTAGAAAACAAATATGAACTTCAGCAGGACGTAGTGGCTCATATGTTTGCCATTAACCATCTGGCTTTCAATCAGGACGGAACTTTATTTGCGACCGCCAGCATGGATAAATCCATTAAAATATGGGATACCGAAACGTATCGTTTGTTAAAGGTTGTCGACAGGGCTCGCCATGCGGGCCACGGTACGTCGGTCAACAAACTACTTTGGGCGGGGCAGCCAGAGCAACTTATATCGGCTAGCGACGACCGGACTATTTCGGTATGGAAATTGATGAACTGATTATGATTTATGTAACAATAGCTCAATTTTCTGACTATTTGTTGTAAAATCCGTAATATGGACGTTATTTCACCTTATCTGAGTCAATCAGCATCAAACCAAAACCCTAAGCGCACCAATGAAAATTACGCCAATCGAAATCCGGCAACACACATTTGAGAAGGCGTTGCGCGGCTATAAACCTGATGATGTTGACGCATTCCTGATCTCGTTATCACAGGAATGGGAACGCGTAACCGGTGAACAAAAGATGTTAAAAATGCAGCTTGAGCTGGCTGAGAAAGAGCTAAACAAGCTGAAGGAAGTAGAAATGACGCTGTTTCGAACACTCAAAACGGCAGAAGATACTAGTGCCCAGATTACTGAACAAGCCAACCGGGCGGGCGAACAACAAATTGCTGATTCTCGTCAGAAAGGCGATGAAATCTTGGCCGAAGCACGTAAAAAAGCTGCATTGCTGGTTCAGGATGCTGAAAATCAGGCGCGCTATTTAAAAGACAATATCCTGAACGATCTGAAAGCACTGGAGCATGATTTTAAAGCGCTGGAAGGCTACAAGGAGAATCTGGCAACGCAAATTCGAACATTGGCAACCAATGCGGTCGATAGCGTTGATCGTTTCGAAAAGAAATTTGCCCGTCAAAATCTGAAAGGTAAAATTGATGAAGTAACCGACCAGATTCACGAAGAAATAAAAGCAGAAAACGAAAAAGCCGCTCAGGCTGAAGTTGTCAACGGAGTACCATCAGAGCCAGAAACTCCGGCTGAGCCTGTTGCAGAATTACCTCCTCTAATCGAACGCGAAACATCGATTCCCGAAGCGATTCCGGTTGATGAAACCGTGGTCGAAAAGCTTGATGAAGCAATAGATGAATCACAGGCAGGCTTGTCAGAAACTGCGCAGGAATCGGCAACAGAGGCCGAATCGTTCGTATCGGACTCTGTAATGGCCGAAACAACTACGTCTAAACCCGAAGAACAACCGAAGAAAGGCGGGTCATTCTTCGACCAAATCTAAAGTACAGTTACTACGTCTATAGCTGTTCTTTCGGCAGACGTACACGCTACGTTATGGGAACAATTGCGTTAGAAGGACTTGAATTTTTCTCCTATCATGGTTTTTACGATGAGGAGCAAAAAATTGGCAATAAATATTCTGTAGATATTATCGTTAATGCCGATTTCTCAGACGCAGCTCGGCTCGATCGTCTGAGTGCTACGGTCAATTACGAAGATATTTACCGAATTACGGCTACTGTTATGAAGAAGCCCGCGCGGTTGCTTGAGCACGTAGCCCACCAAATCATTCAGGAAATACGCACGAAATACACAGATATAGAAAGTATCGAAGTCAGTGTATCGAAATTTAATCCGCCCATTGGCGGAGTTTGTCACCGGGCACGTATTACGCTGAAAGAATAGTTGTATAGTAGTAGGAGCGAGGAGTTAGAATCCAGCTGGTTGCAATATATCTTGCGCCACCTATTCTCACTCCTAACTCTTCGCTCCTACTACTAACAAAATCATACCGCCTGCTGTAGGCCAGCGAACGAAATAGACATGTGCGACGCATCGTAAACGCATTCGCCATTACGTATCAGCAAAACCTGTGGCGATTCGTGCTGAACGCCAAATTCACGCTCAATTTGGTTCGATACTGGTCGGTTAGCCAGCAAATCAAGATAGTAAGGCTTTACCCCAAGCTGCTCGCTCCAGTTACGTTCCATGCGGCTTAGTGCCATGGCGCTGATAGAACAACTGGTGCTGTGCTTGAAAATCAAAATGGGCTGTGTAGCCGATTCTTCTTTGATGGTTTCAAGCTGGGTATCGTTCGTTAACTTATTCCAATTCATTGCTTTAACAAAACTATTCAGTGGGTATAAAAGCTATTTTTCGTCTGAAAAGTTCGTCATTTATTCTAACGTACACGTAGCTTTTCAGCCATCTCTGGCGATACTGCTTCTGAATAAGGGCCGTAAGCATCTACCAACGTACCGCGCTGCCCATCTTTGCCCTCAATAGCATATAATACGGCTTCATCGCCGGGATCGGTATTACCTTCGAAACGATATACATCAACAATATCAAAATCAGCAGGATTAAGCTCAATATCGTCTTGCTGGCACTTTATACAGGTTTCTTTCAAGTTATAATCGCGGGTAAACCCTTGCTTACGCAGGCCGTCTAATGCTTCTGTCAACGTATCGTAGGTATTCATGAATGGAGGATTTGCTGGTGAGTTCGTAGCTTTGCGAATATAACTAATCACTTATTCGCTTGTTTACTGGATTCTATAATGCTGGCATAAGTATTTACCAAACCCTGGCACGGTTAACAGCCCCGTTCAATCAGAAAGCAAAGCAATGGGTAACCGGTCGGCGAAACTGGTCAACGAAACTTACGGCTTTCCTTGCTGGAAACGCTCAGCCAATAGCCTGGTTCCATGCGGCTTCGTTAGGCGAGTTCGAGCAGGGGCGCCCCGTGATGGAAGCTTTCCATGAACAATATCCGGACTATAAAATTCTGCTCACGTTTTTTTCCCCGTCGGGCTACGAGGTACGTAAAAATTACGCCGGTGCCGATTACATCATGTACCTTCCGGCCGATACGCCTGCCAACGCTAAACAGTTTGTGGAATTAGTAAAACCAGATATTGCGTTCTTTATCAAGTATGAGTTCTGGTACAATTATCTCCGTGAGCTAAAAGCACACTACGTTCCTGTTGTCTCGTTCTCAACCATATTTCGTCCAAACCAATTATTTTTCAAATCGAACGGTGGACCGATTTCGAAGTTTTACAGTAGCCTTCTGCATTACTTCGACCATATTCTTGTTCAGAATCAGGAATCCGTTGACTTGTTATCGTCAATCGGTATAACTAACGTAACACTCGCTGGCGATACGCGTTTTGACCGGGTAGCGCAGGTGGCGGCTTCGAAAAAAGATATTCCGATAGCACATGCATTTAAAAACGGACAGCCTTTGCTGGTGGTTGGCAGCGCGTGGCAGGCCGATATGGCTGTTCTAATACCATTTATCAATCAGTTTGCCAAGCCATTAAAAGTAATTGTTGCCCCGCACGAAATTCACGACGATGAAATTGAACGATGGCGAGCACAGTTAACAAAGCCATCGGTTCGTTTTTCGCAGACAAACGTAGTAGATATACAGAACGCCAATATATTATTTATCGATAATATCGGGATGCTCACATCGCTCTATCAATACGGTGAATTTGCCTACATTGGTGGGGCTTTTGGAAAAGGATTGCATAACATTCTGGAGGCTGCTACGTTCGGAATGCCCCTGTTTTTCGGTCCGAACTACGCGAAATTTCAGGAAGCCGTCGATCTGATCAACGAAGGAGCCGCATTTCCAATTCGTGATACGTTGGAACTTCAGAATGTATTTACAAATCAATACGCAAACCCTATCAAGGCTACCCGTATTAGTCAGGCTTATGTGCAACGGAACATTGGCGCAACAACAAAGGTTATGCAGGTTGTAGATCAATTTTTAAAGAGCGAATAAACTTTTTTGATTCGCTCTTTCACTCTTTCATTCTTTCACTCTTTGAATTACAACGGATTAGTTATACGCTCTACGGGTTCATGGTACGATGTTCGTGACCCAGATGGTCATGTTTTTCAGGGCCGCCTAAAGGGCAAATTCAAAATAAAAGGGCTGAAAGTTACCAATCCAATTGCCGTTGGCGACAAGGTGGCTTTCGAAATAGAAGACGTAACCGAAAACACGGCTGTTATTACGGATATTGCCCCGCGCGAGAATTACATTATTCGCCAGTCGGTCCACAAAACGGCACACGGCCATATTCTGGCAGCCAATATCGACCAGGCTGTTCTGCTTGCTACGTTAACCTTACCGCGCACATCGCTTGGTTTTATCGACCGTTTTCTGGTTTCGGCCGAATCGTTTCGAATTCCGACCGTGGTGGTTTTTAATAAGACAGATATTCTGAATGAAGACGGACTAGCCTATCAACAGGAAATCATGGAGATGTATGAACAGATTGGTTACACCTGTCTCGCTACGTCGGCTATGGAGGGCGAAGGTGTTGATACGTTCCGGCAACTTCTCGATCATAAAGTTACGTTATTATCAGGGCATTCGGGAGTTGGGAAATCATCGCTCGTTAACGCCATTTCGCCTGATCTTAACCTACGTACCAACGAAGTATCGACGTTTGCGAATAAAGGAGTACACACTACTACGTTCGCCGAAATGTTTGAACTGGCTCCTGCTACGTTCATCATCGATACGCCGGGAATAAAGGAGTTAGGCTTAATCGATACGTCGAAGGAAGAAATTGGCCACTATTTTCCCGAAATGCGCGACCGGCTGAACGAATGTCGTTTTCATAACTGCCTACATATCAACGAACCCGGTTGCGCCATTAAAGACGCCGTCGCCGAAGGCGAAATCGCTGAAAGCCGCTACATGAGCTATTTGAGCATGATGGAAGGCGGAGATAATCGGCGATAATATGGAGAATATATATGAAGTATTATGTACGATGTATTTCTTAATCGTACTTCATATATCATACCTAATACTTCATGCATCAAATAGCCCCTTCTTCGGTCAGAATAGCCGCTACGTTCAGCGTTACGTTGTCGATAACCGGAATAGTGCTATCCCAATTTAAGGTGAGCCAGTTCTCGCCTTTTGTAGCGACGAGTACTTTCTGCGATTGAGTTGTAATCCAAATAACGCGCTCTGTGCCGAAATCAAGCATAGCCTGCGTCTTTTTGTGAATATAATCCTGCTCCATAGCCGGAAACGCTTCGAGGTCTACTTTGATATCGACCTCTATCACAACTTTCGGCGCTACGTCGAAGAATTTACCCTTAACCGTTACGTCTTCTTTCGCAAAAACGGCGATATCATTGGAAAGATTATCGCCAACCTGCATGTGCAAACCGGGCTCGTTGGTCACAACCCAATACGCTTTACGATTTATCTGGTTTCCCAAGTATAAATGTAAAGCTGAGACAATAATTGCCTGTAAATCACTACAACCCATAATTTCGCCGGGAGTTTTTCGCTTTGCCAATACGTCCTTATACCCTTTCCGATAGAGAGGGCGCCCATTGAGTGTTTCATAAATCAGGAAGGAAGGTATTTGCTGCGAGGCCGCAAGCGTCGGAGTTGCTGCTTCTGTTGCCATAGCTTTATGCTTTACACAATACTACAATTTTCCAAGATTAGTTGACTACTGATTTTACATTAGTTTGTCATTGCCGCTAGCAAATCGGCCTGTGTTATGATATGCACCTGCTCTTTTTCGTCGCGAACAAGTAAGGCTTTGTTATCACGGTCGATTAGTGACGAGAGCGCGTCGATGGTGTTGTCCAGACCGACAAATTTGAACGGTTTGTCCATTACCTCGCTTACCGGATGTTCTTTTATTGTTGGATCTTCGATGAGCTTCGTTAAAACCGTTGAATCGGTTAGACTGCCAACGATGTGGCCGTTTTCGTCGGTAACCGGAATCTGGGAAATGCCATAACGGTTCAGGATGTGAATAGCCTGACTAACCGAAACACCAGAGCCCACCGTTGTCAGCGATGACTGTCGGCTGGCACCATTTCCGTTTTTGTGATGGATAATGTCGCGGGCGGTTTTAAAGGCGCGGTCTTCCAGAAAGCCGTGATCTTTCATCCACGTATCATTGTATATTTTGGCGAGATATCGCGTACCGTGGTCGGGAAGCAGAATCACCAGTACGTCGGAATCGGTCATATTTTCGCGTGCCCATTCGAGTGCGCCGTGTACCGCCGTTCCGCACGACCAACCAACAAATAAGCCTTCTTCGCGCGACAGCCGTCGGGCCATAATAGCCGCATCCTTATCCGTTACTTTTACGAAATGATCGATCAGGCTGAAATCGACGTTTTGCGGTAAAATATCTTCGCCGATACCTTCGGTCATGTATGGGTAAATTTCGCCTTCGTCGAAAATGCCTGTTTCCTTATACTTTTTAAATACCGAACCATACGTATCAAGACCTATGGACACTACGTTCGGATTCTTTTCTTTGAGAAATTTCGACGTACCGCAAATGGTACCGCCCGTACCAACGCCAGCCGCAAAGTGCGTGATTTTGCCGTCGGTATCGCGCCAGAGTTCGGGGCCGGTAGTTTCGTAATGTGCAGCCGTGTTGGCCGGATTATCGTACTGATTCGGGTAAAGCGAGTTCGGAATATCGCGATTGAGTTTCTTAGCGACCGAATAATACGAACGTGGATCGTCGGGCGCTACGTTGGTAGGGCACACAACAACTTCAGCACCAACCGCCCGTAGAATATCTATTTTCTCTTTCGACTGCTTATCGGCCATCGTGAAAATGCATTTATAGCCTTTTCCAATAGCGGCCAATGCCAGCCCCATTCCGGTATTACCACTCGTTCCTTCAATGATAGTGCCACCGGGTTTCAATACGCCCCGTGCTTCGGCATCTTCAATCATACGAATGGCGATACGGTCTTTCACCGAGTTTCCGGGATTGAAATATTCGACTTTCGCCAGAATCGTTCCCGGAATACCCTTCGTCACTTTATTGAGTTTAATCAGGGGCGTGTTGCCAATTGTATCGATGATGGAATTGTAGAAATTCATAGTTGTTACGTTCGTTGATGTTATCTGTGGCTTTGTATCCAAATTAACGGTTAAATCGGTGACTTCGTTTGAAGATCATTGCTACGTATAAAGCAAAGTACGCCTAACCTACTGTTTTTGAACCTATAAGAAACTCTCATTCTATAGATTCCAGACAAAAATGGCTTTTGAGGAACATAGCACTAACATTAGCCAATCACTCTACTACTGAATTTACACCATTCATAAGGCTTTTCCGACAGTCTATACTAATCCCGATTCACAAACGATTTTTACCGCCATACCTTTGACATGTTCTTTCAAAAAACATAACAACAAATACATAACACACATGAAAACCTTTGCTAAATCCCTTATCGCTGCTGTATTAATAAGCACTGCTACGTTTGCCGCCCCAGTTAAACCAGCCGCAAACCCAACTGCCACCACCGATTCGTATAAAGTTGCCGTATTCCCTTCGGCCATTGCATCGAAACTGAACGTATTCGTAGAACGTGAACCCGGTAAAGCAATGATCGTAGCGCTGAAAGCAAAAGATGGTTCGTTACTGGCGAAACAGTTGGTGAGTAAAAAACAGGGCAACTTCCACTTCAAGTTCGACATGGCAGAACTGGAAGACGGCACCTACCAGGTTGAAATCGTATCGGGCGACGACGTAACTATTCACCCCGTTACGTTATCGACAAAAGCCGCCGAAACATCAGCCCGCACGATCACGCTGAAGTAATCAGACGATATACGTAATAGAAAAGCCACGGCTCTCAGGCTGTGGCTTTTTCGTGTTTATTGATAGCTCTCCAGAAATGTTTTGACCTGTTGATGGAAGTGTTTAAAGCTTCGGGATTGCTTAGCTAACTCATCGAAGTCCGCACTTTCAGCTATATTTTTAGACATTTGGTCCATGGCAGGTCCATTATCTCTGCCATTATAAAGCAACTTCTTCAATTCATTCTGCTGCTTACTTTCAAGGCTGTTTGGATTAGCTTTGTTAACCAGATTTATTTTGTAAGCTTGGTATATTAACCATTGCTCAATGGCTTGAACTGTGACAAAACAGATAATCTTATCGCTATATTTTTTGTATATCTTACCTAATGCTTTGATTATTTGTTGACATTCATCATAATGCAAAGGTTGCTCTATATCATGGTCTGCGGTATCTAAATCAACGCCAATTATAATAAGTGGATGATTTTGAAGGATAGCTATCGAAGTAATAGTTTCTGCTTCTTTAAGAACTTTTGTTTTACCTGCAATTTGACCTTTAAAGCCTAGTTTGCTAGGTACTACCTGAATTCCATATTTTTCAGCAACCAACCGTAAATACATTGGTATAAATCCATATTCGGCGTAGCCTTCAGCAATCAGCGTGTAATCCAGTCGTTTATTTTTGTTCATTGTACGTCAGTTGGCACACCACCGATTAAACCATACATCCAGTATTCACCAAGGTTAGACGTAAGATCAATTTTATCTAAGCCTAGTTCATCACTTTTCTGATTTGTAGGCTCAATAATATCCTTCTGCAGATTCCGAACTTCTGTAGCACCCGTTTCATCATTTTTATCAAAAACAAATACAGATTCTGGCATTGATGAAAAGGCGTTCACAACATGTTCGTTGTGAGTAGTCATAACAATCTGTACATCATTCTCTTCCGCTAATTGAAATAAAAATTTCATTACTTCCCAGATTCTTCTAGGGTGAATTCCCTTTTCTGGTTCTTCCAAAAGAAGGAGTTTAGGCGGATTAGGCTGGTTAATAATACAGAGTAGCGAGAGGAAATAAAGAACCCCTTCTGATACTTCATTAGCCCAGTAACCATGATCTTCTTTATCGAAGAAGCGTAACCCTAATAAACTGTCAGAACCAACTTTTACTGGTGGCAAAGTGAAATAGGCAATCTCAGCTATGCATTTAGCTAAATCATCCTGAATGCGCTTAGCATTTCGTTTAAAGTTAGAATCTACATAATAATAGAAAGAGATAAGGTTAGAGCAATCAGGAGCAAGTGATACTCCTTCCGCTGAGAATTTAACCTGCTGTATTAGTTTAGATGGATCTGGTCTAAATATTTTCGTGTTCTTAAAATCAAAAAACTCTCTTCTATGTCCTCCTAAAACCTCAATATCCAGTTTTTGTCCATTTTCATTAAAAAACCAATCATCTATAATTGTCTCTACAAAAGATGAATCTCCGTTGTTTGTTATTGTATACTTTTGAGTATAATGATAGATTTTGTCGGGATCAGCATTATATCTCTGAGACATATACCCTTCAGGGTCCGGCAAGAAATCAAATTCGTAATTAATATCAACAGCTTGATGCTTGAAGCTAATTGCTTCTAAGTCAGAAATATTTTGGGACATTAGGCCACCACCTATTGCAAAAGACTCCAGTGCCTTCAAAAAATTCGTTTTGCCGGAATTGTTGGGACCGATAAGGAGGTTGACTTTTTGAAGGTCAAGCGTTACGTCTTTTAGGCTTTTGAAGTTCTGAATGGAAACGCGCTTGAGCATGGCCAGTTCTTATTTAATTATGCCGGAAACAGGATTTTGTGTTTTAGGCGTACTCTATTAGTCGCTTCTCGACTCAAACAGAAAGATTCTGTTTGGGCCTTTAAGTTAGGAATTTACTTTCCCATTTGTACGGCCCGCATCAGTACAGTGTTGTCGGGGTCGATGGTAACGGCGGCTGGTTTTGTCGCCATCGGTACGGTGAATGTTTGGTTCTGCCCGGTCATGTTCAGACGGGCGGTTCGGCTGAGTTCACGGCCACGTGCATCCCTAATACTGAACGTGAGTGGTACGGCAAAAAACGCGCCCGTTTTCTGGGCTTGACGAACGTCGATGACCAACGCTTTTTTAGCATCGTCGTAACTGGTTCCCCAGACAATTTCGGGGTAGCCCGGCTGATAAAGCCATTGCTGGAAAAACTGCCCTAGCTTTTTGCCCGATACGTTCTCCATAACCGCTTGCAAATCGCTGGATTGCGCGTTCTTGTTCCGAAACTTCTCGTAATACGCCCGAACGCCTTTCCAGAACGTATCGTCGCCGAGTTCACTACGTAGCATGTGCAATACCCAGCCGCCTTTCTGATACGAATTTGGATTCAGCAAATCCATTAAATCACTAGCGGTCGAGTCGACAATTGTGCCTTTTGGTTTGAGCGCGGAAAAGCGGAAAATCTGGCCTTTGTTCTGATTCAGAACAGCGTTGAGCGTGTCTTTTCCGTAAGCATGTTCGAGATAAAGGGCCGAGAAATACGTAGCAAAACCTTCACTCAGCCACAACTGCGACCAATCGGATTCGGTGGCGGAGTTACCAAACCATTGGTGGGCAATTTCGTGAGCCAGTAACGCTTCAACGTCGGAGTCTTTATGACCTACAATTACCCGTTCATTATAAAAAATACAACTGGCATTTTCCATCCCACCGAAAATAGTTGTCGACTCTACGTTCGCCAATTTTTCGTAAGAGTAAGGGCCAATTTTATTGATGAAATATTGCAGGATTTCTTTAGCAGGTCGGTAGTCGATAAAGCCCTTCTGGCTATCATTCGGGTAAAGCCAGCTTTGCACCGGCACACCACCCACCGAACCAACTTCTTCAACCGCAAACCGAGCGGCACCAATCACCATCACCTTCGTTGGAATGGGCGTGCTTTCCTGCCAGCGCGTCAGTTTTCGACCATTCGGCAAATTACTTTCACCCATAAATTTCCCATTAGCGATCACGCGATACGTAGCAGGCGCATTGACCGCAAACGAGCAGGTCGCTTTGTCAGATGGATGGTCAACGACGGGCAGATAGTTACGGGCATTATTGGGCCAGTTATCACCAAAAAAAGTACGCTCGCCAAATTTATTTTTACTGATAATCAAGCCCTTTTCGGGAATTCCTTCGTAACGTATCGTCACTTCAGTTGGCTGATTAGGAGCCGCCGGAAGGTTGATAAATACGCGATTGTTACGTTGGTTGAACGGTGCTTCTTTGCCATCGGCCAGCGATACGCTACGTACTTTCATTCCGGTAGCCACTGAATCCGGTTTTCCACCGATAAGGTCGAACCAAACACTCTGGCGGTCGTCGGCGCGGGTAAAACGGATAGTCGCTTCGCCCTTAATCTGGTTGGTAGAATCGCTCAGCGTAATTGTAAATGCGTAATTCAGGACATCGACCCCCGGCTGGGTAAATCGGGCTGTATAACTCGTCTGTTGCCCGCAGGCAAACGTTGTCACAAAAACAAGGGCTATTGCCCAAAAACCATTACTCGTTTTCTTCATTTCGTGTTACTCCTTAATTTCCTGACACAGTTCTACCAGCACGCCATTCGTACCTTTTGGATGCAGGAAACACACTAGTTTATTATCGGCTCCACGTTTTGGAGCTTCGTTCAATAACGTAAAACCTTCTGCTTTTAGCCGCGTCATTTCGGACTCAATGTCTTCTACTTCAAAGGCAACATGGTGAATTCCCTCCCCTTTTTTCTCCAGAAACTTTGCTATCGGGCTATCGGGATTCGTGGCTTCGAGTAATTCTATTTTCGTCTGATTGATCTGAAAAAAGGACGTAGTGACGCCTTCTGAAGCTACGGTTTCAGCCTTATAAGGCGCTACGTTCAGCAGTTTGCTAAACAACTCGTTCGATGCGGCTATATCGCGAACGGCAATACCGATATGTTCAACGTTGGTAAGCATACTTTTCTCAGGTTAATCGGAATTGCCCGTAAGTTATCATAAACAATGGGCGTGTTTAGCAGGAAACTTTTCTGAAACGGCAAAAGTTACTTATACGGTACTGCAAACCTACGAATGCATGACCAAATCATTATTCAGTTGTTCTAATAGATAAAGTCTGTCATGGTTACGGTTTCGGAAGTTGCGAAAAACAAAATAATTGAGCTACGGCAGAAAGATGGCCTTGCCGACGAATATGCGATCCGGGTAGGTGTGCAGGGCGGAGGTTGCTCAGGGCTGATGTATGACCTACAATTTGACGCTACCCAGCAGCCAACCGACCATGTGGTTGAAGACAAAGGCATTAAGATTCTGGTAGACCGGAAAAGTCTGCTCTATCTGGCTGGTACAGAACTCGATTTTTCGGATGGTTTGAACGGCAAAGGTTTCCAATTCAAAAACCCGAACGCTAGTCGCACCTGCGGTTGTGGTGAGAGTTTCGCCGTCTAAGATTCAGATTTATAGATTTCAGGATTTTGTTTGAAGCCGCTACGGAGCGGCTTCTTTGTTTTTAAAGCAGATATTTGCCAGAAATTGATCTCAAACCATGACAGCCAAACCTGTTAGTCATTCCCGCACTACGTTAACCGAGTTGATGATTCCGTCTTATGCCAATTTTGGAGGTCGTGTACATGGCGGAATTCTTCTGTCGCTGATGGATAAGGTAGCCTATGCCTGTGCTGCCAAACATGCCGGTCGCTATTGCGTAACGGTTTCGGTCGATGGGGTCAATTTTCGACAACCCGTTGAAGTTGGTGAACTGGTTTCGTTTATGGCGTCGGTCAATTACGTCGGACGAACATCGCTGGTGGTTGGCATCAAAGTAATAGCTGAGAACGTAACAACTGGAACGGTGAAACATACGAATACCAGTTATTTTACGATGGTGGCCAAAGGCGAAAATGACCAGCCAACTGAAGTCCCCCCCTTACTTCTTGAAACCTCTGATGATATTCGTCGTTTTCTGGAAGCCATGAAACGGAAAGAACTACGTGCTTCCTTCGCTACATATTTCGACAACGCCAAAACGCAGTTGCTTCTTGAGGAAAGCCTTGACAAACTGGCTAATGAACGCTGCCAGTTAGCTTCTGGTCTGGAACCTGAATTTAGCTGATTTAAATTCTAAACCGGGATCTCAACAAGATTGGAAGGATTTAATCAAACAGTAAAATCTTGCAAATCCTTCCAATCTTGTTGAAATCCTGCCGGGCCGCCGATGCGGTCAGAGTTCACCCCGTACGATTTTTGCGCCAGCTACCATATTAGCCAGCTTTTGTTTGGCGGCCCAACGAGCTGTCTGACTCAGACCACAGTCGGGAGCTACGGCTAGTTTCTCGGCCGGAACGTAAGGCAGGCATTTGCGAATACGTTCTGCTACGTCTTCGGGGGTTTCGATGTAGTAGCTTTTTACGTCGATAACACCCACTGCTACGTCGAATTTTTCGGCGAAACGTTCCAGCAGGTTAACTTCGGAAAAATTCAGGATGGTCATTTCCGAATGTAGTTCATCGACAGTCATATCCAGGAAATCGGGAAGCATGGGCGCAATTGTCTTTTTGCCTACCGACCGACCTTTATAATTCCCGAAACAGAGGTGCATCGATAGGCGGGTTTTGCCTACGCCGGGAGCTACGGTCCGATTGAAAATATCGACAAATCGCTTTGTATCTTCGCGATAAGCGTAGCAGGACATCGACGGCTCATCGACACAGATTTCAGGTACGCCAAGTTCTACAAGTTTGGCAATTTCATCACGTACCAAAGGCAGTAACGCTTCCGTCACTTCCCACCGATCTTTGTATAAACTACCCGGCAATAAGCGCCCACTGAGTGTATATGGCCCCGGAATCGATACTTTAAGACCTTGCCCGGCAGGAGCCAGCCGTTTCAGACGCAGATATTCTTCAACTACGCCCAAACCTTTAGGCGCGGTTAAAAGCTCTACGATATTATGCTTACCGCGCTGATCATGAGCGGGTGGCCCAAACCGACGTAGCTCAGTATCGTTGTTCTGGATACCATTGATATATCCGTAAAATGAGAGATTGAAATCAAAACGCGTTTGTTCGCCATCGGTAATAACATCGAGCCCGGCGGCTACCTGATCGTGAACCGACGTAACAACGGCATCTTCAATCATTTCATTAATATCGGCGGGGCCAAACTGCGCCAGATTCTGGCTGGAAAATTCGAGCCAGCCGGGAAAAGGCATCGAACCGACTACGGTGGTTTTGATAGGAACGGGCTGCAACGTAACGACGAGTTAAGGGTAAAGATTAAATCAGATTAGACGTATCAGTATAGCCGACTATCAGCTTTTCACTACGTCGTCACCTTATGAACGTCCACGAAAGTACAATTTTAGGCCCGAAAAATTCTAGTTCAGTGAGTCTTTTTCTAGGAAAATGTGTATTCCCACCAGAGCATATTTTCGATTCTATCGAACAGGCGAAATCCATTTTTTTCGAGGACTTTCTGTGACGCTACGTTCTCCGTTTCGGTATCGGCCACGACCCGCAAGACGCCCGGTTGCTGACGCGCCCAATGAAGTAATCCACTTACCATTTCGCTCATGTAGCCCTGTCGGTGAAGCGTTGGATACGTACCATAGCCGATTTCGACCGTCCCCGTTTCGTCCGGCTCGCCTTTAAACTTGGCTTCGGCCACAAACTGTTGCTTCTGCCGGTCGATTGCAAGCCACATGGTGTGAAAAAGCGGGTCTCGGGAAGGGTCTTCCAGGCGGGGAATCGTAAAGTGGATAATAATACTTAACACCGGTTCCCAAGCCACCCGTTGCCCCTTCTGCAAACCCAGCGTTTCCTCTAACTTATGATTATCAGCAATATGCAGATGAAGCTGTTCGAGTGTTAGCGGAATAAGCGTTAGACGAGGTGTATCAATCATATACCTATTACGTCATTCATTAATACTGCCCTTCGCTCACACTCCAGCCCCCATCAACGGTTAGAATCTGACCAGTTGTAAAGGCCGAATAATCGGACATAAAATAGACAGCGGCACCATCTAAATCGTCGGTTTGGCCAATACGTCCACCATCGAGCGGCTGCTTGGTTTTGGTAAATGAAATGATTGCATCATCCGTTGTTGCACGCTGGGCCATCGGTGTTTCGACCAGAGCTGGTGCCAATACGTTAACACGAATATTGTCGCTAGCGTAGTAAGCAGCTACTGATTTAGTGAATCCGATCACTGCCGATTTCATTGCGGCATACGCATGGGTAGCAAAGTGAGCAGGCGATGGATTACTGCCTAATACCGAACCCATATTCAGAATGGTTCCGCCTTTGCCCTGCGCCCGAAACGCTTTAACAGCAGCCTGGTTGGATAGCATCAGCGAGGTAAGATTCAGGTTCGCTGTATAATTCCAGCCGTCGAGCGTCAATTCATGCAAAGGCCCATCACCAAACCGACGACCACTACCACCTGCTACGTGGTACAAACCATCGAAATCGCCAAAAATCTGCTGGCAAAGCGCAATCGCTTTAGGAGCCGTTTGCGGGTCCGACGCATCGCCCGACATGGCTAAACCATTTCCATCCAGTTGATCTTCAGCCGCAGCGCAGCTTTCTGGATTACGTCCTACTACAACCACCTGTGCACCCTCACGCACAAAAGCAAGTGCTGCCGACAGTCCCATACCGGTGGTACCACCAATGACAACAATTTTTTTATCTTCTAACCACATCAGGTATATAACTTATGAATTCAACATGCAAGAAACGAAATCGACCGGCTATCGCCAACAACTCATCAAGATTGTTACGTTTTCTACCTCATTAATAGCATATATATAGCCATTTCGGGCTGGTTTTTGATTTGCCATTTGGCCGACAAAACTCTAATTTACGAGTATGAAAAATCTATTCCGATCCCTTAGACTTATCGAAATTGCGCTGTTTAAAGACTTGCTGTTACCTATTTTCATTACCATGATTGGGGTTTATCTTGGCTTACTGGTAAGCGATTGGCAGGAGTCGAAGAAAGAGGATCAGTTAAAAAATCAGCTCACGGCGACCATTCATCAGGAAATCCGTGACAACCAGACTGGCTTGAAAAATACGGTCAGTTACCACCAGTTGGTGCACGACTCTCTGGCTAGCTGGCGCCGATTGCGATTACCACAAAATGAGCTCTTAAATCGAAGCGCCAAGTTATTTGAGGTTAAGGGTATTAACCCCGTTTTTTTAAAGAATGCGGCTTTCCAAACGGCAACTACTACCGGCGTTTCGCGGCTATTGCCTTATTCTATTTATCACAGGCTCAATGAAGTCTATACACTTCAGCAGAAACTGGATGCTCTGAATCAAATTTTCATGAGCGAACTGATTCACAACACAATAACAACCGATTCGCAAAGCCAATATCGAACGTATCGACTCAACACCATCTATGTATCCGATGCGCTCATCGCTGAAAATAATTTGCTTCAGGAATACACTACGTTACTTAAACAGCTTGAATCACCAGCGCTGAAGAAATGACGTTACTGATTTACGTAGGGTATTTAGTCAAATAAAAAGAATGGTCAGATAAACCGGCTTGCTTCTCTGACCATCCGATGTGTATTACGCTACGTCTCGTTCAATAATTTTACCACTTGATTTCTCTTTCAAGATCAGTTTATTACGTCCATCATGGGTCATTTCCTGCTTGATGAGGTAATGATCAGCGTCGTACTCGACAAGCGTTGATTCGGGCTTGAGGCCTTCCTGACCACGCCATACGGGTAGGTTTACTTTCTCCCATTGTTTGGTTTCGGCTGATCGGTAGGCAGCGTCAAGTACGGCGTTTACTACGTAGCCATCGTAGAATGTTTCGGCTGGTTCGCGGCCGTCTTCCTGCGCCGAAAACATATCGGTAAACATGTGATTGTAGCCCAGATCATTTACTTCATCACCAACGGGGAAGAGCCAGCCCGTATTCGATTCGGCTTTTTCAGCGATATAATCACCGCCTTTACCGGTCGAAAACATTTCGAAGCCTGTTCGCAGGAAGTTATTAATCCAGATTGTTCCTTCCGTTCCCATCACTTCATCGCGCAGGTCCATACCGCCCCTGAATGTCCAGCTTACTTCGAACTGACCGATAGCACCGTTTTCATATTTCACCAGCGCAATGGCATGGTCTTCGGCATCGATGGGTTTTACCTGCGTAGCGGCCCAACACATTACCTCAACGGGCTTTACGTCTTTCCCGATAAAATTGCGAGCAATTTCTACACAATGGCAGCCTAAATCGAGCATACAACCGCCACCAGCTTGCTCTTTATCCCAGAACCAGTCGGAGTGCGGGCCGGGGTGTGTTTCACGCGATTTCGCCCAAAGAATGCGCCCTAATGCTCCATTTTTAACACTATCGAGTGCTTTCAGGAATTTTGGAGTGTAGCATAAATCTTCCAGGTAGCCCGCAAAAATTCCAGCTTCTTCCACGGTCTTCATCATACGTAGCGCTTCTTCGGCGGTACGTCCCAGCGGCTTTGTACACACAACTGCTTTTTTATGCTTTGCACAAAGATTGACCGCTGTTTCGTGGATGTTGTTGGGCAGAGCAATACAGACCATATCTACATCGGGATGAGCGATAATTTCCTCCATATCAGTCGAAGCGAAGCTACAACCGTAATCGGCTTTGAATTTGTCGGCGGTTTCCTGACGGCGCGCGTAAATGGCTACGACTTTATCGCGACTGCGCTGCCCATGAATTGAATCGGCATAGAAGCGACCGATAAAGCCGCCCCCAAGCATGGCAATACGTTGCATAAGGGTTCAGATAAAAGGTTAATCAGTACTTTCGTGTCGTTAAAGATGAAAAAACCTGATTGATTACTGAACCTCATGCCCGATTTTTTCGACATACGTACCATTTTCTTTACCGTCTGGGATTATCCCATGAGTTACCTCGAATTTTTCGGTGCAGTTGTTGGAGCCGTTGCTGTGTGGTTATCGGCAAAAGCCAATATCTGGAGCTGGCCTATTGGTGCCTTGAGTGTTTTGCTGTTTTTCTTTCTGTTCTACCAGATTCAGCTCTACCCCGATATGTTTTTACAGGTGTTTTTCTTTGCAACAAACCTCCAAGGCTGGTGGCGCTGGACACATCCGAAGCAAAATGAAGCCGACCAACATCAAGAGCTACGTATCAGCCGAATGCCGACTCGTCGGTTTATTAGCTGGGCAATCATGGGTATCATAGCCACTGTTGCGCTGGGAACGTTCGCCAGTAATCTGCACGAATGGTTTCCGCTCTTATTTAATCAACCGAGTGCTTTCCCTTATCTCGACTCGTTTACAACGGTCATGAGCATTGTTGCTACGTTCCTGATGATTGAAAAACGAGTCGAATGCTGGTACGTCTGGCTAGTTGTTGACATCATTCTAACCTACATGTATTTCGTGAAAGGGATTAAGTTAGTAGGAGCTGAATATTTCGTGTTCTGCTTTATAGCTGCTCTTGGTGCCTGGAATTGGACCAAGGAATATCGAAGCTATTCGAATCAGCCGATATCGATTAACTAATGAATTTCTGTTAAAAAAGTAAGCTTTTCCTTCACTAAAATTGGGGATTCACGACGTAGCATCATCGTTGGTAAGCTCATGAATCAGGATTATGTTATCAAACAGAACTATTTCAAGAACTTACTCAGTTGACCTTAACGTAACCTTCTGGTTACAAGAACATTATTACGTTGTGTCATTTGTCATATAGTACTGATTCTATATTTTCAGCTTGTAGAAGAAGAGAGAAAGGTTAATTTTGTTAACCGAGATTAGCTAATTTACTCAGTACTAAGCCACTCGTTCTGACGTGGCTTTTCTATATAAAACTGCATCCGCAACGCCATGACACAAGACAACGTGATCGAACCGATTTTAGAAGAAGATAAAGGTCGGTTTGTGCTGTTCCCAATTAAACACTGGGACATTTGGGAGTTCTATAAAACGCACGAAGCTTCTTTCTGGACTGCCGAAGAAATTGACCTCGGACAGGACATGAAGGACTGGAACAACCTTAATGACAACGAGCGGCATTTTATCTCACACGTATTGGCCTTCTTTGCAGCATCGGATGGTATTGTCAACGAGAATCTGGCTGTTAACTTTCTGTCGGAGGTGCAATATGCCGAAGCTAAGTGCTTCTACGGTTTTCAGATCATGATGGAAAATATCCATTCAGAAACCTATTCGTTGCTGATTGATACGTATATCAAAGACCCTTCCGAAAAAGACCGATTGCTGAACGCCATCGATACGATTCCATGCGTTCAGAAAAAAGCAGAATGGGCGATACGCTGGATTGAGAACGGTTCGTTTGCCGAGCGTCTGATTGCGTTTGCCGCTGTTGAGGGTATTTTCTTTTCGGGTTCGTTCTGTTCTATCTATTGGCTCAAAAAGCGGGGTCTGATGCCGGGCTTAACGTTCTCGAACGAGCTTATCTCCCGCGATGAAGGTTTGCATCGTGACTTTGCCTGTATGCTTTATACCGACCACATCATTCATAAGATGCCGGAATCGGAAGTCTATGATATTATACGTAACGCCGTTGAGATTGAGCAGGAATTTGTATCTGATGCGTTACCTGTATCATTGATTGGTATGAATGCCGAATTGATGAAACAATACATCGCTTTTGTGGCCGACCACCTGCTCGTTACGTTGGGGCTACGGAAACTCTACAACGTAGCAAACCCCTTCGATTTCATGGATATGATTTCGTTGCAGGGAAAAACGAACTTCTTCGAGAAGCGCGTAGGTGAATACCAACGGGGCGAAGTAATGGCGAAATTCAAAGCCGCCAAAGCTGCCTCTCAAAATCCACAAGATGCCGAAGTGGAAGTAGCGAAACCCGTTGAAGAACCTAAAGGCATTACGTTCGACGCTGACTTTTAAGATAATTTACGTCTTAAAACACACTTATATAGGCTTGGAAACTGCCCGAAATCGTTGATTTCTGGTAGTTTACAAGCCTTTTCGTTAAAACGACATTACTGATTATGAAAATATTATATGATCACCAGACATTTTCACTTCAGAAATATGGTGGTATTTCCCGTTATCATGTCGAACTGATAACGGGTATTAATAAAACTCCAACAAATCAGGCAAGCGCATCTTTATTACTTACAGACAATATACACATTCATGAAGCTGGCCTGAAAGTGCCTTTTTCTTTACCTAAGCAACATTTTCCGGGCAAAGGAAGGGTAACGTACTATATCAATCAGTTGTATTCGCTATCACAGGTACGCAAGAAAAACTATGATATTTTTCATGCTACGTACTACGATCCCTATTTTCTCCCTCATGTAGCGAACAAGCCGTTTGTTGTTACGTTCCACGACATGATTTATGAAAAATTCAGTGAGCAATATCCAAATCTTGTAAGCGACAATAGAATTATAGACAACAAAAAATTACTTGCCGAAAAAGCAGATCGTATCGTAGCAGTCTCTGAGCACACGAAAAAAGATATGGTCGAGATATTAAACATTGACCCCAATAAAATAGAGGTCATTTATCATGGCAGTTCACTACAAACGCCATCTCAATATGAAACATCGGTCGTTGAGCCGTATTTACTTTTTGTAGGTAATCGGGGGGGATACAAAAATTTTCAGGGGTTGTTAGTGGCTATTCAATCGTTGCTGAAAAAATATAGTGTAAAACTTATTTGTGCAGGCGGTGGGCCTTTTACGCCATCAGAACAAAAAAACATATCGGATTTAGCTCTTGAGCAATACGTTGAACAACAACCCATTACCGATCAAACACTACCCCTACAATATCATCAGGCCGTTGCCTTTATTTTCCCATCTATTTACGAAGGTTTTGGCATACCAATACTTGAAGCCTTCGCCTGTGATTGCCCATGCATTGTTAGTAACACTAGCTCACTACCCGAAGTAGCCGGTGATGCGGCTCTTTATTTTGATCCGTTACAAGGTGAATCGATAGCAAATGCAGTCGAACGAATGTTGACTGATTCAACTCTTCGACAATCTATAATTGAAAAAGGTCGAGAACAACTTAAGCTCTTTTCGTGGCCTAAAGCGGTATCTCAAACTATCGATTTGTATCAATCGCTTCTATAGCTTAGTCTCATTGCAAAATCTGATTGAACCTACTGGCAATTGCTAGTAGGTTTTTTGTTTTCTAACATTTTATGAGTCAATATACTTAGCCGTCGAATTTTTGCCGTACCTTTGCGGTCAATTTCACAAAAAACAGTTAAAATAATTATGAAAATCGCAGTCGTTGGAGCCACGGGCCTAGTCGGTGGCGAAATCCTAAAGGTTCTGGAAGAACGTAACTTCCCTGTGTCTGAACTCATTCCGGTCGCTTCGGAGCGGTCGGTTGGTAAACAGGTGGACTTTAAGGGTAAACCGTACACGGTTGTTAGCTTCGAAGATGCCATTGCTGCTAAACCAGCCATTGCGATTTTTTCGGCCGGCGGCAGTACGTCGCTGGCGCTTGCTCCAAAATTTGCGGAAGCTGGTATTGTTGTCGTTGATAACTCGTCGGCATGGCGGATGGACCCAACCAAAAAATTGGTTGTGCCCGAAGTGAACGCTAACGAATTAACGGCCGATGACAAAATCATTGCCAACCCAAATTGCTCAACCATTCAGATGGTCGTTGCGCTCAAACCACTGCACGACCGCTATAAAATCAAGCGTGTAGTTGTATCAACGTATCAATCGGTAACGGGTACAGGTAAAGCGGCTGTCGATCAGCTTTTTGCAGAACGTAACGGCGATAAAGAT
This sequence comes from Spirosoma daeguense, assembly GCF_054776875.1. Lineage (NCBI taxonomy): Bacteria > Pseudomonadati > Bacteroidota > Cytophagia > Cytophagales > Cytophagaceae > Spirosoma > Spirosoma daeguense. The sequence goes on from NZ_BAAHBF010000012.1 coordinate 52,572, forward strand.
GCGCCTAAAGTTTACCCACACCCAATTGACCTGAACGTACTGCCTCACATCGATGTGTTCCTCGACAATGGATATACCAAAGAGGAAATGAAGATGGTTAATGAGACCAAGAAAATCATGGGTGATGATTCGATTCAGGTAACGGCAACTACGGTACGTATCCCAACAATTGGCGGACACTCGGAAGCAGTTAACATCGAATTTGAAAATGAATACGAACTGGATGAACTAGTCGAAATTCTAGGCAATACCGAAGGGGTGATTGTGCAGGATGATCCTCAGAACAAAGTTTATCCTATGCCGCTGACGGCTCATGGAAAAGACGAAGTTTTCGTTGGTCGTATCCGGCGTGATGAAAGCCAGCCAAAAACTGTGAATATGTGGATTGTGGCCGATAATCTTCGTAAAGGTGCTGCTACCAATGCGGTACAGATCGCCGAATATTTACTGAAACATGAGCTGGTAGAAGCTGGTGTTGACAATGTAACTGCGTAATCATGTATGATGTATGAGATAGGCTATATTATTGACTATTAATCAAAAACATATAGCTTACCCCATACATCCTATATAAAAAAATCCTACCTTTGCGCTCCAATTCGAGCCTGATCGGAGTATATGGTTCTTTCGGCAGGCCTTAACAACTAACGAACCACAACAGAATGAGCCAAAAAATTCGTATTAAACTGAAGTCGTTCGATCATACCCTGGTCGACAAATCGGCGGAGAAAATTGTGAAAGCCGTCAAATCGACGGGTGCTATTGTTAGCGGTCCTATTCCACTGCCAACAAACAAAGAAATCTATACGGTACTTCGGTCGCCCCACGTTAACAAAAAAGCTCGGGAGCAGTTCCAGCTTTGCACCTACAAGCGTCTGGTTGATATCTACAGCAGCAGCGCTAAAACTGTAGATGCACTGATGAAGCTTGAACTACCTAGTGGTGTTGACGTAGAGATCAAAGTTTAACGCTCTTTTGCCACTTTAGGCAGATTATGCCGCAAGTTCGGAACGTATCAGTTCAGACTTGCGGCATTTTTCGTTTCTGAAGCGGTTAACAATTACAAATATCTCTCGACCTTTCATCCTTTTTCCTAGTTTAAAAGGGCACAAATCCGCCGTTTTAGTTGTATATTTATATAAAAGCCAGAAACTGCATGTATCCGTTGAAAGGCTAGTTCGATATGCAAAACATCATTCAACTTCTTCCCGATTCAATTGCCAATCAGATAGCGGCTGGTGAAGTGGTACAGCGTCCTGCTTCGGTTGTGAAGGAGTTGCTTGAGAATTCGGTTGATGCCAAAGCAAAATCGATACAGGTCATTATTCGTGAAGCGGGTCGTAACCTGATCCAGATTATAGACGACGGTTTGGGCATGAGCGAAACGGATGCCCGAATGAGCTTTGAGCGTCATGCTACGTCTAAAATCCGTTCGTCCGACGATTTGTTCCGTATCAAAACAATGGGCTTCAGGGGCGAAGCTCTGGCTTCTATCGCTGCGGTTGCCCAGATCGAAATGCGTACGCGCCGAGCCAGCGACGAACTAGGAACGTTGATACGTATTGAGGGCTCGGATATTAAAGCACAGGAAGCTATTTCGTGTTTACCCGGCACCAATCTTCTGATTAAGAATCTGTTTTTTAACGTACCCGCCCGCCGTAATTTCCTGAAATCGAACTCTGTTGAAATGCGTCATATTCTCGATGAATTTCAACGAGTTGCTTTAGCCAATCCGGAAGTGGCATTTTCGCTGTTTCACAACGACCAGGAAATTTACAATCTACCAGCCGGAAAACTTAGCCGACGTATTGTCGATATGTTTGGCAAAAGCTATCGCGAACAGCTAAACTTCTGCGAAGAAAAAACCCCCTACGTAACAGTTCACGGCTACATAGGCAAGCCCGAATCGGCCCGAAAAGCACGTAACGAGCAGTTTTTCTTTGTCAACAACCGATTCATTAAGCACAATTACCTGCATCATGCCGTTATCGGTGCTTACGAAGGGACATTACCCGAAAACAGCCACCCATTCTACGTTCTGTTTATAGAGATCGACCCATCACACATCGACATTAATATTCATCCGACAAAAACGGAGATAAAATTCGACGATGAGCGGTCAGTTTATGCTATCATGATGGCGGCAGTTCGGAAGGCGGTAGGGCTTTATAATCTAGCCCCTTCGCTGGATTTCGATTCGGATGTGAATTTTCTGGCCGGTGTCCGTCCAGCCCAGACAAAACCAACTACCGATACACCTATTCAGGTTAATACCATTACCAAATCCAGTTCGGCGGCACGTAGCACTGCTCGTCCTGTTTCGGCATCATGGGCTTCTGGAAATACCCAGCCCGTACAAGACAGGCCTTCTTTAAATAATAGTGTTCTGGATAAAGCTGCTGGAAAAAGCTTCGATCTATCTCCGAAATCAGAGGATGTGAAGCCTTCCGTCAATAACTGGCAGGTGATTAAAGAAGGTGCGCACAAGACAGACGATATAAGTTCTAAAATTGATACGTCCGATGAAAATGGGGATTGGTTAGGACCTGTAAAATCAGTATCTGACCCCACAGAGGCAATATCGTCTGGCGATCAGGAACCTATTACATTAGGCAGCCGAGCGAATAAACTACTCTCGGAACCCGTTTCGAAAGGCCCAGATACGCCCGTGCTTCTAGAAGAATCAACAATTATTCAACTGCATAACCGTTACCTCCTGGCCCCAACCCGGTCTGGAATGTTATTAGTTGACCAACGACGCGCCTACGAACGGGTACTATACGATCAATTCCATACCGCTCTTACCAATCGCAATGGATCGTCGCAGCAACTTTTATTTCCTAAAACCATTACGTTGATGCCGGTTGATTTTCAACTAGCCATTGACTTGCGGGATGATTTAGTCAATCTTGGTTTTGAGTTTGATGAGCTTGGGGCAAATACGTTTGTGATTCGGGGTGTTCCGACGCTCACCATGGGCGAAAATGAAGAAGAATTGTTTGCTAACTTATTGGCGCAGCTTCGGGCCGATACGGGTCGATTGAAATTGGATAAAATTGAATCGATGGCCCGGTCATTGTCACGGCGGTCGGCAGTACGTCATATAACCAAGCTGAGTTCGACAGAATGTAAAGCACTTATTGATCAGGTTTTAGCGTCAACGAATCCAAGTTATACGCCAACCGGCGAACCCATCATGGTTGTGCTTACGTTGGATAAGATTGCAGGACTTTTTCGCTAATGATTCCGTTAATTCGCTTAAATTTAGTTTATAAAAAATGTTTAATCTAACTCCGGTAGTTCGTATATTACTGATAATAAACGTATTGGCGTATTTTATTACGAATGAATCTATTATTGAGCAGTTTGGTCTGCACTCATTTGTATCAAGTCAATTTAATCCTATTCAGATTCTAACGCATATGTTTTTGCATGGTGGTTTTAGTCACCTCTTTAGCAATATGATTGGGTTGATTGTGTTTGGGCCTATGCTGGAAAATTTCTGGGGGCCAAAGCGTTTTACGTTTTTTTATTTATTTACCGGAATAGGGGCAGCTTTTTTATACGAGGCAATAAACTATTATGAGATTCAGCGCGTATATGAGCTATATAGCGAAGAATTTAGAAGTTTTTCGCAGTTTGTTACTCAGTATGACCGGCCTATGGTTGGTGCTTCTGGAGCAATTTTTGGTGTAATAATGGGGTATGGACTGTTGTTTCCAAACACTCAACTATTTTTATTGTTTCCACCTATACCGGTTAAAGCTAAGTATCTCGTTATTTTCTATGGAGCCTACGAGCTTTATTCAGGAGTGTATCAGGCGCAGGCCGATAATGTCGCCCATTTTGCCCATATAGGTGGCATGTTGTTTGCATTTATACTGGTGAAATACTGGGGGTCTCAGGGTAAAACATTTTATTAGTAATGAGCGGGTTATTCGATGATTTCCGGAGCGAATTCAGCAAGCCCAACAATACGTTGGTGCAGCTAATATTAGTCAATGTTGTCATATTTCTCGTTCTGTTGCTGGGGAAAGTCAGTCTGACCATGGCACAGAATCTGGAAGTATATGAATTTGCCCGTGCTCAACTCATGTTGCCGGGCGATTTATCTGCCTTTCTGCACAAACCCTGGACTTTGTTTACCTATTTCTTCACGCATGATGAGATTTTCCATATTCTCTACAACATGCTTTTTCTGTACTGGTTCGGTCGATTGATCGACGAGTACCTGGGGAATCGTCGGTTAATTGGTCTATATATTACAGGAGGGCTAGCAGGCGGTCTGCTTTATCTAGCCATGTATAATCTGGTACCTTATTTTCAGGTACAATCTGATGCCGCTCGTATGCTAGGTGCATCTGCGGCTGCGTTCTCAGTAGCAGTTGGTGCTGCTACGTTATTACCAAACTATACGTTTCACCTCTTGTTTTTCGGGCCGGTACGTATCAAATACATTGTTTTCTTCTTCATTATTCTGTCGGTAGCTCAATCAGCAGGAACCAATGCCGGAGGCAATCTGGCCCATTTAGGTGGAGCAATGATGGGTTTTTGCTACGTTAAACTTTTACAGAATGGTACAGACCTTGGCCGGCCTATTTACTGGGTTGTAAATGGCTGGAGTAACTTGTTAAAGCCAAAACCTGCCATTAAAGTATCGTATCGGCAACGTAGCAGTACCAGCGCACAAACCAGCTCGTATGCTTCAGCTGCGAGTTCTTCATCCATGTCTACACCTGATCAGGATGAAATCGATACTATTCTGGATAAAATATCAAGATCTGGCTACGAAAGTCTCACTCGAGAAGAGAAGCAAAAGCTTTTCCGGGCAAGTCAACGCAACTAGCCACAGAATAAGAAGTGTAGATTATGAGCTATTTTTTTACGAAACGATTTCCTGTTAAAATCTAAGTCTTTATTTATTCAGTACGTATTGTGAGGCATAAAGACTTAGATTGTTTATAATCGTCAAAAAAAGTGGTAGCTTCGTATTCAAAAATAAAATGGGTGAATCACCAAAAAAATCATTGTATTTTGTATGTGTCTTGTTGTAAGACAGATGCTTACCAGTTACCACCATGCTGATTACCCCCGGCAGTCTACTTGCCACCATCAACACGCCCGAAGAACTTCGTAAACTCGATAAATCTCGCTTACCTCAATTAGCCGATGAACTGCGTCAGTTTATTATTGACGATGTATCTGTTTTTGGTGGCCACTTTGGTGCCAATCTGGGCGTAGTTGAATTAACGGTAGCTCTTCACTACGTTTTTAATACACCCGACGATAAACTTATTTGGGATGTTGGCCATCAGGCATACGGCCATAAAATTCTGACCGGCCGGCGTGAAAAATTTCATACCAACCGATTCTATAAAGGTATCTCCGGTTTCCCTAAACGTAAAGAAAGTGCATACGACGCCTTTGGCGTTGGGCACTCCTCTACGTCGATTTCGGCAGCTTTGGGTATGGCAATAGCCTCCCAACTTCAGGGAAATATGCAACGACATCACATTGCCGTTATTGGCGATGGTGCACTAACTGCCGGTGAAGCATTTGAAGGTATGAATCATGCAGGAGCAACAGACAGTAATCTGCTGATTGTTCTGAACGATAACTGCATGAGCATTGACCCCAATGTAGGGGCACTACGTGAATATCTGACCGATATTACAACCTCACAAACCTATAATAAGGTAAAAGATGAGGTTTGGAACCTGCTCGGAAAGATGAGCAAGTTCGGAAAAAGTGCACAGGAGATTGTCTCGAAAGTAGAATCGGGCATCAAAACGTCATTGCTTGACCAAAGTAATCTGTTCGAATCATTACACCTTCGCTACTTTGGCCCTATCGACGGACATGATATTGACCATCTGGTGAGCGTTCTGGCCGATCTGAAACAAATTCCGGGCCCCAAACTTTTGCATGTACTGACTGTAAAAGGTAAAGGATATGCACCCGCCGAAAAAGATCAGACCAAATGGCACGCGCCCGGTCTGTTCGATAAGGTGACCGGCGTTATTAAAAAGAAAATCTACGATTCTCCTCAACCACCCAAATATCAGGATGTATTTGGGCATACATTGGTTGAACTTGCCGAACAGAATCCTCGTATTGTCGGTGTTACACCGGCTATGCCATCAGGTTCATCAATGAACATTATGATGAAAGCCATGCCCAAACGCGCTTTCGACGTAGGTATTGCCGAACAGCATGCTGTTACGTTCTCGGCGGGTCTGGCAACGCAGGGTGAAGTGGTTTTCTGTAATATTTATTCTACGTTCATGCAACGAGCTTATGATCAGGCTGTTCATGACGTTTGTATTCAGGAGTTACCCGTCATTTTTTGCCTCGACCGGGCAGGATTTGCCGGAGCTGATGGCCCAACGCACCATGGTGCCTATGATTTGGCTTTTATGCGCTGTATTCCGAATATGATTATAGCCGCCCCTATGAATGAGCAGGAACTACGTAACATGATGTTCACAGCTCAGTCGGACGAAGTGCAACAGGGCAAACGCGCTTTCACAATACGTTATCCACGGGGCGAAGGGGTAATGCCAGAGTGGCGCACTCCACTCGAAAAACAGGAAATCGGGAAAGGACGTATGGTGAGTGATGGTGAGAACGTAGCAATTCTTACTCTGGGGCATATTGGCAATTACGCCGTTGACGCTATTGAACAACTCGCTAGCGAAGGCATTCGGCCAGCCCATTTCGACATGCGCTACGTTAAACCGCTGGATGAAGTATTACTCCATCAGATTTTTACCCGTTTTGACCGTGTATTAACGGTTGAAGATGGGTGCCTAATGGGTGGGTTTGGCAGTGCAGTGCTCGAATTCATGGCCAACCACAATTATATGGCCAGTGTGAAACGTTTGGGTATTCCCGACGTTGTTGTTGAACATGGCGAACAGATTGAGTTGCACCGGGAGTGTGGCTTCGATCCACAGGGAATTGCCAAGGCAGTTCGTGAACTCTTGTATACAAACCGCGCCATAGCGGTTTAGTTTTACAAAGAGCGAAAGAGTGAATGAGTGAAAGAGCGCATTTGTCAGCCTTTCACTCATTCACTCTTTCGCTCTTTATCTTTGTGAATTATGAACATTTTCAAGTTTGGTGGTGCATCTGTAAAAGATGCAGCAGGAGTTCGGAATGTCTCTGAAATTATACGCACGCAGGCGAAAAATACGCTGATGGTTATTTCAGCGATGGGAAAAACAACCAACGCTTTGGAAGATCTGGTGCGGGCGTATGTCCATCAAACTGCCTCTGTTCAGGAAAATCTGGAACGTTTACGCGGGTCGCATTCTATAATCATGAGTGAGCTGGAAGGCGATTTTAGCTTTGTTGATCAGACATTCGCCGATCTGGAAACTTATCTTTCGCAGCCGCCAAGTGGAACATACGATGAAATTTACGACCAGATCGTTTCATTTGGCGAGCTAATCTCAACCCAAATTATTGCCGCTCATTTAGTTTACAAAGGGTTGCCGATACGTTGGCTCGATGCCCGACAGATTATATGCGCGGATACTACGTTCCGCGAAGGACGTATCGATTGGACGAAAACCAATCAACGTATCAATGAGAAGGTAGCGCAGGAAGGAATAATCATCACGCAGGGATTTATCGGACAGACGCCAGATGGACGTACCATTACTCTGGGGCGGGATGGATCAGATTATTCGGCTGCTATTTTTGCACACTGCCTTAATGCCGATCACGTAACAATCTGGAAAGACGTACCGGGCGTACTCAACGCCGATCCGAAATGGTTCGATGAAACGGTTTTGCTAGAGAAATTAACGTATCAGGACGCTATTGAGCTGGCTTATTATGGCGCAACAGTTATTCATCCCAAAACCATCAAACCACTACAAAATAAAGGCATTCCGCTCTATGTCCGCTCATTTGTTGAGCCAGAAAAAACGGGGACCGTTATCGGTAATTATAAGCTTACACTACCGATTCCATCGTTTATTTTTAAGATAAACCAATTGCTGATTTCGCTTCATCCGAACGATTTTTCGTTTATCGCTGAAGATAACCTTAGCCGAATTTTTGCCCGGTTTGCCCAAGTCGGCGTCCGAGTAAATCTGATGCAAAATACCGCAATCAGTTTTTCGGTAGTAGTAGACAACAATCCTGAGCGTATACCGGCCTTACTGGAGCTTCTTAAGCAGGATTTCCGGGTAAGCTATAATGAAGGAGTCGAACTTATTACGATTCGACATTATGACCAGCATACTATAGAGCGTGTGTTGGTAAATAAAAATATGCTTCTTGAACAGAAAAGCCGCTACACCGTACAGTTAGTTGTTCGGGAAGCGGCTTAACGACAAATTGATTTGGAGGCCTTAGAACTTGGGGCAGGGAAGTTTTTTATCCTTTTTCCGTACGCCAGGACGGCGGCCTTCTGGCTTATCGAAAATATAGGATATAGACAATTCATGCGAACCTCCGCTGTTACCAAGGGTAGAAACCGTTACGTCGTAGCTATATCCAATTGAAAATTTATCCATACGCCAACCCGCCAACAACGCTACCGCATCGTGATTGTTGAGCGTTTGGTTATACTTTTTAAACGGTATACCCCGATAATAGGCCCCAATTGTTAGTGGTGAATAGGTCAGATAAGCGCCCAAATCGAGCTGATCATATTTTCCCTGATGCTTATACATGATTACGGGCGAGAAGCTGATTTCCCGATCCATTTCATCCGCTAAACCAGTGTAGCCACCCAGCGGAATACGTAATCCTGCATGAACGCTGGCTTTCACAGGTAATCTCTCCCGGCCACCTACAAAGAATCCCTGATCAGGGCGGTTGATATGATGTGCCGAAGCGCCAATCCAGAACCAATCGGAATAAAAGAGACCACCCGTCGAAAAATCGACATATTTTTTAGTCGGCGCCCCAGCTTGTAATGTTGGATCGCCTGATATACTTCCTGTAATAAATCCCCGATCTGTAAACTGATCGCCAGTAGTTAATCCAAAATAATTGACACTCCGGTTAACATACGATCCCTGTAAACCTAAGCGCACAAATGACGATTCACCAACCTGAAACTGGTATGCATATTGCAAGCCAATATCTGTCGACTGAATGCGGCCTTGCCCCTGATTATCATTCTGAATCAGTAAGCCAACACCACTATTATATTTATCAAAATAATGGTCGAATGATACCATTGTTGTTACGTAGTTCGTAATGGCTGGCCACTGATTTCGGTAGTTGGCCGTGATACGTGGTGCCAGTGCCGAACCAGCAAAAGCCGGGTTAAGATAGAGCGGAGCCGCGTAAAATTGAGTAAACTGAGGGTCTTGCGCAAAGACCATACGGCTCAGGCTCAGCGTCAGAAACGTCAGTACGTATTTATTTAGCATAATATCAAAATCAGGGCAAAGACTGGGCCAAGTTTATCAGTGCAACGTTGTGAACAGAAACGAAGTATATAACAGCGTAACAACCTATAAAATTAAGTGCTTTTTAGGGGTATTATGGGCTATTGAGCGATAAAATTTTAACGAAACACTTTCGTTTATACTAACGTAATGCCCCCGCTGTTGTTATGCTGAGAGGATGAAATTGCGAGGGTGGCCTTATTCAACGTTTGTTCATGTCAACTTTTAGTAAGCATATTCGGATATTTGGACTCTTCGGCCTGCTCTTTCTGCTGGCAGGGATGCGTGTGGCTTGGGCACAGACAAGTCTAAGTTTTAATGTTAGCGGAAAGGCCTGTGTACCAGACCAAGAGTGTAGAGCCGATTCGCTTACCTTCAAAGATAGCGTTCTAACAGGCGTAACACAGCGCGTTTGGGATTTCGGAGATGGCACAAGTGTTACAAAACAGCGGGATTCAGTAGCTCGACACGTTTATCAGCAGGCAGGTGCATACACAGTTAGGTTGACTCGCACAATTAATGGTACTACACAAACTACTCAAAAAGTAGTTAATGTAGGCAACCGCCCTCAACCATTTGTAAACTGGCGAACCGATACAACAATCTGTAAAAACGAAGTTCCACTTACGCTAGACCCCTATGCGGGAGGTCCTCCTCAGTCTGGCCTTCGCTTTATCTGGTATCCAAAAGGCGATACGACACAAACCATACAGGTAGACAGCTCTGGCTGTTACTCGGTTGAAGTAATTAATTCGGTTGGCTGTTCATATCAAGACCGGGTAAATGTCGACATATGTGGACAGCAAAAAGAATCACAAGGTGTAAAATGGTATTTCGGACAGAACGCAGGGCTTGATTTTAGCGGTGGCGGAACACCTCAGCCAATTACGGATGGCAAGCTAAGTACCATTGAAGGATCATCTTCAATTGCGGATTCGCAAGGCAAATTACTGTTTTATTCCGACGGGATTACCATTTACGATAAGGAAGGTAATCCAATGAAATCGCTGGTGCCGGGCGATACAACAACGACACAAATACCTTTAGGCGGAAATAAAAACTCTACACAATCGGCCTTAATTGTACCCAAGCCAACCTGCCGGGGTTGCGAATATCTTTACTACGTATATACTACATCGGAAATTCGTGGACAAAAAACTCTGACCTATAGCATTGTCGATATGCGGCAGGATGGCGGTAAAGGCGCTATTGTTGAAAAGAATATTCCGATTTCAAGCAGCAGTACTGAGCAGTCGGCATCTGTAAAAAACGAACGAGATTCAACATTCTGGGTTATTACGCGTAAGTATGGTACCAATCAGTTTGAAGTTCGTCATTTAACTCGTAACGAAAATACTGACCCGATCACATATCCCCTACCCGGCCAATCCGGCGGGCAGGTTATAGATTCGCTGGCGAATGCCGAAGGGTATATCAAAATCGGCCCAGCTGACACCAGTAGTGCCAATCAGGCGAGTCGACCAATGGCAGTGGTTATTCCCGGCCCACCCCAAAATAAGGTTGAGCTTTACACCTTCAATGACTCAACGGGTGTACTAACCTACAATCGAACGATTGACATTGGCCCCGCCCCGCCCAAAGCCTATGGAGTTGAATTTTCGCCCGATGGTCAAAATCTTTTCGTAACAATGCTGGCCGATACTAATTCAGATGGTAGCCAGAAAGGTGCCTCATACATTTTAAAATACGACCTTAGTCAGCCCGACTCCTTGCTGTCCCGATCAAAGACGGTGGTCGATAGTAGTACAACGCGACAATATGGATCAGCTCAGATTGGGCCCGATGGCCGTATATACGTAGCGATTCAGGGCAGTACGTCATTAGGAACTATTGAAAACCCTAACGGAGGTTTGCTCGATAGCCTGATTTTTAATCCAAACGGGCAAAGCTTAGGCGGGCAACGTAGCCAGTTGGGTCTTCCGAACCTGGTTGCAAACTTCAACGACCAGTCCAGTGGGCCGGGCCTCACATATGGCGATACGTGTGTGAATGCGCCAACGGTTTTTCAGATAAGCCCTAATTGTCCCAAACTGAAAGAAGCTTATACACTTGATTTTGGGGATGGAACACGCCCTTATTCAACCACAGCTACTGACCCAGTCAACCATCCTTATGCCCGACCTGGAACGTATTTTGTAAGCCTACGTATTGTTACCCAAAGTAGTACTGGAAATTTCTGTCTGGATACGCTTATCCGCGATACGCTCACAATCGTTGAAACGCCACCGGATATTAATCTTGGAGCCGATACGGCCATTTGTAATAAAAAGGGAATCACACTTGATCTGAAAGTTCAGGCGAAGGTCTACGTCTGGCTTGTTAATGGCGCTATAGCCAGCAGGCAAAAGACTATAAAATTAGAGCGCCCCGGTTATTACTATGTTATAGGTCTGGCTGCCAATGGTGAGTGTTTCAAAAGCGACACGATTGAGGTTCAGATTAAGCCTCCGCCAACGCTTGACCTTGGCCCTGATACGGTTTTCTGTTATCGGTCGTCAGTTGAGCTACGTGTGCCACAACAACAGTACGTTCAATTTCAATGGAGCAATGGCGGTAATACGCGTAACATTACCGTTTCGGCTCCGGGAGTCTATACCGTTACAGCGCAGACGAACCAGTTGGATGGAACAACCTGCGAAAACTCCGATACGATTCGGGTAAGCGAGTTGCCCAAAATACGCCTTGCTGCTACGTTGACACAACCTCTCGGCTGTACATCGACCGATGGAGCAATTGTGCTAACTCCCACGCCCGCTGGAAATTACCGTTACGACTGGAAGAACGCAGATGGCACTTCTATTGCCGACACAACCAGTCAACAAACCACACTGCCCGAAGGTGTTTATGACATAAAAGTAACAGAAGTACTTCATGCCTGCGAGCTTGATACGTCGTTCACGCTGAAATCGCCAGCCAATACGTTGGCTATTTCCCCCCTGGTCAGAGATGCGTTATGTAGTACCCCTAACAGCGGTACGATTAGTCTGAACGTAACGGGCGGAACAGCCGCGATCTACCAATGGCGCGACCAAAGCCGAAATACGATTGCTACAACGCCCGTTTTCGACCGGGCTGCTCCGGGTCTATATTTTGTTCAGATAACGGATACCAACGGCTGTAAAGCGCAGAAAGACAGTATCCAGGTTGGTTTAGACAGTACAGGTTTAGCCCGACTTGGGCCCGATACGCTTAAATGCATTGGCATAGCTGTTGTGCTGGCTCCGCTCTCTGGTGATTCGCCCGGAAATACGTACCAGTGGAGCACGGGTGCTACGTCGCCAAGTATATCTGTTGCACAACCGGGTTCGTATAGTGTTATCGTTCGCAATACACAGACAGGTTGTATAGGACGAAGTAGTGTTCGTGTAAACGATCGTCCTGCGCCAAATTTCTCCTATACGCAGCAGGCATCATTGTGTGAAGGCGATCAAGGAACAACCAGGTTATCGGCCAGTGGCGGATCAGGACTGAGATTCTTATGGCTTACACAAAACGATACAACCAGAACGGTAACGGTTAATCGGTCGGGACAATACGTAGTGCAGGTTACAGATCCGCTAGGATGCACGGCTACAGGCGTAGCCCGTGTCTTGAATCTTTGCGAGCCAAGAGTGAATCTACCGGATGCGTTTACGCCGAATAACGATGGCATTAACGACGTACTGGAAATATTCACTGCCTACATTATCGATTACGAATTCAGGATTTACAATCGTTGGGGCGAAGTGATTTTTGTGAGCAATAATCCAGAGCAAAAATGGGACGGTACGTATAAAGGTTCGGCCTATCCGTCGATGCTCTATCCGTATATTGTTCAGTACAGAAGCGAGTCATTTCCTGAACGCGGAACGATCACAAAACGTGGCTCGGTATTGCTGCTTCGATAACGGAAATCTCCTGTTTTTTTCGTATATTTGACATAAATGGTTCGGCCCAGAATAGGCTTTTTTTGAGCCAAAACGGGCCGAATCTGTCTTGATCAAAACCATGCGAAACGACATTCTGAAAGGTTCTGCCGAGGGAATGACCGCCACCGATAAAGAGATAGAACGGGCACTCCGACCGCTCTCATTCGAAGACTTTACGGGTCAGGCAAAAGTGCTCGATAATCTGGAAGTGTTTGTGCGTGCAGCCATGCAACGGGGCGATGCGCTCGACCACGTATTACTTCATGGGCCTCCGGGCTTAGGCAAAACAACCCTGTCGCACATTATTGCCAATGAGCTGAATGCCAATATCAAAATGACCTCCGGGCCAGTGTTGGACAAACCAAGTGATCTGGCAGGTCTGCTAACGAATCTTCAACCGAACGACGTACTGTTTATCGACGAAATTCACCGTCTGAATCCAATCGTCGAAGAATATCTCTATTCGGCTATGGAGGATTATAAAATTGATATCATGCTCGATTCGGGCCCGAACGCCCGAACAGTGCAGATAAAGCTAAATCCGTTTACGCTGATTGGTGCTACAACACGTGCGGGAATGCTTACCTCTCCGCTACGTGCCCGTTTTGGTATTAGCTGCCGACTGGAGTATTACGATGCGCAATTGTTGACCAGTATTGTGCAACGCTCGTCTGCTATTCTGGCTATGCCTATCGATGAAAAGGGTGCCTATGAAATAGCCCGTCGTAGCCGTGGTACACCACGTATCGCCAATAACCTGCTACGTCGTACCCGCGACTTTGCTCAGGTAAAAGGTAATGGCTATATCAATGTTGAGATTGCAGAAATTGCGCTAAGGGCACTTGATGTTGACCAAAACGGTCTCGATGATATGGATAATCGAATTCTGATGACGATTATCGACAAATTCAAAGGAGGTCCTGTCGGGCTTACTACTATTGCCACAGCTTGTGGCGAAGAAGCCGAAACGATTGAAGAGGTATATGAGCCGTTTCTGATTCAGGAAGGTTTTCTGAAACGCACATCACGCGGCCGTGAGGCCACCGAAAAAGCCTATAAGCACTTGGGTATTGTGCCCAATTTCCGTACGGGCGACTTATTTGGTTAAGCATGGAGCGAACTTCCCGAAAGAGCAGTTCTTTCGGGAAGTTTTAGAAAAGTAGAGTCTAATTCAATAGCTTGCTTTTATAGATACAATCAATTATTTCGGCCACAGCAGTATCCACAAGAAAGTAGTAAATATTTTTACCACTACGCCGAATATCCAGAATTCCTTTATCACGCATATTTATAAGATGGTGAGAAATTAGCGACTGTTCAGCATTCAGGTTCTTGTAAATAGTCGATACGTTCAATTCCTTATTTTCATTCAGCATCTGAATAATTTTGATGCGTAGCGGATGTGCCACAGCCTTGAGCACATATGCCGCCTTGTCAATGCGTTTTTCGTCGTCCATAATTGTTAGTAGTGACAGTTTGGATAATTGGTAGGTCGCAGGAAATTTACTTAAAAAAAATGATACATCTTATCATCTAAAACAGTAATCTTTATAAGACTTTACTGTATGGCAACTTCGCTAATCTTATTATAAGATGAGCATTTATACATAAGTATAAGTGTCGCACTTTCAGGTATTTACAAAAAAAATAATTTCAAAAAATTAGATTAAATCTAAGCTATTTATTTGCCACGCCAGCCAATCAAAAATACACCCGTCAGCACAAATAATGTACCAATAATTTGCTCAAAACTAATTGTTTCCTGCAGGATATACGTAGACAGAATTATGGTAAAAATCGGTCCAATACTGGCAATAATAGAAGCATTTCCTGAGCCAATTCGTTTGATGCCTTCTGCAATCATAAATGTAGGAATTACTGTCACAAAAATAGCCATACCTATACTTAGTAGATAAACGGGAGTGGGAAAACCGTTGATTTGCAAGCCGTTATGAACAAAACAATGCACTACAGTCGGTATTGTAGCAGCAATCATCGCATAGCATGTAAACTGCCTCGTCCCAATTTTAGCAATCATACGATCGCTCCCAACCAAATAAATGGCATATACAACACCACTCAGAACTACCCAGAATACCCCAAGCATGACGTCTTTCTGAGCGGATGTTTCGATATTTCCCCGAAAAGCAATAACGATACCCGTATACGTTAGAATCAAGGCTATTACTTGCAGCAGCGTAATACGTCGCCCAAACCCAACGGCGTTCATCAGAAGCACAAACGTTGGATAAACGAACAATACGATTCGTTCGAGGCTGGCGGTAATGTATACTAATCCCAGAAAATTAAAGAAACTGGCAAAATAATACCCCGTAATACCCAACAAGGCCAAAACTCCCCACTGACGGAAACTTAACGCAGGTACAGGTTGGCCTTTTCTGATTCCAGACAGAATAACACCAAGATAGAACGGAAGCGAAAATAGCATCCGTAACGTCAACAGAGTAATGGAATCGATGGGGTACTGATAGGCCAGCTTTATGAGTATTCCTTTGGTTGCAAAACAAAAAGCTGCTAGAAAAACCAGGAAAGCACCGAGCCAGTAATTCGAACGAATAGCATTCATTGGCTTACTATTTCGGTCTTTAGTTTTTTGGAAAAACTAAAGACCGAAATAAAATACGTAGCAGTTATTTCTGCCGGAAAAACAACGTAATAGGAACGCCGGTGAAATCGAAATGCTCACGGATTCTGTTTTCGAGGAATCGCTCATAAGACTCCTGAATATATTGGGGCAGATTGCAGAAAAATACGAACGTCGGCGATGGTGTAGGTAACTGCAACATATATTTTATCTTGATATGTTTCCCTTTGACAGACGGTGGCGGATACTTTTCTATCTCAGGCTGCATGGCTTCGTTGAGTTTCGACGTAGCAATTTTATGGCTCTTGTGCTCGTAAACTTCCATCGCTTTTTCCATTACCTGAAAAATGCGCTGCTTTTCGTGTACCGAAGCAAAAATAATGGGCAGATAATCAATTGGCATCATCCGTTGAATCATTTCCTTACGTAACACATCAGCCGTGCGATGGTCTTTCTCAACAGCATCCCACTTGTTTACCATAATCACTACGCCCTTTTTGGCTTTCACGGCCTGCCCAATAATGGTCATATCCTGAGCCTCCAATCCCCGCGTAGCATCGAGCATAACAATACAAACGTCCGACTCTTCCATCGCTTTTATGGAACGTAGCGTTGAGTAAAACTCAATGTTATCGTTAATTCGAGCCTTACGTCGAATTCCGGCCGTATCGGTCAGGATAAAATCTTTACCATAAGCCCGATAACGGGTATCGATAGCATCACGGGTGGTGCCGGCAATATCGGTTACGATGCTACGTTCCTGCCCGGTTAATACGTTCAAAAACGACGATTTCCCTACGTTTGGACGCCCCAGAATAGCAATTCTTGGAATACCTTCGTTCGGATTTTCGACGCCCGGCGTTTGAAAATGCTTGATTAATTCATCCAGTAAATCGCCTGTTCCTGAGCCCGTCATCGACGAAATTGGATAAGGATCGCCAAGGCCCAGTGCATAAAATTCGGAGGCTCCATGCATCCGCTCTGATGTTTCGGCTTTATTGGCCACCACATATACGGGCTTCTTTGAGCGACGTAGTACGTTGGCGAAATCTTCATCAAGTCCGGTTATACCAGTCTGGGTATCAACCACAAACAACAATGCTGTCGATTCCTGAATAGCAATCTCTACCTGCTCCCGAATTGATTCCTCGAAAACATCTTCAGAGCCCACTACGTATCCACCTGTATCGATAACGGTGAAATAATAACTACCCCATTCTGCCGTACCGTAATGCCGGTCGCGGGTAACACCACTTTGGTTATCCATAATGGCCTGCCGCTGTTCGGTTAACCGGTTAAACAGCGTGGATTTACCCACATTGGGGCGGCCAACAATTGCAACAATATTTGCCATTTTTATAAAGGAGTGAAGAGTGAGAAGCCAGGAGTGAGAAGCCATTCGGCAATGTGGTCTGGGTATTCTCAATACTCGCTACTCATTCCTAATACTTATTCGTCGTACCCTAACCGTTTGAGCATGCGTTCTTTCTGACGCCAGTCGGGTTCTACTTTGACGAATTGTTCCAGAAATACTTTTTTACCGAAAAACCGCTCAAGTTCTTCACGGGCCATAATTCCCGTTTTTTTAATCATTTTGCCTCCTTCCCCAAGCAGAATAGCCCGCTGCGTAGCACGTTCTACCAGAATTTCAGCCTGAACAACAATGATATCTTCCTTCTCCTTAAAACCCGTTACAACTACTTCACTGCTATAAGGAACCTCTTTCTTATAATTCAGGAAAATCTTCTCCCGAATTATCTCGGAAGCAAAAAACCGTTCGGGTTTATCGGTGAGTTCGTCTTTAGGGAAATACGGCGGGTGTTGTGGTAACAGTTGAAAAATAGCATCGAATACCTGATCGACATTGAAGTTATTTAAAGCGGAAATGGGTATGATTTGCTGCGCTTTAAAATTGGTCTGCCAATACGCGATTTTTTCGATCACCTGATCCTGCGTAGCCTGATCAACTTTATTGATCAATAACAAAACAGGTACTTCTGATTTCTGAAGACGTTCAATGACGTCATTCTCATCGTGTTGCTCAAAGATATCGGTCACAAACAACACGACGTCGGCATCTTCGATGGAGCCTCTAACAAAGCTCATCATCGACTCATGCAACTTATACTGTGGCTTGATGATACCCGGCGTATCGGAGTAAACGAGCTGAAATTCCTGACCATCATGAGTACCATTCAGGATACCCATTATGCGGTGACGTGTAGTCTGGGCTTTAGACGTAATGATGGACAGTCTTTCGCCGACGAGCTGATTCATGAGCGTTGACTTGCCTACATTCGGCTTACCAACGATGCCGACAAACCCGGCCTTATGATTGGCGGGGAAATTTTCAATAATATCTGTATTCATCTTTAGGTGATCCCGCTAACTGATTTCCAGCGGCTTTGGTAAAGAACCCCTTGTTTGCAAAAAACGTTTCCGAGTATTCACAAACTTTTTTTTACAAAGGTAGTTGTTTATATCAAATATACTCGTACCTTTGCAATCCAAACATCGCGGGATGGAGCAGTTGGTAGCTCGTTGGGCTCATAACCCAAAGGTCGCTGGTTCGAGTCCAGCTCCCGCTACTACTAAAAGGGTTCATTGAATTTCAATGAACCCTTTTTATTTTACCCGTATCTGAATTTGTGTCTGCTAGAGCTCACTACGTACTGTTCTTTTAGAATCTTCCCGAATTAATCGTTTTTGAGGGTTTAGATTAAAAGGGATCAATTCATAAAGTTGTGGAGGGCGTTGTATTTTTCTAGGTTTGTGGGATTAATCAACCTCAGTGGTTTTGG
>NZ_BAAHBF010000013.1:0-61614 GCF_054776875.1 Spirosoma daeguense
GATGAAATTAGCATTACGAAACCTTAACAGTCTCAAAAGTCAATCTACTCTATTAGCTAAGGCTGCGTAACATCAGTGATTAATAAAATAGGCCCCAGTCGTCGGGGGCATCATTATTCTTATCGAAGCCATTGACCCATTCCACAAAGAGCACTCTGAACTGCTCTATTTCATCCCGCAGTACGTTGAGGTAAGCTGGCATCGCTAATTTTTCGGCTTTGCAATAAGACGTTTGTGCCAATAATTCACGCGCATGCATTTTAATAATGACGGCGTTTTCCATCCGCAACGTATACAAATCTCCCCCCTCGGCACCAACTATTTTTGGAGCCAGCATCATGGCATTCGCTAACATCTGCTCATGCATCATTAGCACATCGTCTTCTTTATTGATGGTTTCGACAATAGCTTGTGTCAATTCCATCAACTCATTGGCTTTACGCAGGATGGGCAGATTTTTGATGCGCCGATTTTCGGCTTCCATTTCAGCACGGGTTTCTTCCGGATCGTAATCCTCGTCGAAGCCATCCCAGTCCATGAAGCTATCGTCGTCGTCGTCGTCAAAGTTCATCGCAAAATGGGCAGAGGGGTTATAATCTTCTGGTTGCCAAAGTAACACAAACCTTTATCAAAAACAAACCATTGTAACCGAAAAGCTAGCCATAAGGAGTAGATAACCGATAGGGTATTTGCCTTATTCGAAATCCTGTTTTTAATGGGGCTTATCAAAAACCTACATGTTACTATTATTAGTATAATTTAATTTAATTTTTTATACAGATCAACAAACGTATATTTGATGAGTAAACTCTATTTTACTATATAGATTTTATCTGCTTTATCCTACATGATGTTACTTTTAAGGGATTTCATTCGCTCACTCCTTCTGAGTTTGAGCTTTTACCTGTATTGTGCTCAGGGGTATGCTCAGGTTGATGTTACGTATCCGGTGAATCGGATGATTGTGCAACGTAACAACAATAACACAGCAACGATCCAGATTGCTGGCAGTTATTCGCAACCCATCGACGCTATTGAAGCCCGCGTTGTTGCCCGCGAATCGGGTCAGGGCGCCACCACGAATTGGACAGTTATTCAATCAAACCCCACCAATGGTCAGTTTAACGGCTCGATAAGCGCGAGCGGTGGCTGGTATAAACTCATGGTTCGGGGCATGCGTAATGGAACCATCGTGGGCGTGGATTCAGTCGATCGATTCGGAATTGGAGAAGTTTTTGCCATTATCGGCCACTCTAATGCGCAGGGAAGTAGCTGTGGCCCCGATGGTAATGGAAATGAACGTTGTCCTACACTAGGCGGAGCCTCCGACGATCGGGTGTCGGTAGTTGTGCTTGATGAAACTACGCCCGATTTCAATACGTATCTCCTTACCGCCGATACGCGCTATTTGCCCGGTATTGTCTTCAATAAATTACCAACTTTTCCGGGTCAGGCTCCGTTTGGCCACTTTGCATGGTTCTGGGGGCGCATGGGCGATCAGCTTGCGCAGAAGCTAAACGTACCGATTTTATTTTACAATGCAGGTTTTGGTGGCACCAACATGCAGCAAAACTATCAGGCAGCTTATAATCAGCCATTTGGCCACGGGTTTGTCCGATATTCACTACGTATGCCTTATGCCAATTTCCGGAATCTGATGAATCTCTACGTACCAAGTACCGGCCTTCGATCGGTACTGGTCCATCATGGCGAAAATGACCGATTTAGCCCGCCTGATTCACTTCCGATTTACTATTCAGGCGTTATCAGCAAGGCACGACAGGAGTTTAATAAGCCGGATTTGGCCTTCATCATCGCAATTTCTTCGTATGCGGGAGAGGTTTTTTCGAATGTACGTTACGCTCAGACACAAACGATTAATCAGCCGGGATTTCGTACTTTTCAAGGTCCTGACCTCGACAATATTTCATCCTATAACGATCGTCCCGATGGAATTCATTACTCCCCGTCTGGTCAGGAAAAGGTAGCCGATGCCTGGGCCAATTCCATTACAACATCAATGTTACAGAGTATAACGCCGTATGGAGCCGAAACGCAGCCCCTGGCAACAATTGCCTGTGCCGTTAACAACCAGCTTACCCTCACGCAGCCCGGCGGTTACCAAGATTATATGTGGAATACCGGGAGCACTAGTCAGGCGATAACGGCTGGAAACGGCACCTACAATGCCCGAATACGTAATGCCCAGCAGAAAGTGTATTTTCCTCCTGCCATAAACGTTCCTGATAACGTTAAACCAGCAGTGCCAACTATCAATGGTGGATCTTCCATTTGTTCAGTGGGCGGCTTAATATTAACCTCCAGTTTTACTGGCCTTAACCAATGGAGCACAGGGGCTACTTCTCAATCAATTACGGTTTCAAGTCCGGATTCTTATAGCCTGCTGGCCAAAAATCCGGTCTATGGATGCCTTTCCGAGCCGGTTTACAAACAGATTACCTTGGCCGATGCCGACCTGAGTTTAGCCTTAAAATCTAGTCGCGGTGCAGTGTTGGTAGGCGATACCGTTACGTATACCTTAACTGTGCGTAATGAAAGCGATTGTGATGCAGGTAGTATAACGGTTCAAAATCGGCTACCACCGAATATGACCTTTATTTCTTCACCTGATGGCCTTTCAGTAACCAATGGTATTGTTCGTGCCGTTATACCGTCAGTACTTGCGCGTGCTAAAGTTAGTCGTCGATACGTAGCTCGACTTACGGCTGCAGGTATGTATCGAAATGCAGCTGAACTACAACTCCAAACCAACAATGACCCGGATAGTGAACCTGGTACAGGTACAGGCGACGGACAGGACGATATGGCTTTTGCCGAATTAAGGACTCGAACTGCTGGCACTCTATCCGTATACGTATCACCCAATCCAAATCCTCCGCCATTACCACCCGTAGTTCCTGACGAACCGCTGGGTATTCCGAATAAAGCTGATTTAAGCCTGATACTACGTGCCAATAAGACAGTAGTCACAACTGGCCAATCGCTTACATTTACCATCACGATTGCTAACGACGGCGGTTCATCGACATCGAACATTTCTGTAAAACACGAATTGCCTCCTTCGCTCCAATTTGTAGGTTCAATCTCAGGCATGACTGTAAATGGGTCTACGGTTACGGGTACTGTAGCCCAGTTGGCAGCAAAAAAAGTAGCTGTTCTGCGGTTCGAGGTGAGAGCCGTTAGTGCTGGTCAGTCAATCAATAGAATTCAAATATCGGCATCCGGCCAGCCCGACCCGGATTCAACACCAAACAACGGAACCAACAATGGCGAAGATGACGAAGCCCGCTTCGATTTACGGATCGTGGCACCGTTGTAAGGTGTAGCAACTACAGCATTTTTCGAGAAATCAGCGGGAGTAATCGAACAAAAATGAGGGTAACCTGTATATTTGTCCGTATTACATCCGGAGTGGATGCTCCTGAACTCCCACTTTATCGAATGACGTATTGTTTAGGCATTAAGGTTGCGTCGGGCTTAGTGGCTATCGCCGACAGACGGCTAACCTCTGGTACCGAAGTATCATCGAACCGTAAGATCTCGGTTCATGAAGTCGAAAATCACTCATTATTTATCATGACATCGGGCCTTCGTTCGGTGCGCGATAAAGCCATTACTTACTTCCGGGAAGTATTAGCCGAACAAGATCGGTCGTTTAATAAACTCTATAAAGCAGTGAACGCTTTTGGCGAGCAGGTAAAGCGGGTGGCACAGGAAGACAAGGCGTCTATTGTAGCCAACGGACTGAATTTCAATCTCAATGCTATTGTTGGCGGCCAGTTGGAAGATGACGAAGAGCATAAGCTGTTCATGCTCTACCCCGAAGGCAACTGGGTGGAGGTAGATCAGGGTTCGCCGTTTAAAATTATCGGAAACTCGGGCTATGGCAAGCCGCTGCTGTTTCGGAATTTAGCCTACGAAACCAGTATGCAGGATGCACTTAAGATTGGCTTTCTGGCGTTCGATGCCACTAGGGTAAGTGCCAACGATGTCGATTATCCATTAGATATTGTCATCTATCCTAAAGATAGTTTCCATATGACCGAATACCGGCTCGAAAAAGACGATATGGACGAAGTATCGCATCAATGGAGCGCTTTACTAAGCAATTCGGTTCGAAAATTACCCTCTTACTGGATGGACCCCATTTTTGAAAAAGTCCGAGCCACCAAACAGATATAAATGATATATGAAGTAGGATGTATAATATATGATGTTAGAATACAATTTTATACATCATATATTATACATCCCACTTCATATATCATCCATCTTAATTCATCCGTTAACCCACCGTTTCCATGAATCTCCACGTTCGGCACGAATCTGAATATACCTATGATATTCCCGTAGCGCTGGGGCCTCAAACTCTGTATCTCTACCCGCGCATGTATCCTTACCAGCGTTT
Source organism: Spirosoma daeguense (assembly GCF_054776875.1). Taxonomy (NCBI): domain Bacteria; kingdom Pseudomonadati; phylum Bacteroidota; class Cytophagia; order Cytophagales; family Cytophagaceae; genus Spirosoma; species Spirosoma daeguense. The sequence goes on from NZ_BAAHBF010000013.1 coordinate 4,430, forward strand.
GCTGGATTACCAGTTGATAATCGACCCCACCCCCGATCGGGTTGTTCGAAACATCGACGCTGAGGGAAATGTACAGCAACTGGTGTATTTTAACCACCCAACCAAACACTTTAACGTAACGGTAGAAATGCAGTTGCAATCCGAAGAATTTAATTCTTTCGATTTTGTGCTGTTTCCGTTCGAAACTCAGCGCGTTCCTTTTCGCTATCCCAAAGCAATAGAAGAGCTTCTGGCACCATATCTGGAACGAGTGGGCGTATCTGAACGGGTTGAGAGCTGGGCCCGGCAAATTGCCGCTAGTACTGGCTGGCAAACTGTCGATTTTCTGATGGCACTTAACAAAACCATCTGGCAATTCACCTACGAAATCCGAGAAACAGGAGCCCCGTTTGCCCCCGAACAGACGTTAAACATGCGTAGAGGCTCCTGCCGCGATTATACTACGTTGTTTATGGCTGCCTGTCGCAGTTTGGGTATTGCAGCCCGATTTGTAAGTGGCTATTTGTTCGGAAATCCGCAACAGGAACACCAGTTGCATGCCTGGGCCGAGGTCTATTTACCAGGTGCAGGTTGGCGGGGTTTCGATCCGGCCGAAGGCTCTGTGGTCGTAAATCGCCACGTGTTTCTAACATCCACAGCGAAACCCGAATTAGCAGCTCCCATTAGTGGCATGTATACAGGAAAGGCGAAATCTAATCTTCGTTCCGAATTATTATTTGTATAAAGCCGCCGATTATTTACGTTATTTACGAGTAGCAACGTCGACTATAACCCTTCAACTGGCACGATTGACTATATTTGCATTCAATTATAGTGTATTATACTTATCTTATTCTGACCCAGAACAGTGGCATTAATTAAGTCTATTTCCGGAATTAGAGGAACTATTGGAGGACGTAGCGGAGAGGGCCTTACTCCCCTCGATGTGGTTAAATTTACAGCCGCTTTTGGCCAATGGCTCCGGCAACGTAATCCAGAACGTAAAGCTGTTGTTATTGGGCGAGATGGCCGTTTGTCGGGTGAGATGGTATCAAAATTAGTAGCCGCTACGTTGCAAGGGCTTGGTCTCGACGTTATCGATCTGGGTTTATCTACAACACCCACCGTTGAAATGGCTGTTCCTGGCGAATCAGCTTCTGGAGGTATTATTCTAACAGCCAGCCACAACCCTATTCAGTGGAATGCTCTCAAGCTGCTCAACGAAGCAGGTGAATTTATATCAGCGCAGGATGGAGCCGACGTATTGGCCATTGCCGACTCAGAATCGTTTGAGTTTGCTGAAGTTCGTAAATTAGGAACGTATCGCGCCGATGATACGTGGCTTCAGAAGCATATCGACCAGATTCTGGCCCTACCGCTGGTTAATCGTGATGCGATTGCCGCCCGTAATTTTCGCATTATTGTCGATGCCGTTAACTCAACTGGCGGATTAGCCGTGCCCATGCTTCTTGAAGCACTTGGTGTGGAACGTATCACCAAACTACATTGTGAACCCACAGGCAATTTTGCTCACAACCCAGAACCTCTTCCCGAAAACCTGCGCGACATCATTAAGGAAATGGGTAAAGGAAACGCTGATATCGGTGTTGTTGTTGACCCCGACGTTGACAGGTTAGCGCTGATTTGTGAAGATGGTTCGCCTTTTGGCGAAGAATATACGCTTGTTGCCGTTGCCGATTATGTACTGAAAAACAGCCCACAGGGCGGGAATACCGTATCGAATATGTCGAGCACGGTGGCCCTGCGCGACATTACTCAGAAATACGGCGGTCAGCATTTTGCATCGGCAGTGGGTGAGGTTAACGTAGTGGAAATGATGAAAGAAAAAGGGGCGCTTATTGGCGGAGAAGGCAACGGTGGAGTCATCTATCCGGAACTTCATCAGGGTCGCGATGCGCTGGTTGGTATTGCCTTGTTTCTGAGCCATCTGGCCATTTCTGGCAAATCAGCCTCTATGCTTCGGCGGACATATCCCAGTTATTATATTTCAAAAAATAAGATTGAGCTTACGCCCGATATTGATGTAGATGCGGTACTGAATCAGATACAGACCAAGTATGCACGTAACCCCATTAGTACTATCGACGGGGTAAAAATTGAGTTCGATAAAGAATGGGTTCATCTTCGTAAGTCAAATACAGAACCCATTATCCGTATTTATTCCGAGTCCGATACGTTGGCAACCGCCGATTATCTGGCAGGCAAAATCATTAGCGACATTCGGGAAGTGATTTCTGAGAACCGCTAGATACGTAGCGCACAAACACCCCTTAACCGCAAACAGGTTGCCTTATTTAGGTGGCCTGTTTTTTTATTAATGCTACGTAGCAACCCCTATATTGTAGAATAAAATACTCAATCGCTTTGTTAAATCTATGCATTAAATAAAGTTAACTATCTAACCTACAACTATTTATATAAAAAAAATTATCGTGGCATAATTTTTTAAGAATGTATTTCAGATTTCATTCATTACTAATTCAAAACAACCAGTATTATGGGCTTTTTGAGAGGAGTACTAGCAGGATTAGCAATTGGTTACCTAACAGCTCCACGTAGTGGCAAGGATACCCGCGACAAGCTAACACAAGGTTTCGACGATATGCAACGGCAATGGGAAGAGGGTGTCGATCAAGTACAAGCTCAACTCGACCGCCTGAGAGGAAAAGCAGAAGCCAACGCTGATAAGTACTCAAATCAGGCTGAAGAGATATTCGACAAATATCGCGATGATGCTGAATCGACTTATCAGCAGAAACGTAGTCAGGCAAAAACCGCCTATAACGATAAAGTTGATGAAGCAGCGAATGCCGCAAAATCAGGAATCAACAATGCCGAATCAGCACTCAAACTGAACTGATTTAATTCGAACTAATAGAAAAAGGCGTGGCTTCCCAAGATGGGAAGCCACGCCTTTTTCTATTAGTTCGAATTAACGTAACGGTCAAATTCACTACTGGTAAAGTTGACTTTTTCAAAGAATTTATTTTTAAATAATATATAGAATAACCATCAAGCGATTTAAAACAACATCTAATAAAATACTTTATGTAACATAAATTATAAGTTTAAACTACATTAAACTATAAACTAATAAATATTTAGATACAAAATATTACCGCCAATACTTTTTACATTAAATTTCGGACAAAAAAAGTCCTTCCTCAATAAATAACATAATCTAAATTTTGCCAATAAGCCCTATACTCAGCCCTCATAAATTTTCACGTCTAGGAGGGTTAAATCTAGATCATTATGAATATCATAGCCAAAGCCATAGTACTAAGTAGTATGCTGTTAATCGAATGTAAACCAAGTTCGGTTAATGGCGGCTATGAAGATATAGGTCACTTTCCTTCTAGAACTGCCGCACAGAATGAAGCCATCCGAGCCATTTTAGTGGAATATAATCGTTTACCAGCCCAAACAGACTATAAAATATCGTATTAATTTGACACATCAGGCTCCTCCAATAGTAATGCGATATGGTATAATCGGGACCAACAGGTAATGCGCTTAGAAGTCGATATTCATAGTGGCCCTGCCTGCAGATGGGATTCAGTTAGTAAACCTATTTTAGAACAGGCACTCCAATCCGCTAACAGATTAATGAAACTTGATTCATTAGCCAAGCCCAAACAGCCTTTGTCAGTATGCCAGTTCTAATATAGAAGATGTCTGATCGATGCAGCCATTCAGGTAGCTGGGGCTGCAGTATGTCTCTAATTAACTTACAAAAGGATTTTTAACGTACTAGAAATACGTAGCTAAAATGGTATTTTAGCTACGTATCATTCGGTTTTGAGAAACCTCACTACGTTGGTTATTAGTAATCAACGTCACATCTCATATCTATTTCAAAGTAAGAGCGGTCAGATTTCCCAAAACCTGACCGCTCTTACTTTTACATGACAATTACTTTTATTGAATCATAACAGGTACTTCCACATTTTCCCATTTCAGCGTTACGCCCTTGCCGGTTACGTCATACGCTAATTTCTCCGTCATCTGGGCCGACTTTTTGGGCTTGGCTGTTACACGCAGCACGTCCTGCGCCTGATCGTATTTGAACGCGCCCCACTGGTTCGATACTTTGTTGAAAATGATAGTCCACTCGTCCTGCCCCGGAATGGCAAAGAAGCCGTATTTACCAGCGGCAAGCGTTTTTCCTTCTACTTTAATGTCCTTATCTGTCTCAAAGATGGTGGCTTCGTTGGCACCAGCCCGCCATACTTTTCCATAAGGCGCCAAACTACCGCTCGGGTCCCAAACGTTACGTCCTTTTACCGACGGACTACTGTAATTAACCGTAATGTTTGCCCCATTTACTTTTCCGCTGGCGGTAGCGGGTGGACTTGGCCGACTGGCTTTGTCGCCCTGTGCCCATGTCATAAGGGTCATTAGTAGGCCCACCATCGTCAGAGCGATAGTCCGGTTCATTTGTGTTGTTTTCATTGATTGTTAGGAGTTTTGATAATCAGCGGCTAATGTAAAAATAAAGCCGAGAAACATCGGAACGTAGCACGGTTTATTTAGCGAACGAACGTAGCATTCCATAAAAGCAAAACGCCCGACACTACGTAGCATCGGGCGTTTTGTTTGGTATTGCCTATTCCCACTCAATGGTGGCCGGTGGTTTCGATGAAATATCGTAAACAACCCGGTTCACGCCTTTTACGCGGTTAATAATTTCGTTCGAAATATCGGCCAGAAATTCATACGGCAAGTGCGCCCAGTCGGCTGTCATACCGTCAATGCTTGTTACGGCACGTAGCGCCACTACACGCTCGTAAGTACGTTCGTCGCCCATTACGCCAACCGATTGCACAGGGAGCAACATAGCGCCAGCCTGCCATACCTTATCGTATAAGCCTTCGCGCTTCAAACCATCGATAAACAACGCATCGACCTGTTGTAGAATGGCCACTTTTTCAGGCGTTACGTCGCCCAGAATCCGAATGGCTAACCCAGGGCCGGGGAATGGGTGCCTTCCGAGAATGGCGTCGGGTAGGCCGAGGGTTTTACCAACCGCCCGCACTTCGTCTTTGAATAAGGTATTAAGCGGCTCTACCACTTTCAGTTTCATGTAATCGGGCAAACCTCCTACGTTGTGGTGCGATTTGATCGTTGCCGATGGCCCTTTTACCGATACCGACTCAATTACGTCGGGGTAGATTGTTCCCTGACCCAGCCACGCTACGTTCTCAACCAGATGCGCTTCGTGATCAAATACGTCGATGAAGGTTTTACCGATGGCTTTACGTTTGGCTTCAGGATCAGATATTCCAGCCAGAGCGGTATAGAATTGCTGCTGAGAATCGACTCCTTTCACGTTCAATCCCAGTGTTTTATAGGATTCCAGTACGCCCGTAAATTCGTCTTTACGTAATACGCCGTTATCGACAAAAATGCAGTAGAGATTCTTGCCAATAGCGCGGTGAATGAGCATGGCTGCAACCGACGAATCGACACCGCCCGACAAGCCCAGTACGACTTTATCATCGCCGAGTTTTTGCTTCAGTTGCTCAACGGTTGTTTCGACAAACGAAGCCGCCGTCCAATCCTGTGAACATCCACAAATATCAACTACGAAGTTGTGGAGCAACGTTTTTCCCTGAAGTGAGTGTGTAACTTCGGGGTGAAACTGAATACCATACGTAGGCTCACCCTCGACTTGGAAAGCGGCTACCCGAACCGTATCGGTTGAGGCAATAATCCGGAAATTGTCAGGAACACTGGTAATCGTATCGGCATGTGACATCCAGACCTGAGAGTGCTGATCGATGTCTTTCAGCAACGGACTCGTGTTATCGACAGTGCCAAGTTTAGCCCGTCCGTACTCGCGAATAGCTGATGCCTGTACTTCGCCCCCGCTGGTATGCGCCAGCAATTGAGCACCGTAACACACACCCAGGATGGGAAGTTTATGCCGAAAAGCTGCAAGATGAACTTCTGGGGAATCAGCGTCCCGTACAGACGACGGACTTCCTGACAGAATGATACCCTTTACATCGGGCGTAATAACGGGTAAATGATTGTACGGATGGATTTCACAGTAGACATTCAGTTCGCGAACCCGGCGGGCAATTAATTGTGTATACTGCGAACCAAAGTCCAGAATTAGAATCTGTTCGGTGGCCATGATGGGTCTCTAAACTGCAAAGTTAGCCCATTTTAGCGGGACAGCAAACCTAAAGAGCGAAAGAATGAGTGAGCGAAAGAGCGAAAATCATCCGGCAGGCTATTCGCTCTTTCACTCATTCACGCTTTTGCTCATTTATACAACAGGTATTTTTTCCGCATCACTTTGTAGGTATCCAGTGCAGGTTGCCAGCTTTTTCGGATTTTTTCTTCTGAAACACCCGTCAACAATTGTAGCCGGAGTTGGTCGGTTCCGGCAAGTTTGTCGATCCAGTTGTTGGGAAAAAAGAACTTGTTTTTATCCGACGCTCTTTTGATAAAATCGAATAGATAGTTCAGCATCAGGCCATCTTTTTTTACCGTAACGTTCGATAAATCAAGGCCGTAGCAAAGTTGCCCTTCTAATGGTGGATTAATTGCGCCCGGTTTATCGACTGGTGTAAATGTATAGGGGCCATACTTTGTATAGTGTGAACCAATTACCTGAAACTGTTTATCTGTACCCCGCCCAACGCTAACCACCGTGTTTTCAAAAAAACAGAGTGATGGGTAGAGCAAGATCGACTGCTGGTTCGGCAGATTCGGCGACGGTGGCACGGGTAATACATAAGGCGTCTGATGCGTATAATTTTTAAGTGGGATAATCGTCAGCGGGCACGTTTTCGCGCCAGCGAGCCATCCTTCACCATTAATCATCCGGGCCAGTTCACCAATCGTTAAGCCATAGACAACCGGAATCGGGTTTAAGCCAACAAATGATTTGAACTTCGGATCGAGTACCGGCCCATCAACGTAGTGCCCGTTTGGATTTGGGCGATCCAGCACAATCATCGGTTTGTTGGTTTCGGCGCAGGCTTCCATAACGTAGTGCATCGTGCTGGTATACGTATAAAACCGAGCGCCAACATCCTGAATATCAAACACCACAACATCCAACGAATCCAGTTGCTGAGGCGTTGGTTTATACGTTTTGCCATACAGCGACGCAACCATAATGCCGGTACGTGGGTCGCGACTGCTGGTGATTTTTTCGCCGTCCGTAGCGTCACCCCGGAAACCGTGCTCGGGCGCAAAAATCGTTTTCACAGCAATTCCTCTTGCCAGCAAACTATCGACCAGATGCGTTTTGCCGATACGTGACGTATGGTTTACCACCAATCCAACCCGTTTTCCCTGTAAGGTTGGCAGATAAAGTCCCATCTGGTCGGCCCCGGTCTGGATAGCATTGGCCGGGGTTGATGTTTTTGTTTGGGCAAAACTGGCCAAACTTATTACACAAAAAGCTGTCAGAAACAGTTTAATAAGGAAATACATAATGCAGGAAGAGGTAAGCGTTCTTACAAAACTCTTACTTTTACCAGAACAAAAAAATAGTTGGAAGTTATTAGGCATCGACAGGCTCCGGCTGTTGAGACCGCACTAGCGGCTAACCAGTAACTTCCACGTATCCGACAGCCGGAGCCTGTCGGAGCCTAACGGTTTTCGACTTATCTTGAACGTTCCTGTTTTTCTGGCCCGCAAGGTCCGCAACGCCCCTGAAGGTAGTTTTTCGGCTACGGTTACCCGCATCGGTATCGCCAGTATAGCACTGGGTCTGACTATTTTAGTCGTAGCCTTTGCTGTATTATATGGCTTCAAAAACACAATTCAGCAAAAGATTTTTCTGTTCGGAGCCCATTTGCAGGTCAGCAAATTCAGTAACAACAGCTCTTACGAAGAAACGCCACTCCCACTCAATACGGTTCTTTATCGCGAAGCCAATCGAATCCCCGGCCTTCATCACATTCAGGCGGTGGCCTTGAAAGCCGGTATTTTAAAAACCGATACAGAACTAACGGGGGTCATTCTCAAAGGCGTTGGTAAAGATTACGACTGGAATTTGTTCCGCGAGTCGCTCGTGGCCGGAACAGTGCCCGTTGTTGGCGCAGATACGGGAAACGGCTCCACGCAACTGCTGCTGAGCCAGTATATGGCTAATCAGTTGCAGGTAAAAGTGGGGCAGAACGTACCGTTATATTTTTTAGGCAATACGCCCCGCGCCCGTAAAATGACCGTAGTGGGTATTTATGAAACTGGTCTTGAAGAAGTCGACAAAACCATTGCACTGGGCGATATCCGACTGATTCAGCGACTCAATAAATGGGGAACCGATTCAGTTGGCACCTACGAAATTTTCGTCAACGACTTTAAAAAGCTCGACGCCACAGCCGACAATGTTTTCGACGTAATGGCGCCCAGTATGCGGCTCACCCGCGTAACAGACCAGTATCGTCCCCTGTTCGACTGGATGATTTTGCTCGACCGGAACATGGTCATTTTACTGAGCCTGATCGGGTTTGTTGCGTCGTTCAATATGGTTTCGGTATTGCTGGTTCTGATGATGGAACGTACTCCAATGATTGGCCTACTGAAAGCACTTGGAGGAGCCAATCCGCTAATTCGTAAACTATTTCTAGCCGTCGGGCTAAACATGGTTGGTTGGGGTTTGCTCATTGGCAATGGTGTTGGCATTGCGGTTTGTTTCTTACAAGACCGTTTTAAACTCATTCCGCTCGACCCAAAAAGCTATTTCATGAACTACGTACCAATCGTCTGGGACTGGCCAACTGTTCTGTTTCTGAACGTAGCAACTATTCTGATCATTGCGGCCATTCTATGGCTTGCTACGTTCATCATCAACCGTATCCAACCCGTAAAAGCACTGGCCTTTAAGAAATAATGGATAATGGATAATGGATAATGGATAATGGATAATGGATAATGGATAATGGATAATGCTTTACAAAATCTTTTTCATTCTTCACTATTCATTATCCATTATCAGTTATTCACAGCTTTCACTGTATAGCCTTTCTGACGTAGCAGATTGACAACGCCTTTGTCGGTACCTAGATGACCCGCTCCGAACGCGAAAAATGTTGGTTTATCTTTGGCTGCTTTTTCAATTACCGGAATCCAGTTGGCGTTACGTTCGCCAAGTAGACTATCTTCAAATTCGCCAATATCGCTGAACTTGCTCGACTTCATAAGTGCGTTCAGTTTGCTCACATCATTGGTTTTATAGGCCGCCAGCAATTCCGAAAATTCTTTCTTTGCCTCCTCAGGCATTTTTGCCATATCGACCAGACCTTTTAACTGTTCAGCCATCGGAATTTTATCCAGAGCCGCCAATTGAGCATCAATCGACTCTAGGCCAAGCACCTCTTTTTTGTCCTTAGCCGCCATTTGCGCAAACGTCATATCATAAGATGCAGGCTGACATGGTAACACCGTCATATACATCAGCGACAGTAGACCAATCGGCTTAAACCGCTCAACCTGAGCCAGTCCCATGTTCATTTTCTGCTTCAGATACGTATCCAATACCGTATAATCGTCGGGCTTAAGCAGGTCTTTCAACGTTTTGCCATCGGTCATCATAATGGCTTTCTGCATGTTCATCATCATCGACGGATCGTCCAGATCAAGCTCCAGATAGACCTGTTGGGCATCACCAACGGCTTTTTTCACCGCATCCGAAATTTTCAGATCGGTCGGGCAAACCAGATGAAACGTACCATATAAGTAAGAAGGCTTCGTAATGCCCGGCCCTGTTACTTCATAAAACAACGAATTATCCTGCGCTTTTGTCGTTGTTAAGGTACTGACAGCCAGCAAACCGGCTAAGGCGAGTTGAGTAATAATTTTTCGTTTCATAGACGTAATTAACGGAGAACGGGAAACATATTTTCCGATGAATCGGTAAGTCGTTTCCGTTTGTAACTTTGATAGTACCGACCCTTGCTAACGAAATTCTAGTCCGAATGATTGCACAAGATTCTAAGCCAGCATCTATAAAACCAGCGGCCTTCACGCACAAAATTCGCCTTGTTACGGCAGCCTCGCTGTTCGATGGACACGATGCCGCCATTAACTTGATGCGTCGGCTTATGCAGGCATCCGGAGCCGAAGTGATTCATCTGGGACATAATCGGGCAGTCGCCGAAATTGTTGATTGCGCCATTCAGGAAGATGTTCAGGGTATTGCCATCACGAGTTATCAGGGCGGACATCTGGAATTTTTCAAATACATGTATGACCTGCTTCAGGAACGTAGCGCGGGCCATATCAAAATTTTCGGTGGTGGGGGTGGCACAATTTTACCCGCTGAAATTGAGGAATTACATGCTTACGGAATCACCCGCATTTACTCGCCTGATGATGGTCGAACAATGGGACTTCAAGGTATGATCAATGATTTGCTACGTCGGTGTGATATTGAACTTCCCCCTGTCGACGTAGCAGATTTGCCGTCACTATGTAGTAATCCCGGACTAATCGCCCGACTTATCACGACCGCTGAAAACAACCCGCAACTATTCCGTCGACTGGTAACGGATCATTCACTTTTTAGTGCACACGCTCACACAGCGAACGTACTGGGTGTTACGGGCACGGGCGGTGCAGGCAAATCGTCGCTGGTCGATGAGCTGGTGCTACGTTATTTACGGACATTTCCAGATAAAACACTGGCAATCATTTCGGTAGATCCATCGAAACGAAAAACCGGCGGAGCACTTCTCGGCGACCGTATTCGGATGAATGCTATCTACTCCCCTACCGACACTACGTCGCGAGTGTATATGCGTTCGCTAGCTACCCGGCAGTCGAACCTGGCCCTAAGTCGATATGTGCAGGATGCCATTGATGTATGTAAAGCTGCTCAGTTCGATTTAATTATCGTCGAAACATCGGGCATTGGCCAGTCAGACACCGAAATTACCGAACACGCCGATAAAACGCTCTATGTAATGACGGCCGAGTACGGAGCCGCTACGCAGTTGGAGAAAATCGACATGCTTGATTTTGCCGATATCATTGTCATAAACAAGTTCGACAAACGCGGTTCGCTGGATGCACTACGTGACGTTCGGAAACAGTACCGACGCAATCATAATCTGTGGGACGTAGCAGATGACGACCTTCCGATTGTTGGTACTGTTGCTGCTCAATTCAACGATGCAGGCATGAACGCTTTGTTCCGTATGGTAACAGGGGATGGTAGGGAACAGGGAATTGCAGGGGTTGCGCAGGGTAGCGACATAGACAGTCCAAAAAATCAATCCGCTCCATCCCGGCACTCCCAGCCCCCTGCCATAATCCCCCCCGACCGAATTCGGTATCTAGCCGAAATTGTGGAAGAAAGCCGTCGATATAAGCAGTTTGTGCAGGAGCAAAGTTCACTGGCCCGTCAGCTTTATCAGATCGATGGTACGTTGACATTACTTGATGATTCTACTATTCAAGAAGCTCTTCAGAACGTATACACAACGCTCGAAACGCAGCTTCATCCCGATTGTCGCGCCCTACTTCAGCAATGGCCCGATCTGCAAAAGCGCTACGTATCAGAATTTTACGAATTTAAAGTCCGGGATAAAATCATCCGACAGCCGCTTTATTCAGAAACCTTATCGCATTTAAAAATACCGAAGGTAAGTCTGCCGAAATACCACGATTGGGGCGACGTACTACGTTGGTTATTGACCGAAAACGTACCGGGGGAGTTTCCGTATGCGGCTGGCGTGTTCCCACTCAAGCGTGAGGGCGAAGATCCTACCCGTATGTTTGCGGGCGAAGGCGGTCCAGAACGTACCAATCGGCGGTTTCACTACGTATCGAAAGGGTTACCAGCCAAGCGACTTTCTACCGCTTTTGATTCCGTTACGCTTTATGGTGAAGACCCGGCACTACGTCCGGACATTTTCGGAAAAATTGGCAACTCCGGGGTGAACATCTGCACGCTTGATGACGCTAAGAAACTGTATTCTGGTTTCGATCTGTGCGACCCTGCTACGTCGGTTTCAATGACCATAAACGGCCCTGCGCCCATGCTACTGGCCTTTTTTCTAAATGCAGCTATCGATCAGCAATGCGAAAAATGGTTACGTCAGCAAGAGGTCGATGGTATAGGGTTGGAGGCTAAGGGTGGCACATCAGATCTTTTCCATTCCCTAAACTCTATGCCCCACCCCCCTTCTTACAACGGAAATTTACCCGACGGTAATGACGGATTAGGGCTTATGTTATTGGGAACAACTGGCGATAAAGTTTTACCGATTGAAGTCTATGAACAGATAAAAGCTGATACACTTCGGCGGGTTCGTGGCACGGTACAAGCTGATATTCTCAAAGAAGATCAAGCCCAGAACACCTGCATTTTCTCGACTGAATTTGCGCTAAAAATGATGGGCGATATTCAGCAGTATTTTACCGATAATCTGGTTCAGAATTTTTATTCGGTGTCCATTTCGGGCTATCACATTGCCGAAGCAGGGGCCAATCCGGTTTCGCAACTGGCGTTTACCCTCTCTAATGGGTTCACGTTTGTTGAATATTACCTCAGCCGGGGAATGCACATCGATGATTTTGCACCGAATTTGTCGTTCTTTTTCTCGAATGGCATGGACCCGGAATACACTGTACTGGGGCGTGTTGCCCGACGAATCTGGGCGAAAGCTATGAAACACAAATACAAAGCCAATAGCCGGTCGCAGAAACTCAAGTATCATATCCAGACATCGGGGCGAAGTTTGCACGCCCAGGAAATTGCCTTTAATGATATCCGTACTACGTTGCAAGCGCTACTGGCTATTTATGACAACTGTAACTCACTGCATACCAACGCTTATGACGAAGCCATTACAACACCAACCGAAGAATCGGTACGTCGGGCTATGGCAATTCAACTGATTATCAATCGCGAATTTGGGCTGACAAAAAATGAAAATCCGCTACAGGGTTCTTTCATTGTGGAGGAGTTAACCGATCTGGTTGAAGAGGCTGTTTACCAGGAGTTTCTGGCGATAAACGAACGAGGTGGCGTATTGGGTGCTATGGAGCGGATGTACCAACGTAGCAAAATTCAGGAGGAGTCGATGTATTACGAAACACTAAAACACAACGGCAATCTGCCGCTTGTGGGAGTCAATACGTTTCTCGACCCAGCCGGTTCTCCTACAGCTTTACCCCGCGAAGTGATACGTTCGACGGACGGCGAAAAACGCTACGCTGTCAGCTCCTGTCAGGCATTTCAGGAACGAAATCGGCTGGCTGCCAACGTAGCCCTGACTAATTTACAGGCAACAGCCCTAGCCAACGGAAATATCTTTGATAGCCTGATGGAAGCCGCAAAAGTTTGTTCGCTGGGTCAATTATCTGCGGCACTTTACGCGGTCGGCGGGCAGTATAGGCGTAATATGTAAACCCCTGAAATCAACCTACTTATTGTACGTAAAACTAGTTTGCAAGCTATGTAACTTTTGCCAGACAGTATGTTCTGCAGGTTTCGGTGATAACTCAAACAAAACAGCCGTTCGGTTTTGTTTGGTGCAGTTTGTTACGTGAATTACGCAGTTTAGAATAATGTTTGCCTGAGCCATATAATCAAACATGGCAATTGTGCCACTGTAATATTCTTCTCCGTCAGTATTTTTAGATTTCTTCTTTATATCTACTGTTGTCGACGTTGTTTTTCGGGTCAGGATGTGTCTATCGGCAATATTTCGGTTTACGAGGCCATTATAATAGTCGGTTAGATGTTTCTGTAGGCTACCAGCATTTATCTGTGGGTTTCCTTCGAGCCACCATAAATAGGCGTATGACCAATAATCGGGACTATTCGGTTTTCCCCAGCCCGGTGTAAACCGTAACTCTTCGATGCCTTTATAGGGAATCTGAGGAGCAAAATCGATGGGAATGAGAAAACGCTCTGTTGTCCAGCCAGTAGGAATCGGCAAGGTGTAAGGCGGTGTCCAGGTGTGAATATCAAATTTGCCGGATAGGCTCTGTCCATAAACAGTTAGGCCGATTAGATTTAGTAATGTAATGAATAGGTTTTTCATACTTTTTAGCTGGTTTCAGGCCAAAAGTATGCGCCGTTTCTACGACTCCCGTTTCTGTTAACTTTTATTATGTTTTTTTAACAAATCGCTGATTTTAAGTCAATTCACAACTGTTTAATTAGCGAATCAGGACGTTTTTTCTCGTTTTGATGGCGTTCTGACGATAGCAAACTGTTGCAGAAAATGTTTGTGACTAGTTTCGGGAAATTGTATTGGCGTTTTGCGTCCATATACATAAAACAGCCCTTTATCGATTCGTTCTACATAATCGAGATTTACCAGTAATGAGCGCGATAAACTATAGAAATTACTGGTCGTAAAAAACTGTGCGAGGTATCCCAGATTCATCGAAAAAACCCGTTTCTGTTCATCGTCTATCAAATATATTTCTACATAAACGCGATCGGCAGCTAAATAAAGAACATCGCTTTTTTTAATTTTCACGTAGCCACGTCCCTGATCAACAGGCAAATACAAGCTATCTGACAAAAACGGATCAACCGAGTTTGCTTGTGTAGCCTGATAATTATAATAGGCCAGCTCCACCTGTATTGCTAATTCTTTATGTCGAAAAGGTTTAAGCAAGTATGCCGCTGGACGTGTTTGTTGCGCTCGGGAAATGGTTGGTGATTCTGAATTCCCTGTCAGGTAAATGATGGGTATGGTTTGCAGTGTCAGCAGTCGCTGCGCTATATCGATCCCGTCTTCAGAAGAGTGATCTAAATGAATATCGATCAGGATTAAATCGGGGGTGTTGACACGTACTGAAGTCAGAGCTGCCGATAGATTTCGGGCAATATCGGTTATCAGATGCCCCGCCTTTTCCAGAGTTTCCTTAATATCGTGAGCCGTTACCAGCTCATCTTCAATGACCAGAATTCGTAGCGCTTTCATTGAGTGGTACTTAGTTTAGCTTTTCTCCGAAGCGGAGAAAGAGGAAGTAATGTAAATGCCATTTCGAACTGCACATTTCCGTTGTTTTCGAACCGATACGTGCCAAACAACTGCTCTACCTGCATCTGAATTAGTCGTAAACCAAATGAGCGGGTAGGTACTTCTGCAATAGAAAAACCCGGCCCATTGTCTGCTACGTGCAATTGAAATGTTTTATTGACTAACGTAGCAGAGATTTGTAGCCTCGGTTTTGGGTTATTTTCAAAAGCATATTTACAGGCATTTGTAATTAATTCGTTCACAATCAAACCAATTCGCATGGCATAATCTTCAGACAATACTACTGTAGGTTCGATTTTGTAGACTACCTCCACCTGTTCCAGTTCAAACGCTTTCAACACCATTTCGGCCAGATCTCGTATAAAATCGGCCATATTGACCGTAACCAGATTGTTGCCATCATAAAGTTTACGCTGAAGTAAGCCCATCACTTCGATACGTCGCTGGCTATCTTCTACAGCATTTCTGGAGCGTTCATCATCCAGCCGATTCAACTGTAAACTCAACAGACTGGAAATCAATTGAAGATTATTTTTAACCCGATGATTTTGTTCCTGCACCAAAGCGGCATTTTGTTGACTTAATCGCTGGTTTTTCTGCGAGATTTGGTAGAATGCAATACTTGCGGCTGCTGTGCCCAAGAGCAAAACTGACAAAACGATGAGTAACCAACGTTGGCTCTGCTGGTTTTTCTGGCTCAGTTCTAACTCTCTCCGCTGACTTTTAAGCTCTGCTTCTTTTTTTTCGGTATCATACTCTACCCCAAGTCTCGAAACAGCCCCATTCCGATCTGCCAACATCTCATCACGCTCAAAGCTTCGTACCTCCAGCGACTTGTCGAACGCATTTTTCCAGTCTTGTTTTTGCTGGTAATACTGCATATAGGTTCGGGCTAAGCCCCGATCAAGAGCAAATTCTCTTATTTTCAGCGACTTATACAGTTCATTTGCATTCTTCAATAATGGGTAAGCTTTATCGGGCTGATTAAACTGCAAATAGGTAAGTGCCAGTTGCTGAGTAATAGACGCCTGATTTGCCTTGTGCTTGAGCGCAGTATAGATTTTTAAGGCAATCTGATAGTAATAAAATGTTCGTGGATTTCGCTGGAATCCGTAAACTTTACCCAGTGTATTGCTTACGCCCGCAATACTCAGCGAATCGTTTAGCCGATAAGCGATTCGCTCCCCTTCTTTACAGTAATAAAACAGGCTGTCCTGAAGTGGATGTTTTCGGTTGATGCTTAAACTATCATAACAAACCATTACGTATACTTCGCTCATAGATTGGTAAGCTGACAGGAGTGCTTTGGGCGTACTGATTCGTGCATAAGCAATTGACTGACGGGCAAACTCCAGTGATTTAACTTCATCGGCCTGTTCGCGCTCCATCCATGACAACCAAATATAAATTCGGCTGACCTTATCAAATTTATGTTTTCCTTCAACAATACGTAGCGATTTTATGAAGTAGTCTTTCGCAGTCAGATAGTCTCGGGCGGCTATGTGTATTTTACCATACAGATAATATGCTTCGGCCATGAGCAACGTATCATTCTTCGTAATTGCTTCCTGCTCAACTTCTTTTGCATAGGCCAATTTGTCGGGCTGAAGGGGTAAACCTATTCCACGTTGAGCGTTCGTTATCTGGGCTAAACACAGAAGGCAAAAGAGCAGAAAAAAAGTAGAGTGCGTTCTCATCAAACACAATACAGAAGCCCGGTTAGAATAAGGAAGGAAGCGGTAAAAGAAAGCTTTACCGTATCCAAATACGGCATAAACCCTGACTTTTCACGTCAATAGTACATAGAAATATCACATTTATTTTCGCCTGATTTTTTTTTCATTCTTTTCGCCACATAGCTGTTACCTCAGCTAGTTCGACTGGAATATAGGCATCCATAGTCGATACGTACAGGCTTGCAAATAACCTGTCTACACGTTGCTATGACTTAGCCGATTGGAAGGAATAATACCTATTTCGGAAAGAAAAAAACCGAATTGGGCAGTTTAACAAACACCACATTTGAAATATGAGTAGACTTGAATTATTTATCAATACGGCTTTCCGGTTCTATCCACACCGTTTTTATTAATGATTTCCTTTAACTGTTTCGTTAACATGAGACATTTTTATCTTCTTAATTTTGTTTACTAAAAACGATAGCATAAATGACTTTTTGAGACACTATTTATCTATCATGTAATCGACTCTGAATTAACGTAGTCAGCCCTTGTCGACAAAAGATAAGTTAGGAAATCAGATTCCCTGTCTCCTAACTGATGATATTGGGTGGTGATGTTGAAGGGAAATTGATTAGACTGCCCGAAGAATGGTTTGTCGGGTAATAGCCAAAGCCTTTTGGGGTGCGCTTCGACCTTGGAAACGCTACGTTACGTGTTCACTAAAAAATACTACGCCACAATCGTTTCAAAAGAGAGGGTTTACGAACAATACATATTCCTCCACCAACCATGATTGGCCCAGCCTTGGATTCATGCACCATAATTGTGCCTAAACTAATTACTGGATTTGCTGGGTTACCAGTAAACGTGCTACGTTTAAAGAGTCCACTTCTTGACGATATAAAGAGACGAAATTCGGTAGTATCCTGAGTTGCATCAAACTCGAGCAGAAAGGCTCCTGTACTATCCGTTTGGGTTGTCCAGCTATATCGCTGATTACCAACCAATATGTTGGCTTGTGATACAGGCGTTTGGTTACCAGTAGAATCTTCCAGTAGTACTCGCCCCGAAACGGTCCAGTGCGTCGTTATTTCGCTTGGCCTATTCTCCTTAAAGTTTGATACTATTGGCTCAATAACTGTCGGCTTTGGACGTAGCGAATCCTGAACAGATGGGTTGTATTTTGGTCTGGTTTGCGCCTGAGCAGTTTGCCAACCCAACAGGCTTATAGTCATTACGTTTACCCATCTACTCCAACGCGACGTAGTATGGGGGCTGGCTTTTATGCTACGTTGAAGTTGCTCCGGTCGAAAACGCCCGCACAACGATAGTGTTGCCGTATGATCACGAAATGCCTGTATTAACTGAGCATCCGAAAAATTACTGTAGTCAACAACCGTTTTTTGACAGTTCGCGCAAAACCGACCACATCCATCAGGCTGCATGGTTTCCCACGATTCGGCACAAGGTTCTGGAATTTGAATACTAAATCGGTTCATAGTTAACGGATCATTTCATTGTGCTGGTTATATCAGCTTTAATTCCATATGGCCGGTTTGCTCTTCAACAAACCCAACCATATGAAATTAAAGCCGAACCTACCCTTATGCGCCTGTTTCATCGACAACACTGGCATCCGGTGCGTTCCGTTTCACCGAATCAATACCATTATCCCGGCCAGCTTCTGATTCATACATCTGACTGGAGCCAATTATCTGACCGTTTCCCGCTTTCAGATTGAAATAAAACTTGCCGTTTTTTGCTTCTTTACGGTCATATTTCCCGTCATCTTCCGCATTTTTACGCACCGATTCAATACCATTGTCGCAGCCAGCCCGGGCGCTATAGCCTTCGCTGGTTAGAATCACCTGCCCATTATCGGCTTTGAGGTTAAATTGAAACTCGCCGTTGGTCCGAGTCGATACAACAAACTTGCCCATGTGTGATTTGGATTTAGGTTGACACTCATTTAGTTACAGGACAATTATACAAATTTGTTATTTAAGATACCTACTAAATGACGGTTTTTATAAATACCAACCATTCAACGAGTTACACAGATTTTTTATCTCTGGCATTTAGCTCATCAAGAAGTTATGACAAAAACATCGTTTAGTACTTTTCTGGCACGTGCCGGACTCGACTGGTTTATTCTGGCTTTGCTCGCCATGATTGGTTTAGCCAAAATTTGGCCATCTCCCGGCATTCAGGAAGGACCTTTTTCCCTATCGTCGATAGCTAACTACGGTGTTTCGCTTATTTTTTTCTTTTATGGTCTCAAACTCAACTTTGCTCAACTGCGCAAAGGGCTACGTAATTATCGGCTCCACCTGCTTATTCACCTAACTACATTTGTGCTCTTTCCGGCTCTTGTTCTGCCCATGCGAGCCATTTTCAAAACACCCGACACCGATATTCTATGGTTGGGCATTTTCTACGTAGCAGTCTTACCATCAACCGTTTCGTCGTCAGTCGTTATGGTATCTATTGCCGGAGGGAATATGCCAGCGGCCATTTTCAACGCTAGTATTTCCAGCCTGATTGGGGTATTTATTACGCCTGTCTGGATGAGTTTTTTACTAACCGACACAACCGGAAATTACGATTTAACCAACGTAATCGGTAAGCTAACGCTTCAGGTCATCGTGCCTGTTATACTTGGTCTGCTATTAAACAAACAACTCGGCTGGTTTGCGGCCCGTCATAAGACATCGCTACGTTATTTCGACCAGATTACCATATTGCTCATTGTTTATACGGCATTTTGTGAGTCATTCACGTTACGTTCCTTCGAGAAAATTTCGCTTGGTGACCTGCTATGGCTGGCGGGCCTGATGCTCTTACTTTTCTTTCTGGTATTCGGTCTGATTACCCTCTTTAGTCGATTACTTGGTTTTAACCGGGAAGATCGGGTTACGGCCTTATTCTGCGGTTCTAAAAAATCACTAATACAGGGTACAGTTATGGCTAACGTATTGTTTCCGGGCAATATGGCTGGAGTTGCCTTGCTGCCGATTATGCTTTATCATGCTCTCCAGCTAATTGTAGCCAGCATTCTGGCACAAGCTATGGCACGCCGAAAGCAGGACGATACGAAAACCATTTAAACGCAAGTTAGCTGGACTCGGCACCCCAAAACGGGCATTCAGCCAGATAGGGCCATAAGTCGATTAAACGTAGTGAATGGATTGGTCTCTAAGAATCATAAAACCTTAAAAACACAATCTGATCATGAAAACGACCATCATTGCAGCCCTGACTTTCTTCACCTTATCTACTGGTGCTTCTTTCGCTCAACGCGTATTTTCAAAACCTTTCGACAACCGCGCTCCACAATATGGTGGTGCCCAATACGACCGCGACCAGTATCAGGATGAGCTGAAAATCGACAGAATCGACGCTATTGTCAATCTGTCGCGCCGTCAGGAAAAACAGTTACACAAAATCGAAGATAATTACGATCGTATCCAGCAAACGTCGCGCATGACACCTGCCGGACTTCGTGATCTTCAACTCCGCAAACGTCAGGATATGTTAGCCGTTCTGACGTCGGCCCAACGCGACCGTCTGTTTGCAACCCAACAGCCTAATCGCTACAATGGTCCTTATGGCCGCCGTGGCTAATCGACACATAACGTAGTAAAAGACCATCCCCGAATCGGTATGTTAAATTATCGTTTCGGGGATAGTCTTTTTCGATCAACCAGCTACTTTTGCCCGAATTAGCCAGAAAACTAACGTATTGATTAACGACGTAGTAACTCCAACGTTTCCGCTCACGTTTAATCGTGCTGACTTCGGCGATAATTTTATCTGGGGAACCGCCACAGCCGCCTATCAGATTGAAGGAGCTGTTGACCGCGATGGCCGTACGCCCTGTGTCTGGGATACATTCAGTCGGCAAAAGGGACGTATCAAAACAGGTGAAACCGCCGATATTGCTTGTGAATTTTATGATCGGTATGAATCAGACCTAAAACTTCATAAAGCATTAGGACTCACTACATTCCGCTTCTCATTATCCTGGTCACGAATTTTACCGGATGGCATTGGGCCAGCTCATGGAGGACGTATCAACGAAGCGGGACTGGCTTTCTATGACCGACTTATAGACTGTTGTCTGGAACTGGGTATCACCCCCTGGATAACCCTTTATCATTGGGATTTGCCGCAAGCGCTTGAAAATCTGGGCGGCTGGCCCAATCGAAAAATAGTAGACTGGTTTGCCGACTTCGCCGACGTTTGCACCAAAGCGTATGGGCATAAAGTAAAACATTGGATTATTCTGAACGAACCGCTGGCGTTTTCGGTGCTGGGTTATTTCACAGGCCAGCATGCGCCGGGTCGGCGGAGTTTTCGGAGCTTGTTGCCTGTTATTCACCATACTACGTTGGCACAGGCCGAAGGCGGACGTGTCGTTCGACGTAACGTACCGGATGCGCAGGTTGGCACTACGTTCTCCTGTTCCCCCATCGACCCGTTTACTTCCCGAGATCAGGCAGCGGCTAACCGGGTCGACGCCCTAATGAATCGATTGTTTATCGAGCCAGCTCTTGGTATGGGCTATCCTGTCAAGGAACTACCATTTCTGGGCGGAATTGCCAAAAAAGTAGCCAAACCCGGCGACATGGAACGGCTGGTGTTCGATTTCGATTTTATCGGCTTACAACACTATTTTCGGGCGGTTGTTGAGCAGTCTTATTTCATGCCTTATTTGTGGGCAGCTCAGGTATCACCCCTCCGACGTAACGTAACGACCATTACCGAGATGGGCTGGGAAGTTTATCCCGAAAGTATATACCGGGTTATTCAGCAGTTTAGTCAGTATGAAGGTATTCGAAAATTGCTCATTACCGAAAGCGGTGCCGCTTTTTTTGACTCGGTTGAGCGAGGTATGGTCAACGATGTAGCCCGACTAACGTATCATCAGCGCTATCTCGAACAGGTTTTACGGGCAAAACGCGACGGTTTTCCGGTAGAAGGTTATTTTGCCTGGACGTTTTTAGACAATTTCGAATGGGCAGAAGGATTTCGCCCTCGATTCGGGCTGGTCTATGTTGACTTTCGCACCCAGCAACGTATTGTTAAGGCATCAGGCAAATGGTTTCAGCAGTTACTGACAGCCTGACAGACATTTAAGTGCTGAATACTTGTTCTGATCTATAAATTAAGGAGCAGATCAGGTGATGGGTTTGCGCTACGTTAGTAATTCATACTACATCTGTAGTAGCAAAAAATCAAGTCATTTTTCTAAATAGTACCGTTTCTTCTATATCAGGAGGTACCTACTTATTCGGTATTGCAAATAGAGCAGAATTCAGGTAATCTATAAAAAAGATAAGGTTCTCCGATCTTAGCAGAGAACCTTATACTGACTATTCCTAAACCCTTAACCTTTTCTACATGAAAAACTAACTTTTACTCTTTTCTGTTCCAAATACCGACGTAAATCGGTATTTATTTCAGACTACTGAATCTCAAGCGTTTCGCTCATTGAGCTATCTACACTCCAGATGAAATTGATCATCCGTGAGGTGTGATTCACTTGATTCATCCAGCGACTGGCTGCAGCATCTTTCTGACTAGCCAATTTATTCGTTACCTGAGCAACGGCTTCGTTGAACTTTGTCCGATCGGCAGTGCTGATAGTCAGCAGACCAGCCGGATTTTGATTATACAACGAGACTACGCTCATAAAGTTTTGCCAATTGGTATTGTGCGCAAACTTGGCGATACGCTGTTCTACATAGGCAGTTAACTGCTTTTGTGAACCATTGACAAGTAAGGCACTTGCCGGCTTGGTGGCTGCCGGGCTATCATCATTGCTGGTGGTGGTAGCCGCGTCTGCCTGAGAAATCGCTAACCCTAATCCAAGAATCAACGATGCAAAGATAACACGCGTTTTCATTGTTTTGTTATATTATGTTCTGATTATTGAACGCACAAATGTCTATAGAAATTCATAAATCACAAAACGTCTTATGTGTCCATGTCAGAATTTTATTCCGAATTTCGTGCTGTCTTTATGCCTGAAAACCACCATTTTCGATACAAAAACAACCCTAACAAAATAATATTCTACATAAACATTTGTTAACACGCATAAAATATGGCTTAAAATAATTCAAAAATTCTTTAAAAAGTTATATCATTGATTGTAATTATTCATGGCCGTCTGTATTCCCAAAGTACAAAAAGTGAGAGCAGCATCTCCAGTCCTGTCTAAATAGTCAGGCAATTGAATCATTTCGTCTTCCGGAAACTGTCCTAGCACAAAATCTACCTGCCGACCTTTCGAGAAATTACTGCCAATTCCGACCCGTAAACGCGCATATTCCTGCGTGCCCAAAACCTCATCAATGTTCCGTAATCCATTATGCCCACCCGGCGAACCTTTGGGCTTCAATCGTAATTTACCAAACGGTAGATCTTTATCGTCAGTAACTACCAGCAGATTCTCAACCGGAATATTCTCCTGCTTTAAATAATACTGTACAGCCCGGCCGCTCAGGTTCATGAACGTAGTAGGTTTTACAAAAAACAGTTGTTTTCCTTTATACTGCCATTTAGCTGTATATGCCAGCCGGGTCATTGAAAAAGAGAAGTCATGTTGAGCCGCCAGTCGATCAAGTACCATAAAGCCGGCATTGTGGCGCGTCAATGCGTATTCAGGGCCAATATTTCCCAGGCCAACAATTAAAAATTTCATACGTAATTCAGTCTACAGACACTGCACGGTTTAAGCGGAACGGTCTATTCCAGCAGTTTTCGCCCAAAATTACTGTATCGCTGGCTAATGTCCGTGCAAAAGGGTAATCGCCTGACGATAAGTCGACGTAGTACCGTCGGGAAACTGACAGTCCAGCCGATACACATACGTACCTTCGGGAGCCGCTTGCCCGTTAAGTTGCCCATCCCACAGCACTTCGCCACTTGTCAGCGGAAAATTAGTTCGGTTATATAACACGGAACCCCAGCGATCATAAACTGTAAAAGCGGCAATCTGAAGCGATGGAAAAACGAAATGAGCCGCCAATACGTCGTTTTTCTGGTCAGCATTCGGCGAAAACGCTGTAGGCAGATGAACACGATTAGCGCAATCTGTCGGAATCATGACCGACTGTGTCAATACACAATTATTTTCATCTCGCATGGTCAGTGTATACACACCACCACTGAGTGTTGAAAATGATTCTGTTCGTTGAAACTGCTGCCCATCAATCGAATATTCGACAATACTTGCATTTAAATTGGGGGCGATAGTCATCGATCCATTCTTCAACCCACATCCTTCATTGGTTATCTGAACCTCCACTAACTGAGGGCCTTTACTTGGGGCTACTGCAACCGATTGATTCAGCATACACCCCATACTATCACGCGCAACCAGCGTATACGCACCGGAAGTTAATTTGGTGAATGTATTATTTGGCTGAAAATTTTGACCGTCGATACTATATTGAATTATACCTTTTCCTCCTGTCGCTCGCATTGTTGCTTCTCCGTTTGGCTTACCACACGTTGTTGGTAAGGTAGAGGTATTCAAAACAGACATGGGTTGCCACGTTGGCAGACTAATAGTGCGATTTGCTTCACAACCAGCCGCATCTCGTACCTGAACGGTATAATTGCCGCCCGCTAACTGGGTAAAACTGGGCGAATTTTGATACGTAATGCCCCCATCGATAGAATACATTATCGGAGCTTTCCCGCCCGTAATCGCTACGTTCACCGAGCCATTTGCAGTTGCACATTTGGGGGGAGAACTTACCAGATTGCTGATTGTCGGCCCCGCATCTGTAGAAACCGTAACCTGCTGCGATGCCTGACAACCAGCCGCATCCTTAACAACTACCGTGTATGAACCGGGAGCCAATCCCGAAAATTGAGGTGTGTTTTGAAAACTTCCGTTATTCAGTTTATACTGCCATCCTGTAGCTCCTACAGATGCTACGTTAACTGAGCCGCTACTCTGATTGCAGCCCGAATTAGTCGCTGTAGCGGTGAATGTAGGCTCAATGATCTCAATTTTAATAGGTACCGGCGGGCTTTCGTTCTGATAAAGCGTTTGGGTAATGTAGAACGTAGTGGTTTGTGTAATTGACGGGCTATACGTATTTCCCCTCGTCAGCATCCGGGTTTTGTTTTGAGAAGAATACCAGCGGATGTCTTTACCGGTAACAACCAGATTTACAGGGACTCCCTTGCAGAATTTTGCGCCTGACTTAAGCACGATTCGGTACAACTCAACCCGCCCGCTGCCAGCTTCTGTACAGGTGGTCTGATTCGTAATATTTTCGTAGGTTCCGATCAGACTTTCGTTTGTTGCGTTATACGTCATACTGCCCCGCCAGTAACAAATATCTTTCGTTTCTGTGCTACCGTTCTGATTGGCCTCGCTGAACGTAACAGTTGTTCCATTCACCTGCCCCGTTACGTACGCAACGCCCCCAAACGGAACATTTGGATTGGCCGTCTGAGCTGTTCCACCTAACGCTTGTCCATTTTGCGTCAGGTTCATGGTATAATTAAAAATTTCCTGATTAGGGTTGGTCGGGTACGTTACTCCCAACCAATAGCCAGCTACGTCCTGTGCTTGGCTTTCCGAAACCACTACGACAAACAGACTCAGGATGCTACACGTAATCACTCGCTTCATACCGCATATAGTTCTGGTTCTCTGGTCAAAACTACAAACTGGGTATACCCATCACAATACTGCATTTGTATGATTTAGTGAGTGGTCATGATTAATTGTTTATTCTCTTTTTTTGCACTTATTTTTACTCCATGAACCAACAACGACTGATTCTGTCCAGTCCATTACTTGAGATTGTGATTAGCCGACTGACGCAGCAACTGATTGAAAATCACCAGGATTTTGCGGATACCGTACTGCTAGGCATGCAACCAAGGGGAATTTATTTTGCCGAACGTGTGGGGCGAGAGCTTAACCGAACGCTTGGCTACTCAGTACCATTAGGCTATCTGGACGCTACGTTCTATCGTGACGACTTTCGCCGTCGCGATTCTCCGCTACGTGCAAATACAACCCATGTGCCGTTTATTATTGAGAACAAGCGGGTAATCCTGATCGACGACGTACTGGCCACCGGGCGTATGGTACGTGCCGCTCTCGATGCCATGACCGCTTTTGGAAGACCTCGAAAAGTTGAACTGTTGGTGCTCGTTGACCGACGCTACAACCGAGATTTACCTATAAAGCCCGACTATACAGGCAAGCGGGTAAATACGCTTGAATCACAGCGAGTACTGGTCGAGTGGACCGAACAGGGTGCCGATGCAGACCGAATCTGGCTCGTAGGATAAAGGTTATTATACACTCCACACCAAATGATTGACAGTTAGGGATTTATTTATTCCACTTTAAGCCCTTTTTAATCCAATAGGCTAAGTATTTTCCCTATATTCGCTGTCTGGAAATACCTAAAATGAGACCTCTTTATCAGCTACTTGTTACTTTCCTTCTTTTAATTTCAGTTAGTATCAATGGATTTAGTCAGGGACAAACGACCTATACCGTAACGGGTCTTGTTACTGATGCCAATTCCGGCGACCCAATTCCGTTTGCCAGTGTGGCTCTTGTAGGCCGTAAAAACGGTACGTTAACCGACGAACGAGGGCGTTATACACTGACAGTAAAGCTCCTTTCCGACTCGTTGGCAGTCAGCTCTATGGGGTATAAAACCCTCCGTAAGTTTATCGACAAAGAACGTCCATCGCAGGCAGTCGATTTCAAATTGACTTCGGCGGGCACTGCCCTACAGGAAGTTACCGTTCGGGCGGGAGAAAATCCAGCCTGGCGCGTACTACGTCAGTTACGAAAGAATCGTACCATCAACGACCGTAGTCGATTGTCGGCTTATGAATATGACAGTTACGTTAAAACCGACATTGCGTTAAGCCACGTAACAGACCGGATGCGGAAAAACCCACTCATCAAGAAAATCAATCAGGCCATGAGCAAGCATGATTCGATTATTGATGACGAAGGACATCGGTTGCTGCCCTTGCTGGCTTCTGAATCAGTTTCCCGTTATTACTACCGCGCCAATCCGTCGCGCAAGCGGGAAGATATCCGCAAAACACGTATCAGAGGAGTAGCCGTTGATGATGCCGGACTAAGTTCGCAATTACTGGGCGGAACAAATCTGGTGAACCAGAATTTCTACGACAACTATATTCCTATTCTGGGCAAAGATTTTGCATCGCCCGTTGGTGATAACTGGAAAAACTGGTACGAATTCTATCTGGCCGATACGACCCAGATTGGCGATCACATTTGTTACGAAATTCAATTCGACCCCAAACGTCCTGAAGATTTGGTATTTACCGGCAAAGCCTGGGTCGACACCACTACGTTTGCCCTCTGTCAGATTGAAACCAAAATTGGGAAAGGAGCCAATCTGAACTACGTAAAAGACTTAACTATCGAGCAGGAACTAGAAACCACTATCGATTCCAGTGCCAGTACGTCGGCAACGGCAGGCTGGTTACCAGTTACCATACGCCTGTCGGCCAATTTAACCGGCGTCGGAAAACAGTCGCTTGGCTTGCGGGCAAACGTAGTGCTTCATAACAGCAACGTAACCGTCAATCGGCCGAAACCGATTCTGTTTTACGAACAACCAATTGAACCCAGCGACACAGCGGCAACGGAAAACGATGCGTATTGGCACAGCGTCCAAAAAAATCTGGCTGGTGAAGATTCGCTGAATAAGGAGGATCTGAAAACCCGCGAAATTATTAGCAAACTTAGGGCGGTACCTGCCGTAAAGGCCGCCGAAGGAGTTGGGCAGGTGCTAATTACGGGCTTTCTTAAGTGTGGACCAATCGATCTGGGCCCTTACCCGTATCTGTTTGCGGTAAACAGCATTGAAGGTCTACGGACACGTATCGGTTTCCGGACAAACGAAACCTTCAGTAAAAACTGGATTTTCCGGGGATATCTGGCCTACGGTACGCTCGACAATAAGTTTAAATATGGTGGCGAAATCAACTATTTATTCTCGCGGCAGCACTGGACAATAGCTGGTGTTACTATCACTCGGGATCTGGAGCGGCTGGGACTTACCCCTGAACTTATTGGCGGCAACCGTATTTTCTACGCACTGAGTCGTTTCGGTCGATATAGAGGTACTTACGAAAATTTCCAAAAAGAGGCTTTCTTTAAAACTGAACCCATTCGAGGTATTTTACTGACGGCTACCATTGGAAGTAAGTCGTTCGAGCCGATGTTTCCATTCCATTACAAGGAAAATCCTGATATGGGAGATTCCTCGCCGTTACGTTCCGACATTTATGACGCGTACTGGTCTATCGAAGCCCGGCTGGCCCGTAAAGAAAAATACCTGATGGATGGTAACGAACGTATTACATTAGGTACCAAACGTGCGCCCGTTCTGACTATTCGATACACGCATGGCGCAAAATCATTGGGCGGCCAATTTGATTATGACCGTATTACGATGCGTGCCCAGCAATCACTACGTATCGGTGTACTAGGCCGAATGAACTACCTGTTATCGGCAGGTTACACACCCTCTACGTTACCGGCTCCCCTGCTTTTCCCGCATATTGGTAACCCCACTCCGCTGCTCACCACCAATACGTTCAACCGGATGCAGTATTATGAGTTTGTGAGTAATCAGTTTGTTGCGTTACATGTGCAGCACCGTTTCGAAGGCTTGTTATTCAACCGATTACCCGGCATTCGGAAACTAAACTGGCGATTGATTGCCAACTTCGACGCGCTATGGGGAAGTCAATCGAAAGCAAATCGCTCTCTTGAATCGGCGCAACCGTTGCCAAATGGTGCCCGTTCTATACGCTTCGGCGCTCTTGATCCCGACAGACCTTACATGGAAGTGGGGTACGGTATCGACAACATTTTCAAGCTGATTCGGATTCAGGCTATTCACCGGCTGAATTACCTCAATAACGGCCTGAATGGTTTGCCAACCGACTCCTTTGCCCTAAAAGCTTCAGCAACTGTCAGCTTCTAGTTCTTCAAAAAACAAGTGCTACGTAACTTTCTGTACGTAGCACTTGTTTTTTGGGAAACAGTCTATTCTATGTCGCTAGTTGCCCCGGTTACAATTCAGAAAATTATCGGCGAAACCTTAACCGAAACGCCCGATTTACTAGCCGTTGAAGAACCGCTCGAAATCCGACTAGGCTTTGGCCCTACGGCTGAGCGGCAACAACGCTCCGTATCGGTCACGATGCGCACACCGGGCGAAGCAACGGGACGTAACGATGAAGAACTGGCGCTTGGATTTTTATTCACAGAAGGAATTATCCAGCAATCAACCGATGTCATTTCCTGTCGGCATTGTGTTCAGGATTCCCAAAAAGCAGGCAATGTTATCCGCGTCGAACTTCACCCAGATGTTGATGTAGATTGGTCGCGACTGACACGTAATACCTTTACGTCATCGAGTTGCGGCTTGTGTGGCAAGGCCACTATTGAAGCTGTTACGTCGCTAACAGCCGGGCCTGTTACGTCTGATTTTACACTTCCCGCTACGTTACTTCATTCCCTTCCCGAACGTATCCGGGCAACGCAACGCGCTTTTGCTTATACAGGCGGAATTCATGCGGCTGCCCTTTTCAACGCCGATGGTGAAATACTCCTGATTCGGGAAGATATAGGCCGCCATAACGCACTCGACAAACTAATCGGAGCTTCTTTCTGGCAAAATAAACTTCCGATTTCGCAGACAGGCGTGTTTCTGAGCGGCCGGATTGGGGTTGAGTTGGTTCAGAAAAGCTGGATGGCTGGCATACCATTTATAGCCGCTGTGGGGGCTCCGTCAAGTCTGGCCGTACAAATGGCCAAAGAAGCCGGTATTACCTTAGCAGGCTTTGTCCGCGACCAACGGTTTAACATTTACAGCGAACCGCAGCGGGTAAACTAGCAGAGGGCATGGGCCGCTACCCCCTGCCCTCTCCCCTACGCGCCTTTTGGCACGAGCATCGTCAGCGCACCCGGTTTAATTGCAGCTTTTAACGACGTAATACGTCCTCGATATTCGCCATCAATCTGAAAATAAGCGCGTCGGTGGGTTTCGATGTTGACCGACGTAGCGGGAAGAATTTCGATTTTCTTAGGATCGAAGGGCTGAAAACGCCAGAAAAGTTTCAGAATTTCTATAAATGACAACCGCCGAAAAATAACCACTTCAAACTGGCCATCCGACAGATCACCGTCGGGATTGATGACGGCTCCTGTGCCATACATCCGGGCATTGGCCAACACCACCATAAACGCTACCCGCGATACACACGTATCACCAACATTGATGGATACCCGTATCAGTCGCCGTTTTTTTAGTACGTTGACAACACTCCTCAGATAGCCCAGTTTACCCCGAAGATTGTTTTTTTCGTAATGTTTTACCAGTTGCGCATTCATACCAATATCGCCCAGATGCAGACAGATATCGTTGTCGTTTACGAGAATTAGATCAACCTTTTTTTCAACTCCTTCGGTCAATACCGCCAGACTCGCTTCAGCATCGGGCGGAATACCCAACTCCCGCGCCATGCCATTGGCCGAGCCAGCAGGCAACACACCTAACGTAACACCAGACGTATCGAGCAACTGTTCGGCAACAATTTTGAGCGTACCATCGCCACCAACAGCTACGACGCAATCGGGTTTATACTGATCTATTTGCTGACGTATCGTTTCCGCATCGGTTTTGCCGTCGAGATGAAAAAGGTGTGTTTTATGAGGCAGGCTGGCGAAATGTGTTTTGATAGCATCTTCCCAGGTTGTTTTAGTTGTGCCCCCCGAAACCGGATTAATGGCGAATAAAAATGTCAACTTCTGCGCGTTTAAAAAGTTATACAGGACGTGTATCGATTGTGAATTATGGGAACCAGCGAATCGCCTTCTGTTGATAAACTAAAAAAAAGCGTAAAGGATAGATTACGTCATAATTTCTTAACGTGGCTGCGCCTGACCGACAGACCCGTAGTAAAATTGTACCGGGGTTTTGGGAATAATAACAGCCTGACCGTTCATGGGAGTGTTTTACGTAGAAGCGCATTACCCCGAAAAACGTATCGTAATAATTTCTTTCTGAATCTGTTCGGACTGCTACGTCTGTTTTTGGTTCGACCGTATCCGCACGCTACCATTCGCGTACTGGCAAACGGTAAAATGGCAGAAACGCAATCAGATACGGATGGGTATTTCCGGGTCGACGTACCGCTCTCGCAGCCTTTAGACTGCGGATGGCATGATGTTCGGGCACAGCTACTGGCTGAATCGTCAGACAGTATTCGCGATGAAGCAGAAGGACAGGTACTGGTTCCACAGCAAACCGAATTTGGCTGTATATCCGATATCGACGATACGTTTCTGGTCTCGCATTCGGCTACAATTCTCAAACGATTGAAAGTATTGCTTACCCGAAACGCTTACAGTCGGCAACCGTTTGAAGGTGTTGTAGCGCATTATCAGCTTCTGGCCGAAGCCAACAGCGGCACGGCAACCAACCCATTTTTCTATGTATCGAGCAGCGAATGGAATCTGTACGATTATATTCTCGCCTTTTCAAAAAAGAATGGGCTACCTAAAGGTGTTTACCTGCTCAGTCCGTTGAAACAACTATCGGAGGTTTTAAAAACGGGGCAAGGCAAACACATGACCAAATTTGCGCGAATCGTGCGGATTCTGGAAGCTTATCCGAATCAACGTTTTATTCTGCTCGGCGATGATACCCAGGAAGATCCAACTATTTACGCGTCGCTGGTGAAACATTTTTCGCAACGAATTGTATGCGTCTATATTCGGCAGGTTCACGGCAAAAACGAACCCAAAACCCGCGATATATTGCGAGAAATTGAATTAAAGGGGATTCCCTGCTGCTACTTTGCGCACAGTGCCGACGCCCGCCAGCATTCACTCCAACTTGGTCTGGTTGCTACATAGCAAACGTTCACGCTAAACCTTATTTCAATACATCGACGTAGCGATTTATAAGTAAGATTTGATACGTATCCCTTTAGTATATGAAGCTTTCGAGCAAATCCGGTTTTCTCTAACCCCAGAAACCGAACGTCGAAAAGCGGACTCAACGAGAACATAAACGTATTGATTCTTAACTCATTTTTACGTCTTCTTATTCGTGAAAACGTCAATATCTGCTCTTTTTTTCGCCCTTATGGCCCTACTGAGTTTACCTGCTTATAAAGCTACCAGCAACCTATCAGAGCCGATACGTATCGAGGGCGGGCTGATTTCTGGTACGTCTAACAAAACAGGTGATATTCAGATTTTCAAAGGAATTCCGTTTGCTGCTCCGCCCGTCGGGCCACTACGTTGGCAGGCTCCTCAACCGGTTAAACCCTGGACGGGCGTTCGTAAATGTGCTACGTTCGGCGCAAGTCCGATGCAGGGAAATCCGGCTCCATTTGGCCCGTGGAGTGCCGAATACCTCATTCCGAAAGAACCCATTAGCGAAGATTGTTTATACCTCAATGTCTGGTCAGGTGCCAAATCAGCTTCTGAAAAACGGCCCGTACTGGTCTGGATTTATGGCGGTGGTTTCAACAGTGGCGGCAGCGGCTGTGCTATTTATGATGGCGAAGCAACAGCGAAAAAGGGAATCATCTTTGTCAGCATCAATTACCGGGTTGGCCCATTTGGTTTCTTCGCCCATCCTGAACTGACCAAAGAATCAGGACGTAACGCATCCGGAAATTATGGGCTGATGGATCAGGTAGCCGCGCTCCGGTGGGTGAAGAAAAATATTGCCGCTTTCGGGGGCGATCCCAGCAACGTAACGATTGCCGGTCAATCGGCAGGGTCGATGAGCGTGAATTGTATGGTCGCAACACCGCTGGCTAAGGGCTTGTTTACGAAAGCGATTGCCCAGAGCGGAGCGAGCTTTGCAAATCCTTACCCTAGCCTTCAGCAAGCCGAAGAAACGGGGCTGAAAATGGCCCAGTCGCTGGGAGCGTCGTCGCTGGCCGAACTACGTGCCAAACCAGCCGAGGAAATTCTAAAAAAAGCGCAGGGACGCGGCCCCATCATCGACGGCTACGTATTACCCCAATCGGTTGCCGATATTTTTGCGGCTGGACATGAAAACAACGTAACGTTATTGACCGGCTGGAATCAGGATGAAGGCATGTCGTTTGGGCCGCCCAAAAATGCAGAGGATTTTCGCAAGCAGATTCAGCAACAGTACGGTGACAAAGCGGAGAATTTACTTAAATTCTATCCAGCCACTACCGACGATGAAGCGGCCATTTCGCAGCGAAATCTTTCGCGTGATATGATCTTTGGTGCGCAGAATTATACCTGGGCCAACATCCAGAGCCAGAAAGGTAAAAAAGTATACGTATATCGGTTTACCCGCAAAATTCCCGCAACGGGTGAATACGCCAAATATGGTGCTTTTCATACGGGCGAAGTGCCTTACGCATATGATAATCTGGCATCTATCGACCGAACGCTACGTCCACTCGAACCAGCCGACGAAACGCTTGCCCGTGCCATATCGGGTTACTGGGCCAATTTTATCAAAACGGGCAACCCAAACGGTAACGGCTTACCCCAATGGCCTGCTTACGCCGTGGCCAATAAACAAATCATGCTCCTCGGCGACAAAACTACATCAGCCCCCATGTCTGACAGCCCAGCGCTGGATTTTCTGTTCAGCACCTTGCGGAAACGATAATTTTGAGGTCGGGCCAAGCTCTGTTTGGCCTGTATTTTAATTGAGTAAGGGCCAAACAGAGCTTGGCTCGGCCTTAGCAATTCTAAACCTATGAAAACCAATGTAACACTACTCATTCTATCCATCATCATAGTCCCTTTGCTAGCCATTGGACAAACGCAAAAAACACCTGCTACGTCGCTCGTAACGGGCAAAGATGTTGCCGTTGTCTCAACCGAATCTGGAAAAGTTCGGGGGTATATTCACAACGCTGTTTATACGTACAAAGGCATTCCGTACGCCAAAGCTGAGCGATTCATGGCTCCCACCAAACCCGACTCCTGGACGGGCGTACGGAGTTCGCTGACGTATGGCCCCGTTTGCCCACTCATGGACCCTACTACGTCGGTTATGGATGAATCGGAGTTTGTTTTTCACCACGACTGGGGCTTTCCGAACGAAGATTGTCTGCGCTTAAATATCTGGTCGCCGGGGATAAATGATACAAAAAAACGCCCTGTAATGGTGTGGCTACACGGTGGCGGTCATACGGCCGGCTCATCGCAGGAATTGCCTTCCTACGATGGCGAAAACATCAGCAAAAAAGGCGACGTAGTACTCGTTTCGATCAATCATCGGCTGAATATTCTTGGCTTTCTCGACTTATCGGCCTACGGCGAAAAATATAAATCGTCGTCCAACACCAGCGTTATGGATATGGTGGCAGCTCTGCAATGGGTAAAAGCCAATATTTCTAGCTTCGGGGGTGATCCAAACAACGTAGCGATTTTTGGCCAGTCGGGTGGTGGCGGTAAGGTCAATACGTTGCTATATACGCCGTCGGCCAAAGGCCTCTTTCAAAAAGCTATTATTCAGAGTGGTGGATTAGGATTAAGTTTTCACGATCAGGCGCTTACAAAACGCGTAGGTGCCGCCGTGCTGGATGAATTGGGATTAAAAGCTGACCAAATCGACGAGATTCAGAAAGTACCCTTTGCTACGTTGGCGGCTGCGGGGAAAAAAGCGGTTTATAAAGTTCAGGAACAGGCTAGAACCGAAGGCAAATCATTCACATTTCTGGGTTTGTCGTGGGGGCCAACGCTCGACGGAAGTTTTCTACCATATCAACCAACTGACCCAACGGCTCAATCCATTTCAAGCACAGTTCCACTCCTGATTGGCTCTACGAAAAATGAATTCATGGCGTCGCTACGTCTGCCCGACAGCAACGCGCTGACACTGGACGAAGCCAAATCTATGTTGCAAAAACAGTATGGCGATAAGACCGACGCGTTTATTGCCGCACTGAAAAAAGCGTATCCAAACGATACAAAACCATCTGACCTAATCGACGTAGACGGCATGTTCCGACGTAGCGCCATTAAAATGGCCGACATAAAAGCAACCTCCCCGGCCCCGGTTTATATGTACCTGTTCACGTATCAATCACCTGTGTTGGATGGACGATACAAGGCGGTTCATTGCAGCGAAATTCCGTTTGTGTTCAACAACATTGCCCGTTGTGAAGAGATGACCGGAGGTACCAAAGCCGCTTATACGCTGGCCGATAAAGTGAGCCAATCCTTTGTGAATTTTGCCCGAACCGGAAATCCAAACCACAAAGGTTTACCCAACTGGCAAAAATACACGCCTGCCAACGGAGCAACCATGCTCTTCGATAATCAGTGCACGGAAACGTATCACCACGACAAAGAAGCCCTCGCCATCGGACCACAGGTATCGCTTTAAACCGCATGAAACGATTCCAGAATTATCAGGCATTCTACCTACTGGTGTTCGCCATGCTCATTTCGTCCATAGCGCAGGCACGTATCGTACGGATGGTTGTTACCCGAACAGAGCCCTACGCCAATGGGCGAACGTTTGGAAACGCGGGTACGTATGAACGCGTATTTGGTCAGGCGTATGGTGAAGTTGATCCAAAACTGGCGCAGAATAAAATCATACAGGATGTACAACTGGCTCCCAGAAACGCGCGGGGCATGGTTGAATACGTATCGGAATTTATTCTGCTACGTCCTACCGACCTCAGCAAAAGTAACGGCCTGTTGTTTTTGAGCCTGCCCAATCGAGGCAATGTTTTCCCAGCCGATACGTCGTTGCTGAAGCGTGGCTACGTGTATTTGTGGAGCGCTTGGCAGGGTGATGTACTACCGGGCGATACGTATCCGGGAAGTCCGCGCTTAACGATAAAAGTTCCGGTTGCGACCGACAATGGCAAGGAAATCACGGGAAAGATTCGGGCTGAATTTCAGGTCGTAACGCCGGCAAAAACACAAAACCTAAGCAGCGGTCCTTTCAGTGGTCTGTCGCATCACAGCTACGAAACGGTAAGCCTCAATAATGCGGGACTGGTGCTAACCAAACGCGTTCACGAAGCCGACCAACGTCAGCCCATTCCGAACAGCGACTGGGCTTTTTCGGATTGTAAGGACGTAGCGTTTCCCGGAAAACCAAGCACCACGCAGCTATCAATCAAGGACGGTTTCGATCCGAATTATATTTATGAACTGGTTTATACGGCCAAAAATCCGTTGGTACTTGGTTTGGGGTTTGCCGCCATTCGCGACGTAGCATCGTTTCTACGAAATAGCCGAACCGATGAAGCCAATAACCAAAACCCGCTCGTGTCGACAGGTTCACAGACGATTCCTGTTCGGGCGGCTATTATGCAGGGCGTATCGCAGTGCAGTAATTTCACCCGAACTTTTTTGCAGTTAGGCTTTAATCAGGATGAAAGTGGCAAACGGGTTTTCGACGGCATTAACGCCCACATTGCTACCCGTCGCATCTCCCTGAACGTTCGTTTTGGTCGGCCGGGTGGTGGCGGCCTTCAACGCGAAGATCATCTGTTTCCGAGCAATGAACCGCCCTTTACATGGCAGGTTACCAAAGACCCGATTTCGGGTATAACGGGCGGCATTCTCGAAAACTGCTCACCGCTGGGCAACTGTCCCAAAATCATGCAAACGCTTAGTTCGTCGGAATATCGGCAGATTCGGGCATCGCTACCCACCACCGATCCATCGGGCAAAAAAGACCTGCCCATTCCCGACAACGTCCGCATTTACCTGATTGCCGGTACACAGCACTCGCCCAATGGAGCACCCGATCCAACCAGCGGTTTTCAGATGAACGATAACCCTACGACACCAACGCTACGTACGCTGCTGATTGCACTGGAGAAATGGGTTCTGGCCGATAAACTCCCTCCGAAAAGCGTTTACCCAACCCTGCAAGCCAAAACGCTGGTGCTTCCCGATCAGAAAAATGTAGGCTGGCCAGCTATTCCGGGTGTACCTTACAATGGTCAGTTCAACAACGTACCGCTGCTCGATTATGGCCCAACCTACGACATGCACCACGTAACAGGTGTGGTCTCGCACGAACCGCCGAACGTAGTGAAAGCCAATGTTTATGCGGTGCTGGTTCCAAAGGTCGATCAGGATGGTAATGAAGTTGCCGGAATACGTAACACGGCTATGCGGGCACCGCTTGGTACGTATACGGGCTGGGCAGTACGTAAACCGGGCTACGGTGAAGGTGATCTGGCATCGCTCAACGGTATGTTTATTCCCTTCAAAAAGACCAAAGCCGAACGTATCGCCGTAGGTGACCCGCGTCTGTCACTCGAGGAACGGTATGGTTCGCACGATAGCTACGTAGCAGCCGTTCGGAAAGCAACCACCGATCTCGTCAGCGAAGGGTTTTTACTGCCCGAAGATGCACAGGCCGAAATTGAGAAAGCGCAGAAAAGTACTATCCTGAAAAAATAACGACACCATGCTTTCTCTTTTTGGTTTCGCCACCATCGGTATTTTTCTGGCGTTGATTATCAGCAAACGCATGTCGGTAATCACGGCTCTCGTGCTGGTTCCACTGGCAATGGGTTTGCTGGCCGGATTCAATCCGAAAGAGTTGGGCGAGATGATTCTGGCAGGTATCAAACAGGTAGCCCCAACCGGCATTCTGCTGATGTTTGCCGTGCTCTATTTCGCAACCATGCTCGATGCCGGTCTTTTCGATCCAATCATCAGCGGCATAATTCGCTACGTAAAAGGCGATCCGTTGAAAGTAATTGTCGGAACGGCGATTCTAACAATGATCGTGCACCTCGATGGTGACGGTACTGCTACGTTCATGATTGTGATGTCGGCGTTTTTACCAATTTATCGGCAACTGAATATCAATCGGTTGATTCTTCCCGGCATTGTGGCGTTGAGTGTTGGGCCGTTGCATCTGGTGCCGTGGTCCGGTACGTCGGCGCGGGCTATTTCTACGCTGAAAACGGATGCTACGCTTCTATTCAACCCCAATATTCCAGCCATTGCAGCAGGCATTGTCTGGGTTTTGTTTGTGGCTTACTGGTTTGGTCTTCAGGAACGTAAACGGCTCGGCATAACCGACTTAAACTACGTTCACCACGAAAATCTCAGCGAACAGCAGCGGCAGCTTCGACGCCCGAAGCTATTCTGGATCAACGCGTTGATTACCATTGGACTGATCGTTACGTTGATGAAAGGCTGGGTACCTACTCCAGCGTTGTTCATTGTTGCCAGTGCCATAGCGTTGCTGATCAATTATCCGAAACTGCCTGATCAGCAGAAAGTGCTACGTGGTCACGGCAACAACATTTTTATGGTATCGAGTATGATTTTCGCAGCCGGTGTTTTCTCTGGAATTCTGACGGGTTCGAAGATGATCGATGCGATGGCGACGTCACTTGTTTCGCTCATTCCACAACAACACGCGGCCTGGCTCCCCACGTTAACAGCGGTGACGAGTATGCCCGCCAGCCTGGTGTTTACGCCCGACGCCTATTACTTTGGCGTTGTTCCGATTCTCAGTCAGACCGCTACGCAATTTGGTATTGATCCGCTGGAAATTGGTCGGGCTGCTTTGTTGGGACAAATGACCGTTGGCTTTCCTGTTAGTCCGCTAACAGCTTCTACGTTCCTGCTTGTCGGGCTGGCCGAAGTCGATTTGGGCGATCATCAGAAATTCATTCTGAAATGGGCCTTCGGCACTACGTTGGTTATGACGATAGCCGCTTTACTTACTGGCTCAATTCATTTATGAAAGAACGAATTCGCATTGGCTGTGGGGCTGGTTTTTCCGGCGACCGATTAGAGCCTTCGGTTATACTGGCGCAACAGGGGCAACTGGATTATCTGGTGCTGGAATGTCTGGCCGAACGAACGATTGCGCTCGCTCAGAAACGGAAACGTCAAAATCCAGCACTGGGCTACGATCCGCTGCTCGAACGTCGATTCGAAAGTCTGCTTCCACATTTATTAAGCAATCAGGTTCGTCTGA
The DNA here is from genome assembly GCF_054776875.1 of Spirosoma daeguense. Classification (NCBI taxonomy): domain Bacteria; kingdom Pseudomonadati; phylum Bacteroidota; class Cytophagia; order Cytophagales; family Cytophagaceae; genus Spirosoma; species Spirosoma daeguense. The sequence continues at coordinate 43,121 of NZ_BAAHBF010000013.1, forward strand.
TTACGAATATGGGAGCTGCCAATCCGCTGGCAGCCGGTCAGAAAATCATCGAGATAGCCCAACGACTTAACGTATCAATAACGGTTGCCGTTGTTACGGGCGACGACGTATTTCATCAGTTATCTTCGGATGCTATTACTCTGGAAACCAACAAGCTACTTACCGAATCAGGGACTTTACTGTCGGCCAACGCGTATCTGGGTATCGACGCTATTTTACCCGCGCTGGCAACGGGGGCCAATATCATCATCACCGGACGTGTAGCTGACCCTTCGCTTTTTGTAGCGCCACTAGTACATGAATTTGGCTGGTCGACTGACGACACAAATCAGATTGGTCAGGCAACGGTAATCGGTCATTTACTGGAATGTGCAGGCCAGCTTACCGGCGGTTACTTTGCTGATCCGGGACGAAAAGATGTGCCAGATATGGCGCACTTAGGGCATCCGTTTGCCGATGTCTCTTCAGATGGGAAAGCCGTGTTTGGAAAAGTCGATGGTACGGGCGGTACGTTAACGGCGGCCACCGTCAAAGAGCAACTTCTTTACGAAGTAATGGACCCGACTCGTTACATAACGCCCGACGTAGTAGCCGATTTTACGCAGGTACGTATCGAAGAAACGGGACCAAATCATGTCAGTGTTGCGGGCGGTCAAGGAAGATCAAAACCCGATACGTTGAAAGTAAGTGTTGGCTATGATGCTGGTTTCACGGGCGAAGGAGAAATTTCTTATGCGGGCTCGAATGCGTTGGGTAGGGCAAAACTGGCGGGAGAAATTCTTGACGAACGACTACGTCATTTATTTCCTGAACTCCGCATCGATTATATAGGCAGTACGTCCGTTCACCGAACCAATCTTGATACGTCTGTTGAACCATACGAAATCAGATTGCGGGTTGCAGGTCGGGCCGCTACGGATCAGCAGGCCGCTTTGATAGGCGAAGAAGTCGAAGCGCTGTACACCAACGGACCAGCCGGTGGCGGGGGTGCCCGTAAATACATTCACGAAGTCGTCGGAATTGTATCGACGTTGTTGCCACGTAGCAAAGTCAGCCCACAAGTTACTGTGTTTCAATCATGAAAATAAAACTGTACGACCTTGCGCACAGCCGGGCAGGCGATAAAGGCAATACATTGACATTGTCGCTTATACCGTATAAACCGGAAGATTTTGAACTGCTACGTAGTCAGGTAACCGCCGAAGCCGTGAAACAACATCTTGGTGCTATTGTGGCTGGTGAGGTGATCCGTTATGAATTGCCCAATCTTCCTGCGCTCCATTTTGTTTGTCAGCAGGCACTGATGGGTGGCGTTACTACGTCGCTCACAATGGATACGCATGGAAAAAGTTTGAGTTACGCACTGCTGGAAATGCAGCTAGAATGTAAAGATCCGATTAACTAGCTGCGCTATTTTTTTAAACAGTTTCCTATGAAAACCCCTCTCCTACTGATCGTTTGTCTCTTTGTAACAGGCGTGTTATTCGCCCAGACAACACCACCCAAACGGCCATTGCCGATCATCGATGTGCACGTTCACGCGATGAAAGTGAATCCTAGCTTCGCGATTGAAATGTGTCCCTGGTTCCTGAAAGACATGCCCGGTGGCGACCCTAACCAACAGATGCGGGCGTTTCTAAATGCTAGTTGCGTCGATCCGCTTCAGCCAGCCAAATCCGATCAGGAAATGCAGGATGCCGTATTGGCAACGATGGAACGACTCAACATGACCATCATCGCTTATGGCGATCCGCAGATTTTGCGCAAATGGAAAAAAGCCGCTCCTGACCGGGTTATTGCGGGTATCGGTGTCAGCTCGCCGAAGGATATGACCGTCGAAGCCTTTACCGATTCGCTCAAGTCAGGATTTTATCAGGTTATGGGCGAAGTGGCTCCTCAATATCAGGGACTTTCTCCGAGCGATATGTCGCTTGATGGTTATTTTGCAGCCGCTGAAAAACTGAACATTCCGGTAGGTATTCACATGGGAACGGGCGGCAATGGCATGGCAAATATCTCTCAGTCGAAATACCGTGCATCGTTGGGGCGGCCGTTTTTGCTGGAAGATATGCTGGCGCGTCACCCAAAGTTGAAAATCTGGGTTATGCACGCTGGATACCCGATGATTGATGAGATGATTGCGCTGATGGGTGCCAACGCCTACGTTTACGTTGATCTGGCTGGTTTCATCTGGAGTTATCCGCAGGAAGAAATTCACATGTATCTCAAACGGCTCGTGCAGGCGGGTTTTGGCAAACGTATTCTTTACGGCACCGATTTCATGATCTGGCCTAAATTATTCGAAACCTCGATCGGTATGATTGAAAATGCTGATTACCTCTCGTTCGATCAAAAACGGGATATTCTGTTCAACAATGCGGTTCGGTTTTTCCGGCTAGATCCTGACAAGTTTAAATAGCATTTGATAACGTATCGTTTTCGTCAAACTTCTTAGTTCATCAAGTAGTTACCTGTAACGTATATCCGTAGCCTGTCGACTGCTACGTTCTTATTGAAACTATTATGAGCCAGCACACGCCACCCGAGGAACTTACCGGAAAACTCGAAATTAAAGACCCTTACAACGAAGCGGCTGGCCTGACCGCCGTTGTCAAGTCGTTCGAGCATGTACTACGTGGTACAGGCGCCGGACGTGGCTGGAAAGCGTTGGTAAATCTGAATCAGAAAGACGGCTACGACTGCCCTTCCTGTGCCTGGCCTGACCCCGACGGGCATCGATCAGTAATTGCCGAATACTGCGAAAGCGGAGCCAAAGCGGTGGCCGATGAGGTTATGACCAAACATACGGCCTCGCCTGTGTTTTTTCAACGATATACGATAGCCGATTTATTGCAGAAAACTGATCTCTGGTTTGGTCAACAAGGGCGTTTGACACAGCCAATGATTTTGCGTTCGGGCAGTGCTAATTATGAGTCAATTAGTTGGAATGATGCTTTTCAACTAATTGCCAAAGAATTGAAGGCACTCAAATCACCCGACGAAGCCATTTTCTATACGTCGGGACGAACCAGCAACGAAGCCGCTTTTCTGTACCAGTTGTTTGTTCGGATGTTCGGCACCAACAACATGCCCGACTGCTCGAACATGTGTCACGAATCGACCAGCGTAGCACTTGCCGAATCAATCGGTTTAGGTAAAGCATCCGTTACGTATGACGATTACGAGAAAGCCGATGTTATAATGATTATGGGGCAGAATCCGGGAACCAACGCCCCCCGGATGATGACACCTCTGGAAGCGGCCAAACGTAACGGCGCAAAGATCATTGCCGTGAATCCACTGCACGAAACGGGTTTGCTACGTTTCAAAGACCCGCAGAGTCCGCGCGATATGTTATTCGGTGGCGAAAAATTGACTGACCTTTTCTTGCAGGTACGTATCAATTCTGATATGGCCTTTCTGAAAGCGATGTGTAAATTGTTGCTGGCCGAAGAGCAGAAAACACCCGGCAAAGTTTTCGATCAGTCGTTTATTGATCAGTATACGACAGGCTACAATGATTTTATCAAAAGCCTTGATAAGTTTGACTTAAGCGACTTAGCGGCTCAGTGTGGGCTCACCATTGCCCAGATTCAGGAAGCTGTCGATTTAATCAAACATACCCGCAAGTTTATTATTTGCTGGGCAATGGGCCTGACACAACATAAGAATGCAGTATCGACCATCAACGAAATCATTAACCTGCTCTTACTTAAGGGAAGTATCGGTATCGAAGGTGGTGGAGCCAGTCCTATTCGTGGGCACAGCAATGTACAGGGTGATCGGACAATGGGCATCTGGGAAAAACCGAAACCAGAATTTCTGGACGCCCTCAAACGTGTTTTTAAATTCGAGCCGCCCCGCGAAGATGGGTATGATACGGTATCGTCGGTTCAGGCCATGCACGAAGGCAAAGCGAAAGTTTTCTTCGGCTTGGGCGGCAATTTCGCGATGGCGGTTTCGGATACAAATTATACCGCCGAAGCATTGCAAAAATGTAAACTTACCGTTCACGTATCGACCAAACTTAACCGTAGCCACCTTATTCATGGTGAAACGGCACTGATTTTACCCTGTCTGGGACGTACTGATCGTGACATACAAGCTACTGGCGAACAGTTTGTTAGCTGCGAAAGTACGACGGGCGTAGTAGCGCAGTCGCATGGCGTAGTCGATCCTGTTGTCAATACGTTAAAAAGCGAAGTCGCCATCATTGCTGAACTTGCAAAAGCAACCCTAAACGGCAAATCAACTGTGGATTGGGATGGGCTCGTCGCCAATTACGACCGCATTCGCGACCTGATTGAGCAGGTTGTACCCGGTTTTGAAAAGTACAATGAGCAGGTTCGAAAGCCGGGCGGTTTTTACCTTCCGAATGGCCCACGCGTTCGCAAGTTCAATACGAAAGACGGGAAGGCTCATTTCACAATCAATGCCCCATCAACCCACAATCTTGAACCGGGCGAATTATTGTTAATGACGATCCGCAGTCACGACCAGTTCAACACGACAATTTACGGAAACGACGACCGTTACCGGGGTATTTACAATGAACGCCGGATCATTTTCATGCACCCCGACGATATCGGCAATCTGAAACTACAGGAAAAACAGGTGGTGGATTTGCACAGCAACTACAACGGCAAAAAACGCACAGCGCATCAATTTATGGTTGTTCCGTACGATATTCCGCGTGGCTGTTGCGCGGCCTATTTCCCAGAAACGAACGTATTGGTTCCTATCGATTCGAAGGCCGAGAAAAGCCATACACCTATTTCCAAATCGATAGTAATCACCATAACGCCTACCGAAAAAGCCTGAGATTGATGGCTATTACGTTTATAAACGTAGCGCAAAAACAAGCTGATGTTTGCACTGGATACCGTTCTCCCAGATGGGTTCTGGATAGGTTTTCAGAAAGTAGTCATAATTAACAGCTACCAGATCGAAACCTAGTTGCTGGTAAAGCGCAATCTGGCTAATTCCTGAATTGCCCGTTTTTATGAGCACACGGGTTTCACCCTGTTTCCGTGCTACGTTAATTACATGGTTCAGCAACGCTCTCCCCAAACCTTTGCCCTGATAGTCAGGTTCAACGGCAACATTCATGATTTCACTGTTGTCTGCGTTACGTTGCAACAGGCAAATGCCTACACTGTGCTCGTCAATTTTTAGCAGAAAATCTGGCTTAAAGGCAAATAAGCGTCTATCAATTGCTGATTTTCATCGCCCAGCAATAGCAAATGGTGAGGTAATTCTTCATGAACAGAAGCTTCTGAAATAACGTAGTGCATATTAAACAGAATATCAGCTAGCTGTACTACGTTCAGAAACTCCTTCAGTTCTACCTACGTAGCACTTTTTACTTCGTTGCTACGTAGAAGAAATCAAGACTTCCGGCCGGATTCGTGCTGACAAGGTAATCGGTATAATTGATTTCGGCAGCTAGTCCATCGGCCTGTAAAAGTCGGTTCCGATTTAGGCGATTCATCAGATCGTAAGGAACCTGTAATAGCCGACGCGGCAATCGGTATTGCAGATTGAAAATATCGAAGCGGGTTAGTTTCTTCACCGATTCTTTATTCTGCTCGTAATACGTCATCACTTTATCGTTCCCATGAACGCCTTTTGTATCAACTTTCGGGAAGTATCGTCCAATCAGGTTCTTCAACTCATCAGCGTAATACTCCCGCACATGCCATGGATTTCGCGTTAGTGAGAACGTTTTGTTCACTGTTGTCAGCAACAGCTTGCCACCGGGTTTCAGTACACGATGTGCTTCCTTAATAAACAAATCGTCGTTCTCAATATGCTCGATCACCTGAAACGTAACGATAAAATCGAACGTATTGTCTGCTAATCCGCTCAGGGGTGGAATGTTAGCCGCAATGAACGTAGCGTTAGGGTATGCTTTGCCCAACGCGTTTATCAGTTCCGTATTTTTATCGATTCCCGTGTAATGTTTAGCTGCTTTGGTGAGCAATTCGAGACCTCTGCCCCAGCCACAACCTATCTCTAGCACTTTACCGCTTACCATGTTGGCTGCTTCAACATACGGAAACAGGAGACGCTGGTGAACCGGATTATCCGAAGCAATTTCGGCCGACGTAATTTCAGTGGTCTTATACATGCGTTTGCAATTCAAACAACAAAATTACTCTTTTGCAGAAGTAAAGAAAAATGCACCCACCGAATAACTTAATAAGGATCATTTTTTCGTTATTACTAACAGTCTGAACGTTCAGTATTGTTTCGAGTTTATTATTCGAATAACACGTAAACTTGAAGTCTGAAAACTAAAGCTAAAAACACCCGGACTCGTTTTATGCGTACTCTATTTGCTTTACTTTTCATTGTTCTGCTATCGGCCTGCTCCAGTTCTAAAAAACGGGCACAGGATCGCATCAATGCGGCTTATGACGCCCGGACAGAAGCGCAACGGAATCAGCCAAATCGGCCAGCAACCCCACCCGAGCGATCCGAGCAGGCGCAGATTGAAAATCGCCCAAAGGCAGATCAGGCACCTGCCCCCATCAAAAACGAGGGGCCTTCAATGGGTTCAACTCCTTCTTCATCTAAAGGTGTTGGCGAATGGATGGTTACCTCTATTAAAGGGAAATTTCTGGCCGTTGACAGTAATTCGGTGCGGATTTTCATGAATCTTACGGCTAAAATGCCCGGAGGACAAGCCGTGGTAAGCCCGACCGAATTTGCCGAACATTTTATGATTGCCTATGTCATGTATCCTGACTACAACAATCGGGATCGGCTGGGCTACGGAACCGTTCCCTTGAATGCACAAACCGTTACGCACGAAGGCGATCATCTGACACTAAGTTTCGACGTAAAAAGGCCCAAAGATGCTGCTAGTGCTATTCTGCTCACCGAAATCACCGAAACCAGCAGTGGAACAAAGGCACGTAATGATCTTCCGTTACGTTTCAAACCGACGAAACTTAGCGACCGGTTTAACTTATTCTCTAAAGATGGACAGCCTCAGCTACGTAACTACGCAAACGCTGGCGATACAATCCTTATTCGTGATGTAAACGGTACCAGCAAAACTCTGTTCGGTTTCCGGTATCGCCATGATTTTGAAGCGGCATCGTCGCCAATGAACACGTCGCCTAAAGCGGTTTCGAAATCAATGACTGTCGATTCAACATTGACAATCACAACTAACCAGCCTTTTGTGATTCCTAAAGAAGGTCTCTACTACTTTATGGAAGATACGACCGACGCCAATGGAATCGGGCTAGTGGTTACAGACAAACGATTCCCGAAACTGACACGCCCAGAGAGACTGATTAAGCCCGTACTTTATATGAGTACCAGCAGCGAAATCAACGAAATGACGCAGGCGCAGGACACAAAAAAAGCCCTCGACCGTTACTGGCTCGGGCTTATGTCGGGCAATGAAGAAACAGCTAAACGAACCATCCGTTCGTATTACAACCGGGTTGAAGAAGCCAACCGTCTGTTTACCAGCTTCAAGGAAGGTTGGAAGACTGATAAAGGAATGATTTATATTGTTCTCGGCCCTCCTGACCGCGTGCAACGGAACCGCGAACGTGAAGTCTGGGTTTACAACCGCCGGGCCAACGTATCGGAAATCAACTTTACATTCACCAAAAAGCCAAACCAATTCGTGGACGATCACTATGAGCTGGTACGTTACATCGAGTATCAGCCAATCTGGTATCCGATAGTTGAAGCCTGGCGAACTGGTAATATCCGCGAGTAAAGTACAAGATGTATGATCTATATTGTATGATGTATTTTGCGCATCAGGCTTATATCATACATTATAGATCATACATCTCATTTAATAATGCCCCAACAAGAAAACCGTAATTTTCGCCCTCGTCAGCGCCCCCAGTTTCGGCCTCAACCCGACGAAATGGTCTTTGGTATTCAATCGGTTATTGAAACGCTACGTTCCGATCAGCAGATTGATAAGCTGTATATGGAAAAAGGCTTGAGCCATCCTGAAATTCAGAATCTTGCCTTTCAGAATCGCGTAACAATCCAGCGAGTTCCTGTTGAAAGACTTGACCGATTGACCCGGAAAAATCATCAGGGTGTCATTTGTCTGGTAGCACAGGTTCAGTACGTAAAACTGTCGAACGTAATTGCCGATGTATACGAACGGGGCGAAACCCCTTTCATACTGCTGTTAGACCGTATCACTGACGTTCGAAACTTCGGCGCCATTGCCCGAACAGCCGAGTGCACAGGCGTTCAGTGCATTGTGATTCCGGGCCGAGGAGCGGCAGCTATCAACTCCGATGCGATGAAAACCTCATCGGGAGCCCTAAATCATATATCCGTCTGCCGCGAGCCTGACTTAACCGAAACCGTAAAATATTTGCAGGAATCAGGCATTACCGTTGTTGCCTGTACCGAAAAATCGAGCCGCGACCTCTACGAACGTAACACAGACCTTACCGGTCCAATCGCCGTCATTATGGGTTCTGAAGAAGACGGTATCTCCCCTGAGTTGCTACGTATGGCCGATACACACGTAAAAATTCCACTTCTGGGTGCCGTGGGCTCACTCAACGTATCGGTTGCTACGGGTGTCGTGCTTTATGAAGCCGTTCGGCAACGTAGCATAAGCGTAGAAAAATAAAAATAATTACGGTTATTCTACTACAGAGCCGATCTCCCGGGGAACGAAAAACTTGATATAGGAACAGCGACGGGTGTAGGCTCGTCGTTTGTTTTGTCAGGCACCAGACCGGGGGCGTTACGTTTGCCCCCAAAAAGCCGGTTAAATGATCGTGTATAGAGAAAACTCACTCCTCCTCCGGTGGTAATTGTACTATTCAAACTTGCCTGATTCAGCACACTTTGCTGATTTCTGTTATAGGCTTTTACCCGAAAACGACCGTCGGGTGTAACAAAATATTCCAGCGTCCATTCGCCCAGCAAGCTCGCAGCATTATATTGGCTCTGGCCATACGTAAACCCACCGTCACGGCTAATACGTAGTCGATCATTTAGCAACCGGTACGAAAAGCGTAGTTGTAGATTATTCAGCAGATTTTCGTTTTGATTCGTGCTGGTGAACCCGCCAATCGACACACCTACGTCCAGATTTTCGTCCAGATTCGACGCCATACGGCTAATCTGATTAGACAGCAGTTCGCTCACGCTATTAAATACACCCGTGTTCACTTGCCCTTGCTCAAACAAACCTGCGCCTTCGGGCAGTAGCTGATTAAATAGAAGAATACTACTTACCTGACGCGTCAACTCCTGATCGTTACTCTGAAGCCGCGACTCAAACGCCGTAACGGCTTGGCGGAATGAAGCAGATGCCGGATACTCTTTTATGTCGAGATCATAACTAACCGCCGGTAAACCTAAATCGCCATTTAACTTAATCAGCAAATCGACCGGATACCGGCGGGTCTGGTCGGTGCCGGGGGTCGACGTACTATTTTGAGGTAGTAAGGGCGACAGTGACGTGTATTGCGTATAAGCCGCCGTTACGTTCAGAAGCGCGCTATAAGGATCACCTGTCCATGTAATACGGCTGTTTGGCTGAATCTGGAAGCGTTTGTTGAGGATATTCTGGAAGGTAAAGGTGTAATCGCCTTTCTGGATTTCATAATTACCAGTCATCACAAAATCGCCTTTGGTATCTACCTTCATAGCCAGACGCCCCTGCCCATAAGCGCTGATAATGTCGCCTGTTTGCCGATCCAGTTGGATTTCGCAGTACGCATCGGGCGTAATGTCAAAATTAAAATCCATCTGAATTCGCGACAGGTCAAGCAGCGGCTGTTCGGCTTGTTTAACGGTTTGGCTCGTTGGTTTGGATAATGCCACTCTGTCCACAAAACGAATCTGATCATCGGTATCAACCGACGTAGCACCATCCAGAGGAATATAAATTCGAGTGCCTTTATTACTCGTTACGTTGGCCCGAATCACTAGATTATCGAGTGGCCCGAAGAGTTCGGCCTTGCCTGTTATCACCGCCTGGCCATAAAACGCATCATTATCTTTAGCCTGCGTGTTCATGATTTTAAAGTTTCGAAAATCGGCATCGAAACCCAGCGTAAAAAACCGGAAACGGTCGTGGTAAACTCCTCCGCGCACCAATGCCGTATTACCTTCAGCATCGCGCAACGTCAGTTGACGAGCAATAATATCATTTTCACCGAAATAGATTTTATCATCGAACGTAAAATCAGCTTTCAGGTAATCGAATCGACCACGGCCGTTTTTCACCGTAACTTCTCCCTTCAACACCGGCGAGGCTGGTGTACCCGATGCAGTTATCACGCCATTGAGCGTACCGCTAAGGTTCGAGAAAAGATCGGTTGTGAACGGCTCTACCAGTTTCAAATCAGCATTATTTACGGTGGCTTTTATCGCCAATGGATCTGTTTTTCGCTGCGGGGTATACGTACCAGTAATGGTTACTACGTCGGCTCCGCTTCGGCTTACGTGCGCATCTACATTCAGACGTTGCGCCTGTTGATCCCAGACGCCTTCGCCCCGCACATCGCCCAGCAACGCATTCTGATACGACAACGCACTCACAGACAACGTACTTTCCAGAATTGGCAGTGTATAAACGTTACGTATGGCCACGGTTCCATTGAGGGTGCCTCCCAAGGTAGTTTTCAAAACCGAGTTTAAGGAAGCCAGCAAAAAGTTTTTGGCCTCAACATTGAGATGTTCGACAGAATCAGCCGAAATTTTTCCGGAAGCCCGCACTAGTTGACTCTGGTTCTGCAACGACAAATCACGGACGGTGTATTCATCGCCCACTTTCCGAATTAATCCCTGCGAATTAAGAATCCAGTCACTCTCAAGCACACGTAGTTTCGACTGGCGGAAGGTGAGGTCGATGGCATCGCCTTTAAAGCGTAGTTCACCATTCAAATCAGCACGGTTCAGATGTTGACCGCTACTGTCTACCTGCTCTATGGCACTCGTAAAATCAATATGATCGATATCCCAGGAAGCTTCGGCCTGCAAATTACGGGTTGGCAACATAGCACTGAATGCCTGCCACTTCGACGAAATAATGGCCGAAGCAAGCACTTCTTTTCCATAAATAAATTTGGATGTTGTCAAGTCCAGATCGCTCGGGCCAAACGAAACCAAGCCCAGACGTAGCGAATCCGTTTTTACGTTGGCCGTTAAAAACGACGTATTATCGACCGTAAATCGACCTTCTAGCTGCGTGGATGGTGCTATGTAAACTCCCGATCCAAAAAAGGCCAGCAATGGAGCACTATTTCTTGTTATGATCTGATAGTCAACTCCGTATCTTTTCGATGGATTCAGAGATTTCTGGCGCAGTTTCTGGGCATAATACGTTTTCATACCCGCAGCATTGCCGTTGAAATAGAGTTGATATTCCTTTGCCAGTTGGGTTAAATCATCAATTGTTCGCTGAGGCTGAAAATTACCCTGCAAACGAGTGGTCAAAAAATCAGATTCCAGATCGAAATAACGTTGCAAAAGAACGGTATCCTGCACACTATTACGCTCAATAGACGATACCAGCGTCAGTTTATTGATAGCAAGCTGGCGTCTGTTTCGGGTAAGTTTTGTGTTGGTCAACGTAGCACTTCCCACAATATCGTCGAGGTTTTTGCCTTCGAGCTGCACATCAAGATCCGTGTTAATCACCAATGAATCAGACAGATAACCCATGGCCTGCAAATCGGCTCGTTGTACCGTTCCGCGAAGATCGTAGTGCTTACGAGGGCCACTCAGGTTAAATTCACCATCAAGACTAAACGCAACATTTGGATCATCAATATTGAGTGAGCCTACGAAAAGGGCTTTTTGTAGATTTCCGTTTGCCGCTACGTTCCGATATTCATAACCTTGCCAGCCAAACTTACTGAACTTCCCATTGAGGTCAATAGCGGCACGCTCCAGATTAGTACCCTGCCCTACTACGCGCCCTTCACCATTTATCTTTCCAAATTGGTCCGGGTCATTAATCAGTTGCCCTAGCTCAAGGTTATCGGCTTTCAGATTTGCGTTGTACGTTGTCTGGTCACCATTATCAGCCAGTTTCAACGCCAGATCACCCGTTACGTTCCCAATAGCCGTTTGAAAAGTACCTTTCGTTTTAAAATTATCGAAGGCCCCGGTGAACGTAGCATTGAAGGTAGCGATACCCAGTTTCTGAACGGTTTGGTTAAACGATGAATCCGGATAATACTGCCGGATATCGGCCATATTAACTACCGACGGTGTGAAAGCAAAGTCGACTGTTGTATGGTCCATATCGGGTAATCCTTTCCAGGCCACTTCACCCGACAACTGACTACGTCCCTGCGGACCAAACCGCAAATCCATATTACGAAGCCGGAAATCCTCAACCGTTCCCGTAAAATACCCACTCAGCAACCAGGTTTCGTTGAGGCCACGCAGGTATTCCGAAAAGTAGCCCAGATCTTTCGACTGCACTTCGCTATCCCGGAAACGCGCCTGCATCAGCACCCGGCTGTTAAAATCGCCAAATGCCGACGGTTTGTCGTACAGAAACGTCAGTTCGTTACGTATAATGGAGTTACCGATATGAGCATATAGACGGCCCAGTTCGAGCTTTGTATTGCAGTATAAGAACTTGGTATCGAGTCGCTTAATTTTCAGCTGTGAGCCACGATCAATGCCCGATAATCCACTGGCATTGAAGGCTATGGTATCGCCCAGAACCAGAAAATCGTGAACTTCGGCATTAAGATTCTGAAACGTAAAATGGTTGTAATCAAAGCTATTCCGATCATTCATTAAGGGTTCACGCGGGTCTTCAAGGGTGTATTTACCTTCGACCAGATGAATATGCGACACCGTAAACGGTACGTTCTGATTGGGAATGCTCGGTTTGGTTGGATCGGATGTAAGCTCTTCGATACGGGCGATGAAATCATCAAGATTCGTATCGCCGTTTTTTGGATTTTTTATCATCCGAACATCCGGTTGGTACAAAACCACTTCGTCCAGATGGATATTGTGCGCCGACGAATCGATTAGATTACGCAGGTCATAATTGGCATCGAGCCGTCCGACAAGGATCATTGGCCGATTCTGAAGGTCTTTGATGGTCAGATTCGTTAACGTCAGCGAATCGAACCACTTAATCGATACGGCCTCAATATCAACCGGAAAACGAAGCTTTTCGGAGAGCCAACCGGCGGCTTTCTGCGCTAGTTTGGTCTGCACAGCTGGCATCTGCAAGCTTATCAGTATGCCCAGCGACAAGCCCAGTACCGTCAGTACAACGTAGAGCAGCGTTTTAAGGAATATGGCGAAAAACTGACGCATTCAGCACGGAAATGCCTAATATACAACGATTAACCTAAAAAATATTCACTTGGATCACTAACTGAGGAAACGGTTTAGTAATCACTTTCATTGTTTTTTCGAAAATCATTTTTTGCTGCCAATGCTACCTTTGTTTTAGACCAATGAACGTAGCACCAACCACCTTCAAACCACTCTACAGAAACCAAACTACCTTGTAATTCATTAGTTTTGTAGAGTGAATATTTTAGCCATCGAATCATCCTGCGACGAAACGTCGGCGGCAGTTTTAGCCGACGGCCATATTCGGTCGAACATAATTGCCACTCAGTTAATTCACGAAAAATACGGGGGCGTAGTACCCGAATTAGCTTCGCGTGCCCATCAACAGCATATTTTACCCGTAGTTGAGCGCGCTTTACAAGACGCAAAACTATCGAAAAACGATGTAAATGCCGTTGCTTTTACCCGTGGCCCCGGTTTATTAGGCTCTTTATTGGTCGGCGCATCGTTTGCCAAAGCACTGGCATTAGGGTTGAATATTCCGCTTATCGAGGTAAATCACATGCAGGCACACGTATTGGCGCACTTCCTCGAAAGCCCTGCGCCCACGTTCCCGTTTCTGTGTCTTACGGTTAGCGGTGGTCATACCCAACTTGTGCGAGTCGATGATCCGTTACGTATGACTGTTATTGGACAGACTCAGGACGATGCGGTCGGTGAAGCGTTTGATAAATCGGCTAAATTGCTGGGGCTGCCCTACCCCGGCGGCCCACTCATCGATAAATACGCCAAAGAAGGTAATCCGAAGGCATTTCGGTTTCCGATGGGTGAAATGCCGAATCTGGACTTTTCGTTTAGCGGCATAAAAACCGCAATCCTATATTTCCTCCGCGATAACACAAAAACAAATCCTGATTTTATTCAGGAAAACCTGGCCGACATTTGCGCGAGCATTCAGCATACGCTGGTACAGATGTTACTTACGAAACTCAAACGAGCGGCCCGCGAAACTGGAATTCGTGATATTGCTATTGCAGGGGGCGTATCGGCGAACAGCGGACTACGTAGCGCGCTCCTTGCGTTGGGAGACGAACAGGGATGGAACGTATTTATTCCCAAATTTGAATATTGTACCGACAATGCAGCCATGATTGCCATGGCCGCCCAATTTAAATACGAGCAGGGCGATTTTACTGACCAAACCGTCAGTCCGTTACCTAGAATGAGTTTTTAAGCCAAATCATTTTTTACGTTGTCGCCCATTCACGACCATGATGACTATTTCCGAATTATATATCTACCCAATCAAATCGCTTGGAGGCATCTCCGTTTCGGAGGTGGTTGTTGAGCCGAAAGGATTTCGCTATGATCGTCGGTTTATGCTTGTATCGCCCGAGGGTGAGTTTATGACCCAACGGACTAATCACCAGATGGCACTCATCGACGTAGCAATTAACGATAACATACTACGTGTCTGGCACCGGCATAACCCCGACAACGTATTAAATCTGCCTTTACCCCCCGCTGTTGCTACGTCTTCCGAAGTTCAGGAAACGATGCTAGTTAACATTTGGGATAGCAAAGATGTGCCTGCTCAAACGGTTAGTGCAGAAGCCGACGCCTGGTTTTCGGACATACTTGGAAAGCCCTGTCGGTTAGTACATATGCCCGATACTACGTATCGCAGCGTTGATTCTAAATACGCACGCAACAATGATGCTGTTAGTTTTGCTGATGGATATCCGTATTTGCTCATTGGTCAGTCATCGCTCAACCATTTAAATCAGCGCCTTGCCGAACCTATTGAAATGAAACGTTTCCGGCCCAATATTGTCGTGAACGATAGTCTGCCTTACGAAGAAGATGGCTGGCAACATTTTCGCGTGGGTGAACTCGATTTTTACGGCGTAAAACCCTGCGCCCGCTGCGTACTAACGACCATTGATCCTGAAACTGCTAAACCTGGGAAAGAACCATTACGTACGCTAAAAACCTATCGGCAATGGAACGCTAAAATTCTGTTCGGGCAAAACGTACTGGCGCAGGGAGTTGGAAATTCGACTCTAGGAACGCTACGTGTTGGTCAGCCGATCGACGTAATTCAGCGTCAGGAGCCTTGGCTGGCACCGCCTGTTCCGGTCAATACTACGTATTAAATACCTTTATATACCAACCGTACGTGTCGCCTTGCTTACTTATTTACGCCCTCTTTACTACCTGAGCCTTCCTGTTGTTATCGGCGCTGTACTGTCGAATCGAATGGCTGCAAGGCTTTCCGACGTAACACCTATCCACTGGGCAACTCCTGTTGTGCTGGCATTGGCTATTTTTATCATTTACACGGTCGATCGGCTGTTGGATGTACAACGTTTCGGCAGTAATTCCAGCAAACAGCCCTTAACACCTCGTCATCGTTTTCATCATAACTATGAGCCGTTGCTCTGGCGTGTGGTTATTGGAGCCACAGTAGTAGCGGGTATTCTTACGTTTTTTCTACCCAGTAGTGTTGTTAAGTTCGGAATTGTACTTGGTGGTATTTGTGCAGCCTATGTCGGCGCAGTTTTTCGGCTTCCAGCCCGTCATCCGGCCTTATTATTGAAAGAACCACTGGTTGCACTTTTATACGCTACTGGTGTCTGGGGAAGTGTTTGGGTCCAGCGTCCTGTTGTTAGTGGCATTGAAATTGCCGAATGGCTGATGTTTATAGGCATTGCGTTTCAGAACCTACTACTGTTTGCTGTAATGGAACAACGCGAAAGTCCATCCCAGTCATTATTTTCACTTGCTACGTTTATCGGTCTTGAACGCTGCGACACTATACTTCGCTGGCTCACGTTTTTAGTCATTGCAACAGGGTTAACGCTTTGCTTTCGTACTACCGATCGTTTTGCACAACGTTCTGCACTCATGCTCGCTATTATGAGTTTAACCTTGTATGGCATTCAGCGGTATCCGAACTATTTTCTTAAAAACGAGCGGTACCGTTGGCTGGGGGATGGCGTTTTCTGGATGCCTGCGCTGGTATTGTAAAGACGTAGCATTTACAATGACCCCAAAACCTGACTCAAAAATTCACCCTCCAAGCTGAGTAAATCAAATAATATGCGAATCGAACATATAGCCATTTGGGTACGAAATCTTGAGCAAATGCGTACATTTTACCAAACCTATTTTGGCGCTACCTCCAACAACAAATACATAAATACTCACAAAGAGTTTTCTTCTTATTTTCTCAGTTTCTCAAAGGGTGGACCTCGTCTGGAATTAATGCAAATGCCCGGCATCATTGACCAGGCAAATTCGGGACTTACGCAATATATAGGCTTAACGCACTTGGCTATTTCAGTTGGTAGTGAAGACAAGGTAAACCACCTAACAAATCAGCTACGTAGCGAAGGATACGTTGTAATAGGCGAACCTCGAAGAACCGGAGATGGATACTACGAAAGCATAGTACTTGACCCTGAACAAAACCGGATTGAGATAACGGTGTGATGGAGAAGTTAAAGGGTTGTAAAGTTGTAGGGTTATAAAGTTGGCTATCCATACCGTAAAACTTTATAACCCTACAACTTTACAACCCTTTAACTTCCCTTATTTGACTGCCATTGATTTCGTTTGCACGGTTTCTTTGACGTCGCGACGGGTAAGAATATCAAGAATAATTTGAGTCATGTATTCACGCTTATTGAATACAATATCGTGTCGATTTTCGGGCAGTAAAAATTGTTTCACTTGCGCATTGATCAGATGATGCTGAGCGAACGTAACGTTTGTCGGGTACACCAGATCGTCACGCTGTCCATGAAGCATCGTAATATTTGCGCGAATTTTGGGCCAGTCAGGCAGCATAGCTTCTAATGCTTGCCGATGCGCCAGTTTTTCGTCATTCGCCAGACGTAGTAAAGGTGGCACTCCCCACCGAATAAGCGGACTATCGGCAAAATAACTGATTGGATATGTCCGTTCAAGCCCTGGCCCAAGCGCTGATGATACAAAAACAACGTGGTTAATACGTTCGGGATTGTTCATCGCCAATCGAGCCGAAACAGACCCACCATACGACGAACCAACCACCATTAGATACGGTGCTTTTTTGTACCGCTCAATGAGTGGCTGTAAAAGCTCCGCCTGTTTAATAATGGATGTTTCAACACAACCAAAGTCAGAATAGCCATACCCTGGCCGATCCACAGCAACCAGCTGAGCACGGTTTAGCAGTGTTGTATCCTTAAAGAACTCCTTAAAAAAAGACAGTGAGCTAGGGGCACCATGAACAAAAAGAACAACGGGCAGTGTTGAGTCGCCCGGCTGACGGGGCGTCTCGATAAACCGAATCGTTCGTGGATTCGGGCATTCCTCCGAAGCACTGTTCGACGTACCGATCCGATAGTAGTGCACTACTGGCCGAACCCGCAGTGTGCTAAACTCCTCCGTTAGCTGCTCATCTGTCTGACGACTATCGATAAACCAGGCTACCACCAGCGTTCCGACTGCCAATAACAGTATGGCTAGTAAAATCCAGCGGAGCGTTCGTAATACTCGTTTCATAATAGCGTGCCTGGTGGTACTAATAGAATGATAACTGCAAATTATTGGCCAAAGGTTTACAAAAACTGTTTTTTTTAGCGATCGTATCCTTTATCCATTTCCATTCAGGAAAAAATGTTTGTACTAAAAAAAATATTTTCAATTCGAACTTACTGATTTACAGCAGACAGCATAATTGAGTCACTATAAGTCCATTTTTTTTTCACCATAAGCTTGCGTTGAATAGATCAAACGCCTACTTTTGTGCCACGATTAAGGACAACGGCACTAGCTAAATAGTTCTAAATCATAGTTGGTTCGGTAGTTCAGTTGGTTAGAATACCTGCCTGTCACGCAGGGGGTCGCGGGTTCGAGCCCCGTCCGGACCGCCAACAAAAAAAATAGCCTCTAATCCACAGCGAATTAGAGGCTATTTTTTTAGAAAAAATGGGGCAATTCGTTAAGTTGTGGGGGATCAATTCATAAAGTTGTGGAGGGGGTTGTATTTTTCTAGGTTTGTGGCTTCACCCAAGTCTAGCTCGTTTTGGAAAGTTTTTTGCCCTTAGTCGAATACCTCTTACCTGAGTTTATCTTAACGGATCAATTCATAAAGTTGTGGAGGGCGTTGTATTTTTCTAGGTTTGTGGGATTAATCAACCTCAGTGGTTTTGGAG
>NZ_BAAHBF010000014.1:0-38961 GCF_054776875.1 Spirosoma daeguense
CTGAGTGCTCATTTGAAAAGAACACCAAAAGCTAAAAATCAGATCATAAACTTAACCACACAAAGTGCGTAAGAGCCCCAAATGTTGGACAGGTTTTTGACTAAATAAGGCTTGATGGTGTAGGTGACAATAGTTGTACTTTTCCGTTTCCTCTTCCCCTTTCGTACCACTCCGCAGGTGTCTGATAACCTAACGATTGGTGTTTGCGTTCTTGGTTGTAGAACCGAAAATATGTATTCAGCCCCTGATACAATCTACGACCATCCTGATAAGAGGTTAAGTAAAGATGTTCGTATTTGATGGTTCGCCAAAATCGCTCAATGAAAATATTGTCCAAAGCACGGCCTTTTGAGTCCATGCTAATAGCAACTTCGCTGCTAATCAGTGGATTAAGGAAGTTGTTACTGGTAAATTGGCTGTCCTGATCCGTGTTGAATATTTCGGGCTTACCCCATTTGTTTAACGATTCTTCCAGAGCATCCACACAAAAGTCGGCTAGCAGGGTGTTACTTAACCGCCAACTCAAAATGAATCGACTGAACCAGTCAATAATGGCACATAGATACAAAAAACCATTCGCCATCGGTACATATGTAATGTCAGTGGACCACACCTGATTGGACCGCTCAATCGCCACCCCTCGTAGCAGGTAAGGGTAGATGGTGTGGCCGGGCTGGGCTTTGGAGAGGTTGGGTTTGGGGCCAACGGCCTCCAGACCCATTAGCCGCATCAGCCGACGCACGCGCTTGACATTGATCGGTTGCTCTGGACTGGTCAGTTCCTGACACATCCGCTCTACACCCAACTCGGGCCGAGCCGTAAACAAGCGGTCAATCTGCTCCATCAAGGCCAGGTTCTGAGCTGATTCGCCTAAAGGCTGATAGTAATACGTCGAGCGGGCTAACCCTAGCAGAGCGCACTGTTGGTTAACCGACAGGCGGGTATGGGTAGGGTCGATCAGCGACCGCAGATCGGTTTTTAGCTCGTCCGTAATTTTTTTTTTGAGGAAGTTGTTTTCGACCTTCAACTGACCAATTTGTTGAAATAAAGGCGCTTCGATTTGTTCTCGTTGCTCGACCGATAGGGTTGGCTTGCTGGGTGTTATCTCGAACAGAGAGGGCATCCCGTCGAGAGCCTGCCGTTTCCAGTCGGTGATCATTTGGGCGTGGATGCCAAACTCGCTGCTGAGTTGGGCAAGTGTCTTGTGTCCTTTGAAAGCTTCGAGGACGACTTTGGTCTTGAAATGGGCATCGTGGATGCGCCGGACGGGATTGGCCATTGTTGGACATTTTGTAGGTATGAAGTTAACTGTTTCAAGTTATCCTACCTGTCCAGGTTTTGGAGAGTATTATACTAATCTATGGTTTTCATAAAATAAGCAATGGTTTTAGTATAAGTTTCACCTTGTAAAGTGCCGAGCTTTGTGTTTAGTACCCTCCCCAAGAGGATTTAGTTTGTCTAAACGTACAAATACCGATTAATCCCATTAAACGGCAATATGATGGAAGAGTCAAACGAGTCGACGATTAGTCGGCGGGAAATGATTGTTGGAACGACCGCTGCGATTGCCGCTATTACCCTGGCGAATGTCACGGGTACGCAGGCCGCTCCCCATTCCGTTCCCCTGTCGCTGGCGAAGGTGTCGTTTACGGTGAACGGTAAATCTCACAACCTGGAAATGGACACCCGCACAACCCTGATCGACGCCCTGCGGGAACACCTCAACCTGACAGGCACCAAAAAAGGCTGCGATCACGGACAATGTGGCGCGTGTACAGTACTGGTTAATAACCAGCGGATCAATTCCTGCCTGTCACTGGCCTTGCAGCATCAGGGCGATACCATCACCACCATTGAGGGGCTGGGTACACCCGACAAGCTCCACCCCATGCAGGAAGCCTTCATCAAGCACGATGGCTACCAGTGCGGCTATTGCACACCAGGGCAGATTTGCTCGGCGGTGGCCGTTCTGGGCGAGATTAAGGCTGGTATTCCCAGTCACGTGAGTGCCAGTCTGTTGGATACACCACAGGTCACCAACATAGAACTGCGCGAACGGATGAGTGGCAACATCTGCCGCTGCGGGGCTTACTCCAATATTGCCGAAGCGATGAATGAGGTGGCCGAAAGGCAAGCGTAAATCACCGGCTCATTCCCAATCCTCATTTATCCGTAGCCGACACTCAATCAACAAAGGCTTATGAAAACATTCACCTACGAACGTGTGCAGACGCCCGTTGAAGCCGCGGCAGCTGCGGCTCGAACACCCGGGGCTAAATTCCTGGCGGGAGGCACCAATCTGCTCGATCTGATGAAACTGGAAATCGAAGCGCCCACGCATATCATCGATATTGGCAAAATTGGCCTCAACAAGATCGAATCAACTCCGGCTGGCGGTCTGCGCATCGGGGCGCTGGTGAGTAATACGGATTTAGCGGCTCACCCCATCGTCCGTCGGGATTATGGGCTGCTGGCCAGAGCCCTGCTGGCGGGCGCATCAGGGCAGTTACGCAACAAGGCCACCATGGCCGGTAATCTGTTACAACGAACCCGCTGCCCCTATTTTTACGATACTAACCAGCTTTGCAATAAGCGCGTGCCCGGCAGCGGCTGCGCGGCCATCGCTGGCTTTAGTAGGCAGTTGGGCATCATTGGTACCAGTACTTCGTGCATTGCCACCTATCCGGGTGATATGGCTGTGGCGATGCGTGCCCTCGATGCGTGCGTCGAAACGGTAAAGGCTAATGATGCCAAACGCACCCTTTCGCTGGACCAGCTTTATCGCCTGCCGGGCCAGACTCCGCACCTGGAGACGACACTGGAGAAAAACGAACTGATTACCAGTGTCGTCCTGCCCCCACCTGTGGGTGGGGTGCATATCTACCATAAGGTACGTGACCGTAGCTCCTACGCCTTTGCGCTGGTTTCGGTGGGGGCAATTCTCCAGAAAGATGGTACGGGCCGGGTGGCTGTTGGGGGGATAGCCCCCCGACCCTGGCGGATTGAGTCGGCCGAAGCACTACTGCCATCCGGGGTGAAGGCGTTTACCACCCAACTGCTGAAAGGAGCCCGACCCACGAAGGAAAACGAATATAAGCTAGCCCTGGTCGAACGTACCCTGGCGGCCGTTTTAGACGAAGCCAACCACTGACATGAAATTTGAAACGCCTGCCAAAACCAATCCAATCGACCAGCTCAAGGTCATTGGCAAACCAACCGACCGCATCGAAGGCCCCCTGAAAACAACGGGAACGGCTACATACGCCTACGAATACAAGGAGGCCGTGTCCAATCCCGCGTATGGGTACGTGGTGGGTGCGGCCATCGCCAAAGGACGCATCAAGGCCATCGATCAGTCAAAGGCTAAAGCCGCGCCCGGTGTACTGGCGATCGTGACAGCGGCAAGCGCCGGGCCGCTCAAGCCGGGTCAATTTTACGTTGACCGGCTGCTGGCCGGGCCGGAGATTGACCATTATCACCAGGCGGTCGCCGTGGTGGTGGCCGAGACCTTCGAGCAGGCCCGAGCGGCAGCTTCGCTCCTAAAAGTAAGCTATATTAAAACCAAAGGCGCTTTCGACCTAGCAGCAGCCAAAGATTCGGCATTCGCTCCGAAGCCGGGTCGGTTTAGTCCACCCGCGCAAACGAACGTCGGAGATTTCGAGGGGGCGTTCGCATCGGCCCCCCTCAAACTGGACGAAACCTACACCACCCCCGACCAGACCCACGCCATGATGGAGCCTCACGCGACCATCGCCAAATGGGACGGGGATAAACTGACGTGCTGGGCCTCCATTCAACAGATCAACTGGGGCGTTCGGGACATAGCGACGGTGCTGGGTATCCCGAAAGAAAATATCCGGCTTATATCGGCCTTTATCGGTGGCGGCTTCGGCGGTAAAGGAACTGTCCTGTCCGACATCATTGCGGCTTCATTAGCGGCCCGTGCTGCGGGTCGACCGGTGAAAGTAACCCTGCCCCGGCCGTTGATTGCCAATAATACGACCCACCGTCCCGCCACGATCCAACGCATCCGCATTGGGGCCACCCCCGACGGAACCATTACGGCCATTGGACACGAAAGCTGGTCGGGTAATTTGCCCGGCGGAGGAGTCGATTCCGCCACGGCCTCGACCCGACTGCTATATGCGGGTGCCAATCGGTTTACGCAGTTGCGGCTGGCGGTGCTCGATCTGGCCGAGGGGAATGCCATGCGGGCACCGGGGGAAGCGACGGGCATGATGGCGCTGGAAATCGCCATGGATGAGATGGCTGAAAAACTGAAGATGGACCCAGTGTCCTTCCGCATCAAAAACGACACGCAGGAGGACCCCGAAAAACCAGGCCGCAAATTTTCGTCCCGTAAACTGGTCGAGTGCCTGAAAACCGGGTCGGATCAATTTGGCTGGAACAAGCGACAGGCCAAGCCCGGCACTGTTCGGGAGGGTCAATGGCTCATCGGGATGGGCGTGGCGTCGGCCATCCGGGGGGCACCCGTCATGAAATCGGCAGCTCGAGTACGGCTGAGCAGGGAAGGCATCGTGACGGTCGAAACCGACATGACCGATATCGGAACTGGTAGTTACACCATTATTGGGCAAACAGCGGCCGAGATGATGGGGGTTACGTTGGATAAAGTGGTGGTCAAACTGGGCGATTCGACATTTCCCGAATCACCCGGCTCCGGTGGACAGTGGGGCGCGGCCTCCGCTACGTCGGGCGTCTATGCCGCCTGCATCAAGCTGCGCGAAGCCGTAACAAAATCATTGGGTATCAGTGCCGAAGGGGTGGAGTTTGTGGGTGGACAGGTTCGAGCGGGCAACCGTAGCTATCCGCTGGGCGACGCAGCCAAAGCCTCGGACCTGGTTGTTACGGATGAAATGACCTATGGAACCCTTTCCAGGGAGTACGCGCAGGATACCTTCGGCGCTCATTTTGTAGAAGTGGGCGTAAACCGCTATACCGGGGAGATCCGCGTCCGGCGCATGCTGGCCGTTTGCAATGCCGGGCGTATTCTGAATCCAAAAGCGGCCCGTAGTCAGGTCATCGGGGCCATGACGATGGGCGTGGGCGCTGCCCTGATGGAAGAACTGGTGGTGGATAAGCAGGTTGGCTTCTTTGTCAACCATGATCTGGCGGGTTATGAAGTGCCTGTGCACGCCGACATTCCGCATCAGGAGGTTATTTTGCTCGACGATGTTGACCCCACCATGTCGCCCATGAAGGCTAAAGGGATTGGTGAGTTGGGGCTGGTAGGTGTGGCCGCAGCCGTTGCCAATGCCGTTTATAATGCCACGGGCATCCGGGTTCGCGAGTACCCCATCACCCTCGATAAGCTGATCGATAAGCTTAGCATCAATGGGTAATCTAAGGGTTCCTATAGTCTACTACCCCCAAGGCTTGGCTCGACTATTCGCAGCCTAAGCCCCTTAAGGGGCTTAGGGGTAATTACCGAAACAAAACAACTGTCGGTTTTCCGATCACTACGTAAGAAACCAGAAGCAAAGAAATTCAAGAGAGATATTTTTTTATAAACACAAACCTAAACGCCTAAACCACTAACCCGATGAACAGTCTGCACCGACGCGATTTTTTGACCCGTATAACCCTGGCTACGGCCGCCCTGGCCACCCCTCGATATGGGTTCTCAAGCGTTGGTAAGGCCGATGACTTCGTCGAGGTAGCAACTACTCATGGGCGCCTTAGGGGGGCACGAGCGGAAGGTGTAACGATCTTCAAGGGTATCCCCTACGGGGGGCGAGTTTCCGGCGACCGGCGCTTTCGACGGCCCGCTCCGCTCGAACCCTGGAAGGGCGTGCGGGACGCGCTTCAGTTCGGGGCTCCGGCCATTCAACCACCCCGGCACAACGAACCGGCTCCGGCGGAAGACTGCCTGTTCCTGAACGTGTGGACACCGGCCAGCGATAATCGCAAACGCCCGGTGATGTTCTACAGCCACGGCGGTGGCTTTGTGGGCGGTTCCGGGGCAGCGGCTGGGCAGGATGGCTCGAACCTGGCCCGTAACTTCGACGTAGTCGTGGTGGAAACCAATCACCGGCTGGGACTCTTAGGCTTTCTGTATCTGGACGAACTGGCTGGTTCAGACTATGCTGGATCAGGCAATATGGGCATGCTGGATATTACGTTGGGGCTTAAATGGGTACATGACAATATTGCGCAGTTTGGGGGCGATCCGGCCAACGTAATGATCTGGGGCGAATCGGGCGGGGGAGCTAAAACCTCCTGTCTGTACGCAATGCCCGATGCGGCTCCCTACTTCAACAAAGCCTCGATTGAAAGCGGACCGGGGGTTCGCATGACACCCAAAGAAGTAGCCGCTGAAACAACGGCCATGCTGCTCAAAGAATTGAACATCGCTCCCAAAGACTGGAGAAAACTCCTGGACGTGCCCGCGGCTGATCTGCTGGCGATGCAGAATAAGCTGCCGTTTGTGCCGCCGTTTCAGGAGAAGAATCGCAATCAGGGCATGATTCGTCGCAACTACGGGGGCTTTGGGCCGGTGGTCGATGGCGTGGTGCTGCCTCATCATCCGTTCGATCCGACGGCACCGGCTATCTCCCGCAACAAACCCCTGCTGGTCGGTTGGAACGAGGATGAGTACACCTTCTTTACGTGGGAACGTAAAGACACCGAGTTTGCCAAACTGGACTTCGATAGTTTACCCAAAAAACTGGAAGCGCAATACGGAACCGAAGCCGGTAAAATTGTTGAGACGTACCGGAAAGCAAACCCGAATGCGTCGGCCGCGGATATTTTTGTCGCCATCTCGTCGATCACCATGATGGGGCTGGGCTCGGTAGACATTGCCGAGAAAAAAGTCAAGCAGGGCGGGGCACCTGTCTATCTGTATAATTTCGGCTACAAGTCCGAAAAGAAAATTCCGGGAACGGATTATCCAATGGGTACACCCCACGCGATGGACATTTCGTTTAAATTCAACAATGAGCTGCCCCCCCGCGATGGTTCGGCTCCCAAAGAGAGTTTCTTCGGCGGTAACCGGCCCGAACGATTTACGGCTTCCCGTCACTTCGCCGAACTCTGGACTACTTTTGCCCGGACGGGTAAACCAGCCGCCAAAGACGTTCCTGCGTGGCCAGCCTACAACCTAAAAACTCGCCCCACCATGCGTATCGATGCCACCTGCGAGATTATTGACAACCGATTTAGTCAGGAGCTGGCTATGTGGCGATCACTTGGGAAACTATAGTCGAATATACATATCTATGAGGAATACGTTTCTGGGAGGGTGGCTTTTGACCACCGCATTTTTTCTAACCGGGCGGCTTTATGCCCAATCCATTAGTGCCGATATTGGGTAGTTTTGTTGATCGGTACTGCTTATTCTTCACATTGCAGAGTCAATCCTCGTACGCTGGCGATATGGGTGAACGCCGGAATTCGTTGGGCGTTATCCCCACATATTTTTTAAAGAACTGGCTGAAATTAGGCTGATCCGCAAAGCCAATAATCTGGCTGATCTGCTGCAAACTCCAATCGGTCTGAATCAGCAGCGCTTTACTTTCTTCGATCAGGCGATTTTTGATGAGCGTACTGATGGGCTGACCGATATGCTTTTTTATTAACCCGTTCAGATAACTAGGGTTCAGGTTCAGTTTCTGCGCATACTCCTGAGCCGTCCGTATCCGGATGGGATTGTCCAGGTTGGCCAGATTCGTTTCCTTCTCCAGCAATTCGAAGAAATTATAAACATGCCGGTATTCATGAGAAATCGAACCGGTTGACGTATAATTTGTTCCTTTCAGGCTTTCAATCAGAACCAGTTGAACATAAGCCTGCAAGGCTTCCTCGGCCAACTCCCCACCTGAGGCCGCTTCAGCCTTCATCTGGGTGAGTAACTGGTGAATCATTTGGGTAGATTCTTCGGAAAGACGTAGTATCTTTTTCTCGGTAAAAAACCGGTATCGGTCAATGACCAGCTTTAGGGAAGGATGCTGATCCAGATACCGTTTTTTGAACATGCAGAAGATACCACCGCCTACGGTTTCGGGGGCATTACGCCAGCACACAATCTCGTTGGGATGCAGGAATAAAATGGTTCGTTCATCAATTAGGTAGTTGTCCTTCCCTACGGTTTGGCAACCCGTGCCGCTGGTCATGAGCATGATTTTATAAAAATCCCGACGGTTCGGTGACAGGTAGTTATCACAACCGCTTTTCTCCCGATCAACGATCTTGATATTCCAGTCCTCGTAGTAAAGACGGCTTACTGGGGTGGTGCCGGGGGGTAGCTCAGATGGATTATCATAGACCATCGTGATAGGCTGGGTGTCACGTCGCATTTTCATAATTGCAAGTTATGATTTTCAGATTAGATTAATCACATTTAATCTGCATTATTGATTATAATTAATTGATATATATTGATTATCAGTAGTTAACGGAAAATTATAAAATTAATTACAAAATTGTTGCTCAATTTATTTTCTTGTAAGTAATGCGGTATTCATAAAAAAGGCTGTGATTTTACTATAAAATCTTTATTGAATTTCAGGTTATTTTGCCAAGGTAATACTACATGTTTGCTTGCATTTGTTCACACGCTTTACTGCTTAAGGTCGCTATACCTGCGGTAAATGGGGTCACGTTGATGAGTTGATGGTACGAGCAAACCATTTACTCTATACATCATTTCTCTCAGCCTGAAACAGTATTGAACCGTTTAGAAATACGGGTCCTTGAGCCAGGAGTTAGCCGTTTGTTAACGCAAGTTCGTCGGAAACACTAGTAACCATGAAAGAGATTCAACGCATACTCCATATCTACGACCAAACCGACTTGTCCCGGCGAAAGCTGGCGCTGGCAACCGTTGTGTACGTAGAAGGCTCGGCGTATCGTCGACCCGGTGCCAGGATGCTTATCAGCGACGATGGCCGTTGGGAAGGGGCCATCAGTGGGGGTTGTCTGGAAGGGGATGCCCTGCGAAAAGCTCGTCAGGTCATGCTGGATGGTAAACCGATGGTGGTTCGCTACGACACGATGGATGATGATGCGAACAGCTTAGGCGTTGGACTGGGTTGCAATGGCATAATTGATGTGTTCATCGAACCAATTGATCCCACAGATGCGACCAACCCCATTGCCCTGTTACGAGACTTTGTCCAACGGCGGGATCAACGCGTGATCGCTACAGTTTACCGAGCTGACCCGGCTACAAGGCTATCGGCAGGAAACCGGTTTGTCAGCACGGGTAATCCGGCGGAAGACATACCAGGCTGGCTTCAACTGGACATAGAAGTAGTCAGGAACCTAGGCAAACCCTTGACGATCACGTATCCGCTGGAAGATGGTTTGGTGGACGTATTCATCGAGCGGATTGATCCAGGGATCGAACTAATCATTTTTGGGGCTGGCTATGATACAATCCCACTAACCAGGTTAGCCACCGAAATCGGCTGGCAGGTGACCGTAACGGAGGATTGTATTGCGCACCTGTCGCCTAAGCGGTTTCCGCAGGCCACTTGTATGCTCTATGCAGATGCACAGTCGGTGACCCAGAAAATTTCGATTACGGACCGAACAGCAGCCGTGCTAATGTCCCATAATTACAAATATGACCACGCTGTGCTAACCCACTTGTTGGCCACCAACGTACCCTATGTAGGTGTTTTAGGCCCCCGCAAACGGTATGAAAAAATGCAAATCGAGTGGATAAAAACGGGTAACCATTTTTTACAGCAGGACTTGGATCGGGTTCATTCGCCGATCGGCTTAGACCTTGGGGCCGAAACCCCGGATGAAATTGCTTTATCAATTCTGGCTGAAATTAAAGCTTTTTTCAGCCAGCGAACAGGTGGTTTTCTGAAAGAGAAAGTAGGTCCTATTCATGAACGAGACTCATCGGTATCGTTAGGGACTTTTGTTTAACCTGCTGAACTTCCGGTAACACGGGCGCACCTACGCGAACAAACATGATCATGTTCTGTGCATAAGAAAACAAGAATACGAGACTACGTGCTTAAAAAGACTATTCATGCGTTTTACTAAATCGTTATGGGCGTCCACTATGTCATAAGCTGGTATTGTAAAGATACAAATATCTTATTGGGGGAAGTAGCGGCCGCCCCGGTCCCCTACCCTGACCTTCAATGGGTGTTTGCCCTTTCTACCAATGAAGTACCGCTCTATGATTCCCATTTGATCAGTCAACAACAAGCGCAGGTACTGTCAACGTGGTTACCCATCCAATTTGATTTTGCACAGCACATCTATCAATTGGATTGCTTTCCGATGGCGAACATCTCATCAGAGCGGCTAGTCCCGCCTGTGTATACGGACTAGGATACTGCCATCGGCTCATTTTTGGAAACGACTCTTTTTACCTTGGCCAGATCAGCGTTCTATCAAATTCGAATAACTAAGAAAGCGAAAACGCCGAGTAGCCATTTTTTGCCAGAAATGATTGGCTTAATCCTTTTCGATACGACTATGGTTCATTTTACTACACATTAACGCTCAACGAAGAATGAAAAATCACGTTCTAATGATCATTGCCAGCGTTTGGTTTGGGATTACTTCCTGCTCTCCCAACGTGGCCGATAACTCAAATTCCTCGACCGAATCTACCGACTCTTCAGCGGTTGAAACCAACCCGGCAAATTCAACGTATCGCCCGGCCTTTTCGGGCCAAACCAGAATCAGGGGAGTTCATACCACTACACCCTTCGTGAGTAACGTATTAACCGAATCACTTCAAAGTCCCTGGGGAATTACCAGCCTCCCTGATGGTCGTCTACTTATCACCGAGAAAGCGGGCACCATGCGCATCGCTACCCCGGCCGGTCAACTTAGTGGACCCATCGCGGGAATTCCAGCCGTTAATTCAGCGGGTCAGGGCGGATTATTAGGCGTCCGGGTTGATCCCGCTTTTGGAACAAATCGAATGATTTACTGGGTATTTTCTGAAGCACGGCCTGATGGGAATGTAACGGCAGTAGCCAAGGGAACCTTATCAGCCGATGAAACAAGAATTGAAGGCGCAACTATCCTTTACCGAGCCTTACCCGTCTATCGCGGAACAGCGCATTATGGAGGTCGACTGGTGATTGATCCGGCAGGTAACTTACTGGTGAGTACAGGAGAGCGTTCGGATCTGGTTACCCGGCCGCAGGCACAGTCGATTAACTCAGGTCTGGGTAAAATCATTCGAATTACTAAAGACGGAACGGCTTCCAGTGGTAATCCATTGGTGACTACAGCCGGGGCACTCCCGGAGGTTTATTCACTTGGCCTTCGTAACCCACAAGGCTTAGCGTTTCATCCCGTAACGGGTGAATTATGGGAAAGTGAGCACGGTCCAAGAGGGGGCGATGAGATCAATCGCATTCAGCCTGGCGCAAATTATGGCTGGCCGATCATAACCTATGGGATCGAATACAGCGGAACCCGGGTGGGCGAGGGCATTCAGCAACGGGAAGGCCTTGAGCAACCCGTTTATTACTGGGATCCAGTCATCTCCCCGAGTGGGATGACGTTCTATAGCAGCAATCGAATCCCGGAGTGGCAAAACAACCTGTTCATTGGGTCACTGAGCGGAATGCACATTGCACGCCTAGTGATCGCAAACAACCGGGTGATTGGTGAAGAACGATTGCTGGCGGGTGAGGGGCATCGTTTCCGGGATGTCACCCAGGGTACGGATGGAGCTTTGTATGCCATTACGGACGGAGGCAGACTATATCGGATTGATCGGCGATAAGGGCATTTGACTGTACTCTGATTACTTTAATTTACTGACACTTCCTACCTAACGAAAATGTATGAATAGCCATTTCTTAACTAAAAGCAGACCCTACGTCTGGTATCCCGCGAGCGCCAAACCGCCCCAGTTAAGTCTGGAAGAGGAAATGAGTTATCAACTCATTCTAAATATTGCTTTAGTGGGCGTAGTCGCTGGTTTTTATGACCATAAGCATAACCAGTTTTGCAAAAATTGCGAACGTTATTTTGGCTTGACAAATAAACTGTCTGGCCAATACAATAGCATAAACGCCATAAATAAAAACCTGGCATGGACTTATGAACCAGTCAACGAGGTTTTGGCCTGGATGCTTGTACCTCTCCCCGTCTTATCGAGCCTGTATCAAGCCTACCCTGAAGCTGGATTGAATTAACTAATCAATTGATCCCTAAACTAATTAATCCATGGCACTAGTCCTACAGGCATCTGCCCATGCGACCAGGTATCCCGAATAACTGCTTTATTTCCCGTGCATAGTTCCTTGTCTGGAAGTCAGTTTACCGGTTTGATGTCTAGAGCTTATTCTGGACGGCATTTCACAAACTATTGGGATGGGTTGTGCAGCTTAGAGTAGCCTTGGTCTGGTGCAATCGTATTTTCATAATTATATTGGCACTTTCAACCTATATGTTTTATTCATTAGCCATTCCTGATCCATCTGTAAACCATTAGTAAATAAGCTTTAATACCCGCAATAACCTTTTAATGCGAACAATCCGTACAAGTGTCTAACCAGCCACTAGGTGCGATATTCATAAAAAAGGCTGTGGTTTTACTATAAAGTAGCCAATGTCTTCCAGGTAACTTTGTATACTGAAAGGTAATCCTTTTAGGTCAACTACGGAACGGTCAACGTTGTCAATAAAATCAGTATGAAAGCAAACAACGGGTCACGACTTACCTTACTTCTATTTTTTATTGTTGGAATCATGGCGTGCAAAATGGATGACGATGGGGCTCCTTCGGCTGCTGTGCCTGAAAACAGTGGCAACACTCAACCAGATACAGCGAGTACTAAACCGATCGGCAATAAGCTTCGAATCCGGGTTGGCTCTACTACGTTCACTGCAACCCTGCTGGACAATCCGACTGTCACGGCCTTTAAAACCAGGCTACCCATGACTGTTTCGATGAGTGAGTTAAACGGGAACGAAAAACTCTACAATTTCCCCAACAGCTTGCCTACCAACTCATCAAATCCCCGAACGATTAATTCGGGTGATCTAATGCTGTATGGATCCTCCACCTTGGTGCTCTTTTACAAGTCATTTCCGACAAGTTATAGTTACACCAAACTGGGACAGATCGATAACCCAGCCGGACTTGAAGCTGCCCTGGGAGCGGGTAGTGTGACGGTAAGTTACGACCTGCAATAGCCTACACGTTTCCGGCTCCCTTTGGGTGTCCGGAGCAGAAACCAGTAATTTCCTGACCTTAAGACTTTAACTATATGGATGAGACCAAAAACATAGAGGGCGAGCCGAATAACGTAGCATCATCCAGGCGGATTTTTCTAAAGCAGTCCTCTGCGCTGGCAGCGCTGGTCATGACGCCACCAGCCGCCGTGGCCGCGGTCGACAACGGATTAGATGAAAAAGTTGCCACTTCGTTTGAGCAGATGCCTCTACGGCTGACCATCAATGGGAAAGCCCAGCAACTTAGTATCGAACCCCGCGTTACGCTCCTCGATCTGCTGCGCGAGCAACTCCACCTGACCGGTACCAAAAAAGGCTGTGATCACGGCCAATGTGGAGCCTGCACGGTTCATGTCGACGGTACGCGGGTAAACGCATGCCTGACCCTGGCCATGACCACCGAAGGCTGTTCCGTAACAACGATTGAGGGGCTGGCGAAAGACAGTTCGCTACACCCCATGCAGGAGGCCTTCATCAAACACGACGGTTTTCAGTGCGGATACTGCACCCCCGGCCAGATCATGTCGGCGGTGGCGTGCATTCGCGAAGGGCATGCGAACACGCCGGAAGAAGTCCGCGAATATATGAGCGGCAATATCTGCCGTTGCGGAGCCTACGCAAACATTGTCGATGCGATTATGGACGTAAAAAAGGGAGGTGCCAGGGTATGAATCCATTTCAGTTTACGCGGGTTACGACCCCCAAAGCCGCCATTTCAGCGATCACCAAAGAAAGTGGCATCTACTTTCTGGCGGGTGGCACCAACCTCATCGACCTGATGAAGCGTGAAGTCATCATCCCCGAACGGCTGGTCGACATCAACAAGCTTCCCCTGGCCACGATTGAAAAAACGGACACTGATCTGCGGATCGGTGCCATGGCCAAAAACTCGACCGTAGCCGATAACGAGCTGGTGAAGAAGCATTTCCCGCTCCTATCGCAGGCGCTAAATGCAGGCGCTTCCGCCCAGCTTCGCAATATGGCAACGGTCGGCGGTAACATGATGCAACGCACCCGCTGTGCGTACTTCTACGATACATCGATGCCCTGCAACAAACGTAGCCCGGTTCAGGCGGGCCCCGACAAAGGACAGGCCAACGGGCCAGCCGGTTGCGGAGCCATTGGTGGAATCAATCGGATGCACGCCATTTTTGGCGCTTCCAGCAAATGTATTGCCGTTCACCCCAGCGATATGTGTATTGCACTCGCGGCACTGGATGCGACGGTGAATGTGTCAGGACCCAAGGGCGACCGAAAAATTCCGTTCAGCGAGTTCCACCGCTTGCCAGGTGATATGCCGCAAAAAGATAATACCCTGCTACCCGGCGAACTGATTATGTCGGTGGATCTGCCAACGAACCGGTTCATGGACAACTCTCATTACCTGAAAGTGCGGGATCGGACGTCGTATGCCTTCGCACTCGTATCGGTAGCCGTCGGACTGGACATGAAAGGTAAGACTATCCAGGACGTTCGGCTGGCGATGGGCGGGGTGGCGCATAAACCCTGGCGACTGACGGCGGCTGAGGAGTTTCTTAAAGGGAAGCCCGCCACGGAAGCCAACTTCAAACAGGCCGCTGCGCTGGCCATGCAGGGAGCCAAAGGTTACGGCGAGAATGATTTCAAGCTGACGCTGGCCCCTAACTCGATCGTTGACGCCCTGAAAACCGCTACTAAAACCGCCTGATCATGACCAGAGATACAAAAAATCCGCCGATAGACCGAATCGATGGGCGGATGAAAGTGACCGGCGGGGCTAAGTACTTCGCTGATTTTGAGTTGCCGAATACGGCCTATTGCGTCATCGTCGGCAGCGAAATCGCTAAAGGAACCATCGCTGGCCTGGATACCAAAAAAGCACAGGCTGCACCGGGCGTGCTGGGCGTATTTACCCACCAGAATATGCCGCCTATTCCGGGCTGGGATGCCCCGGTTGGCGGGCAGGCCGATGGGCCGCCCCCCAGACCAAAGACCGAAGAAACCTACCGCATTCTGAGTAGCCCCAAAATCCTATTCGATGGCCAGCCCATCGCGATGGTAGTGGCGGATACCTACGAACGGGCCACCTACGCGGCATCGCTCGTCAAAGCGACCTATACCAAACAAACGTCCCGCACCGACCTGCAAAAGCACGTGTCGGAAGCTGTTGTACCCGGTGGCCGCGACGGAGGTAATTACTTGCGGGGAACCGCCGACGGCTACAAAACGGCCCCGGTTACGCTGGAAGCCAATTATACGATTCCCGTAGAAGTGCACAATCCCATGGAACTGCACGGTATTCTGGCCCACTGGACCAGTGCGGATACGTTGAACATATACGCCAAAACGCAGGGTGTGAACGCCACGCAGCAGGCCATGGCCCAAGCCTTTAAACTGGACCCGACCAATATTCATGTGCACACAGAGTTCATGGGGGGCGGTTTTGGGATGGGACTACGGACCTGGCCGCAGGAAACGGCGGTGGTAGCCATTGCCCGAAAAGTGGGACGACCCCTGAAACTGGTGATGAACCGGAGCCAGATGTTCACCCTAGTGGGTCACCGGCCGACCACGGTCCAAACAATTAACATGGGTGCTGATCAGGACGGAAAACTGATCGGCATTGCGCACGCAGCCACCGCCGAAACGGCCAGTTACGAAGACTTCACCGAAGCGACCGTCAACATGACCAAGTTCATGTACGAGTGTCCGAATGTGAGCACCCGCTACCGGATCGTGCGGCTCGACCGCAGCGTGCCCATCTGGATGCGCGGCCCCGGTGAGGCCACAGGAGCCTTTGCGCTGGAATCGGCAATGGATGAAATGGCCCACAAGCTGAACCTCGACCCCATCGAGTTTCGTCTGCGCAACTATACCGAAACCGACCCCGAGCATAACCGGCCCTATTCGAGTAAAAACCTGAAAGAAGCGTATCAACGGGGAGCTGAGGCCATTGGCTGGAGCAAACGTAAGAACGAGCCAGCGAGTCAGCGCGAAGGTGACTGGCTGATTGGCTATGGCATGAGCACCGGTACGTTCAACGCGTTTCGGTGGGAGGCTTCGGCCAGGGCACTGCTCAACGCCGACGGCTCACTGACGGTGCAAAGCGCCGTGACCGACATTGGTCCAGGTACCGGAACCGCCCTGACCATGATTGCCCACAATGTGCTGGGCGTGCCGCTCAACCGGATCAAGGTGGCCTACGGTGATACGTCCCTGCCGAAAGCACCCATGCAGGGCGGTTCGGCCATTGTATCGGCGGTGGGGTCGGCGGTGTACGATGTATGTACGAAGATCAAACAACAGTTAATTGAGTTGGCGATTAAAGAAGGTAGTCCACTGGCGGGTCGGCAGGCGGATGAATTGACGCTGGCCGATGGCGTGCTGTCTGTCGAAAAAGAACCTGGTAAAAAAGTATCCCTGAGCGACCTGATGCGGACGGCCAACTTGACGGTGATCGACAAAACAGCAGACTCAAAAGGCGGTCCGGAACTGGGAAAGTATTCGATGTATTCATTTTCAGTGCATTTTGTGCAGGTGCGGGTTAATCCGACAACGGGCGTAGTACGGGTAACAAAAGCCGTCAGCGTGGCCGATTCGGGCCGGATTGTCTCACCCAAAACGGCGGCCAGTCAGATGATTGGTGGCGTGGCGGGTGGCATTGGTATGGCTCTGACCGAAGAAGCGATCATTGACCATCGCTTCGGTCGGTTTGTGAATAACAACCTGGCCGATTATCACGTAGCGGTTCACGCCGACGTACCGGCCATTGAGACGATCATGATTGACAAGCCTGACCCGATCATCAATCCGATGGGTGCCAAAGGCATGGGTGAAATTGCCCTGATCGGCTTTGCCGCATCCGTGGCCAACGCCGTTTTCAACGCCACTGGTCAGCGCGTTCGTGATTTGCCCATTACCCCAGATAAAGTCATGCAAAAACTGACTTAGATCTTCAGGCAACCCATAAACGGCATTAATTGAACCGATTTTTGAGCGTAAGTCATCGTCACGTTTATGGCTGCGCTTTCTTCGAACGCGGCTAATTTAGCCCCTTACACACAGTTGGTGTTCGCTTTACCTACCCTCACTGACGGGCAAAAGACTACTTAGAAAGACAAGATGGAAATTAGTAAAAATGGATCGCAACCCTCCCTTGTTGGGCCAGAGGCTTGGTTTACAGGCGCAGTTCGCATAGACCCGTTGTTCGCTAAAAAAGAGTCCACAAAGGGGGCTGGCGCCTTGGTAACCTTCGAGCCGGGTGCACGAACGGCCTGGCACACGCATCCAGCAGGTCAAACCTTAGTGGTCATTTCTGGTATGGGATGGGTACAGCGCGAAGGGGGTTCTATAGAGGAGATTCACCCTGGTGATGTCGTGTGGTTCGAGCCTAACGAAAAACACTGGCATGGCGCATCCCCTACTACAGCAATGAGCCACATTGCCCTACAGGAAGAACAAAACGGTGAAGTCGTGACCTGGATGGAAAAGGTAAGTGAGCAGGACTATGCAAAGTAAATAGTGACAAATTAGTGCTGCAACGAATTGAAATCAGCGACGTGTAGCTTGGCAAAAGTCTTGGCCTGATAAAATATAGCCCCGAAAGCGATAAACCAGCCGTTCACCAAAATACTGTCGATAGAATGTTTGAGACCGGCAATTTGTCGCGAGAATCAGCCACCGAAGGAGCACCCATAAAACGGCTGGGTAAGCCATCTGAAATTGCCGAGGCTGTATTATGGCTCTTCAGCCCGGCGTCAAGCTACGTCATTGGACAACCCATCTCCGTTGATGGGGGGCTCAGTATTATCTAATCGGTGGGCGCACTAACGTTCATTGTGGTCACGACGCCTAGCCATCCACGTACTAATGCACCTACGGCTAACCACATTTCGGGTTACAGTGTTGACCAGGGGAAGCGGATCGCTTAGGTGGGTACTATATTAATTGACAGACAGCATGAGTAATTCAGAAAATAACCAGGTAGTGAGGAGTCCAGACTTTTTTGAGCGGCTCAAAGCAGGGGAACGTTGGCGAAAGGGCGACCCGGACTATGGCCAGTTCGCCGACGTAGTGGCCCGTACTATCCGGCTTTGCGTGACGATGAACGCCACGGCTACCGATGTCAGCCAGGTCCGTAACCAGTTAAGCGAAATTATCGGCTGCGAGATAGACGAATCGACAGCCATTTTCCCCCCTTTTTATACCAACTTTGGCCGCTTTATTCAGCTGGGTAAAAACGTCTTTATTAACCATGCCTGCTCGTTTCTGGACATCGGCGGCATACGTATCGAAGACGACGTGCAGATTGGGCCAAGAGTCAATCTCACGTCCGAAAATCATCCGCTAGACCCAACAGATCGTCAGACACTCATTCCCAGGCCGGTTGTCATCAAACGCAATGCCTGGATTGGCGCGGGGGCTACCATCTTACCCGGTATAACGGTGGGTGAGAATGCGGTGGTGGCCGCTGGGGCTGTTGTCAGTCGGGACGTACCACCCAATACGGTTGTTGCTGGGGTTCCGGCGAAGGTCGTGAAGACACTCTAATTGGAGCGACAAAAAGACGAACGAAAAAATTATGAAACACTCATTCGATGACAAGACAATCGGCTTTACCAGTCGTCCGGTAGCCAGTCCGCTGCTTGCCGGTAGAGCCCTCCCGCTCCTACTGATACTAGTCGCTTTTTTTGCATCTGCTGTCACAGCCCAGGGCCAGATTACCCAGACCGTGACAGGTCCGCAGGCTGCGACGAGAGGCCCTGCTGACACGTTCACAGGAACGGTTTGGGTCAAGAGCCTAGTTTCCAATGACTCGATCTTTACGACTATTTCCGGCAGTGTTGCTTTCGAGAAGGGTGCCCGTTCGCACTGGCATTCTCACCCGGCCGGGCAGATCCTTATTGTTACGGACGGGGTCGGTTACCACCAGATCAAAGGGGAGCCAAAGCAACTGATTCGAAAAGGCGACGTAGTGAAATGTCCGCCGAATGTGGTTCATTGGCACGGAGCCAGCCCCGGCAGTAAAATGACCCACCTGTATATCATTCCGAACACCGAAAAAGGTATCGTCAAGTGGCTACAGGCCGTTACGGATGCGGAATACGGTCAAAAATAAGTAGCGTTTTATACGACTCCTTTTCGGTAGATGGGCTAAGAACGATCGACGCCACTAATGCCCCTGTCATTCGTGATATTTCAAACGTATTTAATACGCTGCTGATTTGGGAGAGATTTTGCAACGCTGTACAATATTACTCAGGTAACCCAGGAATTGGTAAGCTGTTGCTGAAACAATTCACCTGGAACGAGTACGTCTCGCAGGACTACCATTTATGGGGAACATACCTGATCAAACTGGCGCAAATACCTGAAGGGATTTTCTGCTAGTCAACTGATTACCCTATAGGTATGTACTGTTATGAAGCCATTTCAATGTTTAGAATCATGACGATTATGCATCTTCAATCAATCATCTTACTTATAGTATTCCTGATCAAACCGTGTCCGATAAATGCACAAGTCAACTTTACTGAACCTTTAGATGCCAAACAGAAATGTATCGTACTGATTTCGTCGCTAACCACCACGGGCGATATGCCAAAACTCCAACAGGCGCTGAACGCCGGGCTTGACGCAGGGCTGACAATCAATGAAATTAAGGAAGAGCTCGTGCAACTCTACGCGTACTGTGGCTTTCCCCGTAGTCTAAATGGCATTAATGCGTTGATGGCCGTTGTTGATCAGCGGAAAGTTACGGGTAAAAACGACCCTGTTGGTAGAGACGCTTCGTCGATTGACCAGAAGGTCGACAAATACACGGTTGGCCAGAAAACACTGGAAGTGCTGATGGGTAAACCAGATATGACGGCCCAGAGCGGTGCCAACGCTTTTGCGCCTGTCATCGATACCTTTCTGAAAGAACACCTGTTTGCCGACATATTCAGTCGCGATGTGTTAACGTATCCTCAGCGGGAGCTGGTAACCATTTCCTGTCTTGCCAGCATGGTCGGTGTTGAGTCCCAGTTGCAGTTCCATATGGGAGCAGGCCTTCAGGTAGGCCTTAGCGAAGCACAATTGAAAGCGATGATTTCGCTAGTTGAGACCAGCGTCGGTAAACAACAAGCGGATACCGCTCAGCGAGTCCTGGCCAATGTATTGGCGGTTATAAAGCCCACCAAATAACAATACACAGTAGACAACATCAGCTGAAGAAGGACTTTCCGGAATCATGGCCGTATTGGAATGCTAAAGCATGAGCTACTAGGCAAGTCCAGAAGACGGGTAAACCGTTGTGTCTAGGATTTGGGCTATGCCTTTGGCAGGTATTAAATACTATTCTATAGCTACTCTACCCTGCTCAAAATCGTTCAATTAATGGCCATTCGTCTAGGTTTCTGAACTCGCTAATAGGCTACAAATAAGGTAATTGACTTGGATTTGCCCCCTTGAGGAAATCGTCCATAAAAACCTCCAATTCCATTCAGGACAAGAGATTCTAAAGTGACCCCAATATTATATGCTACGCCCTAATTAGCTACAGAATTAATGTTTCCGGCGTTATGCGACAGTCACGAACATTTTATGCGAATTAAAAACCAGGGGGCCCTGAGCTTATCAGAATCGAACGTCAGGAAAATGTGGTGACTCGCCCCGCTATACCGCTGTTGGCACAGGCTGATAACCCACCCAATCCCAGACTAACCTGTAGCTGGCGTAAAAGCTGCTTTACCTCTCGAACTCGCCGACGCGGGATAACTACCTCCTTCTGATTACCACCCACTGACAACACCACTACCAGTTGTCTGGATTCGTTCCGATGCCGACCCACAATCAACTCAGGATCAGCCGCCAGCTGCTTGCTCAATCGCACCAAATAAGGAAAGCGCTGGCAGATGGACGATAGATAGTACCCTCCGTTGCGAAAATACACATGGGTATAATTGCCTTCGGCCAGCGTCCAGCTCACCTGAGGCTGACTATGGGGCTGATGGGGTTTTAAGTAAGGTGTTGGTTTCATAAACAATTGTCGCTTGTGACGATGAGTTAAAAATTTAGGAGCGAGTTTGGTTGGCTCTATAGGGTATCCAGAGAAAGGCGCTGATTTATCTGCTCCGTTCTCTGGATACCCTACACGTCGGTCGGAAGTTAATTGCCACCCAATCGTAACCGACTATCTGCACCCATCAATAAGCGACCGCCCTGAGCGTAGATCACCCGCAAGGCCTGCCCCAAATAACCAGCCGGTAAACGCACCGCATGATTCAGCGTCACCGCATCGCTCACTACCGGTACCCGACCACACGACCATACACTCCCATCACTCCAATCCCCCGCCTTCACACTGTACATGCTAACGCAACCACTTGGCATGACCACACTCAGCGGAAACAGCGTCGATACCGAACCGCCCTCTGGATCAGTGGCAATCACCGTCACACTGTAAAAAGTGCTGGCACTGGCTGATACTGTGCCTGCAATCGCGGATGGAGCCATCAGACTCAGACCAGGCGGCAAGCCCACCGCCGACAGACTCAGACTATTAGGCGTTTCGGCATCGGTGAAGGTGTTGGCCGGGATGGTGTAACTAAACGCCTTCCCCACCGTAGCCGACTGAGGGGGGATGGTATTGTCCACCCTCGGGTTACCGTTGGCACAATCTCTAAGCCAATTGTAGCTGAAGGTAGCCTCACCCGGTGTGCCCTGCTGACGAGCCTTGAATACAATCACTGGATTATCCGTGAACACGTTCAATTGAGACGGCTCATTGATGGCAATGGTCCTGATTTCATTCACCACCGAAAGGCTGATGGGCTGACCGTTGGTGGCGTCAAAGCTGACGGTGAAGTTAAGACGTCGTTCGAAGTAGCCCACATGATTGCAGTCCAGCATCGTTACTCCAGTGATGGCGAAATTACGCTGCTGCACACTCAGCACAAACGTAGTGCTGGCCGACAAACCACCCGGGTCGGTGGCTACGACCGTGACGCTGAAGGGCGAGCCGACGGTGGTAGAAGGCACACCGGTGATGGTGTTGGGCGCCACGAAACTCAGCCCCGCCGGCAAGCCTACCACCGACAGGCTAAGACTGTTGGTGGTTTCGGCATCGGTAAACGTAGTGGCGGGGATGGTATAACTGAATGAATCACCGACCGTAGCGACTTGAGCAGGTATAGTGGCAGCCACTGTCGGCGCGCAATTCTGATAGCCTACAGTGGCACTGGTAGTAGCCGAACAGCCGTTGACACCCGTCAGGGTCAGCGAATAAGTATCGGCTACACTCACCGAGATAGCAGACGTAGTAGCCCCCGTACTCCAGCGATATGTACCATTACCTACTGCCGACAAACTCACCGAGGACGTAGTACAGCTTAACGTAGCACTGGCGGGCGAAATGCTGACGGTGGGTGGCGTCTGATCGGCGGTTACGCTGATGGTCGCTGTACTGGAACAACCGTTGGCACTAGTTAGTGTAACGGAATACGCAGCCGCCGTGCTCACCGAGATAGCTGATGTAGTGTCTCTCGTGCTCCAGCGATACGTTCCCATACCCACCGCTGACAAACTCACCACCGGATTAGTGCAGGTTATCGTAGTACCGGTTGGCGTTCCGATGGAGGGCGAAATACTGACGGTGGGTGATGTTTGATCGGTACCCACGCTGGTGGTGGCCGTACTGGAGCAACCATTAGCACCCGTCAGCGTCAGCGAATATGTTCCAGCGACCGTCGCACTGATGGTTTGTGTAATAGCCCCCGTGCTCCAACGATACGTTCCCGTGCCTACGGCCGACAAACTCAATACCGGATTGGTGCAGGTTAACGTAGCGCTAGCGGGCGAAATGCTGACGACGGGTGGCGTCTGATCAGCGGTTACGCTGGCCGTGGCCGTACTGGCGCAGCCGTTGGCTCCTGTCAACGTCACCGAATAGGGACCGCCGACCGTCGCACTAATGGCGGACGTAGTGCCCCCCGTACTCCAGCGGTACGTTCCCGTGCCTACGGCCGACAAACTTACCGATGACGTAGTACAGCTTAACGTAGCGCTAGCGGGCGAAATGCTGACGATGGGTGGATTCTGGTTGGCACTCACGCTGGTGGTGGCCGTGCTGGAGCAGCCATTAGCGCCCGTCAACGTAACGGAATACGTAGATGCCGTGCTCACCGAGATGGCGGATGTAGTGGCCCCCGTGTTCCACCGATACGTTCCTGTGCCCACCGCTGATAAACTTATTACCGGATTGGTACAGGTTAAGGTAGTGCCGTTCGGCGTTCCGATGCTCAGGGCGGGGCGCGCGTTGACCGTTACCGAGGTGGTGGCGGTGGCGATCTGCCCCTCGCTGCTAACCGTCAGGGTGAAGTTCTGTCCCCCTGAGCCAGTGGCCGTCAGGCTTTGACTAAAGGCGGAGGTGGTGGCGGAGCCGCTGATGGGGTTACTCCCGTTCGAGAGCGTATAGCTGTAGCTGCCGCTGAGGTTGCCCACGCTGGCCACCACCGAGAAAGATTGCCCAACACAAACGGGGTTGGGACTAGCTGACAGGCTGGTGAGGGTGGGGGGAAATGGCCTGTTGAACCGCACACTTACGCTATTGCCGCGCGCATTAGCGATCACTACGTCCAGATCGCCGTCTCCATCCACATCCCCCAATGCCACGCAGGCGGGATCAGCCCCTACGCCAGGGTTAGGGTTGGTAGCCGGGGGAGTGAAGTTACCCGACCCATTGTTAAGCCGTACACTTACCGTGTTGTCAGCACCGTTTGCCGTTACCAAGTCCAGATCGCCATCCCCGTCCACATCGCCCAACGCCACACTAAAAGGATACTCCCCCACGGCGGGATTGGGGTTAATAGCTGGGAGGGTGAAGTTACCTGACCCATTGTTGAGCCGCACACTCACTGTATTGCTATAATAATTAGCCGTTAACAAGTCCAGGTCTCCGTCCCCATCCACATCCCCCAACGCCACGCTCCAGGGATAATTGTCAACGGCAGGGTTAGGGTTGGTAGCGGGGGGAGTGAAGTTGCCCGACCCATCGTTGAGCCGCACACTCACGTTATTGTCACCATAATTAGCCGTCACAAAGTCCAGGTCGCCGTCTCCATCCACATCGCCCAACGCCACGCTGCTGACACCACGTCCTACTCCAGGGTCAGGATTGGAGGTTGGTGGGGTGAAGTTGCCTGACCCATTGTTGAGCCGCACACTCACCGTGTTGTCACCAGCGTTTGCCGTTACCAAGTCCAGATCGCCGTCTCCGTCCACATCGCCCAATACCACACTAATGGGACTATCACCTACAGCGGGATTAGGGTTAGTGGTTGGAGGGGTGAAGTTGCCCGACCCATTGTTGAGCCGCACACTCACCGTATTGTTGCTGGTATTAGCCACCACGAAGTCCAGGTCCCCATCCCCATCCACATCTCCTAACGCTACACTTTGGGGGCCAGCCCCTACGCCAGGGTTGGGGTTGACC
This sequence comes from Spirosoma daeguense, assembly GCF_054776875.1. NCBI lineage: Bacteria > Pseudomonadati > Bacteroidota > Cytophagia > Cytophagales > Cytophagaceae > Spirosoma > Spirosoma daeguense. The sequence continues at coordinate 24,644 of NZ_BAAHBF010000014.1, forward strand.
GCCGGGGCGGTGTAGTTGCCCAACCCGTCGTTGAGCCGTACACTCACGCTTTCGTTGTTCCCATTAGCGGTGAGCATATCCAGATCGCCGTCCCCATCTACATCTCCCAACACCACGCTATGAGGGCCATTGCCTACCCCAGGCTCTGGGTTTACCGCCGAGGGGATAAAGTTGCCCCGGCCGCTGCCCCCCACCCCGGTGGTGAACCCGTACACCTGACCCCGGTTCAGTCGGGCCCCACCCGTACTCTGGATAGCCGTCGTGCTGGTGACAAACACCCTCTCCCCCGGTTTAAAGTCGGTTGCTGGATTAAAGGAGAGCGTATTGCCGCTCACACTGGCGCTGCCTCCCTGCCCGTTGAGTAGCAGGCCGCCCCGCTGGGCGCTGAATACCCGCAGCCCGCTCAGGCTGGTGGGGCTCGAACTAACAGGCTGGTTAAAGGTCAGGGCTACATTGGTGGTCCGGGGTGCCGAGCGGGCATTGCGGATCGGATTGAGCCCCGTCAGGGTAATGCATTGGGCAACCGTTACCGAGGTGGTGGCAGTGGTTACCTGTCCGCCACTGCTGACCGTCAGGGTGAAGCTCTGCACCCCCGAGCCACCCGCCGTCAGGCTTTGGCTAAAGGCGGAGGTGGTGGCTGTACCGCTGATGGGGTTGCTCCCGTTGGAGAGCGTATAGCTGTAGCTGCCGCTGAGGTTGCCCACGCTGGCCACCACCGTGAGGGGTTGACCCACACAAACGGGGTTGGGGCTGGCCGACAGGTCAGTAAGGGAGGGAGGAAGGGGACCGTTGAGCCGCACACCCACGGTAGCGGAGTTATAATCAGGTGCCACAAAGTCCAGATCGCCATCCCCATCCAAATCCCCCAACGCCACGTTCCAGGGAGTAAAACTTAAGTTGGGGTTAGGGTTGGTGGCGGGCGCCGTAAAAGCGCCTGAACCGTCGTTGAGCCGCACACTCACACTTAAGGAATTAGCAGCTACAAAGTCCAGATCGCCATCGCCATCCACATCCCCTAATACCACGCCGTAGGGAGAACTGCCCACACCCACCTCGGGGCTGGTAGGATGTGGGGTAAAGCTTGCCGACCCGTTGTTGAGCCGTACACTCACGGTGCGGCTGTTAAAATTAGTGAAGAGCATGTCCAGATCGCCATCCCCATCTATATCCCCGAACGCTATTTTAGAGGGATCCTCCCCCGCCCCAATTTCTGGGTTGATGGAGGGCGGAGTAAAACTACCCGCTCCATTGTTGAGCCGTATACTTACGTTATTACTGTTACTATTAGCGGTCGCCAGATCCAGATCGCCATCCCCATCCAAATCGCCCAGCGTTACGCCGTATGGATTAGCGCCCACACCCACTTCGGGGCTGGTAGGGTGTGGGGTGAAGATACCTGACCCATTGTTGAGCCGCACACTCACCGTAGTGCGGTTCGTATTAGCGGTGAGCAGGTCAAGATCCCCGTCCCCATCCACATCCCCAAGCGTCACGCTCCAGGCGCCACCGCCCACACTCACCTCGGGATTGGTAGGGTGTGGTGTAAAGCTTGCTGACCCGTTGTTGAGCCGTATACCCACGCTTTCGCTGTACTGATTAGCGGTGAGCAGGTCCAGATCGCCATCCCCATCCACATCGCCCAACACCACATTACGAGGAGTATTTCCTACCTCAAAGTTGGGGTTGACTGCCGGGGGGGTGAAGCTGCCCGTTCCGTTGTTAAGTCGCACATTCACGATGGAGCGTAAAGAACTAGCACAGACCAAGTCCAGATCGCCATCCCCATCCAAATCGCCAACTGCCACGTCGAAAGCGCCAACCTCCACGCCCACCTCGGAGTTGGTAGCGGGTGCCGTGAAGTTGCCCTTGCCTGTGCCGCCCACCCCGGTGGTGAACTGGTGAACCTGACCCCGGCTCAGCCGACCACCACCCGTACCCTGAATGGCTGTTGTGCTGGTAACAAACACCGTCTCCCCCGGTTTGAAGTTGGTAGCTGGATTGAAGGTGAGTGTATTGACGCTCACGCTGGCGCTACCTCCCTGCCCGTTACGTAGCAAGCCGTCCCCCTGGGCGCTGAACACCCGCACTCCCCCCAGCGTGGCGGCATTGGTACTCAGTGATTGGTTGAAGGTCAGGCCCACGTTGGTCGTTCGGGACGCATTCCGGGCGTTGCGGACCGGATTGAGCCCCGTCAGGGTCAGACTCTGGCCAGAGACTAGCTGGACCAGGGACCACAGGGCCACCAGCAGCCCCAGTTTGTAGTAGTTGCAGTTCATACGAGTAGCGTAGAGTACAGGACTAGGTAGGAGACCGGCGGACGGCCTAATGCCGGGTATAGAGGGCCACTTGGCAAACCGGTCAGGTCGGTATTTTTCCCTCCTAGTACTCGTTCAAAGGTAGTGGGCAGGTACCCCGTCAGACGATAACAAATGATCCAAATAGGATAACAAATGGTCCATTTTAGGCCAACATGAAGCGTTGTTAGTGGTTGCTTAGCCTTGAGCGGCAAAGTCGCTGGGGCTCAGTTGATAGAGTTCCCGGAAACACTTGCTGAAGTAGGCCCGACTCTCGAAACCTACCTGGAAGGCCGTCTCACTCACCGAAACGCCCGAGCGCAGCAGTTGGGAAGCCTGTTTCAGACGGTAGTTGCGCAGCAGCTCATGGGCCGTCAGACCCGTCAGGGCTTTCACTTTACGGAACAGGGCTGTACGGCTCATCCCCAGTTCGCTCATGAGCTGGTCGAGGCCAAAGCCGGTATCGCTCAGGTGGGCGTCAAACAGAGCGTACAGGCGGGTTAGGAATGGGTCGGTCGATTCGGAAACTGGCGGGGGCGAAGTCGGGTCAGGATTTCGCAGACTCGCTTGTACCCACTCCCGCTGGCGCTGTTTACTCACTAGCTGATTACGTACCCGCAGCTGCAGTTCGGCGATCTGAAAAGGCTTGGTCAGGTAATCATCGGCGCCCAGCAAGAGCCCCGCCAGCCGATTCTCCACCGACGACTTGGCCGTCAGCAGGATGATGGGAATATGACTGGTGCGCTGGTCGGTTTTCAACTGGTTACAAAGCGTAAAGCCATCCATCAGGGGCATCATCACATCCGAGAGGATCAGATCAGGTAGCTGTTCCAGCGCTTTTTTAAGCCCATCCTGACCGTTAACGGCCCTCCGAACCCGGTAGTGATGGGGCAAACTGTCGATAATAAAGCGGGCCAGTTCATCATTGTCTTCCACGACGAGTAAGTCGGCCGAAGGAACTGATTCGGAGCTATCCAACGGGGCGCTCTCCAGTGAATCGGCGGCAGGGGCATCCATCCCCTCAGCCTTCCTGTAGGGCAACCCAACCCTGAACGTAGTACCCTGGTTTAGCTGGCTCTCAACCGAAATCTGCCCACCCTGCAACTGGACCAACTCCTGCACCAGCGCCAGACCAATACCCGTCCCGGGTGTACCACTTGTATCATCGACCGAACCAGTATGCCGGAGCGACGGCTGGAATGACCCGGCGGGGAACCGCGTATCACCGACCGAACGTGGCCGGGATGCCGTATCACCGACCTGATAAAAGCGGTCGAAGATATGGGGCAGGTGTTCCGCCGGAATGCCAACGCCCGTATCGGCAACGGTGAGTTGGATACGCCCCGAAGCTTCCGTCAACGTTACGTTAATGGTACCCACTTTAGTGAATTTCAGAGCATTGGCTGCCAGGTTGTAAACGATACGTTCCAGCTTTTCAGCATCGAACCAGTAATCGCCCATTACGTCGGAGGTAAAGGTCAGGCTGAGTCCCTGAGTAGTGGCCTGGCCGGTTAAGGGATTCAGCCAGTGCCGGACAAATTCGGTCAGTTCCCCTCTCGACTCGTGAATGGGCATCACACTGGCTTCCAGTTTGGACAGATCCAGTAGTTGATTAATCAGGCCAAGGAGTTGATGCGCATTCTGTTCGATGATTTGTACTAAACGCAGACGGTTTTTGGGTTCGATACGTTGGCTCTTTAGCTGTTCGGCGGGACCAAGAATAAGCGTGAGTGGCGTCCGAAACTCGTGGGTAATGTTGGTAAAAAAGTTGTTTTTGAGCGTATCGACGGCCCGGAGCTGGTCGGCTTCCTGCTGGCGAAGCTGAACGGTTTGCTTGAGCCGGATTCGATTCAGATAAACCAGAAGTAAACCCCAGGCCAGACTTAAGCCAATCAGAAAATAGAGAGCAATGGCCCACCAGGTGGCCCAGAAGGGCGGCTGGATGGTTATTGCCAGCTTACGAACGTATCGACTCCACTGGCCTGAGGTGTTAGACGCATTGAGCATCAGGACGTAATCGCCCGATGGCAGGTTGGTGTAAATGGCTTCTGGCCGGGTCGTCTCTTTCCAGATGTCTTCCAGACCTTGCAGGCGGTAGCGGTATCGATTTTTAGCCGGTCGATTGAATTGTAAGGCGGCAAATTGAACAGTTATATAATTCTGGTTGTGGGCCAGGGTAAGGTGAGTAGTAGCCTGAATGGGTAACGTAGCGAGCAGGGACCGATTGCCGGACGTAGTGGTATCCGTGCCATCGGGTGCTGGCAGGTCGGGCTGAATGAGTTGATTATTCACCTGGAGTTGAGTCAGTTCAACCCTGGGCTCAAAGGTATCCTGACCGATCTTCCGGGGGTTGAATAAGGTAAACCCTTCCAGGCCACCCATCAGGATGTTGCCCTCCGGGAACTGAACGTAGTGGTTCCGGTTAAACTCATCAGCCATGATACCGTCATCCCGCGTAAAGGTCTGGGTAGTAAACGTTTGTCGGTTCATCCGGCATAACCCTTTGTTGGTACCCACCCACAAATAGCCATAGCGGTCGGGCAGGGCCGAATACACTACGTTGTTGGGCAATCCATTGGCCTGGGTAAACCGGCGAAACCGCCCCGTTCGTTTATCGAACAGACACAACCCACTACCAAACGTACCAATCCATAGTCGGTTGGCGTCGGCGGGGTCGGCCGATAGGCAGTATAAGGTATTGCTGCTCAAAGAGGTGGCATCGCCGGGCCGGTTGACAAATTGCCGGACCTCGCCATTGTGGCGGTCGAGTCGCCAGAGTCCCCCCAACTGACTAGCCAGCCAGAGCGCCCCGTCATCGACCACCAGTTCCGTAATAGGACCCGAAGATAGACTGGTGGGAATCGGGTAGCGAAACCGGTTCCAGCGTTGCGTCGACTCATCGAACCAAAACGCCGTTGTGTCATACACCGCCCAGACCCGGCCTTGGGGATCGGTGGTTATGGGGCTGGGATAGATTAAACTCCCTTCGGTGATAAGGCGAATGGGTAAGGGAAGAGACTCGGTCCGGCCGGTTCTCCGATCCATCCGATACAAATCTGGAGTGCCTATGCTGAACCAGAGACGACCTGCCCGATCGAAGGTCGAGCGAAAACTATAGTTGATTGATCCCCGCAGGGTGACCAGTACCGCCGGAGAAACAGGGGGTAGCCCCAGCGAATCGCGGGTGAGCAGGTCCAGATAAAACTCATGCGCGTACCGGTATTTCTGAAAAGGGCTCGGCTGCAGGTCGTAGGTGCGGATGCCTGCTCCGCTGGTACCCATCCATAAGACATTGGTCCGATCGACGAGCAAACTCCGGCACTCCTCGTTGGGCTGATCCCAGTGGGCTACGAGTTGGACGCCCTGCTGGTCGGTAAACCGAAACAGACTGTTCGTCCGACCAAAATACACCGATCCCTGTCGACCGATAGCCGTATTCCAGCCTACTCCATTGCCATTGCTCGTGGTAGGCAGTGGGTAGATCCGCAACTCGCCCGTTCGGGGCTGAAGCAGCGTCAGGTAGTGATGCGAGAAGAGCATGAGCTCGCCATTCGGCCGGAGACGAAGCGTGGTGATTATGTCGTTCGGCAGTGACTGGGCCTGCCCAGGCTGGTGTCGCCAGTGGATAAACCGGTGGGTGGCTTCCTCAAAGCGGTCCAGCCCTCTGTCCGTCAACAGCCAGATCGTCCCCTGGGCGTCTTCCTGCATGTCGAATACGCCATTGCTGCTGATAGACGAAGCTTGCTGGGGTTGGTGACGAAACCACTGCCCTTGTTTTTGGGCTACATCCCAGCAAAACAGGCCATAACCAAACACCATTGACCAGAGCCGACCCTGTCGATCGATGTATATATTGCTATGCTTGGTACCGGGTTTGACCAGTCGACGGAAAGCAGCCTGCTTCGAGACATTGGTAAAGGTTTCCGTCCGCGGGTCGAAGACATCGATATCCCCCCGCTCGGAGTTGATCCAGATACGCCCGTGGCGATCCAGTTTAAGTTGGTTGATTCCTGCAAACGAAAGAGAAGGGCGCCCGTCGGGATCGGGTTGGAAGACCTTAAATCGCTGCCCATCGTACCGACAGAGGCCATCGCGGGTGGCGGCCCAGATGAAGCCCTGCTTATCCTGAAGAATAGACGGCACAAAAGCCTGAGGTAAGCCCTCGCGGTCGGTAATAACCTGAGGCTGGGGTAGCTGAAACGACTGAGCCCGCAGCCCGCCCGATGAGGTCAGCAGGCTCAGCCAACAGACTAGCACACGTAAGAGTAACGGTATGGATCTATTCATACCCGTTGGGCAAGTTCAGATTACGTCGTCTGCCAGGACGAGTAACCCAAAGGCATCACCCTTGATTGAGGAGTTGGTTGAGTAACGGATTGGAACAAAACTAGCTTTTTTTGCGCTTCACTCGCCATATTCGCGCTTAAAAATGAGTGAGGCCACATATGTCTGTACAGCGTATATCAATATTCGTGACCCACAGGCCAAGAATCCATTTTTTGCGAAGAACATGACATGTTCTCGATTTTAGCTATGCCACAGTTCGACTCCTAGGGGGGTCTGATAAGCGGATAAATCGTAAAATTTATCTTAATCAGCTCGATAGGCGTATTTCGCATTCCACTTCCTGGCTACTCTTGCCACTGACTTGTCTTGGATAGTCACTGATGCCTGTTCAACCGAATGATTTACGGACAGGTCAAGACCATTTTCGTTCAATTAAAGAGTAGTCAAAACTATTTATTGCACTTGATAAAAGCCCTGAATGAATGGTTTAGGCGTAGAAAAGGTATTGATCGAAATCGTCCACGAAAACCTTGCCATTATTGCACAGGTTTAGGCCTTAATACATTGTAATTTAGCTCATTGCAACAAACATGACCGCAAACAGAAACCGTTCAGAAAAACGTCCTTTTTTTTAGATTTACCCTAAGCCAATTGTTATGCCTTATTTTCTCGTTTTAGTTTTTCAAAAACCGTATGCTACTAATTGAGTTGGACAGATATTAAAATCACCGGCAAACGGCCTCATATTGCACATTTCCGTACCGAACTTTTTTATACGGATACCAGCGAAGTTTGGGTTTTCGCCTACGTTGATGCATCTGATGAGGAGTCAAGTAATTCAATGATGCATGAGGTCGAACCATGTTATAGGCATTAATCGCTCGTTCTACAGCTTCTTCTGCTGCTGAAAAAGAAGAAAACGCACGAGCTAATTTACAGTCATCCTAATGAGAATGCGAAGTACTCGCTCGGCCATCGCATTCTCATTAGGATCACCTGACTCAGTCATACTGATGGTGATATTAGCTTGGCGCAAGCGCTGCACATAGGCCCACGAGCAATACTGTACACCAGGGTCTGAATGGTGGATCAAGGGCTGGCTGATGTCTTTATGAGCCGATAATGCCATTTTTAAGGCGTTAAGTGCTCCTTGAGCGTGCATCGTCTTCAAGAGCGACCAACCGCACAGGCGGCCCTGACACAATCTTACGCGAGACAGCATCCATAATAATAATATACAGATAAGCGAAGTTTGAGCCTACAGCAATATAGCTGGGCCGCCGGGGCGGTCAAGTCGCTCACCCACAGCTCATTAATCCGAACCGGCTTTAAGTCTTTAGCCCTATTCGGGTATTTGTAATGTGGGTGATTTGACTCCGTTGTCGCCACTTTACTCGATTTCCTTTTAGCCAACATGCCGTGCTCTTTCAGTAGCAGATGTAACCGATCCCGACCCAGCTTTATGCGGTGTCGTAACAGGAATGTTTTTAGCTCACTATGCAATTTGTGCGTGCCCATACCGGGCACTTCACGCCGTATCCGCCTGAATTCCGCCCCGGCGGCCCGGTTGTAAGATAGCATCCGTCTGAAAACTCGTTCTCTCTTGTCGCCGGGTAGCCGCGTACCAAGCCTGACGTACTCTGCCAAACAGCTTACAGATTAACTCCATGCCTACTAAGGAGTAGCGACGAGTTAATTTTTCGGCCGCTTGGCGCCAGACTTTTTTACGATAGGGATATGGAATTGTTCTTCCGCAATCTGGATTACCGTTTGGTAGGCTTCCGTTTGTAGGCGTAAAAACTGGTTCTCCTTTTCCATTTCGGCCAGTTTCCTTTCTAGCATTTTGACATAATCAGCATATCGTTTCATGACTTTACGACGATGTTTAGGATATAACAGGGGAAGTAAACGGTAACGAAAGTAATTACGGTTAAGACGGCGCAGTTCCGTCTTGGAGATGCCCAAGGTTTCTTCCAGTTCGGAGGCTTGGACTCGTTCGGCCCGATAGGCTTCAACTACCTTCCAACGGAATATGTGTCGAGTTTTCTTTTTCTTATAGCCTACTAAATCATTAAGATACGTATTCATACTGGATTTTGACTAAAATTTCCAGTAGCATACGGTTTCTATACGTGCAACGGATTCGCCAATGGTGCCGGGTTTTGCTGGCTGAGTATACCGGAGAATTGGGGGGCAATTTCTACTAGATACCGGAGCAAACCGTCCTTGCGTTGATGCGGGAGTTACGCAAAGAATTATCCTACACAGGGTTACGTTCCGGGTATCTACTGGCCTACCAGCATCGGGAATGGTGCGATTTCTTAATGGGGAATGGTGTCTGCCGATAGGCACTAGGCTGTAAATCCGGTTTCTTATATTAAAATAAATTAACACACACATTTAGTGACTTAAGAATTGGGAAACAGTCAATAAATTACGTGTGGACGCACACGTATATTCTTGATAGTCAAGTTTTTATTCCCCTTTTTTGTATGAAAAAATCACCTGCATCGCGGTCGATGACGAAGCCTGGTCGCTCGATTTTCTCCTCAAGCATAACCTGAATAAAATTCCGCAGTTGGACCTGAAAGGCCACTTTACCAATCCCCTAGAGGCACTGGCTTTCTTAAACAACAATCGGGTTGACCTCTTATTTCTAGATGTGGAAATGCCGAACTATAGTCTGAATGGCCTGGACATCATGCACCGCAGTACACCCTCACAAGCGATTATTTTCATCAGTGGGATGGTGACTTTAGCGTTGGATTATGACTTTAGCGCCTTTAATATCATTGCCACGCTGCCCAAGCCGTTTTCCTTTTCGCGCTTTCAGGAGGCTGTTGAAACGTATCAGCAGCACCTATCAGCCGATTCCCATTGAGGGTCCCCCAAACGGTAGCTTTTACTTACCCATAGGGACCGCTCAAACGGTTCCTTTTTTGTTAACTACTTGGGCCTGGTTTATTCCGTGCGATGAATGCCGCTGTGTCATCTGTGGTTTAGGCGGCAGTTCGCTCAACTGGAATAGGGAATCGTAGCTATTGCTGTGGGATAGATTCACCATGTACCGGCCCTAATTCGGGTATTTCAGCGGCATGGTCCAGCACGGGCCGCCCCAATAATTCACGGTCGGTCGTTGCCCTCGTTTGGGCTAGAGGTGTACAAAGTCGTCTCGCTTTGAGGAGCGTTATTGTGAGATTAGGCTAGTAACATTTCTAGACAACTGCTACTTAACTTCCTGTCCAGTAAAAGGTAGCAAATCCAGAATTTGTTGTCCGGTTAGGCCAGACATCTAAGGCTCGTCAGGTTTCGCTGCCGGTTAATAATCCCTCGATCATTTATCCTGATCAAATAGAAATCGCAGGGCCGATCACTGATTTGGTCGGTGAAAAACCACTTCCTCTATTGGTAGAAGACAAGGAGGACGTAGCAACCTACATCGTAACCTGTATTCAGGCAGATTATCAGATCATCCGTGCCAACAATGGGCAAGCAGGTATTGAGAACGTACAGGACGGATCTGATTCTGAACGATGTAATGATGCCACTTAAAGATGGGGTTCAGTTCTGTGATACGTTAAGAAACGACGAGCCAACCAGCCAAATTCCCATTGTATTGCTGAGGGCAAGGGCTGCTTTTAGCGATCAGATTAGTGGTCTCCGACGTGGTGCCGATGCCTATCTGACCAAACCGTTTCAGCGAGAAGAGGTGCAGGTGGTGTTGAGTAATTTGCTTCAATCCCGGCGGGTTTTACAGATTCACTATAGCCAGCGGGCACTACCAACCAGCCTAACCGAAACGGCTCCCAGCGACGGCATTGATTCTCTGCAGGATCAGTTTTTGCACAAGCTACGGCTGGTACTGGAGCCGCAACTGGATAACGCCAATGGCTCAATTGAAACACTTTGCCAGCAATTGGGCATGAGCCGTGCGTCCCGCCATCGGAAAATGACTGCTCTAACAGGCATGGCACTGACTCGCTACGTTTGGCCAACGCGCTACTTTCCTCATCAAGCCTGACTATTTCCGAAATTGCCTATGCTGTGGGCTTTGACGCCCCGAAGTACTTCAGCCGGGTATTTTTCGAAGAATTTGGCGTTTCACCCGCCAATTTCCGCCATTTTTCCCGAGACTAAAACAATAGTCCACCTTTTCGGACAATAGTCCACCTCCCTTTCGCCGGCTCTCTCGTAGACTTGTGGCGCCGTTTACAACCCGATATCAGGCTTGTGGCTGTCCGGAATTTCTGTTAGTTATACTGGCTACTTTTTTAACCTAGTTTGAACATGGAGTACCTGAGTTCTGCCAGATATGAGCAGCTTTTAAACAGGGCGACCACTGGCCTGTGGCGGACAATCTTCCACTGCTGGTTACTTCTGATCACCTTTTTAGGATCTACCGCTGAACTAGTGGCTCAAACGACGACCTGGACGGGTGGTGCAAGTACTGTCTGGAATATACCCGGCAACTGGTCGGGTGGGGTGCCAACAGCTGGCCTTGATGTGGTGATTCCCTCAACACCGATCAACCAACCGGTGTTAAGCACAACGGCTGTGGCTCGATCAATGGAGGTGCAGAGCGGAGCCTCTCTGAGTATTACAGCAGCAGGCAGTCTAACCGTCAATGGGGCCAGAGCCGTATTCTCCAGTTGAGATGCCATTAGCAATAGTGGTACAATCACCAGCGGAGGGCAATTAATCATCAGTAACTCTTCTTACAGAGAGTATGGTATTTATAATGGGGGGACTTTCAGCAACACGACTGGAGGTATCATCACCATTGATGGCGCAACTGATGAAGGCTTATTCAACGTTGGTAGTTTCATAAATGCGTCCCAGATCATCATCGGCGCAAAAGCAGCCGTGGGAATGTTTGGTCTTTCTAATGCGACCAGCTTCATCAATAACGTGGGAGGTAATATCAAGATTGACCGGACATCTTTCGCGGGCTTGTACAATCGAACGTTCGGTAGTTTCACCAACTTCGCTCAGATCACCATTGGGGCCAATTCTACGATATACGATGGGGTTTATAATCTGGGCACATTCAACAATACAGGTTGCGGAGCTTTGCTCAACGTAGTTGGCAGTATGACTGATCAACATGATGGTGTGCTTACCAATAGCGGTAGCATCATAGAGAATACATCCCTGAATAGTCTCATTACCACTAATTCAGGACTAGTTCGGAACCTCGGCGGGGGTAATTTCACCATTACCAACAATACGGGGGTACTGACCACTGCCCCTGGAAGTGCCGGCGTTAGCGTTTCTGCCAGCCCTTCGCTGACTATCAATCAGGGTCAGACTACCAACCTGACGGCTTCGGGGGCTACCAGTTATACTTGGTCGACGGGTCAAATTACCCCTACCATCTCGGTAAGTGTGGCCGGTACGTACTCGGTGACGGGCACACTAAGCAGTTGCTCTTCGGTGACCAGCGTGGTGGTCACCGTACTTAATACCCCTACCATCATGGGCTTTGCGGTTAGCCCCAACCCGGTTGTAGTGGGCCAGCCGATTCTCTTTACGGCGACAGTGGGTAATTTCTCAGGTAGTTACAGCTACACGCTGAGCAATGGTAGCTCAACTACTACGTCCACCAGCAGCAATACCGCCTTCAGTCAGGAGTCAATCGCCAGTATCTCCAGTCCTCAGACCTACACCCTAACGGTGGTGAACAACGACAGACCACCGGGATGGGCGACCACCAGTTTGACGGTGGTCAATGACTTCACCTGGACGGGCAGCACCAGCACAAACTGGAACACGGCCAGCAACTGGTATCCTGCCAAAGTGCCAGTGGCGAGCGATCATGTGGTGATTCCTCCGACACCGGTCAACCAGCCAGTGATAAGTACGACGGCTGTGGCCAGATCGGTAAATGTGAATAGCGGGGCTTCGTTGTCGATCACGGCAGGAGGTAGCCTGAGCATCAATAGTTCCAGAAGTGTAAACCGTGCCCTCACAGCCTTCTACAACAGTGGCACTGTCACCAATGAAGGGCAGTTTATCATCGGCAGGAACGCCTATGCAGGAGAGTATGGCCTCTGGAACCAAGGAGGCACCGTCAATAATAATACAGGAGGTATCATCACCATCGATTGGACATCCCAGACTGCCTTGTACAATCAAAGTGGCAATTTCACCAATTCCGGCAAGATCAACATTGGTACTATTACAACGGTGGGCAACTATGGCCTTTATAACCAGGCTACTTTCACCAACACGGGCTGTGGTGCTTTGATCAACGTAGTGGCCAATGCCCGTATTACCGACGCAGGTAGTGGAACACTCACTAATAGCGGCACTATCATTGAAAATGCATCCCTGAGTAGCAACATTACCAACAATTCAGGACTGGTGCGCAATCTTAATGGGAGTAGTTTCGCCATTACCACCAATACAGGGGTATTGACCACAGCCCCCGGAGGTGCTGGTGTTAGCATTTCGGTCAGCCCTTCGCTGACTATCAATCAGGGGCAGAGCGCCACCCTGACCGCTTCGGGAGCTGTTGGCTATAATTGGGCAAGTGGTCAAAGCACCAGTGCTATCTCGGTGAGTGTGGCCGGTACATATTCGGTAACGGGCACGCTGGGTAGCTGTACTTCGGTGACCAGTGTGGTGGTTCGAGCGCCCATTAGCCTAACGACTTCGGCCAGCCCCAATACGATCTGTATGGGTGGCTCGGTGGCCCTCTCTGTAACTACTAAAGGCAGCAGTTCACCTTATAGCTACTCCTGGGTGGCTCCGGCAGGAGTAACCCTCAGTGCTACCAATGCAAGTGCAGTAACAGGGATCGCTAGTACATCTCTGTCGGGCGTAAAAACGTTTACGGTGAGTGTAGCTGGTTCAGACGATATGCCTATCAGTACCACCACGGTAAGTATTACGGTGAGTGTCCCACCTACAGCCAGCATCGGTCCGTTGAATGCTATGCTAACCTGTGCCAATCCTACCCGTAACCTACTAGCTAGTGGAGGAGCTACCTACCGATGGGACAACAACGTCACTACGGAGATACGTAGTGTGAGTGTGGCTGGTACGTATTCCGTCACGGTCAGCTCTGCTACTGGCTGTACAGCAACAGCCAGTCGAACAATTACCAGCAACACGACTCCTCCCCCGGCCAGCATTAGTCCATCCATCGGAACGCCGACCGGGGCTACCTTAACCTGTGCCACGCCTACGGTGAGTCTTACGGCCAGCGGAGGGACTACTTACCGATGGGAGAACAATACCACTACGTCCATACGTAGTGTGAGTGTCGCCGGAACCTACTCCGTAACGGTGACCGGGGCCAATGGCTGTACAGCCACCGCCAGTTTTAGTGTGAGCAGTATAGCTATTGAGCCGATGTATACGCTGAAGACGGGTTTGTGGTCGGATGTGAGTGTATGGTCCTGTGGTCGCTTACCGCTGGGGAGTGATGTGCTTCAGATAAAACATGTAGTGACCATACCCGCCAATTACATTGGTTATGCGGCAAAGTTCAATCTGGAGGCATTTCAGAAGATTATCTTTAGTGCCGGGAGTCGACTCAGGCTAGGACAGTAAAAAGCGTATGCTACAAATGAAGTTGAACAGATATTAAAACCAGCCTTTTGCGAGATGAAGAAACAGCGGCAAGCGAATTTAAGCCTACCACTGTTTAACTGAGTTACTGATGTTACGCAGCCTTAGCTAATAGAGTAGATTGACTTTTGAGACTGTTAAGGTTTCGTAATGCTAATTTCA
>NZ_BAAHBF010000015.1:0-28805 GCF_054776875.1 Spirosoma daeguense
TGACTAAATAAGGCTTGATGGTGTAGGTGACAATAGTTGTACTTTTCCGTTTCCTCTTCCCCTTTCGTACCACTCCGAAGGCGTCTGGTATCCCAACGACTGGTGCTTACGCTCCTGGTTGTAAAAGCGAAAAGAGGCACTCAGTCCCTGATGCAAACTCCGACCATCCTGGTACGCCTTCAAGTAAAGATGCTCATACTTGAGCGTGCGCCAAAACCGCTCGATGAAAATATTGTCTAACACCCGGCCCTTTGAATCCATGCTAATCTTTATTTCATTACTAATTAGTGGTTTAAGAAAACCTTGACTCGTAAATTGACTACCTTGATCGGTATTGAAGATTTCAGGTTTACCCCACTTACTTAGTGACTCCTCCAGGGCGTCGATACAGAAATCAGCCAAGAGCGTGTTACTTAATCGCCAGCTCAAAATGAACCGGCTAAACCAGTCGATGATATCACACAGGTACAAAAATCCGTTGGTCATGGGCACATAGGTAATGGCGGTCGACCAGACCTTATTAGGCCGATCAACCACTACTACCCTCAGCAAATACGGATAAATAGTACGGCCGGGCTGAGACTTGGACAGGTTAGGTTTAGGGCCAACAGCCTCCAAGCCAATCAGGCGCATCAGCCGACGTACTCGCTTGACATTAACCGGCTCTTCCGGGCTTTTCAAGTCCTGACACATGCGCTCCACGCCCAACTCGGGCCGAGCCGTAAATAATCGGTCAATTGGCTCCATCAAAGCCAAATTTTGGGCGGATTCGCCCATCTGCTGATAGTAGTAACTGGACCGAGCCAGCCCCAACAAACTGCATTGTTGGCTCACTGACAAGTGAGTATCAGCCGGATCAATCAACAGCCGCCGGTCAGTGATTAGCTGGTTCGTAATTTTTTTTTGAGCCAGTCGTTTTCGACCTTTAGCTGCCCAATTTGCTGAAACAAAGATGCTTCGATTTGTTCGACCGAAAGAGTTGGCTTGCTGGGGCAGTCTCGAAAAGCGAAGGCATCCCATTGAGGGCTTGTCGTTTCCAATCGGTAATCATTTGGCTGTGAATGCCAAATTCGCTGCTGAGTTGAGCAAGCGTTTTGTGACCCTTGAGGGCTTCGAGGACGACTTTGGTTTTGAAGTGGGCGTCGTGAACGCGCTGGACGGGATTGGTCATAATTGGATATTTTGTAGGTTTAAAGTTAACTGTTTCAAGTTATCCTACCTGTCCAGGTTTTGGAGAGTATTATAATCCCGAACTAATCGATGAGCATTGGTAGCTCTATCGCTATGTGGTTCCTAATCAAATGGCAAATTAGATTATCCTAAATTCTGAGTGGCATACACCTTTCAAATAGCAGTAACTATAACTATCGTTTGAAATCGTAAATTTCCGCCCATTTGGAAGAAGAACCCCGTAACCGGGCATCATTTACGGGAAGATGCTCGTAAAATGAGCCGTACTTGTGCGTATTTAAGTCGTCCTGAATAAAATCAATGTACTCAATATCAGCATAATAAGTGGTAATAATGCGTTCCATAAACGGAGCGTAATCCGCTTTGGTTCGCTGCATTCACGTCTGCCGTCTGCCTGTGTCCAGATCATAAGCCAACAGAACGACTGCCGTACCTTGTCGAATATATTCATTGTCTCCCCTGGTTGCTCTCCCCGGCTTCATTAGCAGGGGTTCTACTACATTATCAAGCAACTGGCAGGGACGTTCGTTAAAGCAGATGCGGGCCCGACTTGTGCAGGCTTCCCGATTGTAGACGAACCGAACATCTTCCATTTTAGCCAAATATTCGCCATCTACCTGGCCGATGCACCGCTCTGGCCGCCCGGCATTGCTTTTTAAGCCAGGGTTTAAGCTTACTTTTTTTAACACTAAGCGCACCGACTCATCATCAATATGAATATCAAGCTTGACCAGTTTCTCATTAATCAGGTTGGCCGTCCAGCGTGTGCGCCCGTCGGGGGCCTGACTACAAGCAAGCTGGGTGATTTGGGCTTCGACCTGCTGGGTGACTTTGCGAGGCTGGCCGGGTCGGCCTTTCTCGGTAATGGCTGGTTGAAGTCCTCCTTGGTGATAGCGTTTCTTGAGGTTGAATACCGTAGCTACACTGATGCCCAGCGAGTCGCTAATTTGTTGAGGGCGATGGCCTTGATGCAGAAACTGCAAGGCTCTAGCTCGGGTCAGTTTACGAGCGGATTCTTTTCCCTTGCTGACTAATTGGGTTAGCCTAATCAAATCAGAATCGGTCAAAACGAATGGGTTTGCGATACGGCTCATACCGAAAAGCTAATCATTTATCTAAATTCTATTTTGGAAACGGACTAAATGTTCTGAGGTCTCATGTATTCGCTCCATACTGCGAAAACTGGCCAGCGCCCCCTACTATAGTTCGAATTAATACTTGAATTAAAAGACTACTGTTGGGACCGGACGTAAAACGAATTGAGGTGGCAAATAGATAATGTTATGTTTTTATAGCAGAATCTTGTTTTTTTTTAGCAAATCATGGCTGCTTTGTTGAATTTTCGATTGGAATAATCATATTTCAACGTAAGATCATTTCTGCCCAAACTTTTTATAACTTAATCCAAGATACCAATGACAAGAATTTTACAGTGGACCTTGTTGATTACGCTATGCACGCAACTATGTTATGCCCAAAATAATTCAGCCAGACCTGCCAGACAAACCTTTACCGGCCTGGTAAGGTCTACGCAGGATGGCTCTGTTGCTGGGGTCAACGTTGCCATAAAACGTAGCAGTCAAGGAGTGACCACGAATGCGAATGGACAGTATAGCATACAGGTTAATTCGCCAAACGATACGTTGGTTTTTTCTATGATTGGCTACAAAACTCAGGCAATACTCGTTAACAACCGCTCCGTATGACCCTCAACCGGAACAAAATAATTTCGCTGCCCGAAGGCGACATTGTTGGCGGTACCGATAGTGTGAACATTACGTGCGTAGACCAGCCCGTTGGCGCTTTCTAGGGCTGCCAGATGGTGCGCGTCAACCCGGACAATGGTCTTATTGATTTTTTGAAATGGGACGGTACGCTGGGTAAACCGACGGATACACTGGATCGGGTTGTCATTGAGAATCCGAATCACAAATTTTACGGCGGCATCACCAATACATTCAAAATGTAAATACCACTTTTATACACATTTTTTTGCCATTTTATTATTAACATTTATTCCTATTCACCTATGCTCAAAATCATTACGATCAAAAGAAAAGGATACTTATTCCTTCTGTGCAACCTGCTTTTTAGCCTAGGCCTTTATGCACAGGTGCAGGTTTCCGGAAAGGTAACCGATGCCTCAGGGGCCACGTTGCCCGGAGTGAGTGTGCTCGTTAAAGAGACAACGATCGGCACTGTCACCGATTCCGATGGAAAATTTACCATTCCAAATGTTCCTAATGCCAATTCCACCCTGGTATTCTCCTTTATCGGATACACCACCCAGGAAACCGTTGTGGGCAGAAGGAAAGTTATTGACATTAATCTGGCTGCGGCAGACAATCAGCTTAGCGAAGTAGTCGTTATCGGGTACGGTACCGCTAAGCGAAGTACACTTACGGGTGCGGTATCACAGGTTGATTCTAAAATCATTTCTGTGCAGGCAAACTCTACGGTTACCAGAGCCCTTGAAGGTGTGGTCCCCGGAATTCAAGTCTCTTCCATTGATGGTCAGCCCGGTCTGGACATGGGAATTCGTCTACGCGGAGCGGGCTCCACCAGCCAGAACAGCTCCAATGCCCTGATCGTGATCGATGGTGTGCCCACTGAATACCCCAATGCACTGTCTTCCATCAATCCAAAGGATATTGAAAGCATCAGCGTGCTGAAAGATGCAGCTTCCACTGCCGTTTACGGTTCACGTGGAGCAAATGGGGTTTTGCTGGTAACTACTAAAAAAGGAACAAAAGGCAAACCGACTATCTCGGTACAAACCCGGGCTGGATTCAATTATCTGGGTGGATTGCGGTTTGATCTTATGGATAATGCCAAAGACATTTATGAACATGCTTGGCTGTCCATCTACAACTCTGCACGCTATGGTGTGAACGGCGGATCATCGACCGACGGTAAATTCACGACGAATGTGGCTAATCCAAACATGTCTCATGAAGCGGCCGGTTTGTTTGCCAGTGCCCATTTATTCGATTACACGGGATCAAAGACAAACTTTGCCATGAACCAGTTGGGGAACTACATGGCCTACGACGTGCCGGGGGCTATCTATACCACCACCGGTAGCGGAGCCAATGCCAGTGCAACCATGTCGGGTGCGTTTCTGATTGACCCTATTACGGGCAAGTTAAATCCGAATGCAAGACAACTTTGGGAAGCCGGATCGTATAAGGATTACTTTTTCGAAAAAATGTTCCGTCAGGAACATACTGTATCGGCAAGCGGTGGCTCCGATAAAATGGATTACTTTGTTTCTGTGGGCATGCTAGAAGATCCTTCTTACATCAGAGGGTCGTCATTCAAGCGTTACAACGCACGGACAAAAGTTGACGCACAACTCACTAGCTGGCTGAAAATAGGAACAAATCTGGGTTACAGTTTTCGGAATACCCTATCGCCGGCTACCCGTTTCGGACGTAATCCAGGAACTGTGCAGCAAAACGTGTTCAGGTGGGTGAATGGGCAGAATCAACTCGTACCGTTGTTCGCCAGAGACCTTCAGGGAAATATCCGTAAAAACCCAAACGGCACCGATATGGTGTCTGATAATGCGAATGATACCTATTCGCCCCTTGGCGTTCAACCCGGTACATTCCCGAATGGAACCACCAGCCAACCGCTTTATGCTACCAATCTGATCGACCTGTTAGATAAGGACATAGATCGCAGGGAATCGCACGACTTGAACCTTAAAGGGTATTTCACGGTGAATTTCCTCAAGAATTTCAGTTTTACAAACAACATTTCGTATGACCGATTTACCGAAGAGAGGACGCGTTACGGTACGCCTGAGACGGGCGCTGTCGTGGGTATAGGTGCGATTGGAAAGTATTATACGAATACCGGCGTTTTTGACACGCAGCAGTTGCTTAACTGGGGTAGAGAATTTGGTCGCCACTCCGTTACGGCGCTGGCTGCACATGAATTCTACCAATTTAAAAGTGATCTGCTGAACTTTGCCTCCGCGTATTCGCTGATCAATGGGTTTACTGGCGCAGGTAATTTCACCAGCCGGTACAATACAGCAGGCGCACCGTTCGGTGTTCCGGGTTATGGTGGAGACATCACGGCTATGGATAGCTATTTTGGCCGGGCGGTATACAACTATGACGACAAGTATTTTATGGAAGGCTCGCTGCGCAGAGACGGTTCGTCTAAATTCCGATTCAACGAGAATCGCTGGGGAACATTCTGGTCTGTTGGTGGTGGATGGCGTATCTCTCAGGAAAAATTCATGCAGGGATTTCAGGATGTTATCAATGAATTGAAGATACGGACCAGCTATGGAATTATTGGTAACCAGAGCGGTATCAGCAACTATTCGGGTTATCAGACCTGGAGTTACGGTGCAGTTTACACAAACTCAACGGCTGGAACAGGTGTTCCTGCTACGTACACACTTCAGCAAGGTGCTGCCGTAAATGATAAATTAACCTGGGAAAACACGCACACCTTTGATGCCGGTATCGATTTCACCCTGTTAAACAGGAGATTGAGCGGAACCATTGATGTATATAACAAGAGGACGGTAAACTCCGTATTTGCACAGCCTCTTGCTTCGTCGATGGGGCAAGCTACACTTACCCTGAACAGTGCTGAAATTGTCAACCGCGGTGTGGAAATTGCCCTGGATATCAAACTTATCCAGAGCAAAAATTTCAACTGGAGCATCGGATTGAACGGTACCAACTACCGTACCATTCTGACCAAATTCCCCAAGAGTGTAGGTTCGCCAGCATTGGGCGGAAACTTTACAGGCTTTATCGATGGATGGGGAATTGCCAATGGTGGTGCCAACACCGCCGGCCAAGTCATGTATCTGCGCGGTGAAAACAAGGATTTCTACAACCTGTACCTCTATAAGTACGCGGGAGTGGATCAGAACACAGGCTTGCCCTTGTTCCATCATACCGTTACACAGGAAGACCAGACGGCAGGCCGCTTTACAGATAGCCAGGTGGGAAGCATCGTTAGCACAACGAACTACACGCTAGCCACCCGGTATGAAATGGGTAGTGCCATTCCAAAACTTATCGGTGGCCTTTCGACAAGCTTCCAATATAAAGGGTTCGACTTCACCGCTATCCTGGCCTACCAGCTAGGGGGAAAATTCCTGAGTGTAGAATATGCTAACAACCTGTACAGATCGGGGAATATCGGGAACGCCTTATCGAAAGAAGTATTGGGAAATACCTGGACACCTGAGAACAGAGACGCTAAATTTCCGATGACATTTTATGGAGATACGTTCTACACGAGCGGGGCTACATTTGGGTCATGGCTGTATACCGATCAGGCCTTATTCAGCGCTTCTTATCTGAATATCAAAAACCTCACCTTGGGGTATACGCTTAGTGGCCCGCTGCTGGACAAATTAAAAACGAAAAGTATACGCGTGTATGCCTCCGGCGATAACCTGACTATGCTGACGTCGCACTCTGGTATAGATCCGCGTATGTCGCTGGTTGGTGGAATGGAGGTAGGGGCAGCGGTGTATCTGCCTATGAGCACCTTTTCAGCAGGTATTAATTTAAACTTTTAAGTAGTCGAGAGATGAGTTTTCTACATAAATATATAACGAGTTTGGCAGTATCGGGTATGCTGCTGGTTTCTGGATGTGCCGATAAGCTGGAAGTAGAGCCACCACACAGCATTACCGATAAGCAAATAGCCGAACTTCTGGCGTCGGGTGACGAGGCCAAGATCCGGATCGTCATGGGGGGCATGGCCAACGCCATGCCCCTGCTGTTCAACAACGCGGGTGCCTCAGGTGCGGGAACGGCGGACATGTATTTTTCCAATCAGGGACTGGATGTCAATCGCTCTATTGAAGGGAATGATATCGTTCTGGGCGATCAGGAAGGGTTGAACGTACTCTCCGGCTCAATCGAATATCAGCTCGGTGACTTCATTGGATCTGCCAACTCAAAGAATTCGAATTACTGGCGGTATGGCTGGTTTTGTATTACGACGGCTAACCAGATGCTCAATTATCTTCCGGATCAAACCGTGTCCAGCAACAACTTTCTAAAGGAATGTAAAGCCAGAGGATTGTTTGCCAGAGCCTATGGGTACAGCTACCTGATGGAAAATTATCAGAATGCCTTCCTGCAGGGTGGAAACGGTAAACTTGGCCTTCCATTGTATGACCGGTTTCAGCCCACTCAGGAAAACAAGCCTCGTGCATCGGCCGTAGAAACGTATGCCTTTATCAAAAACGACCTGAACCGTGCGATTACCTTGTTCAAAGAGGCTGGGGTTGGCTATACGGCTGATATAACGGATATTGATCTGGCGGTGGCCAATTTCCTGCTGGCACGTGTATCGATATGGACTGGGGACTGGTCTACGGCGATCAGTGCGTGTACTGAGATTTTGGCCAAGTATCCGACGCTTCTGAGCCAGGCCCAGTATGGAGGGAAGAACATCGGCACTGCAGCAGCTCCCGAAATAAGGCCGGAAACGAATGGCTTTCTCAATAATGCACAAAATCCGGAAGTCATTTTAGGGTTCCCGCTTGGTGCTGCCAACACGTACTTTATCGCGTACATGAATCCCTTTGGTAGAGGTAACGGAGGGCTGGAAAGGGCTTACAAGCGGATTGATAACCGACTGTACGAAAAAATAGCCCCCAACGATTTCCGTAAAGATGCCTTTTCGCTGGCACCCATTGGCAACTATACCTACCCGCCAAACAATACGGTTGCCTTTATCCCTTCTTATACGAACCTGAAATTCGCAGCTACTCACGGACTGAACAGCAACAACAAGATTGATGTGGGTGCTTCGACGGCGTATTACATGCGTTCTTCAGAAGTACTGCTTATGAAAGCTGAAGCGGAAGCGATGTCGCCAAGCACAGAAGCTGCTGCCAAAGCAACGCTCGACCGGCTGTTGGCTGCTCGTACTAAAACAGGAGTGACACCACTCACTACGGCTACGTATCCGGCGATGCAGGGGCTTACTACGTTACAAATGGTGCAGCTACAAACCCGCATCGAACTATGGGGTGAAGGCGGCCGCGAGTTCTACAACAACAAGCGCTGGAACATCCCTGTAGACAGAGCCAGCTCTGCTAATCACGTTACCAAGTCCAGTTTACCGGTAGCCAATATGACCCTTCAGATTCCCGAAGATGAAATTTTGTACAATCCGTT
Organism: Spirosoma daeguense; assembly: GCF_054776875.1. Classification (NCBI taxonomy): domain Bacteria; kingdom Pseudomonadati; phylum Bacteroidota; class Cytophagia; order Cytophagales; family Cytophagaceae; genus Spirosoma; species Spirosoma daeguense. The sequence continues at coordinate 8,367 of NZ_BAAHBF010000015.1, forward strand.
GGCTGTGCAGAATTAATCAATTTTTGACGTTAAGAAAGAGAGGTGTTCTGCAATGGCCATCTCTCTTTGTTTTTGGCTTTCCAAACTATTGAACCACGGTGGCCGCGTTTTGCAGGCACCCGCACTGGCGGGGCAGAGCGGTTCGTCACGCTCAACTTGCTTTGTCAAACGGCTAAACGACCAATCAATGGATAAATCTGGCAAAGGGAACACCCGACGGGATTTTTTACGGACTTGTTCGGTAAGCCTTGGGGCGGGGCTGCCCGGCCTTGAGCAGCAAATGGACAAGCTACGAACCCTGGCCGGGAACGGACTCGTTTTGCCGCCAACCGGCCGCTCGGCACTGGTCGGTCACCGCAACCTGTTCAATGGCGATACGGGCGTCTTTTTCTACAACCCCGAACGCTGGCAACCCGAAGATTTTGCCTGGCGGCTGGCTACAAACCCATCTACAGGTAAACGCAATGCTGCACCCACACTCGAAGGCGGTCCGTTCTCACCCAAAGCGATCCACCGCTTCGTCGGTACGCTCGCCGATAACGGCGTCGATACGTTCATCATAAATGCCAACGGGTCACGGGCCTGGTACCCCAGTAAGAATATCCCCCACATTCTACAGGGCTACCAGCGGGGCGACCGGGACTTTTTCCGTGGTCATGCACTGGGCGTTCTGAAAGACAATCCGAAAGGGGTCGAGGGGTACATCGACCACCTGATGGCGTTCATGAATCTATACCAGGATCTACTCGACGCGGGGATAGACTGGCTGGCTGAAACCGCTCAGGCATGCCGTAAGCGAACGCTTTCACCTTGGGTCAGCATTCGCATGAACGACGTCCACGGCAGCAGCAACTTCGATGGTAGCTTCTTCAATACGCCCCTGCTCAAACGGGCCGATATGCGTCTGAGCCGAAGTCACTACGGCTCTCATCGGGCTTCGAATCGGGCTGGGCTCAACTACGAGCAACCGGAGGTTCGTTCTCTGATGTTTGAGCAAATCCGGGAGGTAGTTGAGTCCTACGATTTTGAAGGACTGGAACTCGACTGGTGGCGACAGCCGCTCTGCTGCGAGCCGACAGCTTCGCCCCAAACCGTGGCGATGATGAGTGATTGGCTACGGCAGGTTCGGGCACTGACCCAGCGCCGGGCTGCGCAAACCGGTCGCCCCTATCCGCTGGGACTGCGCATACCGGGGCGGCTGGGTATGTTGAAAACCATCGGGCTGGACGTAGTGGGCTTGTGCCGGGAAGGGACCCTGGACTTTATCTGCCCGTCGGGCTTTGTGTGCACCACCTGGGACATGGCTCACGACCACCTACGCGCTCAGCTTGGCGAACACGTGGCTATCTACGGGGTCATTGATGCGGGGACGAATATGCTGCCTACGCGCAACCAGACTGATACATTCTCTCAACCGATGCGGTATATGCCGACCAGCCGCCCGCTGATGTATGCCAATGCGGCTGGCAAACTAGGGCTGGGTGCCGATGGCATCGAGTGGTACAATTTCTACAATCCCGACCAGGCTCGGTTGCCGGGTGTCCAGTCGGAGTACGGGGCCTTGCGGGGAATTGACGATCTGAGCCAGTTGCGGGGCCAGCCCAAGCAGTATTCGCTGGGCATTGGGGGGCGAATGTATAACCTGACTCCCTTCGATTTACCGGCTCAGTTGCCGGTGTGTCTGGGGTTTAATGACCAGCACGCATTTCGGGTGCCCATGTGTGCCGAACCAATCGAAGGTGATCTCGAAGTCTGCCTTCAGTTGGTGCTAAGGGCGACCGACGAGGTGACGATTCTGTCGGTATCTTTCAATGAGTGCTGGCCGGTGTTGCAGAGCGAACGGGAGGACAAACTGCTGTTTGCTGCCGGTCCGCTAACCCACCTCTCGAAAGACCACGCTGGTTATTGGTTTCGCTTTCCCATCACGCTGGTACGCGAGGGCTGGAACGAAATCGTTGTCGAGAACGGTGGTCAGGCATCACTGACGGTGGTTAGTCTGGAAGTGGCCGTCTGGGCGAAGAAAGTCAGTGGTGGTAACCGATCTGAGTGAGGCAAATTTTCTGGTCGGAGAGTTGTCGAAGAATAGGTTGGACGTACTGTCTTTTACTGGACAAAAAGATCAGTAACACTAACATAAATAACGGGTTTCAGGCTTCGATTCACAGAATCTTACCATTATTTAGCCGATGATAATTCACAAATGATGAATTTGATTGTCCCGCCCCAACGTACCGTATCGGCTACTTAACGCAGTGGCCGATACGGTACGTTTTTTTAGCTTTACCCAGTATTGCTGTTTTGAGAGGATCAGTAGTCGAGCCGGATTTGTGCCTGGCCTGAAAAGGGTTTTATCGATACGGTTTCTGTCTGTTCGTTGTAGATACCGCCTGTTACGTGTACAGGCTTTTTACCGGCAGGGTGGGGGATACGTAGTAAAACTTCCTTCGGTTTGCGACTATCTGTGCAGCTCACGGTAGCGGTGATGTACCCTTTTTCTACTTCCGAAACTACATTCGCCGTGATCGGACCGAAATAGCTTCTGACATCACGTAGCGTTACGTTCTTATCCTGCTCCAGCCATTGGCGCGGTATTGTATTGAATAATCTGAGGGTGGGTCCATCTTCCAGATAAAGCATCCACCGGGTTTCCATCAGGAACCAGGCTTCCTCATGCGTCTTGTGCGGACTGACTTTAAACAAATGCTCCCAAAACGTGTAGGTTTCCCGATCGGCATGGGCCGCAAAGGTATTGTAATAGGTGCTTAAAAATGGTTTGGTCATGCCCAGCTTCGCCTGCATCCAGTTATGGCGGCTGTAGTACGGTTGGCTAAACGCCGAATTTTCCTGGTAGAAAAGCTCGCTGTGATAGTTCAGTAGCGTTTTAGCCGCTGACTCATGCGGGTCCAGTACTTCGCAGAAAATCAGATACATAGGGCCAAGCATCCCGTCCGGCGCCGTGAACGTACCATGCGACCAGAACGTCTCGCGGTTCTGATACATACTTCTCAACCCAGTTCCTTCTGTCCAGGGCGGTGCCGTTGGACACCAGGTGCCATCGCCCAGCGGAACAACTGGCGACAAAGCCATCGACTTAAAAAACGACTGGCGGATATCTTCTTTCCAGGCGTCCGCTTCCTGTCTGATCCGTTCGGATTGGGCGGGGTCAACGCTGGCGAGCATTTCGGCACTACGGCTCATCCCGAGATAGGCATAGCCGTTGAGCATGAATTGGTGAAAATGATCTTCAGGATCGGCTACTTTTCCGTCGATCATCCCATACCCTCGTCCGCGTAGTTCCTCCTTTTTGTTCCGGTTGCGCCAGGCGATCAGGTAATCACAGGATTTGATGAGTTTTGCTTTTGTGCTCCCGACCCATTCCCGGTCGTTTGTATACCGGAAGTATTCGCCCATGCTCCATAAAGCCGCCCCGGTTTCTACCATGTACCCGTTGAAATTCTGGATAAAGCCGTCTTCATGCTGCTTGTCAAGAAAATAATTCAGCGACCGTTTCGCTACGTCGTTCCAGCCCATAGAGGCATAAAACTGAATAATTGGTGCACTTTCCGTCCCGATTGGTGCGTAGACGCCAATGGTCGGGGCCAGCGTAGCGTCGGGTTCATGGCCATACGTAATCAGGTCAAGATGTAATAATCCGGCTTTGATCATTTCGTCGATCCGCTTTTCGGGAACGTGAATTTGTGCGGCTTTACTTAATTTGGTGAGCCAGAAATCCTTGCTTTCAACGTAGCGCTGATCAAAGGTCCGCATCGCCAGTTGCGCAGCCCGTTCTGCGGAAACAGGACTGTGGGGAATAAAAAAATCAAACAGTGCCTTTTCACCGGGTTGCAGCAAGATGGCCATTTCTTCACCCGGCAGCGGTTTCCCGTTCAGTTTGGAAACACAAAAAACTTTATTTTCCGAATACGCTGAAAAGCCGGTCTTTCCATCAAACCGATACGGGAACTTCTGCCACCACGCAGTACCGGGCCGTGGCGTCTTGAACCAGGCGTAACGGGGCACTGAGCCGGTATTCACTACCTCCGATCTGAAAAACAAAACGGTTTCCTCGTCTGAGTTCAGGGCTTTTTCCGTTCTGGGTTTTACCAGTTCCTGCTGCTCTTTGGTGAACATGTGACCGTTACTGTAACTATCGGCCACCCAAAAATCGGTTCCTTTCAGTTTCGCTAAAGGTGATTTTTCCAGAGATACAAACGTAGTAGAGGAATAAACCACATCATCGTCGGTCAGCGTTGAGTGTAAAATCGGTAACGTACCCTGTTCCAGCCGACGCGTAACATTTTCCTTCACGCCAACACCCCGGCCATAGGTGTAGAGATAGTTTACCGCTTCATTTTTTGTTTCCGGTAGCCGCAAAACGGTCGATGAAAGCTTGGGTGAAATAACATTGGCTTCGCCTTTAGACGCGTCGGAGAGATTTTCGGTGATCTCGAAAATCCTGAAGTCCCGGCTGGTGCCTAGCCATGTGGGTACGGTCATGTTTCGGACATGTTTCTCCACCGAGGAGAAGGAAACTTCGTTCTCTGAGTCAATACGTTGCAACTTGGTCTCTATTTTTCTGGAACGTACGGCGGCCTCCACCTCCTTGTAAGACCGGCCATCCTTAGCATTCAATACCACCACGCCATAGTCCGGCATATAAATGGGGGAACTGGACGTAACATCCCGAAGAAAAAATGAGAAAGGATTTTTAGTCGTTAGCACTGATATGACGGTGGCCCCGGTTCCATAGTCGGTTTGGGCGCTGTCAATCGCGATCAGGATACCCGGACGGCTGCCCGATCCCAGCTGAAAGGCGTTGGCTTTTGTCTTTCCTTTACCGGCTGACAAGTCGACTTTACGCAGAATACCGTGCTGGACCTGAACCGTACCGGAGAGTGACGTACCATTTTTCCATTCAACCCTAACCTGTGCTACGTTCTGGGAAAAGGCCGCTGAACCCAAAACCGTCAGCAAAACAATGAAGGCATGGGAAAGCCATTTGTGATTCATAACGGAGTATTTTGGGTATTTTTTGTCATCCCGACGCAGGAGGGATCTTCGGGTGAACCGCTCGAATGGCCTGTTCCCGAAGATCCCTCCTGCGTCGGGATGACAAAAAAACTATTAGAGAAAAAGTTTAAACAGGCTCTAAATTTAACACGTAACGCTTAACGTCCCGGCAAGGTCAGGCCGGTAGAATGAGCGGAATAGACAGGCGTTTTTTTTCGGTCGGGGTCAGTAATAAGCATGGGCGTTAAGTTTGCCTGCTTCACATCATCAAGCACGACGGCGGGCCGATAGTCGTTTTTTAGACAGGTTAACTTTACGTTGTCGAACCGAATATTCTGCGCATGGCGTACATAAAAACCCCAGGCCGGTAGTTCGCCGAACATCGAGAAATCCGGGTAAGCCGTTGGCTTCTCAGGTACGTTGTCGAGCGCCGTAAGCGGTACGTTGGCCACCATCGAAGAGCCTCCGCCCGGATAAATTATTTCCACATTTTTCAGCGTTACGTCTTTAATCAACGCATCCGGCATTCCGACAATCGACGAGGGCGATACGTTCCGGGGCATGTCTTCGATTGGGCCTTCATATTCATAACCCGCGTCGGCTTTCGTGGCGGGCACCTCAACCCGGATGTTCGTCAGCCGTACGTTTTCCAGTCGGCCTTTTTTGCCCTTTACCCGTTCGCCGATGCGCAGAAAAATGGCGTTTCCGGTGTTGATGGCCTGTAAACTGTCAATCACTACGTTCTCCACAAAACCACCGTCCACCGCTTCCAGAGCAATGGCTGAACGATACGTATCATACACTTTATTCTGCACCATTCGGATGTTTCGGAAACCGCCGTAGCTGGCCGTGCCAAATTTGATCGCGTTGGCGCTCGACCGGATGGTACAGTTGCGGACGTATATGTTCTGGCAGACCTGCGCGGCATCGTGCGATTTTAAACAAATGCCGTCGTCGGCGGAGTCAATGTAGGAGTCGGTAACGCTCACACTGTCCGAATCCACAATGTCGATGCCGTCGTTGTTCCAGTAGGCTTTGCTATCGACCGTAATGCCTGCCAACTGCACGTTGCGGCACTGGTCATAAATTTGCACCCAACTCGCTGCATTACGTAACGTTACGGTCTGAAGTTTCACCCGCTGGCATCCCTTGAAATAAATGAGTACAGCGCGTGCTTCGGCCTCGGGACGATCAAAGCGGAACTGGTCTTTGACGAGTCCTTTCTGAATCACATTCACAACGTTACGCGCCAGCTGACGGCCCTGCCCGTCGATCACGCCTTTGCCAGTAATGGCAATATTCTGCTGATTTTCGCCGAATACCAGCGCTGTCCAGACGTGCCGGTCGTAGTCGAAAGGGTTAAGAGACCCCATCAGTACGGCTCCTTCTTCCAGGTGCAGCGTTACGTTCGATTTCAAATGAATCGAGCCCGTCAGGTACCGCCCGACGTAGAACACCAGCCGTCCACCGCCATTGGCATGAATGTGATCGATAGCGTACTGAATAGAGCGTGTGTTGAGCGTAGCGCCATCTGAATAAATGCCGAAAAACGACGCTGGGTAATCTTTGGCCTGAGTGCTCAGGCTAGCCCAGAGAAGCAATAGAACAGTTCTTACGTAAATCATGGAGTATGAAGATGGGATGAGATAGTAACGTCAATTAACAAAATCAGTGTACCCTGTATAAAACTAGCTATCATTAGCCTCAACTAGTAATAAAGGTTGAAAAAATGGTACAAAAGCATCATTCTTTGCTAATAAACTGGTATTCTTAGGTGCGCCAAAGTGCTAAGTTTACGCTACTGAGATGATACTATTTTGTGGGAAAATTGATACATATCAAATACATGAAGTGCACTGATTCGCCGTAATAAACGTCAGCTTTTAACACTGTTTGACTAGTCACTACTTCTTAAGCATTATCAATGAAGATTCTGTGGATTAATTTTCTGGCTCAGCTATCTACCTTACTAGCCTACGGTGGCTACCAACATACGGATCTGAAAATCAATAATCTGCGGACAGAGTATATAGTGAATCCGGTTGGAATTGACGTCGCACAGCCCCGCCTGAGCTGGGAACTGGTTTCAGCTAAAAGAGCGCAGTCTCAGTCGGCTTACCAGATTCTGGTTAGTACGGATTCTCTGTCACTGGTAAAGGACGTAGCGAATGTGTGGGATTCAAAAAAAGTAGAATCTGACCGGGCCAGTCAGGTGAAGTATTCCGGGAATAAGCTGGTTTCCAGAACCAAATACTTCTGGAAAGTCCGCGTTTGGGATGCCGGGAAGAATGTTAGTTCGTGGAGTGGTATAGCCAGCTGGTCGATGGGTCTGCTCAATAAAGAGGACTGGCAGGCACACTGGATTGGAGCACCGGCCGAAAACGTACCGGACAGTGCAAAATTCAACATCTGGCACAGCTTTCAGTCGGGCTTTAGCGATACGGAGAACGCCAGGAATCAATGGGTCGATGTTGATTTGGGGGTTCAACAGGAAATCCGTCAAATCAAGCTATACCCGGTCGATTATAAACTTCAGGCCAACGGGTATTTATTCCCCAAACGGTTCAAGATTCTGGTGTCGGCTACGGCTGACTTCAAAAAACCAACCACAGTTGCGGACGAAAGCGCTCAGGATTACGACCAGAAAGGATTGGCCCCGTACAGCAAGCCGATTACGCCCGTTACAGGTCGGTACATCCGGGTCGTCGTCAGCAAACTCCAAAAAACGGACGAGGGGAAATATGGGTATGCTTTAGCCGAATTGGAAGCTTTTAACGCTAATGCTGAGAATGTTGCCTTGAAAAAAACGGTTGTAGCCTCCAATCCCTACGCTACGTATCCAGCCTTCTCGGCGGAAAACTGGAGCCCGGCCAACTTGACGGACGGATCGTACGTCGGCAGTTCAGCGAATCGTAAACCCTTCAAAACGGCCATTCCCGCATCGCCTTTGCTACGAAAGACCTTTACTGTAACGAAAAACGTGAAACAGGCCACCCTCTACGCGAGCGCGTTGGGCATGTATGAGATGGCGATTAACGGCAAAAAAGCCGGGAACCAGGTTCTGGCACCCGAGTGGACCGATTACCACGAACGCGTTCAATACCAGACATACGACGTTACCAGGTCCCTGAAAAAGGGCGTAAATGTGCTTGGGGCGATGCTGGCCGATGGCTGGTATGCAGGCGGCCTTTTTTCCCACCCGGATCGAGGGGCGTATGGCTTCGACCGGCGGTTGATCGGGCAACTGGAGCTGCTGTTTGACGATGGTACCCGAACGCAGATTGTAACCGATGGGAGCTGGAAGTTATTGGCAAACGGACCAATTCAGATGGCCTCCCTCTTCGACGGCGAGAACTTCAACGCGAACCTGTTGCCCGCAAAATGGATGGAGCCGGATTTTAACGACGCTACGTGGCAATCCGCTACCGTTGACAACACCATCGCAAAAACGCTGAACGCCCAGCTCAACGAACCGATCAGGATTATCCAGGAAATTACGCCGGTAAAGGTGGTCAAGGTGAAAGACGCTACGTACATCTTCGACCTGGGGCAAAACATAGCGGGCTGGGTACACCTGACCATTCCCTACAATCCGGCGCAACCCATTACGTTCCGGCACGGCGAAGTGCTGGACGAACAGGGCCAACTCTACGTCAGCAATCTGCGGGCCGCCAAACAGATCGACGTCTATACCCCCGGATCAGAAAAAACCATCGACTACGAACCGCGCTTTACGTATCACGGCTTCCGCTACGTTGAGATTTCGGGCCTCACCCAGGAACCCAAACTGACCCACGTAACGGGAAAGGTGGTCGCGTCGGCTGCGCCGTTGGCCGGTACGTTCGAGAGTTCGTCGCCCGATCTTAACAAATTGTGGACCAACATTTTGTGGACTCAACGAGGGAACATGCATTCGGTGCCGACCGACTGTCCGCAGCGGGATGAACGGGCGGGCTGGATGGGCGATGCCCAGGTGTTTGCCCAGACGTCTATCTTCAATCTGGACATGAGTGCATTTTTCACCAAGTGGGTGCGGGACATTGCCGACTGCCAGCGGGCCGACGGACGGTACCCGGATTATACGCCACAGGTCGATAAGTGGAATCGCTATTGCAATGCCCCCGGCTGGAGCGACGCGGGTGTTTTGGTTCCCTGGCGACTATATGAGAACTACGGCGATACGGCTATTCTGGCCCGCCAGTATACGTCGATGAAAGCATACATCCGGCACATTCTCGAAACCAACCCGGATTTGTTGTGGAAAACTGAGCGGGGAAACATGTACGGCGATTGGCTGAACGGAAATACCATTATTGCGGACGATTATCCGAAAGAGGGGGGCAAGGTTGATAACGACATCTATTCAACGGCCTTTTTTGCCAATTCAACCCGAACCGTCGCGAAAGTTGCCAGGCTATTGGGTCATCAACAGGATTATGTGTTTTATGACTCACTGGCCAACGCGATAAAGGCACGGTTTGTGGGCCAGTACGTAGCTGAAGACGGAACTATTGCCGGGAATACGCAGGCGGCTTACGCCCTCGCGCTGGATTTTGACCTGGTGCCTGAAAAGCTGAAGAAACAGGCCGCAGCCAACATGGTACAGGCCATCAAAGCGTATGATTACCGGATCTCGACCGGCATTCAATCGACGATCCGGTTGATGAATCAGTTGTCGGAATATGGGTACGCCGACGTGGCCTACAAACTACTGGAAAGCCGCCGGTTCCCTTCCTGGATCTACTCGATTGATCAGGGCGCAACCACCATTTGGGAACGCTGGGACGGCTACGTAAAGGGCCGTGGTTTTCAGAACGTAGGCATGAATTCGTTCAATCATTACGCCATCGGCGCCGTCGGCGAATGGATGTACCGGAGCATATTGGGTATTAATGCCGATTCTGCTGGCTATAAGCATTTCACCATTAAACCGCGTCTGGGAGGTAGCCTGACCTGGGCCAAAGGGTCGTATCAGTCCATTGCTGGGAAAATTGCCGTTGACTGGAAAGTCGACAACGGTACTTTCCGGTTAGCCGTTCAGATTCCGGCCAATACGACAGCCACCGTGTTTCTGCCAGCCGGGAAAAGCATCACCGAAAACGGGCAACGTATCGCGGACTCAAAAGACATTCGGATTGTGGAGACCACCGACGCTGGTACGGCTTTACGCGTGCCATCCGGTAATTATACGTTCAGCGTAGCCTTATGACGTACAGAATTAAGATAAACGTGAATGATCATTGAAGCAAATAGCTTATTGACAAGAAATCGTGAAGGCGCTTTTTTGTCATCCCGACGCAGGAGGGATCTTCGGTAACTGAAAGCCTTTTGACAATTACCGAAGGTCCCTCCTGCGTCGGGATGACAAGTGAACATTTATTATTCACGTTCAGCGTAGCCTTATGACGTGTAGACAACGAACAATACTGATCGTCATTCTGCTGATCGCAGGGCATACCGTGAGCGCGCAGATTCGGGTGGTTGCTGCCTTGTGCGACAATCGGGCTAATCCGGTCGGTATTAACCCCAGCGATCTGTTTTTCTCCTGGGAAATGTCCTCACCGAAGGAAGCGGTCATGCAGTCGGCGTATCAACTGGTTATGGCCTCGTCCAAAGCGAAGTTAATGGCGGGTGAGTTTGATGTATTCGATACCGATGTGGTGAAAAGTGATCAGAGCGTCCAGATTCGTTATTCGGGGAAAGCGCTTCATCCGGCGCAGACGTATTTCTGGAAAGTGCGGGTATGGTACACGGATAAAAAACCGTCTGCGTGGAGTGCCCCGCAACAGTTCACAACAGGAATCTTTACTCCGGCGGATTGGAAAAATGCACGCTGGATCGGCTATGAAGATATACCCGACTCGGGGCGGGTGGTTCCCTTCGTGCACCTGAGAATGAAGGCCGGTGATCCCCGAATTTTCAAGAACGCCCGGTCTCCGTTGCTCCGTAAAGAATTTACAACGACCCGGAATGTAGCGAAAGCGCTCTTGTTTATCAGTGGTTTAGGGCATTACGAGGCTAGTGTCAATGGTCAACGTATCGGGGACGCTTTTTTATCGCCCGGATGGACCAGCTATGACAAAACCATCCTCTACAATACCTACGATATTACCGGGCAGCTACGTCCCGGAAGCAACGCGATTGGGGTCATATTGGGCAACGGTTTCTACTCCATTTCGCAGGAACGCTACGTAAAAGGAACGGGTACGTTTGGGAATCCCAAACTGATTGCCTTGTTGAAAATCACATACACCGATGGCAGCACAGAACACATCATTTCTAACGAAAGCTGGAAAGTAACGCCGTCGCCTATTACGTTCAACACCATTTATGGCGGGGAGGATTATGACGCTCGCTTAGAGCAAACAGGCTGGAACATGACTGGCTTTTCGGATAAGGCCTGGAACGATGCCGTTTTAGTGACTGCCCCAACCGGTAAACTTTTACCCGAAATCGATTACCCTGTTCGGTTTCTGGATTCATTGACCGCCAGGAAAACGACGGTGGTCAGACCGAATACTGTCGTGTATGATTTCGGTCAGAACTGTTCGGGGATTCCCCGCATACGCGTACGAGGGAAAGCTGGACAGACGCTGAAAATTATCCCGGCTGAGTTGCTTCATGCCGACGGTACGGTCAATCAGGCGGATGGCGTTACGCCCCATTCGTATTCATATACGTTGAAAGGCAACGGCGAAGAAATCTGGCAGCCCCGTTTTTCCTATTTTGCCGTTCGCTACGTTCAGATCGAAGGGATTCAGGTCAATAAAGAAGAATCCAGTCAACTACCGCTGGTGACGGATTTGACCGTGTTTCACAACCGCAATGCTACTCCGCAGAATGGTACGTTTGCGTGTTCGAATGAGTTGTTCAACCGGATTTATACCCTTACGGACTGGGCGATAAAAAGTAATCTGCAAAGCTACATCACCGACAATCCCCAGCGGGAAAAACTAAGCTGGCAGGGTGAGCAGAATTTTATGCGTACGGCGATCAACTATTCGTACAATGTGTATAATCTGTACCGCAGCCTGATCCAGAACATGGCCGACGCCCAGCATGAAAACGGCCTGGTTCCCGACATTGCCCCTGAGTATATACAATTCGACGGCCCTTTTGTCGATTCGCCCGAATGGGGCACCACGGCGATCCTGGATTCCTGGTTTTTGTATCAGTTTTATGGTGATACGTCGGTGATTCGCAAAACCTACCCGATGATGACCCGGTACGCCAATTTTATGGAAAGCCGGGCGGTTAACAACCTGCTTTTGTATGGACTGGGCGATTGGCTGGATATTGGAAAAGTGACGCCCATTGGCCTTACCGCTACGGCCTATTATTACCATTCCGTAACTGCCTTGAGCAAAATGGCGGAGCTGATCGCAAAACCGGACGATGCCGCACGTTACCGGAAGCTGGCGGCCAACATCAAAACGGCTTTCAACGAGAAATTTTTCAATCCGGCTACGAAACTGTATGCGACCGGTAGCCAAACCGCGATGGCGATGCCGCTCTGCATGGATCTGGTGGAGGAAACGGACCGAGACGACGTATTGAAAAAACTGGTAACAAACATTCAGAATATCGATGCCTACCGGCTGACTGCTGGCGACGTTGGAAATCGGTATCTGATCAAAGCACTCTACGAAAACGCCCGCCCGGAAACGCTGTTTACCATGACCAATCGCGATGATGTGCCGGGATATGGGTATCTGCTGAAACACGGGGCAACGGCACTGGTCGAAACCTGGGACGGGAAACAGTCTCAGAATCAACTAGCTATGGGACATATTCTGGAGTGGTTTTACGAGGGCATTGCCGGTATTGCTCAGGAAGAAAATTCCGTCGCGTTCAGGCACCTGAAAATTCGTCCCCAGCCGGTAGGTGATCTGACCTGGGCTAAAGGCAGTTTTCATTCGCCATACGGCTGGGTAAAAACCAGTTGGACCAAAACCGCTGGTTTGTTTCGCTATCAGGTACACATTCCCGTAAATACCCGGGCAACCGTTTATCTGCCCGCGAAGGCTCATTCGAAAATTTATAAAAACGGGAAAATCGTCCGGGATTATACAATCGAAGCGGATGCGGCCCGGCTGGAACTGGGGTCAGGCAGCTACACATTAACAGTCAAATGATCAACGTAATAGAATGAAGCTGTTTTAACTTTCTACAATTGAGTACCAATTCGTATGTTTCTGTCATCCCGACGAAGGAGGGATGACAGAAAGGATATCGAAACAAAATTCTAAACAGCTTCAATGATTGCTAGGAAACGATGAGAGGATTAAAAAACAAAGTTATAGTCATTACCGGCGGCCTTGGCGATCTGGGATATGCCACCGCCATCCGTATGGCCGAAGAGGGCTGCGTGGTTGTTCTGGTTGATCTTCAGCCCGATACGGATAACAAAGCAGCTTCTCTGGGCGCTCATTTCTGGCAACTGGATATCAGTGATGAGGCTGCGGTGGACAATACCTGCGCGGCCATTGAGCGCGAGATCGGACCTGCACACGTACTGATCAATACCGCAGCCCGGTTTATTTTCAAAGGCGTAGACGCTACCGCCGACGAGTGGCAGCAGATCAATGCGGTAAACATTGGCGGTACGTCGCTGATGGCCAAGTACATCGTTCCGCAGATGAAGAAGAACGGCGGGGGTAGTATCATCAATTTTTCATCGGTGAGCGGCTTTGTCGGGCAGGCCAGCTTTGCTACGTATAACGCCACCAAATTCGCCATCCGTGGCCTGACCAAATGCTGGGCGCAGGATCTGGCGCCTTTCGGTATCCGGGTAAATACTCTTTGCCCCGGCTATATCTACACCAGCGCCTTTATTAATTCATGCGAAAAATTGGGCCTGAACATCGACGAAGAAGATCGTCGGGCGTCGGCGATGCACTTACTGAACCGGCAGGGACGACCGGAAGAAGTAGCCGCAGCAGCCGCCTTTCTGGCCAGTGACGATTCGTCTTTCATGACCGGCAGCGATCTATTGGTCGATGGCGGCTACTTAGCTAAATAAACGATGAAACTTGTCGATCTTTCCCATCCTCTGGTACACGGGCAGCAAACGTTTCCGTCTGACCCGAAGCTGAGCATCGTTCCGCACGGAACGACTCGAACACTGAAATACAACATTACCCAAATCGTCATGGGGTCGCATCAGGGAACGCACCTGGACGCGATGTACCACTTTCTGGACGACGGCAAAACGCTGGACCAGATGCCGCTGGAGTGGTTTTACGGGAAAGTGCACGTACTACGTATCCCCAAAGAAGCCCGCGAAGAAATTACCGTCGATGACTTTCTACCGTATGAACGCCTGCTGGTTCCTGAGGCCAAAATCATCTACGACACGGGCTGGTACAAGAACTTCGGGAAAGATGATTTCTTTGAGAATTTTCCGTCGCTGACCCAGGAAGCCAGTACGTATCTGGCCGACCGAAATATTCGGATGCTGGGCATGGACACCCCAACGCCAAGCCGCGACTGGTACGAGGTGCATCACATCCTGCTGAAAAAAGAAATCGTTATCGTCGAAAGCCTGACGAATCTGGATCAGGTGCCTGATGAATTTACCTTCATGGGGTTCCCGCTCAACCTGCAAGGTCGCGATGGTTCCCCAATCCGAGCAGTAGCTCAATTCTAAGCGTCGACTACGTATGAAAGCATTATTTTACCCGGAGTATAAAAAACTCGTGATTGCCGAACAGCCAGTGCCTCCTTTTTCCGCAGATGAGGTCCTGCTGAAAGTACTGGCTTGTGGCATTTGCGGGAGTGAGCTGGAGACGTTTAAAAATCAGAGTCCGCGTCGGGTTCCGCCGTTGATCATGGGCCACGAGTTCTGCGGAACGATTGAGGAGATCGGTGCCAACGTAACGGGCTACGCGAAAGGCGATTTAGTGGTCAGTAACAGCGTAGTGTCCTGCGGAACGTGCTATTACTGTAATCGGGGATGGACAAACTTATGTAAAAACCGGCAAATTTTCGGGATGCATCGGAGCGGGGCTTTTGGGGGGTATGTGAACGTACCGGCCCATTGCTTAGTGCCGATGCCGGAGACTGTTACCCCACAAGCCGCCTGTATGGCCGAACCGCTGGCCAATGGGATTCATATCGTCAATCATGCCCGGCAAGTGAACCCCGACAAAGTTTTGGTGATTGGTGCCGGCCCCATCGGGCTGGTTACGCAGCAGGCCTTTCAATCGCAGCTTGGCGTTGCGGTGTACGTAGCGGATTTGCGGAATGAGCGGCTTGCCATTGCACGAAAATTAGGTGCTGCGGCTACTATCAATACTTCGGAAGAAGACTTGGTTTCCGTTATTCATCAGCTCACGGACCAGGAAGGGATTGATCTGGTCGTTGATGCGGTAGGAACTGCCCAAACCAATCAGCAGGCGCTAAAAGCAATTCGGCCCGGTGGGGCGGTTGTGCTCATTGGCCTCTACGAAAACGCTCA
The DNA here is from genome assembly GCF_054776875.1 of Spirosoma daeguense. Classification (NCBI taxonomy): domain Bacteria; kingdom Pseudomonadati; phylum Bacteroidota; class Cytophagia; order Cytophagales; family Cytophagaceae; genus Spirosoma; species Spirosoma daeguense. Next base: position 23,836 of record NZ_BAAHBF010000015.1, read on the forward strand.
GCCGTTTTTTACCTACGACATTATTTTATCCGAAAAGCAGATTATTGGTACGTATGCGGCTACGCAACAGGAAATTAGAGAATCGTTGCGGTTAATCGCTTCCGGGAAAGTAGACGTAACGTCGTGGGTTCACTATTACCCGCTGGATGACGGGGTAACGGCCTTTACTGATATGATGGCGGCAAAGGCGGCTCACGTCAAATCGGTCATTCTTTTTTAAATCTCTGTTTTCGCCAGGCTTTTGCTGGTACGTATCCTCTGACCTTTACTTTATATGACTACCGGTACGAAGAAAATTGTTATTACGGATCACGGCTTTTCAAACATCGACCCGGAACGAGCGGTGCTGGAACAATCGGGATATGAGCTGATTGACGCCCAGTGTAAAACTGAAGCGGATTTACTGGCGGCCACCAAAGATGCGTTTGCCCTAATCGTTCAATGGGCACCCATCACGGAAACCATCATCCGAAATCTGGATCATTGCCAGCTCATTGTCCGCTACGGTATTGGGGTTGATAACCTTGATTTAGACGTAGCCCGGGAGCGGCAAATACCAGTTTGCAACGTACCGGATTATTGCATCGATGAAGTATCGGATCACACGATGGCCCTGGCCCTGGCGCTACACCGGCAATTACTCTCGACGGATCGGCGGGTTCGGGAGGGCGTTTGGAAAATCATTCCGCCCGGTACGGTTCCTGCCAGTAAAGACACCTTGTTTACGACACTGGGATTCGGACGTATTGCGCGGGTTGTCCTCAAAAAAGCGGCTGCGTTCAACTTCAAACTGGCCGCATTCGATCCCTTTGTGAGCGAAGAAGACATGCAGGCGCTGGGTGTTCAGAAAATAACGTTTGAGGAAGCTCTGACAAACTCGGATATTCTCTCCCTGCATTTGCCGCTCAACGACAAAACGCATCACCTCATCAACCGGGAATCGTTATCGAGCATGAAGTCGAATGCGGTTCTGATCAATACGTCCCGGGGTGGATTGATCAACACGGTTGACCTGGCGAAGGCCCTGACAGACAATAAAATCGGTGGTGCGGGTATTGATGTCTTTGAGCAGGAACCGCTGCCTGATGCTCACCCGATTCGTCAGGCACCCAATACGATCATCACCTCGCATACGGCCTGGTATAGCCAGCGTAGCATTCCGATTCTTCAGCAATTTGCTGCCGAGGAAGTGCTGAGACTGATAAACGGAGAACCGCTGAAAAATCGGGTGGCTTAATAATTATTTAACCGGATCATTCATTTGGAGCTGGTACAGAGATACCTGAGGATACAAAGACCTGTGTTTTAGCTGGAATTGTTTCGGTGACAGTTCGGTATAGCTTTTAAATTGTTTGTTGAAGTTCGATACGTTCTGAAATCCGCATTCAAAACAAATCTGCTGAATACTAAACTTGTGCAGCATCAACAGTTTGCAGGCATAACCAACTTTCAGTTCATTGACAAATTGTGAGAATGGCTTCTGCATTCGCTGTTTAAAATACCTAGAGAACGCTGTTGGGCTCATATTGGCAATATCGGCCGCATCAGTCAACCGAATCGATGATTTAAAGTTATTCATGATGTAGGCATGAACCTTGTTAAGTCGATCATTCGTATGTTCATTGATATATTGATTATATCCCTCGCTGGATAACAGGATCAACTCTTCTGAATCAGCCAGTAAGCTGAGAATTTGTAATAATTTAATTAATTTATTAACACCGCTTAACGCCTGGATCTGATGCATATGGTCGATAACTGCGGTCTGTGTTTTCCCCGTTATTTTGATACCTCGCTGAGATAGTTGCAGAAACTTTTCTACCGCATACAATTCAGGCGTTGTAAAAAAAGGTTGACCCAGAAAATCTTCTTTAAAATGGATGACGAGCGCTTCTGATAATTGATTTTTTTCTTTTGAATGATCGGTTTTCCAGGTATGTGCTAAATTCTTTCCGATAAAAATCAGGTCGTTTTCCGTATATCGATCAATGTGGTCACCGACAAACCGGGTTCCGGAGCTTTTAACGATTAACGTTAGTTCGTATTCAGAATGGTAATGCCACAAGCCCGGAAAGGAACCACTGTACTTAAAGTGATTGACGCTGAACGAATCAGTTTCTATTTTTTTTACTTTTAAAAGAAGAGGGTCCATAATTTGTGTTTTCGAACAGCGAATTATTTTATCCGAAAAGTAATCCCTTTTTTAATTCATAGATCGCTCAAAGATTAATGCCTGAACGTCTATTTATTTTTTAGATTGCCTAGTCCCGTCTGCAACTGATTGTCGTTGATAGTTATTAAACTTTTAGTCATTGGTTTTAGGTTCGAATTGGATGTTTTCGTAAACGATTATATGTATTTAGGGTATAAACTTGAGCATGAGATTCTGTTTATTCGGGTTATGTAGCCTGTTAGTAATCGGTTGCACCACTAACCGGTTTGGCGCTGTGGGCGTTTCCACTCAACAGCTGGTTTGGCAGGAGAAGCCGGTGCGGTCGTTGAGGAAGATTGAATTTGGCGTGCCGGTAATGCAGCAAACCAGCGTTACCTATCGACGCAACGGCAAAGCTACATTTCATATCCACTTTGCCGAGCCTCACCTAATTGCTGTAGCTGATAAGATTCAGCCGTGGGGCTACTATCAGTTTCCTACCTTGACAAGGCTGGCTAACGGCGATTTGCATGCCCAATGGGCGATGCATCCAGATGACATTAGAGCCTATGGGTTGGCGGCCAGTGGGTCCAGCGTATCGGCTGATGGTGGCAGAACCTGGCAGTCCATTACGCCTGATTCCTCCCAGCTAGTAGGTTACCCGCTAACCAACGGCGACCAGCTACGGGTTGTTGACCCCAAGCCGATTAGAGTAACAGATTTGCCCATGCCGGAGCCGTTGGGTAGAACGGCCTTTAAGTACCGTAAAACCAATTTTACCTTTTATCGACTGGAGGCTATGCCCGCTCAGGTAAACGGTATTTATCTAAGTCGCAAGAGCGCAGGCCAAACCTACTGGAACCTAGAACAGGCCCAACTGGAAGATGATCGGGGAGTACGTTATAGCTCGAAAGATTTAGTGCCAGTGGTCTGGTGGGGCGATATTCACACCATGCCCGATAGTTCGCTGCTAGCGGGTGTTTACCCAGGCTATTACGTGAAGGATAACGGCCAGGTTGATAAACAAATGGGGGTGGTTTTTTATCGGTCAACAGATAGGGGCCATTTTTGGCAATTTCAGGGTCGCATTCCATTTCAGCCTGATGCCTCGCTGGATTCAATGGCCAGCGAACGGATCGGCTTTAGCGAACCAACGTATGAGATGTTAGAAGATGGAAGCCTGCTTTGCGTGATTCGTTCGGCAGATGGAGATGGGGTTACAAATGGAGTGGGGAATGGCCCCTTATACGCCAGTCAGTCGTACGATCAGGGACGGAGCTGGACAAAGCCACTAGCCATCGCTCCTGCGGGTGCGTTACCCCGCTTGTTACGGCTAGCCAATGGGGTTGAGGTCTTATCCTCTGGGCGACCAGGCGTTCAACTACGGTTTACCAAAACAGGCGGGCGTCAGGATTGGACGGATGGTTTTGAAATGTTGCCCTACGAGAGTACGCGTATGGAGTTACAATACCTGGTGTCGTGCGGGTATACGAATATGCTGGCCACCGGGCCCAACCGATTTTTGGTAATTTATTCGGACTTCCGCTATAAAAATGAGCTTGGTCAGGAACGTAAAGCCATAAAAATACGGGAGGTAACAGTTACGCCGAACGAATAAGACTCCTGAACTCCCTTTGTACAGTTGGCAAAGCAAGTCAAAGTTTTCTCGGGAGATTTTTTCAGGCGGCCATTTAGGAAGTGTAAAAATAAGATTCCTGCTGACTCAACTCACAAACCTGCTTCAGGTCAGGATAACAGTCCAATACACTCTTGCTGGGTTGGAGTCCAATCAATGGGCTTTTTTTATAAAGCACATAGCGACTGCAAGCCAGCAGTTGTTTAAGTGTATCGCCATTACAAAGTATGTCCGTCTCATAAAGCCTGTCTGTGAGTTTAGCCTGCTAGAGAGCCTCATTTTCGGCGTATAGAGTTGCCAGCGGTACTCAACTCGCATGGTCTGGACAGCCTCCAGAGCCAGTTGTTGGACATGGAAACGGTCGGTTACCTGGGTAGCCTTAGGAAAACATTTCTTAGCGATCAGCCCCATGTTCCCTGCCATGTCTAAGGTAATCTCCTGTACCTTTTTACGCTGATTTTCAGGCAGCTTACGCAAGACCTCAATCACCGTTTCAGGCTTAGTGCCTGCTACAATGGCCACGATACATCCTTTCCCCCTTTAGCGGCTTTATTGGTCAGGATCGTATACAGTTCGCCCTGGGATAGACTCGTTTCATCCAGCGACAAGTGCGGCCCCAGATTCTGAGGATACAAAAGCCACTGCTTGGCATGAGTTCGTTGATCCCAAGTCGAAAACGCACTTAACTCCGTGCGGTATTGTCGGGCCAGCCGATGGCCATCAACGCCATAAAGACGGCCCAGATTATTGGTACTGTGGGGGATGAATCCGTCAATTTCTTTTAAAAAATCCGCGAATTGCTGAGTCATTCGCGTGCCCTGTGCCACTTGGTTCCAATCTCGGGTTTCTACATGTCCAGTCTTGGTGTTGAGCCACCGACGACGCTTGATGTGCAGAAAGACGCGTTTATCACGGATGGGGAAGTCTTGAATAGTAATTTCTGGCAGAAAGCCTTTAGATATCAGTTGGTCCTTGTGCTTAGCCGACTCGTCGTAGTTTTTCTCCTCCAGATACAGATGAAGTACGTCTAAAGCGTTTTCGACATGAGTTAATTGGTAGTAGGTTAAGATAAACTCAGGTAAGAGGTATTCGACTAAGGGCAAAAAACGGATCAAGGTCAAAAGTTGTGGAGCATCTTGGATTAAGCATATAACTGAGTCAGCCGGTAGAGGAAAAACTCCA
>NZ_BAAHBF010000016.1:0-24261 GCF_054776875.1 Spirosoma daeguense
ATGGTAGAGCCAAATTAGATTTATTACGACAGCGAGTCCTCTATCGATATTCAACCACACAAAGTGCGTAAGAGCCCATTTGGGGAGTATCATAGATTTATCTTGTTGGCAAAACTGGGATATGCCCAAAGTTACATTGTAACCTATAAGGAATCAAAAGATAGTACGCAGAACTTCTATGTGGTTCGACCGTCTAAAGAGTCAATCGTGGGTTTGTTGGTGCTCAATGACCACGGCTTATCCGATAGCACCAAGAGAATGGCCTTTCAACAAAGTATTATGATCCTAATCGTTGTGCCCACCAATTAGCCACTCCGGAATCTGACGGATAAAAAGATTTTGACGCGTATCCATTCGATGGTACAGGAGGTAGTGACTACCTATCGAATTGCTCCCCATAAAGTCGTCGTGGGTGACATGTCAGCCGCTGGTACCGGGGCAATTCGGTATGTCCAACTCGAGTAAAGCCAATTGGTGTGTTTGGCGTAGACGCCCCGCTTGATTATGAACGGCTCTACCGTGAGTATGTTCACGCCGTTGAACGACAGTACAATCCCGATGCCGTTGATGAAGGTAACCTAGTCATTGGCTACCTGAAGAGGCACCTAAAAGCCACTCCCCAGCAGAATCAAAAAGTGTATCAGCAGGTATCTCACCGTTTTGTTATTCAGCTCCTGAAGGCGGCAATGCTCGTTGGCTCAATAACACGGGGGTACGCTTATACATTGAACCCGATATTAGTTGGTGGATTAGTCAACGTCGAAAAGATTATTATGATTTAAATGCGGTCGATAGATAATGCGGCTTTGATCAATCGATTGCAGCTGAACGGAAATCAAACAGCCGAATTGCTGGTGAGTTCCAATCAAGGCGTGCGTGAGACTGGCGAAAAACATCCCCACTCCTGGAGCATACTAGATCAAAAGGAGTTGTTGAGTTGGTGCGTGCACCTGTTTACCAATAAAACCAGAGCGAAAGTTGTAGGTTCATCGACAAGTAAAAACTGATGTAAAAGTAAACAATCTTAAATAAGGCTCCCAACTGAGACGAGGGGTGTCTGAGAGTCCGTTAATTAGGCATTTTTTGACGTGGTAATCCAACCTACTCACCCCATTAACGACCAAAACCTAACTTGTTCAGGTAAATAGAAAATTAAGCCTATCTTTGATTCTATCAAGGGTGGCTATCAGATGCCCTTTTCTGATCAACATGAGAAAACAGCATCTAGCTGAGTCGACTGATTCAGCCCGTAGCCACCAACTTATAGCGAACACCCAAGGCTTGGATCAAAAGACGCCTAACCCAGGGTTTGTCCTTTGCCAAGCCATTCGGGATCATACCGAAAAAATGATCGATTGCCGATTCATTGAGCTGAATACGGCGTTTGAGGAACTCACTGGTGTCAATCGTCAAGAAGCTGTTGGCAAAATGGCTCGGGACGTATTCCCCACTCTTGAGCCAGCGTGGTTCGACACCTATCAGCAAGTAATGAATAGCGGGCAAACGATTCGCTTTGTGCAGTTTATTCCTAAATGGGATCGTTGGTTCGAGATGACGGCCTTTTTTTATGGCAACGACCAGTTTGTGATCCATTGCGACGACATCACCGCCCGCCAACAGGCACAGGAATCCCGGCAACAAAGCCAGGCCCGTCTACAGATGGCTCTGGATGTAGCCCAACTAGGTACTTGGAGTTGGAACCTGCTCACCAACGAGGGTTACCTGGATGCCCGAGGAGCGGAGCTAATCGGGCTGGCCCCCGGTTATCTAGCCAACGTAGCCCAGGCCCAGATGGCTAGCATACACCCCGACGATCTGGCTCGCACGGAAGCCGACGTGATGGCAGGTATCGCCCGGGAGCTACCCTTCGGCCTCAACTATCGGGTCATCCATCCCGATCAGAGCATCCACCATATTCGTTCCCGTTTCCATGTGGTAACCGACCTGACGGGAAACCCCGTGGAATTGATGGGTACAAATCTGGACACAACGGCTGAATATGAGCTAACGACAGCGCTACGCCAAAGCCAGGAGAAACAGGTCTTTTTACTCTTCCTGAGTGATGCGCTGCAGGCCTTATCGGATCCGATCGAGATCGAAACGACTACCGTCCAGCTGCTGGAGGAGTACCTGGGCGATACTCAGGTTCAGTTTAGCCAAATGAGCGGGCAAGCGGTGATCATTCATCCGGTCAATGGCAACCACCAGCCACTCAGAATGGATCAGTTCCGTTTGATGACCCTGAGTATAAAACCGCCTGTTTCCGACCGAGCGGGTCAGGTGCAGGTCGTTACCGATGTGGCCAGGGATCCCGTCCATACACTGACCGAACGAGCGACATTGCATGCCGCTCAGATTGAAGCCTATATCACCGTTCCTCTGGTTAAGCAACAGCAATGGGTTGCCACGCTGACGGTGCACAGTATCCAGGCGCGCTCCTGGACAGTGTCGGAGGTTGAATTGGTTCAAGAAACGGCGGAACGTATCTGGGCGGCCCTGAAACGGGCCAGCGCCGAAAAGGCCTTGAGCCAAAGCGAGGAGCAGTTTCGACAGTTGTCGGCGAATTTGGAAAGTCAGGTGCAACAGCGCACGGGGGAATTGGCGGCTGCTAACCACGAATTGGCGATCAATAACCAGGCCTTAGCCGAAGCCAATGGCTTGCTGGTTCGCTCGAATGCCAACCTACAAACCTTTGCCTATATCGCCAGCCACGATTTGCAAGAGCCCCTGCGCAAGATTCAGCAGTTTGGGGATCTTTTGAAAACACGTTATATAGAGCCCACTGGCGAGGCTCTGGTGTATCTGGAGCGGATGCAGACGGCAGCCTCTCGGATGTCGACGTTGATTCGGGACCTGCTGGATTACTCCCGTATTTCCACCCGTCGGGACCAGAGTGCTCCCGTCTCACTCCAGAGCATTGTGGCCACCGTGCTCAATACGTTAGACTGGATGATTCAGCAAACTGGGGCTCAGATTCAGGTTGGGCCGCTGCCTACATTACCAGGCGATGTCTCCCAGCTAGGGCAGTTGTTCCAGAACTTGCTCTCGAATGCCCTTAAGTTTGGTAAGCCCGGCGTTGCACCCCAGATTCAGATCCTGTCGTGTGGAGTGTTGGCCAGCCATTTGCCCAAGACGTTTACGCCCCACCAGGTGGTCGGCGGTTATTATCGGATCGATGTAGTGGACAACGGGATTGGTTTTGAGGAGAAGTATCTAGATCGTATCTTCCAAGTGTTTCAGCGTTTGCACGGCAAAAACGAGTTTGCCGGCACGGGCATCGGGCTGGCGATTTGTGAGAAGGTGGTGACCAATCACGGCGGGGCTATTACGGCTACTAGTCAGTCGGGACAGGGAGCCAGGTTTAGCGTTTACTTGCCGGGCTACGAGTAATGACTTAACCGGTGACTTTTGGTAATTCGGTCTGGCGAGCCTTTTAAGATGCATTCTTTTAAAGACAATTCTCATAAATCCCTCGATAGGCATTGCCCGTCAGTAATTTATAGGCCAATATCCGATAATACAACAAACCGCTACGGGAAACGAATCGATGATAAAGCGAGCCTATGTTTTGAGTTCTTTCAAGGCGAGACCCAGTGCCCGAAAAATTAGCAATAGAGTGGTTTATAGTAGGTGCACTAATGGGATGAAACCGGACTTATCGATCCTCTTCATTTTATGATGTTCTCACATATAGTCACAGACCGAGGCATGATTACCTTAAAATTTGAAGGCAGCTAGTAAGGCTGTAGTGTCAAGCTGAGCATCATTAAGTGTACAGTGTTGGCCGGCCTGGCAGCTCATAGCATAGAACATATCATCCAGAAAGCAGTAAATTGCAATTGTCTTGTCAGCTCTTAGGATTGATTTTAGAGCGTGAGGTACTTCAAAACTACCTCTGAGGTTGGCAATACCTACTATCTCGCAACTTGGGTTAAATTTATAAAATAGTGATTAATTAATCTGCAATAAGCTCTGTTCTTCGGGAACGGGCTTATTGCAGATTAATTAAAATTGAAGGTATATACGTAACGTAGCTACATTACCAACCCTTGTTCTGAGTTAACGATGGGTTCAGCGCAATTTCGTTAATCGGCAATGGCCACAGATAATCTTTGGCCGGATCGAACTTACGGAAACTGGCCTCCTGAACGAGAATGTAGTTATCGGCCGTTAGCCGTACCGCAGCTACTGTTCCGAACTCAGCTTTGAAGAAATAATTTCCCAGAATAGGCTTAGGTAACTCGATTTCGGCGGTTTTCCAGCGAATCAAATCCCAATAACGGAAACCCTCCTGCGCCAGCTCGACCCGACGTTCGCGACGGATTTCATCACGAACGTTCAGTCCGTTGGTTGTGGCAAAAGCATTTGTCAGTTTCGCTACGCCCCCCCGCTGCCGAAGTCGATTTACGGTCAAATCCAAATCGGCATCGCTGATCGAACCGTTCAGTTCGTAAAGAGCTTCGGCATACGTAACGAGCACCTCAGCATAGCGAAGAATAGGCCGATCGATTGTGGAGGCCGATGTGTTCCAGTCATCAATGTTAGCCGTTTTACGGAACATAAAGCCCGTTTTGTTGAACACCAGTGGCGCAATATCAAAGATGGGTTTTGTGGTCATCATCGGGTCACCTTTTTTCATGAACGTATCACTCATACGCGTGTCCCGGTTCACAAATACGTCGGTCGATACCACGGGCGCTTTATAAAGCGGTGAGCTGGTAATAGGCAACCCGTCTTTCATTAGGTACGAATCTGCCAGACTTTTGGTTGGATTCATATTCCCATTTTCCAGCGAACCCCGGTAATAGCTGTGCGTAACCACCCGCTCGGTCAGCGATACGCCGAATTGCTTGACGATAATATTCTCCCGGTTCTGACGCCCTTCGCCAACCATCTGAAACAGGTCGAAGTAAGCGCCTGTAAATAAGTCATGCTGTTTGCTGTCGATAACGGCTTTGGCTGCATCAACGGCCGCTTTGAGGTGCTTGGCTGGTTCACCGTAGTTATGGTATTTTGCGCGAGTCCCCTCAAACAGCGCTACCCGAGCCTTGAACGCCAAGGCCGACGTATTGCTCATACGTCCGAAATCGGCTGTACCCAGTACCGTATGCGTTGGCAGTTTTTGGGCCGCGAAATCCAGATCCTGATAAATTTGATCAAAAATGGCCGCTCGCGGACTGGCGGGGGCCATCAATTCCTTCGAATTTTCGTCCAGAATTTTTAGAATGAGCGGTACGTCGCCAAACCGCTGTACGAGGTTATAATACCCCCAGGCCCGGAAAAGCCGTGCTTCGGCAACGTAGCGATCAATGATCGACTGAGCCGTATTGGCAGCTGCACGAGGAGCTTTCTCGATAATATTATTAGCTGCCCGGATCAGGTTATAGTTTGTGTTGTAATTACCGTCCGTAGCGGGCGCTAAGCGGGAACCGTCGCTAATGTTGTTCGATGCTAATCCAATGGCATCATCCGACCAGACATCTTCCGTTGACCAGCCTGGCAAGAAGGTGTACAGGTAATTGGCGGCAAACTTAAGATCGCCCTCTGAGCGCCAGTAGGTCTGGTCGCTGATCGATGTTTCAGGAAGTCGCTCTACTTCGCAGGCTGGCAAACCTGCCAGCATACCGACCGTAACAGCGATATATTTAATTATAGTTTTCATATTTTATAATTCGTTCTGCAAACGTTGCCGATTAAAAAGAGAGGTTCAGACCCAATGAAGCGGTAGCAAAGAATGGATAATCGTTCTGTACACCATCACGCGTTTCGGGATCATAATAGCCCTGAAACGCTTTTAGGCCCGATAGCGTGAATAAATCCTGACCAGAGAAGAAGAACCGCGCCTGATTGATACGTACTTTCTGCGTCAGTGTAGAAGGCAACGTATAGCCGAACTGGAGATTTTTCATCCGAATGTAGCTGGCATTGAGCGTCCATTTATCCGAAGCCAGGTAGTTATGCGTAGCACCCACGTATGGGCGAGGATACAAGGCGTTGGGGTTTTCTGGAGTCCAGTAGTCGCTGTGAATAGCCAGCGCCTGTTTCCACGTAACCAGCAGTGGCGCAATGGATTCGGAGTTGGCCCGGTAACTACGTTTGCCAACGCCCTGCATAAATACCGTCAGATCAAAGCCTTTCCACTGCGCACTGAATGTAAACCCGTACTGATAGCGTGGGTTCGTCGTGCCCAATAGCGTCAGATCGCCATAATCAGCCGCCGACCCTTTCCCGACGGTAATCCGCCCGTCGCCATTCCGGTCAATGTATTTTACGTCGCCTGCACCTGAGCGGTTATCCTGGAAAGCCCAGTTTTTCACTTCATCGGCAGTCTGGAAATAACCAGCGGTCTGATACCCCCAAATCGTATTGAGGGCATAACCCTCAATCAAGCTGTTGGTCCCCGTGCCAATTACAGTGCGTGCCGAATAGCTCAGCAACTTATTGTTATTGTCGGCCAAATTAGCTGATATCGAGTACGTAAAATCCTTGCCAACCTGACCACGGTAACGAAGTTCGGTTTCCCATCCCCACGACTTCAGTTCACCATTATTCTGCCGGGGCGTGCCCACTCCAATTGTTCCGGGCAACTGCATGGGTGTCAGCATATTCCGGTTATATTTTATGTAGTAATCGCCGGTAAACTGAAGCTTGTTCTGAAAGAATCCGAGGTCGATCCCAATATCACTGGTTTCAATAGTTTCCCAAGAGAGAATAGCCGACGGAATGCCGCCCTGGAAGAGGTAAGACGCCCGCGAGTCGCCCAGTACCAGCGCGGAACCACGACTTAACTGACTCAGGTAATCGTAGTACCCAATGTTATCGCCCAGAGCGCCCCCTAACCGTCCCCAAGAACCCCGTACCTTTAGCTCCGTAATGGCTGGTACAGCAAACCAGCTTTCGCGCTGAACGTTCCAACCAGCAGAAACCGACGGAAATATTTTCGTTCGTAACCCCGGCGCTAGCTTTGAGCTTTCATCCTGCCTGATAGTCGCTTCGAACAGGTACTTGCCGTCGTAGTTGTAATTCAATCGTGCAAAGACCGACTGAAATGCCCGAGCGCCTACAAACTCACTGTTTGTCTTGGTTTTATCGTCTCCCAGGTTCAGCGTCGGCAGGTCATTACTAACCATATTGGTCGATGTAGTAATTATGTTTTCGTCCCGAAAGTCCTCCCACTGATACCCACCCAGCAGCGTAAAGTTGTGTTTTTCACCCAGTTTCAGATCGTATGTTGCCAGAAATTGAAGATTGGTGTTACGAATAAGTTCACGCCTTACCTGATAAGAGTTGGGGTTATTGGCGTAACTCAAGATACGAGAGCGGCCCCAGAGTGGTACCGTACGCGCGAATATCTCCCGATTGGCTGGCCGATACTGCACTCCAGCAATGGCACGTAGCGTCAGTCCTTTCACGAAATTAGCCGCCTGCAAATTTGCAACCCCATCAAATTGCCGCTTGGTATAGTTGTTGTAGCCGCCCGATTCCAGGATGCCATAGGCCGTTGCTGCCGATCCGGCGCCGTTGTAGCGTCCTTCGGGTGTAAAAAATGGCGTCCGGGTTCGTAGGCGATAGACCTGATAAAGCAACCCTTCTCCATCGACCCCAGCTGATGACTGCTGAATACGTTCAAGCGTGTACGACAGGCGCGTATCGAGGGTCAGGTGTTTGGTAAGCTGAGCGCCTAGATTCAGCCGAATATTATACCGTTTGGCATTGTCTGGCCCTACTTTAAACACACCCTGTTTTTCGTAATAACCCGCCGAAACGAGAAAATTAACCTTGTCGGAACCACCACGAGCCGTAAAGTTGTGCGTCTTCATGGACGTGAATTTGCGTAGTAACTGATCAGATAACGACTGCTGATTGTAATATAGATACGTACCCGTATCCGCTGGATTCACTACGTAGGGAATACCATCCCGAATGCGTTGCAGTTCTTCATCGGTGTACTCCGGAGCACTTCCCGAATTTTTACGAGACAGGTTTGAGAATAGTGCTTCATCCAGCAAACTCATACGGCCCGGTACGTTGATCGCCCAATCGGTACCGTACTGCGCCAGGTAATCGAATGTTACTTTTCCTGCTTTTCCTTTTTTTGTTGTAATCAGCACAACGCCCCCTGCAGCCTGCGCCCCGTAGATAGCCGCAGCAGCTGCATCTTTCAGTACGCTGATGCTTTCAACATCATTCGGGTTCATAGTGGTCATCGTCTCAATCGGTACGCTCACCCCATCCATCAACACCAGCGGATTAACGTTCCCGTTGGCCGACGTAACACCCCGGATTTGAAGGCTAATTCCCTGAGCGCCGGGTTGTCCACTCTGTCGTGTAATCGTTAGTCCAGGCGTTACGCCCTGCAAGGCATTGGCTAACGTAGCGGTTGGGCGGTTTTCAAGAGCTTTCGAATCGACGGTCGAAACGGCGCCGGTCAGGTTTACTTTTCTCTGCGTACCGTAGCCGACCACCACCACTTCTTCCAGTGCTTTATCGTCGTTCTGCAGCATGAGATTGATCACCGATCGGTTGTTTACCTCGATTTCCTGCCTGACATACCCCACAAAACTGACGATCAGTACAGCATTTCCATTGGGTACGTTCATCCTGAACTGCCCATTACCATCAGTCGTTGTACCACGCGTAGTGCCTTTTACCACCACACTCACACCGGGCAGGCCATCGCCTTTTTCATCTGTGATTTTTCCAGAAACAGGCTGGTCGGCGAGAACGTGTTTACCAACTCCTCCCGAATCGATTGCCAGTACAACCTGTGCAGAGAACGTTGTGCCCGTTAGCACTACACCCATGACCAAACTGTGTACCCATCGACTTATTGATACCGATGGACTCAAATAATGTAATCGTTTTTGCATAATGGTAATAAAAAAAATAAAAAATAATTACTGAAAAACCCCAAAATAGCCCTATTTATTTGCTAAACTTATAGAATGTAACCAAGCTATAATAGAAATAAATATAGAGTAAAATACAATGCAACTAATCCCCCTCTATTCCATTTATCTGCGTTTAATTGGACTAATGCGTTGCGCAATCGTTTGAATGGCGAGTGCAAACGATTGCGCAAAACACTTTTTTTACGCCTTCCCAGAATAGTTATCACCCTCATTTATTCATCAAGGCAACATGGGTAGCTCTTTACAATCTTTAGCTTATTGAATCATTGCGATTAACTCATCAATTATGCGATCCAATCAAGTACTTTGTCTCGTTGTTGTTCTGCTGATTCACGTAACCGTTTTCGCGCAAACCGATCATGTGGGAGCAGTAGCCAGGCTTGCAGATCACCCACGGATTCTGCTGCTGAAAGGCGAGGAGAAAAGCATACAACGTACCATCAGAGCCGATAATACTTGGGCGAAGATGCACCAGTCCATTCTCAGCGAATGCGATAGCCTGCTGGCGGTTGCCCCGCTGGAACGGATTCAGATTGGGCGTCGACTGTTGAGTACGTCTCGCGAAGCGCTACGTCGGGTGTTCTTTTTGTCTTATGCCTGGCGAATGACGAATGAGCCTAAGTATCTGAACCGAGCCGAGAGTGAGTTGCTGGCCGTTAGTACCTTCAGCGACTGGAATCCGACGCACTTTCTGGACGTAGCAGAAATGACAATGGCCGTTTCCATCGGGTATGACTGGCTTTACAAGGGTTTATCGGGTCAATCGCGCGCAACCATCAAAGAAGCGATTCTTAAAAAGGGTATTGAACCGTCGCTGGAGCCGAAATATAGCAGCTGGCTCCGAAGTACAAACAACTGGAATCAGGTCTGCAATGCGGGTATGTCGTACGGGGCAATGGCGATTTATGAAGAGCAACCCGAATTGGCCAAGCGGGTTATTAACCGGGCCATCGAATCAGTTGTGCTGCCTATGGGCGAATACAGCCCCGCCGGTGCGTACCCCGAAGGCTATAGCTACTGGGATTACGGAACGAGCTTCAACATTATGCTGATCAATGCCCTCGACAAGCTGTTCGGCAACGATTTTGGCCTTTCACAAAAACCCGGTTTCCTCCAGACAGCGAGTTATCTGGAAAACATGACCGGGCCAACCGGTTACCCATTCAATTACTCTGATGCTGGCCCCAATGCCGAACTGCAACCTGCCATGTTCTGGTTTGCTCAAAAACGAAATGATCCGTCGTTGCTCTGGGTCGAACGGGATCATCTGGTGAACGGAAATCCAAAAAAGCAGCTCAGAATCCGCCTTCTTCCGGCCATTATGCTCTGGAGCAATAGCATCAAAATCGATCAAATCACCAAACCGAAAGCCACCATGTGGGTTGGCAAAGGGCGTAGCCCGGTAGCTCTTATGCGGACTTCCTGGACAGATCCAAATGCGATTTTTGTGGGCTTGAAATCCGGCAGTCCTGCCGTCAGTCACGCGCACATGGACGTTGGGTCGTTTGTGATGGAAGCCGATGGCGTTCG
Organism: Spirosoma daeguense; assembly: GCF_054776875.1. Classification (NCBI taxonomy): domain Bacteria; kingdom Pseudomonadati; phylum Bacteroidota; class Cytophagia; order Cytophagales; family Cytophagaceae; genus Spirosoma; species Spirosoma daeguense. The sequence goes on from NZ_BAAHBF010000016.1 coordinate 10,443, forward strand.
CTGGGCTGTGGATTTTGGTATGCAGAATTACGAAACGCTCGAATCCAAAAAAGTTGATTTATGGAATATGAAGCAAAATTCGCAGCGCTGGGAGGTATTTCGCTACAATAACCTAGCACATAATACGCTCACCGTCAACAATGATTTACAGCGCGTAATGGGTAAGGCGACCATTAACAACTACGCTACGAATCAGAATTTCATGAACGCTCAAACGGATATGACCGACCTGTATCGGGGAGTGCTCCTCAAAGCAAACCGGGGCGTAGCGATTCTGCATCAATCAATTGTTGCCGTTCGGGATGAACTAGAAACGCCAGCAGTTGGCATCCCAGCCACCGGAACGCCGACTGCCGAAACATCAGTTCGGTGGACGATGATTACACCCGCCACGGTCAAGCTACTCGGAAACAACAAAGCGGAACTCACCAAAGACGGCAAGAAATTGATCATACAAGTACAGGAACCGGCTCAGGTTGAGCTAAAAACCTGGTCGACGGAGCCGACGCATGAGTACGATGCACCCAATCCGGGAACGATACGAATCGGTTTCGAGGTGAAGTTACCTGCCAACACCAAAGCACCACTGACAGTGTTGTTAATTCCCGAATCGTCTGTTTCAAAACCCTTACCGAACGTAGCGCCTTTGGAGCAGTGGCCGCGCTGATCTCAGAACGTAAATAGCAGGCTCGCACTCGGCAGCCTTGCCTTCTACGGTCTGTTACACGTTTTTTCTGTCGACAAGTGGTCGGCTTTAGTGTTTGGCTTCAGCACTGAGCAAATTTCTAATTCGGTGGTCTGGCACACTCAGCGTATAACCGCTGTAAACATGCCAGACGTTCGGTTCTTAGCGCCATGCTTTAGAATGTACCCAACCGATGCCCCACATTTCGCATGGAATAACCGCTGTATTGCCTGTTAGTGCTACGTCTGGTTGGACCGTCTGGGTTGGTTCATAAGCACCGGTCCACATCTGGTTGATCATCTCTTTCTGAGAAACCGCCGAACTGTCGCCAACGGTTTTGAGCCAGGTATCCATTTGGCCATGTAGGTCCTAAAGTTTGGCCTCGTATGCTGGTTTTTCAAACCGGTTGGTAAACTCATTCGGATCGGTCTGCGTATCTCAAATTTCCTCCATAGGTTTGGTATTTCGGAAGCAAATCATCTGCGTAGTGTTCAGTTTTTTTTGTCACTTAGCTGAACCATTTTTCTTATTATCGGGATAACAAGCCGATAGGTAATAGCCTGATAAAACGGTAATTCGGGCCTGAACGTCCATCGCCAACGGTATGTACCCAGTCGACAGGTCAATCCAACCGATCCCGGCCAGCAAAATGTATTTTCGGGCTGTAGCTCCATTTACTATGTCATAGTAGATGGCCTTTAAAAAACTTTTCCAAGAATTCTCACAAAATGCTCTTATTTATATTCTAGCATCCCTAAAAAATGGCCATACTGTCTCCAATGAGACCAGAGTAGGGCTAAGCTAGGAATCACAACAATTCAAGCCTTGTTTTTCGCGGTTCATCCACCCCGTTCCCCTGTTGAGGTAGATGAACCTAGTAGAGAGGACGTGGTATACCTTGCTTTGCACTAAATCAATCGACGATTTAAGTAAACGCGACCTCTCGAACCAATGAAAAAACTAGTGATTATGCTGTTGTCCCTAGGCATGTTGTCAGCAGCCTGCAAAAAAGAGGGCTCAGAAGGATTTGACCCAACCACCAACCCGCCAACCGCACCCGCCACAATTCCGGCTGAGTTAGTGGGCAAATGGTCCTACGGCACCTTTTCGCCGACAAATTTCTGGAATTACAACGGTACCTATGCCGGTAATGCCTATGAGCAAGCACTGGTGTTCGAGTTTCATGCCGATGGTACGTATGAGGAGTATGTGATCAACTCAACCACCAGTTACAATTGTCGAACGGAAGCCTATACCTATTTTAATGGAACCATCACCGTCAATCAAGCTAACCACTCCTTCGCTATTCAACCCACCAGTGGAAAATATCGGGGTTTTTATAGCTGCGCCCCCAAAAGCAACATTAATCGGGATGCCAAGCCAACTGAGTTGAAACCAGAACTGATGAACTATCAGATAGAATCGGGTAAGGGGGCAATCAATCTATCAGATGCGGATAATCCCCAAGGAGTGCGTTTAAAAGCAATAACTTGGTAACCTCGAATATCTGGTAATATTTTGGGTGGCACAATCGGCAACAAAGGTACTACGTCGATAGCCCAGTCGGCGCTAGGTTATTTTTTCCCGTTGACTAGCAACGTAGGCAACTCCGACAGGTTACGTAAAGGTTTATCAAGTCTTTTGTTATAAGTCCACAATGAATATACAAGCTTATCTGAAACGGATTAATTATGCAGGTAGGCCCGACATGAGTTTAGCCAACCTGTGCGCTTTGCATTGCCAGCATCTATTAACTGTACCCCTCGAAAATCTGGCTATCCATGCGGGTATACCCATTTACTTAAGTTTGGAAGCGCTGTTTGAGAAGATCGTGACCCAGGGCCGTGGGGGGATTTGCTATGAGTTGAATGGCCTGTTTTGTGAATTGCTACGGGAGTTAGGTTTCACTGTGCACCGAGTTTCGGGACGTACCTATATACCGGGCGAAATCGTCAACCCGGAATTTGATCATCTGGCATTGATTGTACACATTGATGAACAAGCTTATTTAGTTGATGTGGGACTAGGTCGGCGTTTCCCCATCTATCCACTACGTCTGAGTGTCAACCAGATTCAGGAAGATCGTACGGGTGATTATCGGATTACCCAACTTGATACCGCTACGTTCCTCTTAGCACAACGTACCGAATTGGGGCAGTGGGAAAAGGTGTATCAGTTCACGCTTATCCCTCAGAAAATGAGTGCATTCACCGATATGTGTCACTATCATCAGACCTCTCCGGATTCTTTCTTTACGCGTAATAGAGTCTGCACCCTCGTTACCGAAGCGGGTCGAATAACGTTATCTGACAGGCATCTGAAGGGGTCAATAAATGGTCAGCATATTGATCAGGACATTCGTAGTCAGCAGGCCTTTGAGAAATCATTAATCACCTATTTCGGGATATATCCTTACCGAAACCTGAATTGATGGGTCCTTTCAAGATGAATCCGTAAAGTTGAACGGCTATAAGAGATCATTTCGTCATCTACCGAAATGGTAAGCACTTCATGCATGAGCAGAACGAGTGATTCAGTTTGACAAAATACTTTCTCAGGAAAATATCCAATCCTTTGGCTGGGCAAGCATATTACGACGGATCACATCTTTATGCGATTGGCTTTCATTGCACACCACCTTTTGAACGCCGTATCTTTGAGAACGTAATCGTAAATCTGCAATTATAGTGTTCTGGCGATGTTTTTTGTCCTTGCTGGTCATTTCCCTCTTCAGTCGTGAGGGCTTATGGGCCCAACCTACTGACGTATCTTTTCAGCAGTACACTACCCAGGAAGGGTTATCGAACGATCAGGTTACGGCCATTTTGAAGGACCGGCGCGGATTTATGTGGTTTGGTACCGTGAACGGCCTAAACCGCTTCGATGGGGTAAAATTCACCATCTACAAACGAAATGAGGGAAGAGACGGACTTCCCGGCAACTACATCGTGTCCGATGGATTGACTGAGGATCGAGATGGTTTTATCTGGGTTTCTACCAACCGAGGGCTTTGCCGATATAATCCCCAAACTGATCATTTTCAACCCATTACGCTCCCCCAGCAGCGGGACCAGTTAGCCGATAACGATTTTGTTTCACCGGTCCGTTTCGACCAGGCCGGCATGGGATGGTTTGCTTCGGTGGATCACCTCTATCGTCTGGAACCTCGTACCAAAAAATTGACTGCCTTTCCAACTCCGGTCATTCACCCCGGCGCGTTTGCCATACCGATTCCCGATCGACATGGCAACATTTGGGTGTGGCACTGGGGTGCTATCTACCGCTTTGACCCAGTAAATCGGTCCTATACATCATTCCCCATAACGGATGTCCGACACCCGCACGCATCGCAACTGGTAGAACGGTTGACCCTACAAAACGGACACCTTTATGCCCTCCTGAAACAGGGTGAAGTGCGCCAGTATGACCTGGCCACTGATCGTTTCAACCCCTGTTTTACCCATGCACAAGCCAGTACCGAACTGGTAGAAGATCGACTACCCGATGGGCGACTATTATTCTGGCTGGGGGGCTATAATCGGTTAACTGCTTACATACCTTCAAAGAAACAATTTACCGAATTTACACACGTAGCAAACGATCCGTTGAGTTATCCGGGGGGAACGGTCGGAATTATGTGGGCTGATCGGCAGGCGGGAATCATCTGGATAGGCACTTCAGAAGGCATCGTGAAAATAGATCCGGTCGCCCTGAAATTTAGCCGCAAATGGTTACCCAATCAGTCCTCAGAGTCGCTGGAACCGGTAGAAATCATTCGTCAGGATTACCAGAAAAATGATACGTATTGGGTTTTGGGGCATTGTATGCTTTATCGGTGGGATCGTTCATCCGGTTCATTAGTCCCGATCCCCAATGAACCTGGCCTACCTAACTGTCTATATTATGACATGATACAGGATAAGCAGGGGCGGTTATGGCTTGGTACACAAGGAGGTATCGCGATTTATGATCCAGCTACCCGGCACTGGCAGATTCGTCGTGACATTGGGTCAAAAATTCGATCGGCCCAACTCACCGTGCCAACCCTGTGCCAGGGAGCCGACGGTCGTATCTGGGTGGGTACTACGTCCGAAGGGCTGTTCTGGTATGACCTAGCCACAAATCTGTTTCAACGGTGGTCATCGCCAGGACCGGATCAATTGCCGACGGGGATCAGCTTACTTCAGACCGACCTTCGTGGCTGGGTTTGGGCTAAAACTCGAGCGGGACTATTCCGACTGAATCCGGCTACCAGTCAAACGAAACGAATGCAGTTGAGCGGGGGCGAAAAAAACGTTCAACCATCTGACCAGATCCATAGTACGTTTTATGTCGACAAACAGGGGAAACCCTGGATTTCGGGCATTGACTTTCTGGTTCAAACTGATACGAGCGGCCAAATCCAGCAAACCTATACGTTGGCTAACGGTCTGCTCGCCGATCATGTGTTCAGTATCGCCGAAGATCAACGAGGGCACCTTTGGCTCGCCAGTGATGAACAACTGCACGAGCTAGACCCCAAAACGAAGCGATTTCGGTATTATAATGAAGCCAACGGTTTATTTTCCAATACCCAGTTTAAGACGATCAGCCTGGATCGACAAGGATCGCTTTTCACCGGGTTTAAAGGCGCTTTTGCCTATTGGAAACCCGAGAGTCTTCGGCAAAATAACGTACCGCCCCCCGTCGTAATCACCGACATTCGGGTCAATAATCGACCAAGAACAGTAGCATCCACGATTCAACTCGAACCACAGGAAACGACACTGGCTATTGATTTTGCGGCTCTCAATTTCAGTCAGTCCGATAAAAACCGCTACGCCTACCAACTCGTGGGTTTTGATACCGACTGGCTCATGACTAATGACCGTACCACTACGTACACCAATCTCGAACCGGGCAGTTATACGTTTCGGGTGAAGGCCGCCAACAATGATGGTGTCTGGAATGAAACGGGTGCTACGTTGCTAATTCGGGTCGTACCGCCGTATTGGAAAACACCTTGGTTCCGACTGCTCGTGATTCTGCTCGTTTTCGGAATTATCTATGCCATTTTTCGGTACCGCGAAGGGCAACGGCTGCATCTCGAACGTATCCGGGACCGAATCGCGACCGATTTGCACGACGATATGGGCTCAACGCTCAGCAGCATTCGTATTTTTAGCGACGTAGTACAACAACAGATTGCTCCCACAACGCCTGAAGCCGTGCCCATTCTACAACGGATTAGCAACAGCGCCACTACCTTATCGGAGTCGATGCAGGATATTATCTGGACCATCCAGACGAACCACGACCGTCTGGAGGACGTAGTGACCCGGATGCGGGAATTTGGTTTGAAAATGGCTGAGGCAAAAGGTATTACGTTCCGGATGGACGTATCAGATCAGTTCGAGAAAACTCGCCTGAACGTAGAGCAGCGACGCAATCTGTACCTTATTTTTAAAGAAAGTATTAACAACGCCGTGAAATACGCCGAAGCCTCACGGATTGATGTTAACCTGAGCATCAACGCAGGAAAACTACTGCATCTCACAATAAGAGATGATGGGCGAGGATTCGATCCGGCCACTGTTCAACCGGGCAATGGCTTGCCTAACCTGCAGAAACGGGCTCGTGAAATTGGGGGCAATCTGGTATTAACGGCAAAGCCAGGTGCTGGGACGGCGATAGAACTACGGACAAAATTATGACGGATTCCATCAAAATAGTCTATTACGAAGACAATCGCGACCTGCGCGAAGGTATCTCTTTTTTACTTCAGGCTACGCCGGGACTGGAACTGCTCGGAGCCTTTGCCAACTGCCGGAACCTAACGGATGAAATGCGGTCACTACGTCCCGATGTGGTGCTGATGGACATTGACCTGCCCGGCATCACCGGCATTGAAGCCGTTCCCATTGTAAAAGCGACATCGCCCCAAACCCAGGTGCTGATGCTGACGGTTTTCGATAACGAAGAGAAGATTTTTCAGGCCATCCGCAACGGAGCCAGCGGGTATCTGCTGAAACACACACCACCCTCGGAAATCATTGCCGCCATTTTCGATGTTCACAGGGGGGGCTCACCTATGACCGCCAATGTAGCCCGGCAAGTGCTACGTTTCTTCCAGCAGCAAAATGCCTTGCCCACTGACAATTCATCGCCCAACGTAGCGATTCCAGCGTCCCGACCTACCGCTGATGAGTACAAACTGTCGACTCGTGAGCTGGATATCGTGAAAGGGTTGGTGGCTGGTTACAGCTACAAACTTATTGCTGATGATCTCCATATCAGCATCGATACCGTTCGCTCTCACATTCGCCATATTTACGACAAATTGCAGGTCAACTCCAAAACCGAAGCCATCCTGAAAGCCATGCGGGAGGGGCTGGTGTAACTGACTCCACGAAAACCCCTAAATCCCCTGAAGGGGACTTTGTCTAAGTACGAACAAAGTCCCCTTCAGGGGATTTAGGGGTTTTGGCGCATGTTTAACTCAAAAATCACATCATTCGAGACTCGTTGTGTCCCCTTTTTCACATGTTTGTGCGATTGATGGGCGTTTGGTAGACAGCCAACTTTGTAGTCACTAATGAACACTACAAAATGAAACGTCAACTTTCCTCTACCAACCGCATGGTCAACCTATTTACCCCCTCTGGTGTAGATTTGTTATTGATTGGCTTCCTCTACCTGTTCAGCATTAGCCTGCTCGCTTCCGCTTCTTTTGCCCAGCAACCAAGCCGCACTAAAGTTCTCGGTTCGGTACGTGATGTGGCCGGAAAACCGGTTGAATTTGCAACGATACTTCTTGTAAAAGCAAGTACACCAGCTACCAGCCAATCGGCGGCTACGGCCCAGTTGGTTAAAGGGGCCGTAACCGCCGTTAATGGGCAATACGTTGTTGATAATATTGCACCGGGAACGTATCAAGTTGCTGCCCAACTGGTTGGCTATCAGAAAACAACATCTGCCCCCTTTACTGTAGTAGCTGATCAGCCGGAGATGAACGTAGCGCCCATTACGTTGGCCCAATCCGAGCAAACACTCAGTGAAGTAACGGTTGCAGCCAGGAAGCCCTTTATTGAGCAGTTGCCGGATAAAACGGTGATCAACGTAGCCAACAGCATCGTTTCGGCGGGGGGCACGGCGCTGGAAGTGCTGGAAAAAGCACCCGGTGTATTTGTCGATAATCAGAATGATCGCATTACGTTGAAAGGTCGTGAAGGGACGCTGATTATGATCGACGGGAAACCAACCTATCTATCGGCGCAGGAAGTGGTGAATCTGCTCCGGAATACGCCAGCCAACGGGATTGAAAGCATTGAGCTCGTAACAAATCCATCGGCCCGGTATGATGCGGCTGGCAATGCGGGAATTATTAACATCCGACTCAAACGAGGGAGCCGTAAAGAGGGCACAAACGGAAGTGCTACGTTGGGAGCGGGTTATGGGCAACTTCCCAAAGCCTCGGCAGGATTAACGCTGAATCACCGGGCGAACGGCTGGAATTTATTTGGCAACTACAACTACGATTACCGCGAATCGTTCGCTTCAGTCGATGCGTTGCGGAAGTTTGGTTCCGGCGATTCACTGACAACGGTAAATAACCTCGGCTATCGACCCAGTACTGCCAAAAATCATACCTTTAAAGTCGGCGCTGACTATGCGTTGACTAAGCGTACTACGTTCGGTGTAATGGCCAACGGCCTGTTCAGCAACAGTCAGGCGATCATCGACAATAAAAATCTTGTCTACAATGCGAAAGGGCAGTTGGAGCAGATGCTGACCATGATCAATACGTCAACGCGCGGCACACAGCGCGTAGCGGTCAATGCAAATGCCAAACACACATTCGATTCGTTAGGACGCGAGTTGAATGTTGATCTGGACTATTCTCTCGTAAATATTCAGCCGCAGGATAACATGCGGACGCGCTACTTAGGCGCTGGTGGCGAAGAAACACAACCCGAACTCGTACAACGAAATCGGCCCCCATCGACCGTAACAATTCGGGCTGCGAAAACCGATTACATGCATCCGCTACGTAGTGGCGGTCGACTGGAAGCGGGTGGTAAAGTGTCTTACGTAACGTCGGATAATGATGTTCGTTTCGAGACACTGACCGAGACGGGCTACGTACCCGATCCCCAACGTACCAATCATTTTCTCTACAACGAAACCATCACAGCGGGTTATCTCAACGCAAATCGCGACTGGGGAAAATGGTCTATTCAGGCTGGATTACGGGCCGAGCATACGCGCTCGCTGGGAAACTCTGTTACGTTAAGCAAAGTCGTAGATCGTAAGTACCTCAACCTGTTTCCAAGCGCGTTCCTGACATACAAAATTAATGAAGACCACCAATGGCGCGCGTCCTATAGCCGACGTATCGACCGCCCGAACTATCAGGATCTAAATCCATTTGTGTATGTCATGGACCCTTACACTTATTATCAGGGAAATCCATTTCTGCGGCCGCAGTACACCAATGCGTTTCAGATAGGCTATACGTACAAAAATGAAACGAACATCAGCCTGAGCTACAACCATACTACTGATGTCATTACGGGTGTCAACGAGCAACAGGAACGTATTATGCGGGTAACCACCGTAAATCTGGCGGCTCTGGACAATATCAACCTGAGCATCAGTCTGCCAATTAAGGCGACCAGATGGTGGACACTTCAGCCCAGCGCTAACGTATTCTGGAATGCTTATAACGCAGAGTTTGCCGAACAGCGACTCGATTATCGGCAATTATCGGCGAACGTTACGTTGAACCAAAGTTTTATGTTACCTCACGGCCTAACGGCTGAGTTATCCGGTTTCTACAATTCACCACTGGTTTATGGCATGATGCACATACGGGGAATGGGCCAGTTGAGCGTGGGTGTTCAGAAAAGCTTGTGGCATAAGGCGGCTACATTGCGGCTGAATGTGAGCGACGTACTGAACACCTTACGGTCGGCCGGAACAATGAACTTTGCGACGACGAACCTGAGCTTCGTCAATCAATGGGAGAGTCGGGTGGCACGGCTCACGTTTACCTACAATTTCGGCAATCGCACGATAAAAACTACGCGCCAGCGTCGGTCGGGTGTCGAGGAGGAGCAAAACCGCATCGGTGGCGGCAATAATTAACACTCCCGATACTTGTAGTCTCATCCGAATTTTCTGGTCAATTTGGCTTCAATTACATATGTAGCCTACTCATTTATACTTTTTAACAGCATCTAAACAACAAATCTCAATGAAAATACTAGCCAAATCAACCTCACTCATCGCGCTGCGAGTAATCTTACTTCCGGCCTGTAGCCTAGTCAGGAGGAGGTTAGCAAAACAGTTAGGTTATTCCTACTACGTCGAAACAATACATTGTACTGCTATGACCATACGTTTTCTTTTCCTGTTTCTTTTTTTAAATACGACCTTATCGGCTCAAACCAACTATGTCGCTAACTCACCAACCCCCAACGCACCCGGTGCCTTTAACACGCTAATTGGCGTTACAGCCGGTAATGCCCAAATGACCGGAGAGCGCAACACGCTGACGGGCTTTGCCGCCGGTAAATCCATGACCACGGGGGTACACAACGCCTTCTACGGGGTGGATGCGGGACAGTCTAATTCCAGTGGAAGCGCTAACACCTTTATGGGTTATGAAGCCGGACTCGAAAACACCGGCGGATCAGGAAATACATTTCTAGGTAGGGGGGCTGGGCAAAATAACACCACCGGATCAAACAATGTCTTTACCGGGCAAGTCACCGGTCAAAGCAACACCACCGGCACCAATAATGTCTTTGCCGGCGTATCAGCTGGTCAATTCAACACCACCGGATACAATAACATCTTTACCGGTAGAGATGCGGGCCAAAACAACACCACTGGCTTTAATAACGTCTTTACGGGTCACATTGCCGGGCAAAAGAATACCACCGGCAGTAATAACGTCTTTACGGGAGCCGCTGCAGGACTAAATAACACGACCGGATCGGACAACGTCGTTACGGGTAAAGATGCGGGGTACTATAATACCTCTGGCCGATACAACTCCTTCTATGGAGGGAGTGCAGGAAAAGCGAATACATCGGGATGGTATAATACGTTTATGGGCTTTGGTGCTGGAATATATACCACTACTGGGGAGCGGAATACTTTTTTGGGGGCAAGTGCGGGACGCGATAATACGACGGGCTACTATAATGTCTTTACGGGCACAGGAGCCGGGCAAGTCAACACCACCGGATCTAGTAATCTGTTTGCCGGAACATTCGCCGGAAGTGACAATACTACCGGAACTAATAATGTGTTTATAGGCGGGTATGCGGGTCATGATAGCGAGACCGGTAGCTACAATGTAGTGATCGGGCATAGCGCTTACCTAACTCGTCCCAATCTGTTCCAGGCAGTAGCCATTGGCTACAATTCAAGAGTTGCCGTAAGCAGTGGCATTGTGCTGGGTAATCCCGATAACACCAGTATCGCCGTGGGCATCGGCACTGACTCGCCTGAGTACCCCCTAGATGTGCGGGGCACAATCAACCTGCGCAGCAAAGGCACGCTTAAGTTTAGTCATCTGTCCAACCCCAATCTGCGCAGCGGGGCTACCGATCAGTTTCTCACCGTCAACGAAGGGGGTGAAACCGTACTAGCCCGCTACCAGGTGAGGCTAAGCAGCCCCGATCAATGGGCGGACAAGGTGTTTGAGAAGGGGTACCTGCTACGACCTTTGTCCGAGGTCGCCCAGTATGTAAGCAAAAACAAGCACTTGCCCGGCATTCCCTCTGCTCAGGAGATGGTCAAGGAAGGTATGAGCTTAGCAGGGTTGAACGCTAGGTTACTGGAAAAGATTGAAGAGCTGACGCTTTACAGTATTCAACAACAGAAACAGATTGAGAAACTAGAGAAACAGCAGCATCAAGAGATTGACGAGTTGAAAGCATTTGTTAAACAATTGCTTTCAAGGAAATAAAGAATCGATTTTACCAGGGTACGACACAGCTTTACCGCTTGTGTTTCTCGCCTACCAGTGTAGCGAATAGGGCATTTTGTTGAATCCAAGTTGAATGGCTATCTGAGGGCAGATAGCCGTTTTATAGTCGTCAGTGGGGATGGAGTTTATTCAATGATGGTAGAACTGCATTATTACCATCTAATTAATATTCTCACCTAACGCTTATTTATTCAGACTAAACCAAACCATTGGAGAGTTAAGAGCTATAGTGCCCAAGCAATTTCTTAAATTTAATTGCTATAGTGGAGTGGTAATGGCTTGATATGGTTGGATGTGGTTTACTAAGCTAAGCACTATGCTTCCTGGTAAAATTAGATAACATTTTCGGCTTGGAATAAATCTGACCTACTGAAAAGCTAAGGGAACGCGGATACAATCACAATCTTTTTTGTATAAGTAATGCTGACCAACGACTGTTTTTTTGCCGTTGAGTTACTCGTTTGAGCTCGATAAATAGCATGCCACTCTCATCCGTTTCAAGCTATCCATCCTTCATTAAAAAACGAAACTTATCTGCATTTGGGTGCTTGGCTACTGTCATTGCAATAGCTTTATACGTATTGGTTTGGCTGTAAAACCAACCGATCAAACAAATGGCCAGCAGTAACGGAATCCCCCAGTTTAGTCCTTTACCCGAACTGATTCAATTATAAGGGATCAACGATAATACTTGTGGAGCAACTTCGATTAAGCATATAACTGAGTTAGCCGATACAAGAAGAACTCTACGTTCCTCCCCCCTCTGGACTGACTTCGAAACGCTTTTATTTTGGCATTGAAGGACTCCGCCGAAGCATTCGTACTGTGGTTATCAAAGTAGTTCAGAATCGTCTCATAGTGGTTCTGAATGGAGCGAGCCACCGTGTTGAAGGCTTTGAAGCCCGCTTGGCGAACCTTCTCGTGCCAGTTGGCCAAGCGAGCTAAACCGTAGAGTTTGTCCGTCGTATTCTGGAAGATACAGCTCAGCGTTTGACTCAATTCATAGGCCTTCTTTAAATCAGGATATCGCTCGAAAAGCAGGCCAGCTCGTTCTTGCTGACTTTGGCTCCAATCGGTGGATTTTTTATAGAGCACATACCGGCTGCGAGCCAGCAGCTGTTTGAGCGTATAGCCATTGGTAAGAATATCGGGTTGATAGTCCATCTGCTTGAGCTTCGCTTGGTCAATGGCCTGATTTTCGGCCTTCAGGGCTTGCCAGCGATACTCAATCCGCATCTCCTGAACAGCCTCTAGGGCTAATTGTTGTACATGAAAGCGGTCAGTTACCTGCGTGGCTTGGGGAAAACATTTCTTAGCGATCAGGCCCATGTTACCCGCCATGTCCAGAGTAATTTCGGCTACCTTAGTGCGCTGTCTGAGTGGGAGTTGTCTGAGTACTTGAATGACTGTTTCGGCCTTCGTTCCAGCCACAATCGTCACGATACCGCCCTTGCCTCCTTTAGCAGCCTTATTGGTCAGGATCGTATACAGTTCACCCTGCGATAAACTCGTCTCATCAATCGAGAGATGGGACCCCAAGTTTCGCCGAAATAGCAGCCAGTCTTTGGCATGGGCTCGTTGATCCCAGTGGGTAAATCAGCTCTGAAAATCACGGTAGTGGCGTAGTAGGGCTCGACCAGCAACCCCATAAAAGCCGCCAATCGATCGAAGGCTAGTAGGGTTGGTATCGTCGGACGGCCGATGCCGCTGATATCTTTTAAAAAATTCGCGAATTCACTCGTCATTCGCGTTCCGTCGGCTACTTGAGTCCAGTGCCGATAAACGACTTTACCCGTTTTTGTATTGAGCCAATGACGACGCTTGATATGAAGGAATACTTGATGTCCACGGATGGGGAAATCCTGGACGGTAATAGTGGGGAAAAAGCCTTTGGAGAGCAAGCTTTTCCGTTCTGGATCATTAGGGTCGGAATTTTTCTCTTCGATATGTACTTGAAACACACCATCCTGACGGTCAATGGAAGTCAACTCGAAATTTTCTAGGATGAACTCAGGCAGCAGGAACTGAATGATTAGTAAGAAACTCTCCAAAATGGTTCGGTTTGATTAGAGGCACAAACGGATCAAGGTCAAAAGTTGTGGAGCATCTTGGATTAAGCATATAACTGAGTCAGCCGGTAGAGGAAAAACTCC
>NZ_BAAHBF010000017.1:0-12860 GCF_054776875.1 Spirosoma daeguense
GAGGGTGTAAAGGTTGGGAGTTGTGGTTGTTCAAGGACGTAGCGTTCTCATCCATCAGCCCTCATGGTCGTTGGGTGAACCCAACAAGCAGAAAAGCGTATTTGCGGCTTCCATGCGACAGTGGGCACGTCCCGAAGGTAGGCTGTTCGGCTCGTTGGGCAGCTTCCGGCCGACACGAGAAATGCCAGAATTAGGCGGTTTTTTTGGTCTCCTGCGACACGAGAAGCGCCCCGGTTAGGTAAGTAAAAAGTGAATTGGCAGCGTAGCGTCCGACACGAGAAACGTAGTGAAAGGGAACTTTTCAGCCGCTGGGAACGTAGCAACGGCTTCGCGCTGGTCTGGAAATCGGATTTGTTGCGTTGTGGTTCGCTTCGCGCCTGTCACCCTTCGGGCGACAGGATGCTCGCCGGTTGGGAAGGCTGGGCAGCCCAACCAAATGAGGGTGTAAAGGTTGCAGGTTGTTTCTGTTCAAGCACGTAGCTTCCTCATCCATCAACCCTCATGGTCGTTGGGTGATGCGCCAAAAAGTAGTGCTCGTTTGTGGGCTTGCGTACGACAGGTTGTGAGGCTCGTGTGTGCAGCTTTAAGCTTCCATTTTCAGGTTCCGGTCGACAAGGCGAACGCCCCGGTTGGGCAGGTTTAGGTTTCCATTTCAGAGTTCGTGTGACAGAGTAAACGTCCCGCAAGTCGGGCTTTGGTTAATGGGCGGGTCGCGTTCGACAGAGCAAACGCCCTGGTTAGGAGAGTAAAGAGTGTAATTCAGATTACGAACGACAGGGAAACTTTATATAATTCAAATACATAGTCAACGTATATGGAAGAACATTGCTTTGTCATAATGGCTATAAGTGACCAAAAGTATGACGAAATTGAAGTTACAGCAGAACAGCTGAAAGGTGATTACGAAAACGTACTAAAAGCAGCAATACAAGGTGCTAGACCACGAGTAAACGTTTTGAGGGCTGATGAGTGTGCAGTTCCCGGAACAATTACGACAGACATCTTAACTCACTTAATGTATGACAGCTTTGTAATTGCTGACATTACGTTTCCCAACCCAAATGTTTACTACGAATTAGGGCTGCGTCATTGCTTCAAACCCGGAACCATTCTCGTTAAAAATGCTGATATAAAAATCAAAGCTCCATTTGACCTTTCCCACCAGCGTTATATCGAATATGAATGCACACCGAAGGGCATCAAAGATTTGTCTAAACAGTTAAAAGAGTATTTCACTTGGTACGACCGTTTCCCTGAAAAACCCGACAATCAGGTTCTTCACTTGGCGCAACTCATCAAATTTGCTTTTCCCACTTACGAACAAAAACAGGCAAATAACAACGAAGCGATGGCAAATTTTTTATCCGTGCTTGCCGAAAACCCTGATATGCTTGAATTACTAACCGACAACACGCTATCCGATACGGAAAAAGGGCTTAAAGCATTGATGCTTTCCAAAGGAGATCCTGGCATTATCAAAACGATTTTGGAGCTTGGACAATCGAGCAAATCCGATTAGCCTATTTGCCAATGAGGGCAAGTTACTGTTTTATGTATTTTGAAAGACGCATCGCCTATAATTGCTCCATCGTTTTAGTCTCTTCTGTGACAGGAGGCAGGCCGCAACGTCAAGCAAAGCAGCCCAACCAGCAGGGGGTGTAAAGGCAGGCAGCTACTTCGCCCCTTTCAGCTAGCTCGCGGGGCCATCAGCCCCCTGGGTCGTTGGGTGGCGGGTCAAAAAGCAGTGCTCGTTTGCAGGTTTGCGTGCGACAGTGAGCACGTCCCCAGGTCGGGCTGTTTGGCTCGTTGGTCGGCTTTCGGTCGACACCAGAAACGCCTGAGTTGGGGCGTTTTTTAGGTTGCCTGCGACAGAGGACACGCCCCGACAAGGAAGCGAAAAAAGGGTACGTTCGACACGACCGGGCCGCCGGAGCGGAGAGGTAGTGAAATGACGGCTCTGACCCGTAGCGTGTGGCTTCGCGCAGGGTAGCTGCCGGGTGACAGGACGCACGTCCCGTCGGACGGTATGCAGCCCAACCAAACGAGGGTGTAAAGGTTGACGCTCCGGTTGTTGTCTTGAGTGGTCTGCTCATCCATCAGCCCTCGCGGGCGTTGGGTGAACTCAACAGCGAAGGCTTCTATTTCTAGCTTCCGTGCGACAGGCTGCTCGTCCCGTAATAGGGCTTCCTTAGCTCGTCAGGCCGCTTCGGTCGACACGAGAACCGCCCCGGTTGGGTAGCCAAAAAGTGGATTTGGCATGTAGCGTGTGACATGGGAAGCGCTCCTACAGGTTAAGCTTTTAATAAGACTTTATGAAATTCGCTTACATTATTGATGCTGATTTGAACATCATTGACATTGCAGGAAAAGGCAGTGACCGGCTTCAGATTTGGAATGAGATTTTAGGTAGAAGCCAAGCCGATTTGGATAACCTGAAACCGTTAACTATTGTCAAAATATTTCAACATCATCTTTTGGAGAAGCTGCAACTCACCTTACAACAAAAAATAAAAGAGAATGCATCTTTACCGTCCGACCATTCTCAATGGGAAGGTCGTTTCAGGGAAGAAGATGTGTTTGTGAAGAAGTTAATATTAGGGCAGACTTACAAATTATATACCTCTGGCCGAGAAAATACAATAATCTTTCTGGCAAATATTTACGATTTCATTTTGCAAAATCCCACTTCAGATTTATTTGAAGTAACAGGTTCTAATCACAGCGAAATCAAAAGAGTATTAAGCTCTACTCCGGCAAATTTCGTGTGACAGGAAGCACGCCGGTTAGGACGTCTAGCAACCCAACCAAACAGGGGTGTAAAGGTCGCAAGTGGGTCGTGTTCAGTTATCTTGCATCCTCATCCATCAACCCCTGTGGTCGTTGGGTGGTGACAAACAGCAGATAACGTAGTGGTCAGCTTCCGGGCGACAAGCCGCACGACTCGACAAGGCAGGCTTTTTTTGTTCGTTAGTCAGCTTCGGTCGACACCGGAAACGCCCCGATTAGGTGGCTTTTTTGGTCACCTGCGACAACGGACACGCCGGAGTTAGGCAAGTCGAAAAGCGAGTTTGCTAAGTCCTCTGCGACAGGTCAACCGCCCCGCCAAGGAAAGTGGTGGGCTTCGCGCTCAATAAAAACCGTCCGGCCAGGCTTCGCGCTGGTCTTGAATCGGACCGTGCGTTGTTGTCCGCTCCGCGTGGGGTCGCTGTCGGGTGACAGGGCGCACGTCCCGAGGGAAAGTTTGCAGCCCAACCAAACGAGGGTGTAAAGGTGAAAGTACAGTTGTTTTAGTCAATTTGTGTGCTGCTCCATCAGCCCTCGCGGGCGTTGGGTGGACACAACAGCGAAAACAACGTAGTCGTGGGGTCTCGTGCGACAAGGGAGCCATCTCAGCCGCCATCTTGGGGCTCGTCAGGTTGCTCTGGTCGACACGAGAATCGCCCCAGTCAGGAAATCAAAAAAAGCGTGTTTGGCACGTATCGTCGACACGAGGAACGTCCCAATTGTGTCAGTAACAACGTAATAGCCAAACCACCAACCGCTCTAAAATGGGTTGGAATTAGAAATGACAATATTTGTAAAGGATAATAATACTAAGAAAGGCAAACTGCTTAAAGCACTTTACGACAAGTGGAAAATTGGCTATGACGAAACAAATTTTGGAACACAAGTGACTGATGTAGGGAGAAGTCTATCAGTTTTAGAATTGACAGACATCGTTAAACTCAACAAATCAGAAATTGAGAAATTGATGATTTCTATTTCTGTTGACGGCTATGCAAGTTTATTTCAGATCGACCCAAATCCAAATCAAAAGAATCATCTTTATTTGATTACCGAGACAGGTAAAAAAGCCGCAGTTGACAATCATTATCACAATTTGACGGCGTCTAGAAATCAGACGACTCTGTTTCAAGTTTTCGGAGTAGTTATCGGAATATTAGGGTTCATTTTGGCGTTGACAACGTACTTGAAACAACAAAACACAATTGACCCACAGATTGAGAAATTGCAAAAGCAAATTGACATTATAATTAAACAGAATTCAAAAACAGGCACATCTGCGTTGTTGTCCGCTCCGCGTGGGGTAGCTTCCCGTCGACAGGATGCGCGCCGGTGAGGAGGCTAAGCAGCCCAACCGGCAGGGGGTGTAAAGGTTGGAAGTGACTCGTGTTCAGGAATGTAGTGTTATCATCCATCAGCCCCTTGGGGCGTTGGGTACATCGGCCAAAATGGGCTTCAACGTCGGGCTTTCGGTCGACAGGTTGCGCGTCCCCGATAGGATAGCTTTTTTGCTCGCTTGTCGGCTTCGGTTGACAGGCCAACCGACCCGCGTAGGCAAGTTTGAGCATCAAATTCGGACTTTCGGGCGACAAAGGTTGCCTTGTGTTTGGCAAGGTAAGTGGGTTAGGTAAGTTACGAGCGACAATCCTAACTGATGCACATTTGCATCAAATCAAAAATATATTGCGTCCTGTTCGTTTTGAAGTATATTTGCGTGATGCAAACGTGCATCACTTGAATTATGACAGACGAGGAATACCAACAGAACGACTTAGATGACCTGCTTCGCGATTACGAAAACAGTCAGAACACTGTTTTTGAGGAGCTGTTTGAGCAACGGGTAATTGATTCCGGACTATCGGAAAGAGGTGCGTTAGCACTGCTAAATACTTCGTACAGGCCATTGCATAGAGTGTTAAAAGGTAGCCACAAACTGGTGGACTTCCTACTTTTGATGAGAATATCCGACTTTTTACAAATTCCATTCAGTCAGGTCGTTGAATTATATTTACATGAAGTAACAAACAATTTTGGGCAAGAAATTGACGATTGGAACAGAAAGAAATTTATACTCGATAATTTTGATTTGCCCAACTTACAAAAGTGTGGCTTTCTGGATAACATATCCGATTTTAAGTATATTGAAGAGAAAATTGTTACCTACTTTGGCTTGAAAGATATTACCGACTACGGTAAAGAAGCCGTTGGTGCTGTTTTTAGCAGTGGCAAAGTGAAGCCTAAGAATAGAATGACAAGAGAGTTCTGGGTCTGGTCTGCTGAGAAAAATTTACGCATTAACAATCACTACGAATATGACAGGTCAAAATTAATTGATTATGTACCATCCATAAGGTGGCATACAATGAATGTAGAGAAAGGTTTGTTTCAAGTAGTCAGAGAGCTATTTGAACTTGGAGTAACGGTTATTTTTGAGCCTCATATAAATGACCTTCATGTCAGAGGGGCTACGTTTGCCATAAACGATAAGCCCGCTATCGCTTTAACTAACTACACAAAATACTATCCATCACTTTGGTTTGCATTGATGCACGAACTTCACCACATTTTATTTGATTGGGAGGAGATTAAAATCAATAAACGACATATTTCGGGTGACATTGATTTGTTTTCAATGAGCGAAGTGGAAGCTGATAATTTCGCCCGTGAGTTCCTTTTTCCAAAAAAGAATAAGGAGGAAATTTTCCCATATATAAACAAGAAATCTTTCGTGGCAGAGTACGCGAAAGCCAATTACATACACCCAAGCCTGATTTACATTTTCTATTGCTGGGACAATAGAGAGTCAGAAGATAAGTCTTGGGCAAAATTTTACGATGAAATTCCTTCTTTCATGGAAGCTGTGAAGCCATTGAGTTCAGTTCCATGGCAGAATAGAAAGTCAATAAAGGAGGTCACTAAAGTAAGAGAACAGGGCGTTTTTAAAGGATTGTAGTATGTCAAAACAAAAGAAGTCAACAACGCAGAAGCAGGGCGAACAGGTTGAAAGAAAGCTAACCCCAGAGGAGGAAAGAGAGTTGATCTTTCCAAAGCGGCCAGCTTTGTCGATAAACAAGGGTTCGATGAAACACTTGATAAAACGCTCGCCAAAGCTTTTCTCATTGAGTACAAGAAGCACAATCCTAAGTTTGACCACTTGTTAGGTAATCCGAAAGTGTACAGGAAAAAGTACCCTGATGAGTATTATCGTCAAATGGCCCATGTGTTAGGGCTGCCTGTCACAGAAGAAAAAATGCACAGAAAGCCGCCTATAATGGCGAGGATAACCAATGACATAATTTACGACCGATTTGGGAAAGGTTTCGTAAAAGAAGTTCAGACAAGAAATCCCATGAGTAAGGACGGAGAACGTCCCTTGTACCATCACCAGTTGCTGACAGATGATGCCGACCAGAAGTTAACCCAGTTTCTTAAAGAGGCAATAAGCGTTATGGGCGAATGCGTCGGTATGGGGCGCTTTCGTCTTATTCAGTGCTTACGCAAGAAATGTGGCAGGTCATGGCAAATGGATGCCTTCATGGACTAATTGTATTGTCCTGAAATAGATTTACAAGTTTTGTGAACGGGCGACAGAGGAAACGTTCCGGTGAGTTTTCGGAGATTTCTGGTAATTTTGCCACATGGGTAAACAGGTCAGCCAGTACGACAAAATATTCAAAGAAAACATTGAAGCCGTCATTCCGAGTCTGATGCAAAATATCCTCGGCATTACCGCTATTGAGTCAGAAGAACTGCCTGACGATATTCAACACACAAAGGAGCGTAAGCCCGATGCTCTGAAGAAAATAACTGACAGCCAGGGCGAAACTTACGTTTTACAGATTGAGTTTCAGGTAGCCGACGAGCCAAAGATGGTCTATCGAATGGCTGAGTACTACGTGATGCTGGAGCGTAAATACGAAATCCCAGTTGAGCAGTACGTTATTTACTTGGGAGCGTCCAAGCCCCAAATGCCAACGCATCTCAACCGAAAGCGCATGAAATTTGACTTCCCGCTGATTTCGTTTGCAGAGTTGGATTACCATATCTTCTTGAAATCGGCCCGACCAGAAGAAGTAGTTTTAAGCGTCCTAGGTGATTTTCGAGGGGACAGCCCTGAAAAGGCGTTGGAGCAAATCATTCAACGTATCGAAGAAACGGCAACCGGGGATTTTCCGTTAAAGAGGTATTTCAAGCAGTTGCGGGTGTTGGCGCAATTGCGTAACTTAGGCAGTAATCTAAAAGACATAGCTATGGACAGCATCAGCAAGTTTGTAAGTGTTGAGAAGGACGCGGCTTATATGGTCGGTTTTGACAAAGGAGAGGAAAAGGCCAAAGTGGATTTTGTTAAAAACTTATTGGCAAAAATATCTCTGACAGTCGAACAAGTTGCGGACATTGCCGGGGTATCGGTTGAGTTCGTAAAGCAAGTTCAGCAGAAATAGTCTTCTCTATATTCAGCGTATCCGGCGACAGGAAGCACGTCCCAAAGTCATAGATTTTCAGCCCAACCGGGCAGGGGTGTAAAGGCTCGCTTCGCTCCCCATCAGCCCCTGCGGGTGTTGGGTGTTGCCAATAGCCAGTGCTTCCATTTCGGGGTCTCCGGCGACAGGTTGCTCGTCCCGTGGCCGGGCGGTTTTGGCTCGTTGGCTGGCTTCTGTCGACACGAGAATCGCGCCAGTTGGTCGGCCGAAAAGGCGAGTTTGCTACGTAGCGTGGGACATAGGAAATCCCCCGTTAGCATAGTCAAAAAAGGGGATTTGGCACGTAGCATGTGACACAGGAAACGCCTGATTAGGTGAGCTTTGATTCTAGCATGGTAATAATTCTGCTCCAGGCAGGCATCGCTTTGGGAGCCATCATGGTGATGGTTATTGGGTTAGCAGTCCTGTCAATCCCAGTCGTTACGATAATTTGGTCAGAAATTGCCATTAGAAGACTCAACGCCCAACTGGACTTGCAATAGTATAGTGGAGATTTTTCTAAGCTGCCATTGAGGAAGTAAAAAAATAAGATTCCTGTTCACAGGGCGTGCGGTAATTCAATACCGAATGTTTCCGTCGGCGATAGTACCGCCGGGCGGCCCCGCAACCTTCAATATATTCGAACGTGGCCAACCGGGCCGCTGCCCGTGTTTCAACGTGAGTGTGGTTGACCAACTCGCTCTTGAGCGTCTTGAAAAAGCTTTCGACCACTGCATTGTCCCAACAGTTCCCCTTTCGGCCGCCGGGCGACCCCGTCATACTTTGTTCCACGGGCAATCCCCTCAACTCATCCCGAAAGTTGGTGCAGGCATACTGAATCCCACGGTCTGACCGGGCCGCCCTTTAGGTTTGTGGGCTCGTAAGAAACCAAGAATTGGTAGCTTGCTAGCAGTCAAACAGAGTGGGGCTAACCTAACGGGTCGCCGAGGAAAGACCTATGCTCCGATTTAGGTCCCCACTCTGATGAACTTGCTTCGACTCAGATAGAAAGACGGGTTCACGGCCCATTACAAGGGTTTGAGTGTAGGCAGGTTCGATTGACTGATGGACCAAAACTAAACCGTTTTATGGACTTTCTCCACTACGTCGGCATCGACATTGCTAAGACTACTCTCGATTGGGCAGTTTACAGCCAGCAGGGTTCCCTGCTCGACATGCATACCCCAAACACGATGGCTGGCATCAAAACAGCCCTTCGCCAATTGAAAGTCTTACCGGGTTGGGATATGACTCAAGTCGTATTTTGCATGGAGCACACGGGAATATATAATGCGCATGTACTGGAATTTCTTTACAAACTACGACTACCCATTTGGCTAGAAAGTAGTCTACAAATTAAGCAAGCTGGTGGAATGCAACGTGGTAAGAATGACACCGTTGACGCCCACCGTATTGCCCAGTATGCTTACCGTTTCCGTGATCAAATTCGCCTGTGGCAGCCTCCTCGCCCTGTTATT
The DNA here is from genome assembly GCF_054776875.1 of Spirosoma daeguense. Classification (NCBI taxonomy): domain Bacteria; kingdom Pseudomonadati; phylum Bacteroidota; class Cytophagia; order Cytophagales; family Cytophagaceae; genus Spirosoma; species Spirosoma daeguense. Next base: position 8,723 of record NZ_BAAHBF010000017.1, read on the forward strand.
CAACAGCTAGCGTTTCTGAGTGCCGCCCGTCAGCGACTTATTCAGGCTTACAATCTGTTGGCCGGTCCCTTAGCTGAACAAGATTCATTTATTAATCCCCTTTTACAAAAGCAGCTTCAGCGCAGCTCCCGTAAATCATTAATTACTCTTAAAGACGAGCAGAAAGCCATTGAGCAGCAGATCAACCGACTTATTGAGGCCGATTGCCACCTCAAAGAACCGCTCGGGCTGCTCCGTCTTTGATTGGATCGTTTCAGTACCTGGCATCGGCTCGATAACCGCTACGGAGATCATTATCGTCACCAACGAAATGACTACCATTACTGATCCTAAACAGATGGCCTGCCACGCGGGGGTGGCTCCCTTCGAATACCGCTCAGGGACCAGTGTACGGGGCAAGACTAGGGTGAGTCATCAAGCCAGGAAACGTCTGAAGGCTCTATTCCACTTGGGTGCTATGTCATGTATTCGAAAGGAAGGCGAATTGCGAACTTATTACCAACGTAAAGTAGCCGAAGGCAAGAACAAAATGCTGGTACTGAACGCCATCCGAAACAAGCTCATCCACCGAGTTTACGCCGTTGTTCGACGAAAAGAAAAGTATAACAAAACTTATGTCTCAACCCTTGCATAGATCATAGAAATCGGAGCGATGAAAGATAAGTGTGCCGTCTATGACTCTATTTTTAAGAGCCATCCGCCAGGCCGCTACACTCGTATCAGTTGCTTTTAAACTAGCACTCAAGGCCCAGCCAATCACTTTCCGATCCGCTAAATCCAAAATCGCTGTCAAGTACAGCCAACCTTCTGCTGTGGCAATGTAAGTGATGTCGGATACCCACTTTTTGTCGGGTTTATCGGCTGAAAACTCCCTGTTTAGCAGATTTTTAGCTACTAGATAATCAGGATTTGAGTTGGTCGTCTGCACCCGATACTTTTTGTAGACAATACTACGGATACCTGTTTTGCGCATGAGTCTGGCAATACGGTTACGCGAGGCCTTCACACCCTGCTCCCGAAGTGCGTCGGCAATGCGCGGACTACCATAACGCGATTGACTGCGCTCATAAACCTGTTGAATTTGAATCAATAACTGTTGAGTCTTAAGCTGTCGGGCTCCGATTGGATGTTTGCGCCAATAGTAATAGCCACTTATACTCACCCTGAGCACTTTACACATCCTTTCAACCGCAACGGCGGACCGTGGAAAACTGATTGGCGCGTTCCTTTATAAATCGGAATATCTCCCACGGTCCGCCGCCTTTAGCTTTGCCTGTCTGTAAAAGTCCTATATTTTCAGATACTACCAGCAGTGCCGGTGAACTTGGTCCGCCGCTAGGTTAACGACCTCAACCGCGAATTAGAACCGGCATTGTTTGGTTGGATGGGAGCCAATTAGAATGATAGGCGTCAGGGCCTCATAAAGGTATTAGCTAACTCCAATCGCGGTATTTCAATCACCTTTCCAATCGTAGCTATGGCATTTACTTCTTTTGTGGGCATCGATGTTTCTAAACTGACGATTGATGCAGCCTTGTACGTTTCGGCGACTGAGCCCTCGCTTCATCAGCAGTTTGAGAATCGCCCTTCTGGCTTTCGTAAATTATTAGCCTGGGTACATCAGCATGGGACTTCAACCGGCTTACTATTTTGTCTCGAACATACCGGCATCTATGCTCTTCCCCTGTGTTGCTTTTTCGCTCAGCACCAGCTCCGTTATTCATTACAATCGGCACTGCACGTTAAGCGGTCTATGGGCATTCAACGCGCCAAAAATGACAAATCAGACGCCGTGATGCTGGCCCGGTTTGCCTATTTGTATCGCGATGAGATAAAACTCTCTCAACTACCGTCCAAGACGTTGCTCAAAATTCAGCATCTGTTGGCTTACCGACAACGGTTAGTCAAGAATAGAGTAGCCTTGGAGGTAGCAGCCAACGAGTTAGCTAGTTTCGTTGATAAAGAGTTCAGTGCCAGCATTATTCGCGATACCCAGAAACATATTGCTCAACTGATGGCTAGCGTGCGATTGGTAGATAAGCAGTTGCACGTGGTGATTGCGGAGGATCCGGTAGTGCAAAAGACGTATCAGCTAGCCACCTCGGTAACTGGCATTGGCTTACAAACGGGGGCTTACTTACTAGTGCATACGCAATGTTTCAAGAACTTTGACAACTGGCGCCAATTAGCCTGTTTCGCTGGTACTGCCCCCTTTGATCATACATCAGGAAGCAGCGTTCGTGGTCGGAGTCGATTGAGCAAGATTGGAGACATGAAATTAAAGTCTTTGTTAAGTAGTGGGGCGACATCGGCTATTCAATCAGCTAACGAGTTCTCTGTCTATTACAACCGGAAACTTGCTGAAGGCAAGCCTAAGCTAGTGGCGTTGAATGGGGTACGTAATAAATTGATCAGCCGTGTATTCGCGGTAGTGCAAAGGGGAACCCCATACGTCAAAAATCCGACCTACTCTGAAACTGTGGCATCCTGATAAATTTATATGCGAACCCCTTGTTTTTAGCTTAGAATTCGCGGTCGCCCCTGAAAAAGATGCTGACCGCCTTTTTTAAGATATCGCGTTCTAGCTGAGCTTCTTTGTGTTGTTTTTGAAGCTGACGGATTTGCTTTTGTTCGTCGGTCAGATCCGTATTTGATTTAGCTGACGGGGCCGCTTTGTTATCTCGTTGTCGCCATTTACTGATTCTGCCCGAATCAATTCCTAGTTCTTCGGCCGCTTAGCGAACCGAGCCTTTTGCGTAAGACAAATCGATGGCCATCTGTCTGAAGGTTTCATCAAAAATGCGTCTTTTCATAAGAGTCAGATTTAAGAATATGATCAAATCAGCCTAAAAAATTCCTCCAGTCAAATGTAGCAAGTCCACCATCACCTTGCCCCAAACTGCTACGCTGAGTGATGCCCTCAAGATCATGAGTGAATTTAAGGTTGGGGGTATCCCCGTAGTCGATGAAGCGGAGAAACTAATCGGCATCCTAACCAACCGAGACTTACGGTTTCAGTATGATATGACCAAACCTGTCACGGAGGTGATGACCCGTGACAATCTGATCACCGCCCGGGAGGGATTAACGCTGGACGAAGCGGAGAGTATTTTGCAACAGCATCGCATTGAGAAATTGCCGATTGTTAACCAAGCGTATCAGCTAGTGGGGTTGATAACGTATAAGGAAAGGATATCTTAAAGAAAAAGAGTTTTCCTAATGCCTGTAAAGACCCATTTGGTCGCTTACGAGTAGGAGCCGCCGTGGGCGTTACCAAGGACACGGATCAACGCATTGAAGCCCTGCCAAGAGCGGGCGTCGATGTGCTTAGCATCGATACGGCTCATGGTCATCACAAAGATGTCTTGACTGCTGTCAAACGCATCAAGCAACAGTATGCTAGCGTAGAAATCATTGCTGGAAATGTGGCTACTGGAGAAGCTGCTAAAGCGCTCGCCAATGCTGGAGCCAACGCGGTGAAAGTGGGCGTAGGACCGGGCAGCATCTGTACTACACGGATTATTGCTGGGATTGGTATGCCCCAACTCAATGCGGTTTATGAAGCGGTCAAAGCACTACAAGGAACGGGTATTCCCGTTGTTGCGGATGGGGGTGTTCGTTTTTCGAGCGACATCACTAAAGCTTTAGCTTGTGGGGCCAGCACGGTCATGATTGGTTCGTTATTAGCCGGAACGGAAGAGTCGCCCGGATCAATTGTTCTCTTTGAAGGACGAAGGTTTAAAACGTATCGGGGTATGGGATCGGTGGAAGCTATGGAAGATGGCTCAAAAGATCGTTATTTCCAGACGGCTGAAGCAGACGTCAAGAAACTGGTGCCCGAGGGTATTGTTGGTCGGGTCCCCTTAAAAGGCAACGTCTCGGAAATTTTGTATCAATTAGTAGGGGGGCTAAAAGCAGGCATGGGTTACTGTGGAGCCGCCGATATTCTTAGCTTGCAACAGGCTAGATTTGTGCAGATAACTACCGCCGGTTCTCGGGAGAGTCATCCCCATGATATAGCCATTCAGAAAGAAGCCCCCAACTATTCCTCGAAGTAACTCACTGATGTTACGCAGGCCATCCTTAGATTGACAGCCTACTGATTAAATTTAACAAAAATTAGCCATGCACTTCGTTT
>NZ_BAAHBF010000018.1:0-9173 GCF_054776875.1 Spirosoma daeguense
TTCTCGAACGGCAGTCCAATTTCAATTCCCTAGGGGTTCGATTTAAAGCCAAGTTTTTCAAGTACTGGCAATAAGGCATACATACTCTCGCCTGACAAGCCTTTATCGCCCAGTGTAAAACTACGTAAATTCCCTTGATTGACGCCTGATTGACGCGAAATCGCGTTCAGATTTAATAGCGATGTGCGTAACACAGGCTCTTCGTCAGTGCCGCCAACGCGCTCAGTGAACCAGTTACGCACAGCATCTTCCAATAACTTTTTGGATGCATCGTTCTGGCTGGGCGCTCCTAGTTTAGTGCGACTGTACACGTCTTCAAAACGCACATTCGTATACAGTAGTTTAAATAGAGCAGTGAAGTCGCTGTAGTGGCTTTTATGGATAGTCGTACCCATCGACTCAATAAACTTATCGCCACGTTCAGAGTCAGTGAAATAAACAGGAAGTTGGTTATCATTGACCCAAAATAGCTTGTTAGGCGCGCCATCAGGCTTTCCTTCTTTTACCGAAACGGTAGCGAAGTAATAACGTCCGGTCGAGTCTTTGTCGAGCAAAACAATTGTTTTCTTTTTGCGTGCGCCTTGTCCATCAGGGATAACAGCAATAAAACGGGCGAGAATCTTGGTTTCCATATTAGATAACGTTTACGTATTGGAGTGAATATTGAGGATACATTGCTTTGATGTTGCTTTCGATTTCTTCGTCTGATAAAGACGTCCATTTAGCGTCGAAGGTGATCGCCAATAACTGAGTAGCAACAACCTGATCGCCACCGCCAGCCCAAATACTCAGCTTTACATACGAACGCCCCAGCTCTGCATTGGCAAATACGTTGGTTTGTTTGGCTACTGCCCACGCTGTTTTGATGGCGTCACTAAAGGTTTTTAGGCCTTTGCGAAACATCGTCCAGGCAGACTTCATAATTTCAGAGCGATTGTATTTGGCGTTCATGGCGTGCTTTGTTTGTGCGTTTGATGAATCAAAGGTAAGAATTAAATCTAATTCATGTCAAGTATTTACGTAGAATTATTTTTAATTCTTTCTACCAATTGATTAAACGGTACCTTTCCCCACAAAAAAGCCCGAAACAGGCGTCCGGGCTGTGGGTGGGGTTAGTTATTCTTTCGAGGCCTGAACTCCCACGTATCCAAAACCTCCTGCCAGCTTCGCCACATCAGGCAAGCCACGTGCTTACCATTGCCATTGAACAACTCAGCTACTACCCTATCATCACTGTAATCCATATCGCCTGGTTCTTTAAAGACGAGTTGACCAAAAAAGCCTTTTGTGAATGTTTTTAACGTACCCGCATCGTCTTTTCTGGCAATAACCACAAAGCCTTTTCGCTCATCACCTTTGCCATTTTTAAATTCTGTCCACAGAATATTTTCAGGAACCTGATGTGTCATATAAGTAGTATTTTAGGTGTATCGGAGAAGTACGAAAAAGGTAAGTCCATCCTGCCCGTTTCGGCAGGGAGTCGAGGAGGGTTGGTTGGTTATTGGTTATTATGATCTCGCCACGCGGCATCGTATTGATTCTCTGGCAAGGCTTCAAGTTGATCATTCCAATAGCCAGCATCCTGCATATACTTCTTTAAAGGGCCTTGTGGCTGTTCGTTTCGTTTCAGGCACACCCATTTAATCCAACCATATTTGATATTCTCTTTATGGAGTTTGTAGAGGTCGATTATTTCGCTAGGAGCCTCGTTATCGTTGCTGATAATGGGTTCAAGGTCGGAACAGGCCCACGCAAAAACATCATTGCAAAGCACATAAATACCTGTTGTGATTCCTCCGCCCTTACGTTCAATACTCATGGGGAATACGACATCGTCCGCTAACAAACAGGCTAATGCCAGCGATTCGTTTGTCTCTTCTACAATCTTAGATTCGTCTATAGTCATGGCGGTTGGTTAGCTAATACGTTCGATAAGAGGTAATTTAATCATACGCCCCATGTGTCCCTCTGCCCATTCCGGATTTGCATTGCCTACGCCAATAGCTCCGAGTTTCCACACCATTGTTGGTGTATTTTTTGCATAGCCTAACCGGAAGCGTACATGCGTGTGGCGTTGCGGGTAAACACCTCTGGGAATAATATCGTCGGGGCATTCACTGGTAAAGATTCGCTTCCACCAGTAGGGTTTTATGTCGCGGTATTCTTCTTTCTTCTCCCCCGACTCAATCATGCGGTACCACTTTGTTTTGAGTACCAGTTCGAGCATTTTCTCTTGTTGTGGCATGGGCTGGTTTGTTTCAGGAGCTCCTTCTTCAATCTGCTTACGTACGTGGCTTAACATATCTCTGGCAGCTTTAACAGCAAAGCGAGAATCCTCCACTGTTGCTAAAAGCATGACCGTTTCGATTATTTCTTTCACCAGATCACACCCTTCGTAATAAGGCGTGTAAATCATCTCGTCAGACTGATTGCCTTTATGCTTGTCGATAGTACGATGTAATCGATTTATATCATTCTGGCAGATGATGCTGAGCTTCTGTACTGTACTGAGTAATGGCCCTTGATAGGATGACGAGCCTTTGATCTGGTCAGCATACTCTTCATGTACGTATTTCATACCCTGAATGAGCAAGCCTAATGCGTATATAGGTTCAGAGTGTATGTGCTGTGCTGTCATGGTGTTTGGAGAGTTTGAGTGTGGCTGTAGAGGTAATTCTGGATACGCACCAGATCAGCAATGTGCATTTGTAGGTGTACGATACTAACAGATAAATCGGACTCGCTGGGGTCATCTAAAAACGCTTCCGTCTGTGCTTCTTCCATACTACGTAGCTGGGCAATTCTACCAGATAGCCACGCGTTTTCGTCGTTGTCAAATAGTGTACGTTCGTTCATCTTGTTTTATCGGTTAGGCTGGTCGGCGGAGGTGGTTAAGCCTTTCATGAATGTTAGCCAATGCGTGTTTGAGCTTTTACCTGACTGGTGCCCCAGTAAAGGTGTTGCGCCAATCACGTCAAGAATTTTACTGGTCTTTATCTGGGTTTCATTCCACTTAAATATAAGCGTACCGTACGGCTGTAAGACGCGCATACATTCGTCAAATCCTGCCCGAATGTCTGTTTCCCAGCTAGGAAGTAGGACACCATACTTTTTAGCTGTCCACGAGTTTTGCCCCAGCGATTTCAGGTGTGGCGGATCAAATACAACCAATTTGAACGTATTGTCAGCAAACGGCATACAGCGAAAATCCACCTGCACATCAGGCTGAATGGTAAGATTTCGTCCATCGCACAGTACGTGTTCCTCTGTGCGAATGTCTGCAAACAGTACGTTTGGGTTGGACTTATCGAACCAAAACATCTTACTGCCACAACAAGCATCTAGAATGTACTTACCAGTGGTGTCTATTGTTTTCATACTGCTTTTTACAATCCCTCTCCCTCCACAAACTCGTGGATGGCGTAGGGCATGGAATGGTACTGTAATAGATCCTCTTTGCTCGCGTATGGACCAGCAGGTAGAGTTGGCTCCATGTTGTTGCCTAGCAGGATCGCCCACCATCCGAGGGATTGGGGCTTGGGTGGTTCTGGCTTTTCTGGCTCGTTGGTGTTCATAACTGTGCTGATTTGGTGTGTTACAATCCTTTTAAAACCTCCCCCTGCGCGTATAGTATTACAGGAGGAGGTTAGGGGTTTACGCAAACTGGCGAATTGGCTCTGGCATGAGTAGCGTTGTGATTGACTCGTCGTCACCTGTCAGGATAGCCGCACGATTGGGCGCGCTCATGGCAAAAGCCACTGTTTCGCCGTTCAGGTGCGATAAAATGGTTAGCAACCGATCCCCATTAAAACCTATTTCTATAGGCTCGTCGGCGTAGGTGACAGATATTTGTTCTTCTGATTCGTGACTAAAATCATAATCGGCTGACGAAAAGCGAAGGTTGTTATTATCGACTTTAAACGAGATGATTTTTGTTGATGATGCAGTGATTAACATGAGCTTTAGTGCACTCGTTAGCTTTCCTTTATCCACCTCTAACCGCAAAGGATTTTGGGTAGGAATAGCGTTTACGTAGTCAGGAAAGCGTTCATCGATCAACCGGGAAATAAGTGTAAACTGACCTATTGCTACTTCAATATTAGTAGGTGTCAGCGTCAGCGTTGCACTACCTTCATTCTCCTGATAGGCTTTTAAAACCGACTTGACGAAGTTGCCGGGAATAATTGATTTGGGTATATCCTCTCCGTCAAAACCAGTTATAGGATATTCGACCAGTATATTGCCGTTGGTGGCGGCAAACGTTAACATTTCATTGCGCTTATGCATATATACGCCCGTCATAGCAGGACGTAAATCATCGGTGGAGGTTGCGTAAACAGTGCCGCCTAAACCATCCATAAAGCGATGTAGATCGTCGTTTTCGAGGGAAAGGGTAAATTCCTGTCCTTTTTTTTCTGGCATCTTCGGGAAGTCCATCGCATTGTCGCCAGAAAGTTTTGTTTTGCCTGAATCCCATTTCAGGGTCGTGCTAAACTTCTCACTATCGACCAGTAACGTTATTGGTTGTTCGGGTAGGGCGGATAAGAACTTGATTAGCTTGTCGGCTGGCAGTAAGAATTTACCTGAATCGGTTGAGTCGACCTGCACACTGGCAAGAAGCGTTGTTTGCAAATCTGACCCTTTCAGCGTCAGTTTACTATCCTGCAAATCGAAATGGATGTTTTCGAGTACAGGGACAATCGGGTTGTTACGTATAGCGCGGGATACGAACGAAACTGCTTTCTTTAAAATGGAGGAGGAGATTAGAATTTTCATTGGATAGTTAGATTAAATGGTTTGTAATACCCGGCCCAATGTGTAGCCGTGCTTTTGAAATGCATTTTCAATGCCTTCCTTGATGTCAGCATCGACCAGGCTGCCAGTTAGGCGAATCTCTACTTTGTCTCGATCCTCTGGAGAGACGTATTCGTCCACATGAACGATAATATATCCTTCATTCTCTAAAGCTGACTCTATGTCATTATTCGTATGAGCCAGCTCATTGTCAGCCACGACAATAAAGTCTTTACGTTTGAGGTAGGATACTATTTCACCTGTAGGAATAGTGGACAGTATTGCTGTGTAATCCTGAGTTTTTGTTTGGGCTTCCATGATGTTGAATTGATTCGTGTTAATGTTTCGTTTACCGACTGGTCTGGGCCTGTTCTTCCCCTGTTTTCACTTTCGCCCTGTACTGCGTATTGTACTGACAGAGTGCAATCAGAATCGCCAGAATCCCTGCTGTGATGAGAATGCCTGCTATGACCCGACGATTTTGGGTGAGTGCGGAGTCCCCTTCGATGGGGTGGTGGTTGGTGAGGTGTTTCATGCCGTCTCTGCTTTTAGCGTGAGCCAGACACTTTCAAGTGCGAACACAAGCTGTTGGAGGTGGTGGACGCCGTTCAGGGTAGCGATAATGTTCCCATAGTACGTTAGCGTCCATTCGTCGCCATAGCACTCGACGTAGAAAATGTAGATCGGGTGAGGCTCATCGTCTTCAGGTACAAAGGCAAAGCAGGGGCGACTGTAGGCGCGTGTTACGTCGATTCCGCCAAGGTTTTTGAGCCACTCGGACGTGATCTGGATGGGCCGCAACGTGTCTACACGGCATAAATACTGTGGTATTTTTTTGTATTCCCTGCTCTGGATAGTGTCCTGCCTTATGCGTTCCACCACCTGTATCGTGCTATTCGCGGACAGCACATAACTCCCTACGCACAGCGATCTCACGTCGATTGCGTCCATTACAGTACGTTTTTAAAGGTGTTATAGGGAAATCCAGTACTCAGCATGGTATTCACATAGCGACTCACGCGCCCCCACAGGCTCAGGTCGCGAAAGCCCACGACCGCCCAATCCTTTTTTGTAATAAGGGCTCTCCTGTAGTTTTCAACCCACATGCCGTCTTTGTTGCCCTGTTCATCGCAGGTAGCCAAACGTACTTTTGTGCCGATTGAATTTATTCGTTCAACTAAAAAGTAGCCGTTTGTCCCACGTATAATATCGCCCGGTTCAACGGGCAGTGGTGCGCTAACGCTTTGCCCTATACGTAATACTTCCTGACGAAATTCCTGCAATACTTGGATGGTCTGGTTCATGATTGGGTGAGGTCTATTGCGTTTAGAAAAATAGCGAGAGGTGATAGGGGTTCTAGCTGGTAGGTGCTGACAGGCTTTCGAATACCCTGCACGTGACAGGTAGCGCCTAGTGGTGACAGAATCCTGGTCAGGTAAGGGCGTTCTTTATAGCCCTCTGTATGCACCACCGCCCAATAAATAACGAGGGTGCCCTTGCGAGTGAGGTGGCGGGATTGGGAGAAGGGGGAGGTCATGACTCAACCTCCTCCTCAGGCCCAATAATTTCCTCTTTAAGTCTTTTATATTCTGAATAGGTCAGTTCGACCATATCCGCATTAGGCGTAAAATCAACGCCTTCGTACAAACTGAGCAGGTAAAACTCACGCCCGAAAACCATACCGACACGATTAATGATTTTCTGACCGACAAACTGAAAACCTTTGAACCCTACAATTTCATTCAGACTATGGTAACTAACAGTAGGCAACGCCTGAATGCGGTTGATTAGCTCACGATTGGCTTTTATTGCCTTAGGAAAGTAATAGTTGCCATCATCTGTTCTATACGATAGCTTCCAATTTTTGGGACACTCCGCAAAGTGAACACCAATAAACCCACCGCCTAGACTTGAACCACCCGTTGCTATTGAGGGCCCACCTCCAAGTTCTTCAGCTAAGTCACATGCCTGAATATTATAGGCCTGCATGTTAATATAAAGTTGAGTTATCTTCTGGCCTGTTGGTGTATTTTTATTGATCTTGAATTTCATGGTGTCTTATTTTTTGGTGTTTTTGATTCCCTAAACGTGCCTCCGCTACCGGGGTGGCAATTGTATTTCTCTGCCTGATTGTAGAGGGCTTTTCTGGCCTTGCCACGCTCGTTTTCGGGTATATCCTTTGCATAGCCAATGCGTTGGTAGAGCGTTTTTGAAGCCAGTTGAAACTGATCTTCTTTGGTGAGCTTGTTTACGTAGTCGTACCAGATTTGCAGGGCTGACTTCGTTTCGGGTGCGGCGGTGTTCATGGCTATTCGAAATAAAAGCCTTGGGCCTTTTCAATAACTTCTCTGTTCTGCTCGTACCGATGCGACCCTAAATACTTAGGATCAAAACACAGTGCTGCATGCGTCTCTTTTAGTTGTTCCAGCAAATCAGGAGCGGCCGCCATAAGCCTTGCATTTGCTTCAGCTTCTTTACAGATACTCTCATTCAATAAATCAGATTCACCATAAAACGGCTCTGTCTGTAGTATTAAAAAGCCTGCATAGTTAACTGCAAACCAAGGCCCCGGCGTATGTTGATTCTGATTGGTTTCCATCGTTATTCCCAGTTTAGCCCCCAAGAATGGCAGCGGTTGACGATGGTGAAGATGTTGCTTACCTCAAGCACTTCATTAAACGAGTAGTAGCTTATATCTCCATTCTCGAAAAAGACGACTTCTTTGCTTCCATTTCGAAGAGATATGTGAGGAACTTCCTGCTCAATATGATGAATCTCGAAATCCTGTAGTTGCCGATCACTCGCCAGATTCGCCAGTTCTTTCAACTGCTCGTCGCTTAAATCAGCGTAGGAGGTCAGGGGTGCGGGGGCTATTGATTCGGGGAACATGGCTAGATACGCGAAGCCAGCTTAATGGCTTCTTTTTTATTCTTAGCGAATACCTCTTTGCCTTTAATCACGAATCGATGCAGTTTCTGAATCTGTTTAGCGTCCTGCTCCATTTGACGCTTCTGCCCCTCTGTTGGTGGTGGAGGGCTGAATGGCGAACCGTTTCTAGTGTTAATCCCTGACATAGCCATACCTAGTATTGCCATTGCAAGCCAGCCACTTTTTCTGTGTTTTTCGTACATGATTGCTAAGAGTTTTAATTCCCTCGAATTCGGGGGTTTTAGAGTTTAAGGGTAAAGACTAGCCCAACGCATGGGCCTGAGCCAATCTGATTTATCCACACCATTAGGGATTGCCTCCCCCTTTCTTCTGCCGCTTTGACTTTGAAAGCTCATTAGCCTGCTGAGGCTCTGTATCTATTCCAGTAATTTGCTTGAAGATCGTTGCCGAAAAGTTGGGCAAGGACGTAAATAAATTACGTTGTCTGTCGGTTAATTGCTCCCACCACGTAGCGTGCGCCTGTCTGTATTCGTGACGCTTTAGGTAGCCTTCCTGCGTTTCAGCGCGAGGGAATTGCTCTTTCTCCTGATCGCTCATTTTGCTCCACGAAACCCATTCAGTCAGAACAATATCACGCATCAACCAGTACGCTTCTGTGTCGCGCCATTGCAAAAGCGTCATGCCGCTAGGCTTATTGAACATCAGAATTTCAGTGCCTTTTGTGCAGAGCACGCCCGTCAAATCATTACCACTGTTCCAGTCGCCACTGTTCCGGTTACCACTGTTCAGGTTACCACTGTTCCGGTCGCCACTGTTCCGGTTACCACTGTTCCAGTCGCCACTGTTCCAGTCGCCACTGTTCCAGTCGCCACTGTTCCGGTTACCACTGTTCAGGTTACCACTGTTCCGGTCGCCACTGTTCCGGTTACCACTGTTCCAGTCGCCACTGTTCCGGTTACCACTGTTCCGGTTACCACTGTTCCGGTCGCCACTGTTCCGGTTACCACTGTTCCGGTCGCCACTGTTCAGGTTACCACTGTTCCGGTCGCCACTGTTCCGGTCGCCACTGTTCAGGTTACCACTGTTCCGGTCGCCACTGTTCAGGTTACCACTGTTGGCGCGACCCGTATTCTCCTTTCCCTGATTAACCAGCGTCAGCACTTCGTGCCACGTTAGTTTGCGACCGATACGAATGTGGTTCGTGCAAACCTTGTTGCCGTTTTCTTCCGTGTCGATCTCACCTAACGCTTCGACTTCGCAAACGATATTACTGGAATCGAATTTGTAGTATTCGAAACAGTCGTTGGGCTTAGGGCAGAAGTGAAAACCGTTTTGACAAAGGGCTGGCTTACCGTCTACTTTATGTTCACTATTTACTGAGAACTGATGTTCGCGACAGGTAAAGTCACTGTTGAAAACTTTAAATCCTTTCATGGTGAGAATGTTAGTTGCTTTCGTTTATCCCCCGACCACCGCAGCCGGGGGAGGAT
>NZ_BAAHBF010000019.1:0-6611 GCF_054776875.1 Spirosoma daeguense
AGCTTTACACCGATAATCCCACCATTGTGCTGAAAGCGACTCAGGGCGGTAGTCTGGGTGAATCGTCATTTACCTACAACTGGCTGGCTAATTGTAGTGCTCCACAACCTAACACCCCGCCAAGAGTCAATATACCTCTGACCGGTCAGACGGCACAGGCGGGACAGGGGTTTGGCTACACGATTCCCCAAACCACCTTTACTGATAACGAGTCACCACATACGCTGGTCTTGAGCGTTGGTGGTTTGCCGACTGGTATGAGCTTTAGTCCGCCTACTCAGATTGGCGGAATCCCGACTGTGAGTGGGGTGTATACGGTGACGGTGACGGCCACTGATCCGGGGGGACTTAGTGTACCTGCTACGTTCCAGTTGACAGTGCTTCCGGCAGGTCAAGCGAGTGGTTTCGCCATCACGGGTGTACAGACGCTGAGCTGTGCTAGTGCCAGCGGAGGACGCCGTTCAGTGACCTTTACCCCGCAATACAGTGGTTTGGATGGTAGTCCGGTGAGTTTCTCGATAGTCAACGAGTTGCTGCCTACCACGAATTCGGGTCCTTATACGCTGGCATTGTATCCCGATAACCCGCGCTTACAGCTTCAGGCCCAGCAGGGTGGCGCTACGGCCAGTTATACGTATGACTGGTTAGCCGCCTGTAGTGCACCTGCCCGGCATGGGCTGGTAGAATTGGGTAGTGGTTTGCAGGTGAAAGTGCTGGGCAACCCGTTAGTTGGCTCATCGGTGGCACTTGAGATCAGTGGCATTATTGGTCAGTGGGTGGTGGTGAACCTAGTGGATCTGCAAGGTCACAAGCTGGGTGGAGCGCGCATAGAGCGTTCGGAAGAGAGGGAGCAGCTACGTCTGAGAGTTGATCGTTCGGCTGGAGTGTTATTGCTGGAGGTGCATACGGTAACTGAACGTCAGGTAATTCGATTACTTCAGAAATAAGGATTAGGGTAAGATATATATCTGCAAAGAAACAGCCAGATCAGGAGTGGTCTGGCTGTTTTGTGGATTACCGACGTTTCCGTGAAATAAGCTCCCTAAACATTCACATACCATCTCTGCGCGTAGACGCCTACTGACACGTAACGAAGACTTGTACGTAGCGAACCAACTTGGAAGGGGTTCAGCGAAGGCTGACGTGAATATCGGTACCGCGACATTACCTGGTCTCCAGTTTCCTGAAGCGAGGGGGCTGGAGTCATCCTTTCCAGCAAAGAGTAGACGTAGTAATATCGACCCGTAAGGACGTATTAACTCGTCGATTCAATAGACCCCACTGTGTTATTATCGCTTCCCAGTTTCAGGGTGTTGCCCCATTTATTCAATTCTATTTTGCCGGTGAAGCCCTAGATATCAGGGGTTGTTTGTAGCAGGCTGCTACGTTGTATTAAGTGATACTATAATATGGTTTATTGGTCCATCTGTGCCCTTGAGAACCGCTAGAATTGTTGGTAGACCATCAGTTTGAGACAGGATTGATAGCATTTGAGACGGAATTAACAGTCCATTTCAAAAAGCGGCCTCATCTTTGGTGATCTAAATATGTTAAGTTTTTTATTTGAGAATTATATAAACTTTTAAAATGCAGTATTTTTAAATAGGTAATTTGACGTTTGCTAGATTGACTCGGAGCCGCCCCTATTCTTAGGAATACAACTAGCAATTTGTAGGCTAGTTAGCAGTGCTCATTCGCTCGGTTAAAATTCGTTTACACCACTAATTACTCCATTATGAAACATCTCTTCTTTTCGCTAATTCTACGTTCATTCCTTGTTTGTTGTAACCTGCTACTCATCATCCATTCTCCGTTGTTGGCACAAAGCTTTCAACCTGCCATCAATTACAATGCGGATACAACTCCCTCTTCGGTGGCGGTGGGGGACTTTAACGGCGATGGTAAACTCGACCTGGTCAGCGCCAATCGAGGCAGTAACAACGTATCGGTGCTGCTGAACAATGGGGCAGGAGGATTCGGGGCCGCCATCAATTTTCCGGTAGGCAGTGCCCCCTCTTCGGTAGCGGTGGGGGACTTCAACGGCGATGGTAGACTCGACCTAGCTATCTCAAATGGTGGCAGTGGCAACGTCTCGGTGTTGCTAGGCAATGGAGCGGGTAGTTTCGGAGCCGCCATCAATTTTCCGGTAGGCAGTTACCCCGTTTCGGTGGTGGTGGGGGATATCAATAATGATGGTAAGCTCGATCTGGTCACCGCCAATTTTACCAGTAGCACCGTCTCGGTGCTGCTGGGCGATGGGTTAGGGGCATTCGGGGCCGCTATCAATTTTCCGGCGGGGGATAGCCCTGCTTATGCAGCGATGGGAGACCTCAACGGCGATGGGAACCAAGACCTGGCGATCGCCCATTATAATGGCATTACTGCCGTATCAATACTGCTGAGCGATGGGTCCGGGGGATTCACACCATCCACCGTCGTAAATGGGTTGGGCGGCCAGCCATTTATGATAGTCGTGAGGGATTTGAATAGCGATGGTAAACTGGATGTGGCCCTTGCTCACCGTAGCAACAACGTAGTGGTATTGCTAGGCGATGGCACAGGGGGATTCGCTGCCCCATCCTTATTTGGGGTAGGCACTGCTGCCTCTTCGGTAGCCGTGGGCGACTTTAATGGGGACGGTAACCTGGACCTGACAATCGCCAACCTCCTAAGCAACACCGTCTCAGTGCTGCTGGGCGATGGGGCAGGGGCATTCGGGGCCGCTACCCATTTGTCAGTTGGCGTTAGGCCTCAATCGGTGGTAGTAGGCGACTTCAATGGTGATGGTAGACCGGACCTGGCCACTGCCAATTTGAATACCAACAACATCTCGGTACTGCTGAATGAAATAGTAACGCCCCCGGTTGCTCAGGATGACATGGCGACGACTACCTCTGGTACGCCTGTTGCCATTACGGTAACAGCCAATGACACGGCTCTTTATGGAAACACCCTGAATGTGGGTACGGTAACCATCATTAATCCGGCATCCAATGGGTCGCTGAGTGTGAACACCACGACGGGTGAGGTAACGTATTCACCTTCCCCCGCCTGTTTTGTAGGGCAGGATAGTTTCACCTACACTATCAATGATAATACTGGTCTGACCAGCAATACTGCAACGGTTACCATTGACGTACAAGCCTTGCCGCTAACTCTAACAAACTTTGCCAGCAGTCCGGCGGTCGTCTGCACCGGGAGCCCGATTACCTTTACCGCTACAGTAGGCAACGCCAGTTGTGGGTACTCATACACCCTCACCGATGGAAGTAGTACCACTACTGGTAGTTCGTCCAGCACAGATTTTAGCCAAAGCTTAACTCCAACCGGATCAGGTCTACAATCCTTTACGCTGACGTTGGTCAATAACGCCCTCAGTGCCAGCGCCACCACCGACGTAACACTAAGCACCCCAGCCAGTGCTACCATTGCCTATGCGGGTTCACCGTTTTCCACTACGTCCGCTGCTGTGAACGTAACCCGCACGGGTACGGCTAACGGTACGTATACAGCCTCTCCATCGGGGTTGAGCCTCAATGCCAGCACGGGCCAGATTACTCCCGCCAGCAGCACACCAGGCAATTATACGGTGACCTATTCCGTGGCATCTAGTGGCGGGTGCCCAGTCTTTTCCACCACCGCAGCCCTAACGATTCAGGCTGCACCAAGTATCGACTTGCGGATTAACTTAGTCTCGGCCGGGCCAACAGCTGTGCCTGGCGATCAGATCTTATATGTTACGGGTATTAATGGGACTGATGTAGAGAATGTCGTACTAACCAATGTGCTGCCTGCATCTGTGACCCTTATTAGCGCTACGTTCTCCCGTGCCATCGGGCCACCTATTGAGCATTCGATAACAGTAAACGGTAACATTGTTCAGGTGACGATCCCAAACCTGCCTTCTGGCCGGTATGCGTTTGGCGCTCAGGTAAGGATTGATCCAGCCAGTACGGGTACCTTAACCACCACAGCCTCCATAACGGCCACCACGGCCGATCTGAATCCGAGTGACAATACGGCTGAACTCTCGCTAACGCTCACCCCTCAGGCCGATTTATCGGTCACCCTCACCGATGCTCAAACAGCCGTCCAGGCAGGGAGTCCAGTCACCTATACTCTGGTAGTGGCCAACAGCGGTTTATCCAACGCCCCCAACGTTATAGTGACCGACATCTTTCCCCCCAGCCTGACGGGTGTTAGCTGGACGGCAAGTGGTGCTGGTGGAGGAACGACTGCCCAAGCGTCCGGTTACGGCAATCTGAATCAGACGGTGAATCTGCCGGTTGGCGGCTCAGTTCGGTTTGTGATCACGGGTACTCTGAGCGCATCGGCTATCGGCAGCCTCACCAATACGGCCAGTGTGACATCCGCAGCCGGAGTTAGCGATCCCGATGAGACCAACAACTCAGTGACGAATACGGTTACTGTCATTCCGCTTATGTTACCGTCCATTAGTGGCTTCTCGGCCCTCTCCAACAACGTCTGTGTAGGCAGTCCGGTTAGCTTCACGGCCAGCGTGGGCAACGTAACGGGAAATTATGCTTACACACTGTCTAATGGAACCAGTACCACCACAGGTAGCTTGTCCAGTACAAGTTTCAGCCAAAGCTTAACTCCAACCGGATCAGGTCTACAATCCTTTACGCTGACGTTGGTCAATAACGCCCTCAGTGCCAGCGCCACCACCGACGTAACACTAAGCACCCCAGCCAGTGCTACCATTGCCTATGCGGGTTCACCGTTTTCCACTACGTCCGCTGCTGTGAACGTAACCCGCACGGGTACGGCTAACGGTACGTATACAGCCTCTCCATCGGGGTTGAGCCTCAATGCCAGCACGGGCCAGATTACTCCCGCCAGCAGCACACCAGGCAATTATACGGTGACCTATTCCGTGGCATCTAGTGGCGGGTGCCCAATCTTTAGCACCATCGCTACCCTGACCATTCAGCCACCTACCAATCAGAAACCAGTCGCTGTCGATGACAACGTTGATGTACTCAGCAATACAACAACTCCGGGCAACGTACTGACAAATGACACTGATCCCGATGGGCATCCGTTAGCGGCATCGCTGGTTGTGGCTCCGATTAATGGGATGATCATACTCAATGCCGATGGGAGCTTTTCCTATTCCCCCAATCTCGGTTTCATTGGTCGAGATAGCCTGACGTATCAGATATGTGATAGTCCGGCAAGTCCGATGCCTTCCCTCTGTGATTCGGCTAAAGTTTACTTCAACGTTCAGTCAAACGCGCCTACCTTGACGGGGTTGATGGCCACGGTTTCCGCCGTCTGCGCTGGTAGCCCCGTTACGTTCACCGCCACCATTGGCAACCTAACTGGTGCGTATAATTTCACGATGACCAACGGTACTAGCACTACCAACGGCAACAGCAGTAGCACCGTATTTAATCAGCGTGTACTGGCCGCTGGCTCGGGGCCACAGAGTTTTACCTTGACCGTAGAAGCCGGTGGGCAACAAACGACCGCTACGACGGTTGTTACGGTCAATGCGCTGCCAGTGGCTACGTTGTTGGCCAATCTGGGCGGTATACTCACCTGTACGCAGACCTCTCTGACGTTGACGGCAGGGGGTGGTGATACCTACAGCTTTGCCGGTCCGAGCATTGTGAGTCAGGATGCTACGTTGGGTAGGGCAACCGTTAATGCGAGTGGCTTTTATTCGGTAACGGTATCAGCGTCAGGCTGCACCAGTACAACCAGCATTACGATTGGTCAAGATAACAATGTACCGTTGGTGAGCATCTCGGCGAATCCGTCATTGACTATCACTAGCGGGCAGAGCACGACCTTAACAGCCAGTGGTGCTACGTCCTACATCTGGTCGACGGGCGAGATAGCTAATTTCATTGTCGTCAATGCGGCAGGCCCTTACTCGCTCACCGGCACCACTGGTAACGGCTGCTCGGCTACTACGTCGGTGGTGGTGAGCCTGACGACGGCACCTGCTGGTCCCTTTTCCATCACAGGCGTTACGGCCAATACGTGCCAGCAGATTGCCAGCAATCGCTACGTAGTTAGTTTTACACCCCAATACACCGGAACGAATGGTCAGCCTATTAGCCTCTCGGTGGTCAATGAACTCTTTCCCACCACGGCTCCGGGACCATACACGCTGCAACTTTACACAGATAATCCGACAATAACGCTCAAAGCACAACAAGGCGGTACGTCGGGCGAAGCATCGTTTGTTTATAACTGGTTAGCCGCTTGCTCTAATCCCCAACCCAACACACCACCACGAGTCAACCAGCACCTGACCGATCAGATTGCTAGAGTGGGAGAAGGATTTGGTTACACAATTCCACAAAATACCTTTACCGATAACGAATCACCCCAAAGTCTGGTGCTGACTGTGAGCGGCTTACCGGCTGGCCTAAGTTTCAGTGCTCCAACGCAGATTGGCGGTGTACCGACCCTGGCCGGTGTACGTAGCGTGACGGTGACGGCTACCGATCCACAAGGGCTCAGCGTGAGCACTAGCTTTATCCTGACCGTGGTAGAGACAACGGCTACCAACACCCCGCCAACAGTAGCCAATCCGATTGTCAATCAGGTAGGCGTTCAGGGTCAGCCCTTTGGTC
>NZ_BAAHBF010000020.1:0-5381 GCF_054776875.1 Spirosoma daeguense
GATGAAATTAGCATTACGAAACCTTAACAGTCTCAAAAGTCAATCTACTCTATTAGCTAAGGCTGCGTAACATCAGTTATCTATTTGATGACAAAATGCAATGACATTATCTTTTTGTTGCTGGTTCATAGTTATACTTTAAAAAATACCTGTTTATAAGTTTGACTGAGATTGACTCGCTATAGACGTAACTTGTTGAACGGAATCCATTCGAGACGTACTGCTTGTCATCAGAAAGCAGCCTTACCCAATTTTTTAACTGCCATATTTGGGGCGTTTCCTGTGTCGTACGTTACGTCGCAAATGCACTTTTTAACTACCCCAACCGGGGCGTTTCTCTTGTCGACCGAAGCCGCCTAACAAGCCACAATACAGCCGCTGGGGCGGCCCCCTTATCGCACGAAAGCTGGAATTTCACTCACTGCTTTTTTGGCAACACCCAACACCCACAGGGGCTGATGGCCACTGAGACCACTGTAAACAACAAACGTAGCCGCCTGCCTTTACACCCCTGTCTGGTTGGGCTGTCAACTTTCCCTCGGGACGTGCTCCCTGTCGCCGGAAAGCCCCCTTGTGGAGCTTAGCCAATGGAGGTTGATTCCACTCGGTTTCGCCAACCTCGCTTTTCAATACTTCGAACGTTTTCTACTGCTTTCAACGTCAGCAAGTAATCAAATAAAGCTGTCAATTCATTATCATTCTCGTCTCCAATGTACTCTTTAATATGGATAGCGTTCCCGTAATTAGCTCGTGACTTTTCAGTTGAATCATCCACAATCAGTATTTTCTCTAATCGGAAACCTCGCTTTTTCAACTTGTCTAGACGCTTCTCAAAACAATACGTATCCCTTTCAAAATCTCGCCGGTAGCTGCAACGACTTCGTCCCCAAACAACTAGCAAATCAATATTGTCGGGGATTATGCCTCTGACAATCTCAGTAACGTAATCATCATCTGCTGAACTCCAGATACCAACTGTAAAATGTTCTGCTGCGCTGGTTAAGAATGACCTGAGGTTAGGGCGCTGATAGACAAAATACTTTTCAAATTTCAAATCATACGGCTTGTTCAACTCATGTTCCGTAGCGTGAATGAGGGTTTCGTCTAAATCGAAAATTACCAGTTTGTCAGATTTATCAATCATAAATCGGTGGATAAAATGCTGTCCTAAGTGGAACGTTTCCTCTGTCCCACGCTATGTGCCAAACGCACTTTCCTGACTGTCCTAACGGGGGCGTTTTTAGTGTCGACCAACGCCGACCAACGAGCCTAAAAACAACCCAACTGGGACGTCTCTCGTGTCGACCGGAGCTGTATAACGAGCTAAGACCGCCCTGTTTCGAGCCGTGCTGCCTGTCGTACGAAACCGGCCTTACACTCACATCTTGTTTGGCAACACCCAACGACCACAGGGGCTGATGGATGATAACACTATATCACTGAACAACTGTGGCGTCAACCTTTACACCCCTGTTTGGTTGGGCTGCTACAACTTTCCCTCGGGACGGGCTCCCTGTCGACGGAGAGCTGCCCATACTGGGCTTATTATTAGCGATCTTCCAAGTCTTCGTTAAGGGCTTTTTTTACCATAAAGCCTCCAAGAAACGCATCGAATAGCCAAAAGACCCATCTCGCTAACACTTCGAATACTTCCATTTTTTTCTTTTTTATAAATTAAGAGCCAATCGCTTCTTTGGCACTCAGTTGTTAACCAAACCGATCTGCCGGGGCGTTTGCGTTGTCGCACTCAACGCGCCTAACCTGTCCAAACTTGGCTGTCGGGGCAATTCTCGTGTCACACGGAGCCTCCCAACGAGCCCAAGAACTGCCCTGTCACTACGTTTCTCGTGTCGACCGAAGCAGCCTAACGAGCTAAACAGCCCGCCTGTCGAAATGTGTAACTTGTCGCAGGAAGCCCGATCACTACGTTACTTTTCTGACTGTTGGCATCACCCAACGACCATGAGGGTTGATGGATGATAATGCTACGTTATTGAACAAACTCAACTACCAACCTTTACACCCTCATTTGGTTGGGCTGCAAACTCGCCTTCGGGACGTGCTCCCTGTCAGCGGAAAGCTCGCCTTGTTTGTTTCTGACGTTCTTTTTCATAATTCCATTTGATACTATCAGGTATCTGAACCCAAACGTGGTCTGGAATGCCAGCTTCATATTTGTCAAAAATCTCTTCACCCTTCTGCCAAACTGTTACGTATTCCCAATACACCAAAAAGAAATCGCCTTCGTGAATAAATTCCATCCAGCCATCGACAACCAAATTATCCAGCTCATCAAAAACCAAAATGCCAGAGTAATTTTCTAAGTCACCATCTAAGTAACTGCTATCATGACCTTCAATGCAACTGTCAGACCAGTCAAATTTTAGATTTAAACCTGCTATTCCATAGCTGGCTAAATCGGCTATTAATTGTTTCTCAACCAATGCTCTGAGGTGCGGCCCCATTGGCGTAGAGAGGCCCGAATCGGTATAGTTTGGTTTAACTGTCTGCATATTTTCCTCTTTGAGATTGTAGCCTGTCGCGCGAAACTACCCCTGTACTTCGCGAAACTACCCCTGTACTTTTAGCTTACCTAATTGGGGCGTTTCTCGTGTCAACCGAAGCCGACAAACGAGCCAAACAACTGGCCTGTCGAGCCGGGCGGCCTGTCGACCGCAAGCCCACAAACACGCTCTTACTTTTTGGCATCACCCAACACCCATGAGGGTTGATGGTGAGCGAGTTTGTTCACTTCACTACGTAACCTCAACCTTTACACCCTCATTTGGTTGAGCTGCAAACTCTCCTTCGGGACGTGCTTCCTGTCGCCCGCAGGTGACAGGACAGAAAGTTGCTACCACAAACACAAATATATGTACAACCGTAATCTTTGGGCTTCTTGGCAAAGCAGCATTAATTCATCAAAGTTAGCTTTATGACGTTCGTAGTAGTTTTCGTGATGAAATTCTACTTGAATATCTGCTTCAATTTCAATTTGGTTTCCAATGAAACTATATTGTTGGAAAGTAGCTTCTTGCAAATCTCTGATAGGGCTTTCTGACTTCAAAAGCCACAAATCAAGATTTGCCACGGACTTATAATGGCCCGTCGGGATTTGAACATGCTTGCCATTATATAAATATTTTTTACCGTTGTCAATAATGTATTGTTGGTCGGTCTTGTTGAAGACCTTGATATAGTTAACAGATTTGAAGAATTCAGAAAATCTGTTAAGACTTTCAAGCGCTTTAGAGGGGTGAATTATTTGATTATTCCAATCGCAAAAAATGAGGTCGTCCTTTAACAAATCTTTATCAACGTATTCAACAAGTATATCTTTTGATTCTACGACGATATGATAAAAGTCAGCATCAATTCCCTTTGTAATGGTCTCATTTGGTTCATTTACGTTGCTTATAATAGCAAAAGCTCCTTGAAGTCCCATTGATATTTTGTCTGTCAATTGTCAGAGGGGCATCTTGTCGCAGAACACCTCAAATTAAGAAAATTTTACATAAGTGGGGCGTTTCTCGTGTCGGCTAGAGCCGCCAAACGAGCCAAAATCAGCCAATCGGGACGTTTCCTTTGTCGCCAAGAACCCCGAAATGAACGCCTAAAAGTTCATTGCCTAAGCCGGACCTCGTGTCGACTGAAACACGCAAACACGCTTTTCTGTTTGTTGCATCACCCAACGACCATGAGGGTTGATGGATCATAACGCTACGTTATTGAACACAAACCACTTCTAACCTTTACACCCTCATTTGGTTGGGCTGCCCCGCTTTCCCTCGGGACGAGATTCCTGTCGACGGGAAGCTGCCCCACGCCGAGCGGACAACAACGCAACTAACCGGTTAAAGACCAGCGCGAAGCCCTTTTACTACCTATCGCAAAGCCTTTCACTACATTGTCGCGGGGCGATTGCCCTGTCGACCGCTACGTGGCAAACTCGCTTTTTGTCAGCTTGCCCAACCGGGGCGATTCTGGTGTCAACCGAAAGCCGACTAACGAGCCAAAACGCCCTGTCGCGGGACGATTGCCCTGTCGACCGAGACACAGCCACTACGTTGTTTTTCAGCTTGTTGCATCACCCAACGACTATGAGGGCTGATGGATGAGAACGCTACATCCCTGAACAAGAACCACTTAAACCTTTACACCCTCATTGGGTTGGGCTGCAAACTTTCCTGCGGGACGTGCTTCCTGTCGACGGAAAGCGGCCCAAACGCGGAGCGCACAAAACGCACTTTCCGCTTCAAGACCAGCGCGAAGCCTTTCTGCTACGTTCCGAATCGGCTTTTAGTAGCCTACCAAACCACGGCCTTTCTCGTGTCGACCGAAGCAAAAAGACTTCCTCAAGTAGAGGCTTCTCGTGTCGACCGCAATCCAAGAAAGCGCTCCAATTCTGGCGTTCGCCTTGTCAAACGGAACCCGCATAACGAAAGCAAAGGTTGCCCTGTCGGGGTGCTTCTCGTGTCGACCGAAACCAACTAACGAGCCAAACCGTTCTGTCGCGGGACGATTACCCTGTCGCACGAAGCCCGCAAACACACTTTATCTGTTTGTCCGGAACACCCAACGACCATGAGGGCTGATGGACGAGCGAAAAACTCCAAACAACGAACGGAGCCCCTGCCTTTACACCCTCATTGGGTTGGGCTGACCCGCTTGCCACCGGGACGAGCGGCCTGTCGCAAGACAGCCGCCTTATGCCGAGGGAGATCACTCAAACGCCCATTCGTTTTCAGGATCACTTTGAGCTTTCTTGACAATTCGCTTGAACTCCCTTTTGCTTTTCAGAAGTTGTAGAATGTACTCTGCGACTTTGAACTGACTCGCTTCGCTACCAACATACAGGACACAAGTCGAGGCCTCTGTATCATTCTCAATCTCCTCATATAAATCATGGTCTTTTTCCTGAATCCAAGTCAGAAAAAGCACCATCCACGAATAGCCTGTAATACCAATATCTTTCTCTTCCAGGTGTTCAATTAAATCTTCGTATTCACCCTGTAAATCGGCATCAACGTCAATTTCGTAATTTTTGCCCCTTGTCGATTCACAATCTATTAAACTGCACGGATAATACGTCTCGTCATCAATCCAAATGTCGCCGTCTTGTACTTTCATCTTCGTTATTTTCAATGTTTCTCGTGTCGACTGAAACCTGCCTAACGAGTATCAGATCAACTAACCGGGTCGATTCTCGTGTCGACCGAAGCTACCCAACGAGCCAAAAAGCCCGACTTTGGGACGCGCTGACTGTCGCACGCAAGCCCACGAACGAGCACTACTTTTTGGCTGTTCACCCAACGACCACAGGGGTTGATGGCACACCGGGTACTTAAAAAAACGCACGTACCTCCGGCCTTTACACCCCT
>NZ_BAAHBF010000021.1:1626-4453 GCF_054776875.1 Spirosoma daeguense
TTACCTACGTAATGCAAGGGCGTCTGGGGGATGCCTCTGGCTTCTGGTGGCGATGAAGGACGTGGCAAGCGACGAAACGCTTAGGGGACCCGCTGGCAGGGGCTGATCCTAAGGTGTCCGAATGGGGCAACCCACTGATTTGAAGAATCAGTACCCTACGGGGGGCAAACGCGGAGAACTGAAACATCTAAGTACCCGCAGGAAAAGAAAACAACATGTGATTCCGGTAGTAGTGGCGAGCGAGGCCGGAAGAGCCCAAACCAGTTCCGTTACGGCGGAGTTGGGGTAGTAGGAGCTGACATCAAGCTGACAAACGAACCGAAAGTCTTTGGGAAAAGACACCGCAGAGGGTGAGAGTCCCGTACGGGTCAGGGCGTTAGTGGGTCGGATATCCTGAGTAGGGGGGAACCGGAGAAATTCCCTCTGAATCTGCCGGCACCATCCGGTAAGGCTAAATACATCCAGAAGACCGATAGAGAATAGTACCGTGAGGGAACGGTGAAAAGCACGGGGAGTACCCGGGTGAAATAGACCCTGAAACCAGGCGCTTACAAGCGGTCGGAGCACACGGTGTTGTGTGACGGCGTGCCTTTTGCATAATGAGCCTACGAGTTACCATTGCTGGCGAGGTTAATTCTCTTAAGGGAAGCAGCCGAAGCGAAAGCGAGTCTGAACAGGGCGTTGAGTCAGCAGGGGTAGACGCGAAACTTGGTGATCTATCCCTGGCCAGGTTGAAGGGGTGGTAACACACCCTGGAGGACCGAACCGATAAGCGTTGAAAAGCTTCCGGATGAGCTGGGGATAGGGGTGAAAGGCCAATCAAACTGAGAAATAGCTCGTACTCTCCGAAATGTTTTTAGGAACAGCGTTACGTGTTACTGTCTGCGAGGTAGAGCGACCAACAGGATGCGGGGGAGTCACATCCTACCAACTTCTGATGAACTCCGAATGCGCAGAGAGGTGCGTGGCAGTGAGGGCTTGGGTGCTAAGGTCCAAGTCCGAGAGGGGAACAACCCAGACCATCATCTAAGGTCCCCAAGTGTGTGCTAAGTTGAACAAAGGTGGTCCGGCTGCTGAGACAGCCAGGAGGTTAGCTTGGAAGCAGCTATTCCTTTAAAGAGTGCGTAACAGCTCACTGGTCGAGCGGGGCGGGCATCGATAATAACCGGGCATCAAGCACACCACCGAAGGTATGGACATACACTTAGAGTGTATTGTGGTAGGAGAGCATTCTATGGGGGGAGAAGTTGTGGCGTGAGCCATGGTGGACCGCATAGAAAAGCAAATGTAGGCATAAGTAACGATAATGGGGGTGAGAACCCCCCACACCGAAAGGCTAAGGTTTCCTCCGCGATGGCAGTCATCGGAGGGTTAGTCGGGGTCTAAGGGCGATCGGAAACGAGAAGTCTGAGGGGAGTGAGGTTAATATTCCTCAACTGGCTATGCAGGTAGCAAGATGACGGAGCTGTGTGGGTACTGCGTCCTGACGGAAATGGGCGCTGAGCGGAGGTTTCGGCCGAAGCGAAGTACTGAAATGGCTTCCAAGAAAAGTCTTGGTGCGTTAAGCGTATAGCTACCCGTACCGCAAACCGACACAGGTAGCCGGGAAGAATATTCTAAGGTGCACGAATGAATCATGGTTAAGGAACTCGGCAAAATGACCCTGTAACTTCGGGATAAGGGGGGCCTACTCAGTGATGGGAGGCTGCAGAGAAGAGGCCCAGGCGACTGTTTACCAAAAACACAGGACTCTGCCAAAATGAAAGTTGACGCATAGGGTCTGACACCTGCCCGGTGCTGGAAGGTTAAGGGGGGAGCTTAGTCGCAAGGCGAAGGTTTGAACTGAAGCCCCAGTAAACGGCGGCCGTAACTATAACGGTCCTAAGGTAGCGAAATTCCTTGTCGGGTAAGTTCCGACCTGCACGAATGGTGTAACGATCTGGGCGCTGTCTCAACCATGAGTTCGGTGAAATTGTAGTAGCGGTGAAGATGCCGCTTACCCGCCACGGGACGGAAAGACCCCGTGCACCTTTACTATAGCTTAACATGGATAGCTGGTCAGGCATGTGTAGGATAGGCGGGAGGATGTGAAGTGGTGTCGCCAGGCATCGTGGATCCAACCTTGAAATACCGCCCTTGGCTGACCGGCTGTCTAACCCTTTGAGGGGACAGTGTTTGGTGGGTAGTTTGACTGGGGTGGTCACCTCCGAAAGGGTAACGGAGGTTTCCCAAGGTTTGCTCATGCCGGACGGTAATCGGCAGTGGAGTGCAATAGCAGAAGCAAGCTTGACAGTGAGGCCGACCAGCCGATCTGGGACGAAAGTCGGGTATAGTGATCCGGTGGTTCCGCATGGAAGGGCCATCGCTCAAAGGATAAAAGGTACGCCGGGGATAACAGGCTGATCTCCCCCAAGAGCTCACATCGACGGGGAGGTTTGGCACCTCGATGTCGGCTCGTCACATCCTGGGGCTGGAGAAGGTTCCAAGGGTTCGGCTGTTCGCCGATTAAAGTGGCACGCGAGCTGGGTTCAGAACGTCGTGAGACAGTTCGGTCCCTATCTGTGGTGGGCGTATGAACATTGACGGGATCTGTCCTTAGTACGAGAGGACCGGGATGGACTCACCGCTGGCGAATCGGTTGTTTGGCCGCAGGCACGGCCGAGTAGCTACGTGGGGAATAGATAAGCGCTGAAGGCATCTAAGTGCGAAACTAGCCTGAAGATGAGTGTTCAGAGTAAGGGGTGTTGTAGACGACGACGTTGATAGGCGGCAGGTGTAGGCTGAGAGATCAGTAGAGCTGAGCCGTACTAATGACCCCGGGAGCGTA
>NZ_BAAHBF010000022.1:0-2282 GCF_054776875.1 Spirosoma daeguense
TTCGAACCCCAGCGGTTGTAGACCACAAAGGCGACCTGCTCCACAAATCGAGGACAACGTAAGGGCGTAAACACATCATTCTTGCCATCCCCGTTGGGGGTGAACACGTTGGGTAACACAAACGACGGACACGCATTGTTGCACACCACGTTCGAAGGCCGACTCTCCAGCCCCCGCTGGCTCACCGCCGTGACGTAGTAACAGCCCGAGACGGTGCTCAGGTTGGTGTGCTCAAACGTAGTGGTCGGAGCGGGGACCGCACTCAGGCTTCGCAGCGAATCCTGCTGATAGCGCCCGTAATAGATCTTGTAGGTAGCGATGTTGGCATCGCAGGAGGGCCCGCTGGTGGGAGTCCAGTTGAGCTTGTTGGCAAAGCTGGTCTGATCGCAGAAGCTCTCGGAGGTCAGGTTGGCACAGTTGAGACTATCCAGCCGCAGGGTGGGGGGGCAGGGTCGGGTGGTGTCGCCGGGCTGGGCACAGAGCACCTGACTGTAGTTCTCCAGAATACCCAGCCTGCTGAGTTGGGTGTCGGTGTATCGACCCCGTGTCATGACCCGGTAGCAGTAGCTGCTGTCGGCCGAGAGCACCCGGGAGGTGTTGCCATCGGCCAGAAAGGTGTCCTCCCCGTTGTCGGTGAAGGTGTAGGTGGGGGTAGTCACCTGAATCTCCCGAATGCGGTTGAAGGGCCCATTGGGGCCACTTCGGCTGCGGTAGATGTGGTGCGTCTGTCCATCGTTGCTCCAGGGGGTGTTGGCCTGCCAGGTGAGGGTGATCTGTCGGTTGGCGGGGGTGGCCGCCAGCCTGACACTGGAAGCGGGTTCGGTCACATCGAGCCGGGTGAGCTGTCCATCGGTGCCGGTGTAGTAGAACTCGATGCGGTATCGGTAGGCATTGGCGACGGTATTGATGGCGGAGGCTGAGGTGCCCCGGTCGATGTAGAGGGTATCGGGGGCGTTGGCCTGTAGATTGGTGTTGATGGTGGCCACGGGCAGGTAGTTGGTACCGGCCAGATCGGTGGCCCGCTGGAGTCGGTACTGGTAGGGGGCGCCCAGATCACCGGGTTGGAGGCCGATGGGACGGGTCCACTTGATGGTGATGCGGGGTTGGGTATTGCCCTGAGGTCCGGTGGAGTCGATGGTGACGTTGGTGATGACGGGAGCCAGCAGGGGCAGTTCGAGACAGGCCTGATCGGAGGCAATGCTGAGGCCGCCGTTGTTACCGCCGTTTCGGTCGGGGTAGGCGGCCACGGTGCGGTAGGCGTAGCTGACGCCCCGACGCAGGGTGCTGGTGTCGGTGTAGGTGGTGGCGTTTAGGGGTAGCTCGGCTATTTTGACGTATCCCGGGGGTACGCCCGTGGTGCAGGGCGGGATGGGGGCATCGGTACAGCCCTCTTTGCGGTAGATGTAGATTTTGGTGCCGGGTGCCCCGCAGGTGTAGGGAGTCCAGGCGAGCTGGATGGCCCGTCCGTTGGCGGTGGCGGTGGGTCGGGCGGAGAGTCCTTTGATGGAGGGCCCCACGAGCTGAATCCGAAAGGTCTGATAGGATACCAGCGCGTAAGCGGGAGCGGGAGGCCTGGAGGGCGGTACGTCGGTAACTTTGAAGGTAACGTCGTAAGGCTCCTGCCGGAGTTGATTGCAGTTGGTTTGCCAGGAAAAGGTAGCCGTGCCGGGCTGGGCCAGTGGCGTATCGCCGTTGATCAGGCGGGCATAGGCGGGGGAAATCAACTCGTTGGCGGGGAGGGGTTGGCGATCCTGTCCAATGTTAAAGACGCCCCCAAACCCGCTGATGATGACCCGGTTTCCATCGGGGTCGGTGGCTGTGACGGGTTGATTGATCAACGTACCGGCTTCGACGCACAAGTCAGGAATGGGGTTGATGAGGGGTCGTTTGTTGGGGTTGTCGGTGACGATGATCTGCATGTCTCGGGTGATTTCGCCGATGAGCACGCCGTTTCGCCATTCTTCGATGATGAAGGCGAAGTTGTACTGGCCTTCTTCACCGGGGGCATCCCAGCACAGCTCGCCGGTAACGGGGTTGATGGAGAAGGTGGGCGTACCGCCGGTTTCACTGGTGCGACTGTGCTGCGTCGGATTTTGGTAAACTGGGATGTTACGTCCAACACAGCTATTGGGAGTCGGCGATGTTTTTGGTACACTGAGCCGGAAGGCCAGGCTATCGCCGTCGATATCGAAGGCGGCTGGGTTATGGCAGAACTTCTGCCCCACCCGTCCCGAATCCAGTGGCGGGTTGAGCATCACGGGCGTCGAGTTGGTCAGCAGTGC
>NZ_BAAHBF010000023.1:0-2086 GCF_054776875.1 Spirosoma daeguense
AAACGAAGTGCATGGCTAATTTTTGTTAAATTTAATCAGTAGGCTGTCAATCTAAGGATGGCCTGCGTAACATCAGTAGATAATTTAGATGTAAGTAATATTCTGACAAACTTTAATATAAATAGACTTGGAGCTTTTAGTGTTGAAACATTTGAAAGTTTGATTCGTAGAGTAACAAAACAACTTGTTGAAGAATTACAAAACGGTATTGGTACTTTTCTGCCTATAGATTATAGTTTTGATAATGAATTTGGTAGTGGTAATTTAGAATCAGACTTGCAGAATTTTATTTCTTACATCAATAATCCTAGTTACTACCCTAATACGGAAACAATTTTAAACAGACTTATATATTATCAAATAGCAAATGGTTTCTGGGACAGAGGCCAGAGAAAAATATATCCTACAAATGAAATTAAGGCCCGTGATGTACAGAATAGGATTACTGGCTTGGAGAAAATAATTACAAATGAGCTTGAAAGAGTTAGAACTGAAAAACAAAATTTAGCAGATTTCGTAAACCAAAAAAACTCAGAATTACAACAGATTGAAAGAAATCTGAATCTTTCAAATACTAATACTCAACAAATATCAACTTTATTAAACCAAAGTACTGCCAACAATGAGCGAATATCAGGCTTGCTTTCTCAACAACAAACAAGATTAGATGAGTCTAAACAGTTCTCAGATGAGAAAAAGGTAGATATATTACAAATCATAAAAGATTTTGAAACTCAGAAAGCTCAAAACGACGCTTACGTAACAGAATTGAACAAATTAGAAGAATCATTTCAAGACAGTCTAAATTATATAGAAAGTAAGAAACAATATTTTCAAGAAAGAAACGATTATCTTGACCAGCTAATCGGTAGAGAGGTTGGCGCTTCACTTTTTGAAACATTTAAGCAAAGAAAAGTAGAATTGCAGAGCCCTGTTACTTTCTGGAAATGGACGGTTCCGGTTATGTGTATTATAACAGTATTATGGATTTATTTTCTGTTTAAAGATTTTTCTGCAATCAATGACATGAATCAAAGGTGGCAATTTTTTGCATTAAATACTCTTAAAACTATTCCAGCTATATTATTAACATACTTTGTTGTTAGTCAATACAGAAAGGAACGTAATTTTCAAGAGGAATACGCTTTTAAATCTGCGGTTGCTTTAACTATCGCAGAGTACGCTAATAAATTATCTTCACCAGAAAACAGAGATAAATTAATAATGGAAGCTGTGATTGGTGTATTTGTTTCTCCGATAGAAAGGCGTATGAGACAAGCTGAACTAAAAAGCAATAGTTTAAATGAAACTTTAAAATCCATTAAGGACGGTATTACCGAGGTTGCAAGTAAAGTTAAAAATTAGAGTGTTATTTTCGATTTCTGTTTATAGGTTGCTTTCTTGGCGACAGGGAGCACGTCCCGCAGGAGGCTAAGCAGCCCAACATGGCGAGGGTGTAAAGGTTGGACGCTACGTTTGTTGTTTGAAGTGGTTTCCTCATCCATCAACCCTCGGGGGTGTTGGGTGGTGCCAAACAGCGAGAACGTAACGTGCTGAAAAATAACGTAGTGGTCGGCTTCGGTCGACAGGCCGCATGGCTCGACAGACGAACTTTTGGCTCGTTAGTTGGCTTCGGTCGACACGAGAATCGCCGGAATGGGTCGCTTTTTGGGGTTGGGTGCGACACGAGAAACGCCCCGGTCAGGAAGCCCGAAGTGAGCTAGGCACGTAGCGCGTGACAAGACAACTGCCCCGAAAGTGGACTTTAAAAGGGCTGCCTTCGACCCGAGAAAGGTAGTGAGCGGACAGCTTTTCGGTGACTCGGAACGTAGTAGAGGCTTCGCGCGGGCCTGAAAATCGGATTGTGCGTATTGTCCGCTCCGCGTGGGGTAGCTGTCGGGTGACAGGAAGCACGTCCCGAGGGGGGCTTTGCAGCCCAACCAAATGAGGGTGTAAAGGTTGAGAGTCTTCTTGTTTAGGGACGTAGCGTTCTCATCCATCAGCCCTCATGGTCGTTGGGTGAAGCAACAAGCTGAAAAACAACGTAGCGCTCGGGATTCGGTCGACAGGGTAATCGTCCCGCGAC
>NZ_BAAHBF010000024.1:0-2000 GCF_054776875.1 Spirosoma daeguense
TGAGGGTGTAAAGGTTGACGCTGTGGTTGTTATCTTTAGTGGTCTCCTCATCCATCAACCCTCATGGTCGTTGGGTGGAAAGAACAGTCAAAACGGACGTAGCGTCGTCAAAACAACGTAGCGTTCGGGCTTCGGGCGACAGGGTAATCGTCCCGTGACAGGGCGGTTTTGGCTCGTCAGTCGGGTTTCTGTCGACACGAGAATCACCCTAGTTAGGCAAGTTGACAAAAGCGAGTGTGCCACGTAGCTGGCGACAGGGCAATCGCCCCGTGACAACGTAGTGAAACGGCTTCGCGCAGGTCAGAAACGTAGTAAAAACGGCTTCGCGCTCAGCAGCAACGTAGTAAAAGGGCTTCGCGCTGGTCTTTAAGCAGTTGCGTGCGTTTTTGATTCGCTCCGCGCTGCTTCCCTGTCTGGTGACAGGGAGCCCGTCCCGAGGGCGGGTTTGCAGCCCAACCAAATGAGGGTGTAAAGGTTGGAAGTGGCTTGTGTTCAGGCACGTAGCGTGCTCAGCCATCAACCCTCATGGTCGTTGGGTGTAGCCAACAAGCTGGGCTCTTTTGCAGGCTTGCGTGCGACAGTATGCACGTACCGACAGGAAAGTTTTTGGGTTCGTTAGTCGGCTTCGGTTGACACGAGAAACGTCTCGTTATGGAAATTAGGCTTGTTAGTCATCTTTCGTGCGACACAGGAAACGCCCCGCTTAGGTAAGTTTATGAACCGTATCGTACTATTTCTAGTATTGTTAGCAGCTTGCGAATCAACAAAAAAAGAAGCTGACACTGTACCAACCCGCTTAGCCGTACTTCGGTATAAACCTATTCCCTTTGAACCAACTCAAGCCGAGTTGGCATTGGCGCATCGGCTAATTCTGAAACGGTTAGCCATTTACAATGCCGAACAAGCGGCTAAAAATGCGGACAGATATTTTGAGCCCGACAGTCTTCGGTATCATTACGATTTACTCAATTTTGAGCAGTACTATAAGCAGTGTACACCGGAGTTGAACAGTGAGGGCGAGAAGATTCTGTTTTTTTACTGTATGTGTGAAGTGGACAACTATCAGACCCCAAAGTATGATTGGCGCAAACATCCGATCCGGGTTCATGATGGGGGTAGTTGTTTTTTTGCCATCTCTGTTAATCTGACAAGGGAGGTTGTATTTAATTTTAGTGTCAACGGAGAGGCATAGCTTTCGCTCCGTGTTGGGCAGGCTTTCCGTCGACAGGACGCACGTCCCGAGGGCAAGTGGGGCAGCCCAACCAAACAGGGGTGTAAAGGTTGCAAGTTGTAGTTGTTCAGGGACGTTGTGTCATCATCTATCAGCCCCTGTGGTCGTTGGGTGATGCGAACAGACTGAAAACAACGTAGTGGTCGGGTTTCCTGCGACAGGGCAATCGTCCCGCGACAGAGTAGTTTTGGCTCGTCAGTCGGGTTTCGGTCGACAAAGGAAACGCCTAATTATTTAGAGTTGCGAATAAGTAAGTAACAAACAGACTGACAAGTAGCAATGATGAACAAAGTAAAACCGTCAAGAATCATCTTTTTTGCTTTAGTTTTATCAATTGCCTGGTTTCAATTTGTTGTTTTTGCAAATATAGGGTCTATTCCCTTTTTGGGTGGGCTTATGGGTATGTTTGCTATTTTGTTCTCAGGGCCTGCCTTAATCGGGTATGCTCTTTTTGTTTATAAATCTGAGTCTAAGAAAATATTTCCTTTAACAGCATTACTAATTGGCCTATTATGGGAAGGCTATCTTATCAAATTGTTACTTGATGGAGAATCTGTCTAATTATCCGGCGTTTTGGGTGACAGGATGCTCGTCCCGAGGTCGGGTTTGCAGCCCAACCAAATGAGGGAGTAAAGGTTGGCAGTTGTTGCAATTCAGTAACGTATCGTTCTCATCCATCAACCCTCATGGGTGTTGGGTGGTGCCAAATAGCCAATAACGTAGTGGTGGGCTTCTGTGCGACAGGGGGCACGTCCCGTGACAGAGCGGT
>NZ_BAAHBF010000025.1:0-1729 GCF_054776875.1 Spirosoma daeguense
GGCTCTTACGCACTTTGTGTGGTTGAATATCGATAGAGGACTCGCTGTCGTAATAAATCTAATTTGGCTCTACCATACATCTGTCGTTTAATGAGCTTCACTCGGGTGACTTGTCCTTCCGTTTGGGCGTTGCTCCAGGCGGTGGCCAACGCTGCTCGTACAGCGGCATAGTCCTGGTGAAGCCGAAGGCTAAACTGCTGTAGTAATACGGCGGAACAAGTTTGGCAGCGGACTAACCAATCGTCTAATAACTCTGGCCGACGAACTCGAACCATAGCGCCAAAGTCCCTCACCAGTTCATAGACCTGGGCAATAATAGCGTCCTGACAAACATAGTTCAGGATTTGTCGATCAGCCTCTTCCAGTAAGGAGACAGGACGTACCATCAGCCAAGCAAGCTGCTGAGTAGTGGGTAACTCAAAAGATGGTTGATCAGGGGCAGACGAGTTGGTTACGGCCTGTTTTTGAGTCATTGGCACCTCCTCATTGCGACGTCTGCTCAGCCATTTGGTTACCTGATTATGAGCACCCGGATAGCCCTGCTGGCCAAGCTCTCGCCACAACTGTTGGGCGTTACGACAACCCTGCTGATAGCGATTCTCCAAATAAGCAATATAAGGGGTCAGCATACTCCGCCCGGTTGGACGTTGAACTCGTTCGGGAAATGATTCAGCGTAGGCATACCGACGAACCGTACTCCGATTCATGGCCAATTTCCGACTAATCTTAGAAATAGACAGGCCTGCCTGGCGCAACTGCTGTATTTGATTAAAGTAGCCTACGCGTTTTTCTCGGCCAGCCAAACGTGCCTCTAGTTCATTTTTTGAGTAATCTCGCATCACATAGTTAAGCCGTTCTGTCATCGGCTGAGTGGTTGGAACTGTCTGAGATACTGGCAACTGGCGTAGTCGTTGATAGCAGCCAGTTAATAATCGCTCTAGAACTTGTTCCATATTTTGCAGCAAATGCCATCGGTCAGCAACTTGCTGAGCTTGTGGTGCTCCTTCACGTGCGCCCCGAGCATACTCTCCTGAACGATCCCTTGTAATCACCTCTACGCCTGGATGAGCCTTTAGCCAATCTCTTAACCCTTCAGCAGTACGACCTTCCAGTAAATCGATAGGTTGATGTCGATCTAAATCGACTAAAATCGTACCGTATGTCTTAGCTTTTCGTATCGCCCAATCGTCGACTCCCAAAGCATGAGGAGTTGGTGTGATACCTGGTTGCCACTTTCGGATAAGTCGTAGCAACGTGTCATGGCTAGTAGGCATATATAAGTGATCCAGTAATTGACTTCCGGCCTTTCCACCTAGCATCATGGCCACACTGCGCTGAGCATGTGCCAATCGGCTAGTCCGACGAGCGAAAGCAGGTAACCAATCCGAACAAGGTTGGCCAAATGTTCGCTTTGGGCAAGCTGGATTCAAACAGCGAAATCGTCTTAATTGAAGCCTCAACTGAACAGGTGTATCGCTGATGGGTAAATCCGCAGGCTTACGATAATAAAATCCGTGTGAATTGCTAGAGACTTGCTGACAACATGGACAACAGGCCTGTTTGTCCATTGAGTGGGCGATTAGAATGTAGCCTTTTTGATAGGGCTTGCATTCAATAATTTGGCAATTGGGTAGATAAACAGGAAATGGAAGCTGAGTGCTCATTTGAAAAGAACACCAAAAGCTAAAAATCAGATCATAAACTTAACCACACAAAGTGCGTAAGAGCC
>NZ_BAAHBF010000026.1:0-1504 GCF_054776875.1 Spirosoma daeguense
GCCTTATTGCCAGTACTTGAAAAACTTGGCTTTAAATCGAACCCCTAGGGAATTGAAATTGGACTGCCGTTCGAGAACGAATTGAACCTTCTGGAATAAACAAAACGCCCTGACTCAGCCGGCCGGGGCGTTGTTGTTATTCCTAAACCCTTATGTAGTCTCAATTTAACCTATACACCTCCACCGTATCAGTATCATCATCACAAACAGGAGCTAACCAGAAACATGGCTCGTCATTCTCTTCAATAGATTTTAGAAAGTAGTAGTCTGGCACCATTCCAATAAGTTCGTTACGTTCTGGCATCATCATGCCGCCATGTTTACAAAGCCAATGTACGTCAACTTCTTTGTTGAGGTGTTCTCTAAAGTTATCTATGGTGATTAGTGTTTTCATACATCCATTCTGTACTTATCGTAAGCGCTCTTTAGCTTAATATCGTACCTGTTCACAGCATATAATTTGCCATTATATTGCCTAGCGAACGAAGTCCAGTTCTGTGTCTGTAATTCATCATCCAATCCAGTGCCAATAATGAACTCGCAAAACAAATCAAGCTGAGATGCTTCCGACTCTTCCATTCGCTTTACAAACTCGCCCAGCGTTTCGCATCCGCACACTAACGCGTGTTGACCAAGTATTTGAAACAGACCCCAACTACTCGACTGCACTGCCGCGTTTGCATTTAGTTTGGCAGCCTGTTCGAACAGTCTCCAGCTATCAGTAACGGTTTTAGGGTAGCCGGGTTTCCACTTTGGGAAGGAAAGTAGTGGGAGCGATTGGTCGTATTTGCCGCCTGTCTTTCGCGAGAACAGATGTGGTTCAAAGCGTATAATACAGCGACCATCGGACATAAACCCACTGCCACCACTTTCAACCTGTGTAACGGCGCGAATGGTCGCCACATCGACGTTCAGGCGTTTAGCGGCTCGTTTGTAGTCGTCTAGGGTCAGCTTTACTTTCGGCTGTGCGGTGGTCGGGTTGGTCGGCATGGCTTTACTTAACTATGATCGTGACAGTGCTTGTAACACCTTAATAATTAGCGACTTCTTACTTGCTTTTAATCCGTCTTACTGTTTCACCCGCGCAGGTGGCTATACACAAATTAGGTTTGCTTTTACTGTAAACTCTTCAGTTGAAGTAGGCTTAATCTTATCAAGACTATCGTAGAGCTTCTGACAATCAATACACAAACAGCCAAACTCAGTAGGATATATTTCGTCTGGCGAATAATAATCGTCGCATGATTCACATTTCTCTAGAACCATCTTGGTTTGCGAATCAATCACATTTCCCTCAATGTTGCGTATAAGTCCAGCAGGAAGCGTTTCGTCTTTCATGTCTCTACTATTTGTGTGCGAATGCCTGTATACCTCAACCCCTCCCGTACTACCACAAGCAATTCGTACACAGAAGGCTCCCCGGTCGTTTGGCGGAAGGCACGGAGCTTGCAACCAGCGAATGCCAGCAGAATCGGCCAATACGCTGCATTTGTTACGTACTGAT
>NZ_BAAHBF010000027.1:0-1491 GCF_054776875.1 Spirosoma daeguense
AGGGGCGATTTGTGACAGGAATTGCCAAAATAAATTACGCATACACTGGCTTGAGGCTGTGCCAGTTCATTACCCACCAACCTATGAAGAACGTTTATATCACCCACTCAATCAACGTATAATGTGCAGCCACAACAAAATTTCTGGTCGTATTTCTTTGGCCTGTTTCAAGGTGTTCCACCCGAAGTGGGGCAGTTTGTGGCAAGTATTATCGGTGGCGCGATTGGGCTTATTTTCTTTCCGCCTTCGGACTGGAAAGGAGCCATTTCTCAGGTGTTTGTTTCGTGGGCTTTTTCGCATTATTTCTCCAGCGATGTACAGCGAAAATGGGCGACAGAAACCAGTATTGAAGCCATTCGGGTAGGCATGGCCTTTAGCGCATGGATTATTGTTTCCGTTGTCGCATGGATACTTAAAAAGATAAAAGCCGACCCCGTCAAGGGGGCTAAGATATTACGAAAGCTAGCTGATCTGTTTGATGAATTTTCATCCTGATAACCATGATACCACATTATGACGCATTTCCTGAATTAGCTGCTACAATCCTAGATTGGTGGGAGACGGGCGCACTGGCTATCAATATTTGTGGTCTGGTAATTAACTTTTTCTTTACCATGCACAAGGGGGCGCGCTACCGTGCCGCCTTTGTTGTATTACTACTCACATTGATAACGCTTTTGTACGTCGACGTAATTACACCCGCCAATAAACACATTCAGTATGATGATATGGTTCGTCCGATTATGTATTCAGCATGGGCGTATACGGTCTGGACGAGGGCATGGATATATCTGGAATACTTCGTCCAGCTAAAAGGGCAGTACGATGCGACGATTGAGCAGGTATTGAGTACTGAAAATACGGTCGTGCCCTGGAAGGAGGTAGCCCAGTATAGCATCGAAATGGAGAAATGGCAGAAGTGGATAACCGGGATTATCACTGCCTGTTTTGCGGCTGGACTACTACACTCTCAGGTTGATAGAATCGAAGCCCTGCAAGTAGTTAGTATCAAGGCAAACCAAACAGCCGTAAGAGAAGTAAAGGAGACAAAAGAGCTGGCATTACAGAAACGCCATCAGGATAGTTTATTGCTGGCCAGTATTACAAAAGAGCGACAGGGTTTTCAGTCGCAACTGGAAAAGCTAGATAAGATTCTTCAGAACTCAACCACCAATCAGGACTTACTGCGCGCTGAACGAAAAGAGAAACGAAGACAACTCGAAGCCCTGCAACGATTAGAGCAAAGCGTAAACGCCCGACTCGTACCCACCGAACCGCTACCCTCAACACCACCAAAATTTGGCATTGACCCCAAGAAAGTAAAGCCCTATACAAACAAAACCAGCTTTGCTGAAGAGGTAGAGCCAGATACGACATACTGGGCTAGGAACTATCCTGAATAATTAACACAACCCACTAAATATCAGTTGATTATAGTTGCAAAAGTGGTGGATTTTGCGTAGCTTGATAGGGTAAATAAGAGGAGAAACG
>NZ_BAAHBF010000028.1:0-1431 GCF_054776875.1 Spirosoma daeguense
GGATCAAGGTCAAAAGTTGTGGAGCATCTTGGATTAAGCATATAACTGAGTCAGCCGGTAGAGGAAAAACTCCACATTGCGAACCCCTCGAAATTGACCCCTGAAGGCTTTGATCTTGGCATTGAACGACTCGGCCGACGCATTGGTAGATCGGTTATCAAAGTAATTCAGAATCGTTTCGTAGTGATTCTGGATGGAGCGGGCCACCGTGTTGAATGCCTTGAAACCAGCCTGCCGTACTTTTTCATGCCATTTAGCCAACCGCCCTAAGCCGTAAAGTTTGTCGGTGGTGTTCTCAAAAATGTGGCTCAACGACTGGCTTAACTCATAGGCTTTCTTCAGATCAGGATACCGTTCGAAAAGCAACTCTGCTCGCTCTTGCTGACTGGGCGTCCAATCGGTGGGCTTTTTATAGAGTACATAGCGGCTACGAGCCAGCAGTTGTTTCACCGTATCACCATTAGAAAGCACTTCGGATTGATAGTCGATCTGGCTAAGCTTTGCCTGCTCAAGGGCGTCATTCTCGGCATCCAGGGCTTGCCAGCGATACTGGATGCGCATGTCCTGAACAGCCTCCAGAGCGAGTTGTTGCACATGGAAACGATCAGTCACCTGGGTAGCCTGAGGGAAACATTTTTTAGCAATCAGGGCCATATTACCCGCCATGTCTAGAGTAATCTCAGTGACTTTATGGCGCTGTCTTTGTGGCAGTTGTCGCAGGATCTGAATCACCGCTTCAGCCTTCGTTCCAGCCACAATCGCCACGATACTACCCTTGCCCCCTTTGGCGGCTTTATTGGTCAAAATCGTATAGAGCTCCCCCTGTGACAGACTGGTTTCATCGAGCGAAAGGTGCATACCCAAATTTTGTGGATACAGCAACCAGTCTTTAGCGTGGGCTCGTTGATTCCAATCAGAAAAGCCACTTTGACAATCCCGGTAGTGACGCCATAAGGCTCGGCCATCAACCCCATAAAAACCGCCAATAGAGTGGACGCTAGTCGGGTTGGTATCGACTGATTTGTTTTAAAAAAGCGGAAAACTCACTGGTCATCCGCGTTCCATCCGCTACCTGAGTCCAGTCTCGATAAACGACTTTTCCCGTTTTGGTATTGAGCCAGCGACGGCGTTTAATGTGCAGGAACACTTGATGACCACGAATGGGGAAGTCCTGAACGGTGATGGTAGGGAAGAAGCCCTTGGATAGCAGATTTTTTCGTTCTGGATCGTCTTGATCCGCATTTTTCTCTTCGATATGTATTTGAAATAGATCGTTCTGTCGGTCAATGGATGTTAATTCGAAATTTTCCAGAATGAACTCGGGCAGCAGAAACTGAATGATAGGTAAGAAACTCTCCAAAACCACTGAGGTTGATTAATCCCACAAACCTAGAAAAATACAACGCCCTCCACAACTTTATGAATTGATCC
>NZ_BAAHBF010000029.1:0-1414 GCF_054776875.1 Spirosoma daeguense
GGGTGTAAAGGTCGAGGTAACGTAGTGAAGTAAGCCATTTCGTTCACCATCAGCCCTCGCGGGCGTTGGGTGATGCGTAAAAGCAATGCTTCAAATTCGGGCTTTCTGTCGACAGTTTAACCGCCCCGTTAGGCAAGTTTTGGGCTTGCATTTTTGGGTTCCGGTCGACAACGCGAACGCCCCACGTAGGCAAGGTAAGTGAGTTGGGTAGCTTTCGTGCGACACTAGAACCGGCTCCATACGGAAAGTTTAGATTTGCAGCTTTGGTGACAGAATATACATGAAAGAACTGATAGAAAGACTACTACCAGACGATGATCAAAAACGCAAGTGGACATCAATCAGTCTAACCGTTTTTATCGCCGGTCTCTTAACGATCTGGGGCATTTATGGTATTGGGCAGTATGGTATCGCCTTGTTTATTTTAACGCCTATTTTTATCGGGGCTGGTTCCACAATTCTTTATGGCCTGAACAAAGAAATTACCCGACGTGACGCTTGGCAAATAGGGTATTTGACATTGGCAATTTTTCTGGCTGTACTCTTAGTGTTCGCAATTGAAGGTATCATCTGTATTTTCATGGCCGCCCCGTTCGGGCTTCTGTTGACTTGGATTGGAAGTTTAATTGGTTTTTCAATCATCAATAAAAATTCAAGCAATGCCCCAACAACCTTCCTTTTGCTGATTGGTATCATTCCAACAACGGCTTTTTTGGAAAAAAGCAGTCCACCCACGTTGGTTTCCGTAGTAAGTTCCATTCAGATTGATGCACCTCCGCAAACAGTTTGGAAGAATGTAATTGAGTTTCCGCAATTAGACGAGCCGGAAGACTTTATTTTTAAAACAGGCATTGCCTATCCAATCAACGCCAGAATCAAAGGAGTAGGCGTTGGGGCGGTGCGTCATTGCAACTTTACAACCGGAAGTTTTGTCGAGCCAATCACGGTTTGGGACGAGCCACGATTACTAAAATTTGCTGTCTTAGAGCAGCCGGAGCCGATGAAAGAGTTGAGTTTTTGGAATGTGGATGCACCCCACCTACACGACTACTTTGTATCGAAGCAGGGGCAATTCAAGTTAACCCGTCTATCGAACGGTAAAACGCTTTTAGAAGGTACAACTTGGTACTACCACAATATTAAACCGGCTGCTTATTGGCAACTTTGGAGTAATTACATCATTCACAAGATTCACAATCGAGTGCTGGTGCATATAAAGAAAAATTCAGAAGGGTAGCTTCCCGTCGACAGGAAGCCCGTCCCGCAGGAGCGTTTTCAGCCCAACCAAATGAGGGTGTAAAGGTTGGAAGTTGTTTTTGTTCAGGCACGTAGCGTTATCATCCATCAACCCTCATGGTCGTTGGGTGAAGAGTCCATACAGTGTTCGTTTGGTAGGCTCCCTGCGACAGTGGAG
>NZ_BAAHBF010000030.1:0-1358 GCF_054776875.1 Spirosoma daeguense
GCCTTATTGCCAGTACTTGAAAAACTTGGCTTTAAATCGAACCCCTAGGGAATTGAAATTGGACTGCCGTTCGAGAAACGAATTGAACCTTCTGGAATTAACAAACGCCCTGACTCAGCCGGCCGGGGCGTTGTTGTTATTCCTAAACCCTTATGTTTACCAGAAGTGCCACGCTACGTTGTTTTTTGTCGGTGGCTTTTGATACACTGCATCGTCAATCCAGTTGTGTTGCTCTAACCAGCATTGACGGTTATTATAATTCTTAGCTTTGGTTTGAAAGTGATTGTTGTAGAACTGGAAAGCTTTGCGCCAGTTGTTGTTGTACTCAGGCTGATCAGATCGTACTTGTTTGGGCGTAAATCGCCAAGGTTTTTTCATCTCGCATTAGTTTATAGCTAATGCGGAGGGGTGTAGGTGGTGTTCATAATAATTATTCGTAAATATAAATAGTATCCTCACCTCGTAATTCCGCCCTCATGCCTTGTTGACGGTATTTACCATCAAGTCTAAGTCCGATGTGAATCCAGCCGGGATTGCCATTACGGTCGGGGTACTCTTGAATACACTGGTCGTACTTCAGATTCTGCCGTACCCACTGGTACAGTGCTTTGTTGGTCGTTAGACTTGAGCCATCGCAATCAATATCAATAGCCAACCCCAACAGGTGCGCGCTGGTCTTCGATCCCTTCACTGCACTGTTGAGTTTTGGCGATCTGAAGAACGAGCTAACTGGCAACTTGCCAAACTTTTTGCAAATCGGTTCGTAAATTTCTTTGTACACCCGCATCATGTTGGCGTACTGCTCTGGTGGGGGTACGTTG
The DNA here is from genome assembly GCF_054776875.1 of Spirosoma daeguense. Lineage (NCBI taxonomy): Bacteria > Pseudomonadati > Bacteroidota > Cytophagia > Cytophagales > Cytophagaceae > Spirosoma > Spirosoma daeguense. The sequence continues at coordinate 822 of NZ_BAAHBF010000030.1, forward strand.
ACAATACCTAGGCGTATCGCAGTAGCGGATTTTACCGATTCAGCGTAGGTCAGATAGGGGCCGAAATTGGGGTACGTGGTAACTTTCGGCTGTGCGGTGGTCGGGTTGGTCGGCATGGCTTTACTTAACTAGGATCGTGACAATGCTTATATACTGCTGATAATTAGCAACTTCTTACTTGCTTTTAATCCGTCTTACTGGTTCACCCGCGCAGGTGGCGTGGTTTCCTCTGTATATCTATCTTCATTCGATAGTCTGGCACATGCGTTATCACGCATAGCAGAGCAGATCTAACGTTGTGCATTATAATCGTAAAAGCGACCACAGGTTAAGTGTTCGCATTGTTCTGTTTTAAATGGGTCGTCTTTCATGTCTCCACTATTTTTGTCCTGATTCCTGTATACCTCAACCCCTCCCGTACTACCACAAGCAATTCGTACACAGAAGGCTCCCCGGTCGGTTGGCGGAAGGCACGGAGCTTGCAACCAGCGAATGCCAGCAGAATCGGCCAATACGCTGCATTTGTTACGTACTGAT
>NZ_BAAHBF010000031.1:0-1325 GCF_054776875.1 Spirosoma daeguense
GTGGGTAATGAACTGGCACAGCCTCAAGCCAGTGTATGCGTAATTTATTTTGGCAATTCCTGTCACAAATCGCCCCTTTCTGCATATAATATTTATGGACCCATTCGATAAGCTACTTCAGGAAATTGCCCTTGCTATACTAATCGAACGCGAAGCAAAGGAGGTGTTTAGCGGTAAGTATGATTATGAACTTGACCCAGAAAAGGAGAAGCAATTTTTAGAGCGCTTAGCCAAATCAGTTGCCTCTAACGAACCTTTACGGTAGCCCTAAAATCTCTTCCTTCAGCTTCCTGTACTTCTTTCGGTTGCCTATGCCTAAGAAGTTACGTTTACGCTCGTAGCGCGTTAGAATTGCACTCAGCGTGGCGTCTCTGGCTTTGTAGTAACCGATTACTACCAGCAAGGAATCGTAGCGAGGGCGAAGCCTAGCTAATTCACGCAATCGAACGTTTATTTCAACCTCTCGCGCAAAATCGGACGTATCAGGGATTTGACAATAAACTGTCGTTCTCAGCGCGAACATCACGATAAGGCTTAGAATAAGCCCGTTTGCGATCGTTTTGTATTTCTTTGTCATATAGGAATCGAATTGTTTTGGCATAATTAAAGGCGCTATCCTTTTCAGATTTGAGTAGACCAGTTACCCGTTTTAGGCTATCAGTCTGCACCTCCACCACTAGTCGTTTCTCTTCTTCGCTGTTAGCCCGGTGGCATTGCTTTACGCCAAATCCAGTGCCGCCAAGCGAAACTACGACCCAGAAAATTGGCGAAGTCAGCATATCGCCCACCAGCCATTTAAGTAGTTGCTTCATGGCTAGTTATGGCTTTCTGCACAATACATGATTGAGGGTTGCGTCCATGGTGTTCTCAAGGGCGAACCTATACCACCTGTAGGGCTGTCAGGCCATGGCTGGTATGGCGGTATATTTATTCGCAGAGGTTGCGCTTTATCCATTTCGACAATAATGCCTGCAATCACATCTGGCGTAATTGGTTGATCTTGTTCAATTTCTACGGTCGTGCTGTTTCGGGTTATTTTAAGCTTGTTCATGGGCTTCGTATGGGTTTTGAACGATGGTTGCTTTATAAGGTGGCTCCTCTTCGATTTCTGAAACAGAGACTATCCAGAACAATAGATCGGTAATAACCAGCGATGCAAAGCTGACAAGCCCCATTAAAATGGGTAGTATCAGCACGATCTTGGACCCGGCCATAATGGTACCTATCTGCGTTAGCACGTTGCCGCTAATCGTACCAATCGTAAACCGACTAAGTAGCTTTGTGACGGCCACCATATTACCGATGGTACGGCGTTTAAACTTGTA
>NZ_BAAHBF010000032.1:0-1284 GCF_054776875.1 Spirosoma daeguense
ACAGCCCGACTTCGGGACGCGCTCACTGTCGACCGAAAGCTGACCACTACGTTTTTTCGCTGTTATGTCCACCCAACACCCCTGAGGGTTGATGGACGATGACGCTACGTTACTGAACACAAGCAACTTCCAACCTTTACACCCTCATTTGGTTGGGCTGCCCCGCTTTCCCACGGGACGTGCTCCCTGTCGCCGGGGAACTGCCTCTTTGCTATTACCTGAGTACAGTAGAACAAATCCCTTTCAGGTGAATAGACTCAGCGTTTATTTGCATTTCATCAACTCTGTTAAGCAGATAAGAAGCTGTCGAGTCTTCGGATTCCCGAACGTCAGACCAGACTGCTGATAAGCGTTGAAAAAAACTTTCCCATTTGGATTCCTCCGCTATGTTCAAATTATACTGTGTAATGATTTTGTTAGCTGAAGCTTGGTCTCTAAAGCTAATGATTAATTCAAACTGATGGTCACCTAGAAAAGGATTCGGCTTGTAAAAAGGAAAAGCAGACTCCAAAAGAACTTCACAGTTATCGACCCAAACGTCAATTTTCACATCTTTCATGCTGCTCATTCCTTAGTATAGGCACTGGGCATTCAATTACACGAGCCTAATAGCCATTCATCTTATGTTTTGGGGCGTATCAACTGTCGCGGAGAAGTGCCCTGACTCCCTTTTCTGTCGGCCAAGCCGGAGCGATTCTCGTGTCGGCGTTACGTGCCAAGTACGCTTTTTTGACTCCCTAACTGGGGCGATTCTCGTGTCGACCGAAGTTGACCAACGAGCCACAAACTGCCTACTGGGGCGGCTCCCTTGTCGACCGGAAGCCCACCGCTACGTTACAGCCTGTTACGTCCACCCAACACCCATGAGGGTTGATGGATGATGACACTACGTACCACAACACGAACAACTTGCAACCTTTACACCCTCATTTGGTTGGGCTGCCAAGCCTGCCACCGGGACGTGCTCCCTGTCGCAAGACAGGGAAACCACGCGGAGCGGACAACTACGCACCCAACCACTTAAAGCCGAGCGTGAAGCCCTTTTACTACGTATCGCCAAGCCGTTTTTACTACGTTGTCGCGGGGCGTTTGCCCTGTCGACCGCTACGTGCCCAACTCACTTTTGTCAGCTGGCCCAACCGGGGCGCTTCTCGTGTCGACCGAGACCCGACTGACGAACCAAACCGTCCTGTCGCGGGACGATTGGCCTGTCGACCGGAACCCGACCACTACGTTGTTTTCACTGTTTGGATCACCCAACGCCCGCGAGGGCTGATGGATGAG
>NZ_BAAHBF010000033.1:0-1268 GCF_054776875.1 Spirosoma daeguense
CGTTTCTCCTCTTATTTACCCTATCAAGCTACGCAAAATCCACCACTTTTGCAACTATAATCAACTGATATTTAGTGTGTTGTGTTAATATTTTCGCTTCAGCATCGGGCGGGGTGGGGCGACACGGTCGGGGTCAATTTCGAATATCGCATCGGGCAAGGTTCTGGGAATAAGTGACGTCTGAACGGTAGCAGTTCGACGCACCTTTCGCGGTAAATTACCAGCCTGTTTTGCCTTTAGCTCGTTTACTGATTTCTGAATATCAAGCAGTATTTTTGTTTGAGCGTGTAGCATTTGCTGACTCGTCTGCATTTGCTCGGCTCTGGCAGACGACGAATCAATCAGCACCGTTTTTAGCTCAGTAACGTGGCTTTTCAGCGTGTCTACTTTTTGGGTTTGCTCCTGTTGCAATCGCAATTCAATCTCCCGCTCCTGCGTGTAGTAGAACCAGGCGATACCTACCCCCACCGACAATAGAAACACCACGAACATTACGACAATCCAGATACGTTCTCTACGTATTGGTTTGCGCTTAACGACATAGGAAACAAACACGCCAATCAAAAAAATGGTGTCACCAATACTATTGGTCGCAATCGCCCACAGTAACAGCCCCGGCATAATGTAGAGTAGTGCTCCTATGCCATTAAGGAACATACCCAGAAATATGCTGTGGCGAAAAACGATTGTCCGCTGTCGATTTATTATTAGAATACCACTCAACACAAAGCATTGGAGGGCATTGGCAATGAAGGCGGTTAGTATCTGTTCAGGCGTTATCATCATTTTTATCTTTTGCTCGTACGCTATTGTAGGCACCCCATGCTGCTTTGGCCGCATCGCTAATACGTCCAAAGAAATCCACCAGACTTGTCGAATCGTTGTAGAGGGCCAATATCAGCCTGAGTAGCTTATCTGCGCCCATGCCTCCCAGAATGCCCAGCATCGAAATGGCGTAGGCGTTCCATTGCCAGTGGTCGATTCCGTAAGCGGCTGCGATGCCCACAAATAGTACGGACATGGCGACAGAAAATAGACGGTTGGCTAACGAGAGATTCGCTTCGTTTTTGGTATTAACAAACTGGTACATGGCGCCCATGAAAATGCAGAACCCCACGAATAGGTAAACAGCGTGGGCAATCAGCCAGAGTAATATGGTTTCCACCAATTTTTTCACGGTAATAGCTAAGAGTGGGTAATGAACTGGCACAGCCTCAAGCCAGTGTATGCGTAATTTATTTTGGCAATTCCTGTCACAAATCGCCCCT
>NZ_BAAHBF010000034.1:0-1157 GCF_054776875.1 Spirosoma daeguense
ACTGATGTTACGCAGGCCATCCTTAGATTGACAGCCTACTGATTAAATTTAACAAAAATTAGCCATGCACTTCGTTTCGCCTGTTTTCGACCTGTACTCGGACTACCTTTTAGTCAATCAAGGCCAAACGACGGCAACGGGCTTGTCGGCTTTAGTCGATGGTAAACTTTCCCACGATGCCATTACCCGAAGCTTACATCAGCTCAGCTATGGTTCGCCCCAACTATGGCAAGTCGTACGCCCCTTCATTGAGCAGATTGCCGACCCCAACGCGGTGTTGACCCTTGATGATACCGTCGAAGCCAAAGCCTTTATGAACCAAAATTCGCTTATCCGCTTCCATTACGACCACTGTCAGCAGAAAGCACTTAAAGGCATTAACCAACTCACTGCCCTCTACACAGGCCAGATATATTCCTTACCTGTTGCCTATGAACTGATCGAGAAAGACCAAGCCATCATTGATCCAAAGACGGGCAAAACAAAATGGGTCAGCCGGATCAGTAAGCAAGAACGGTTTAGACGGCTAATCCACCAAAGCTTGGCTAATAAGCTCATTTTTAAGTATGTATTGGCCGATTCCTGGTTTTCCTCTGCCGAGAACTTTACCTATATCGCCGGTTTAAGCCAACAATTTATTATGCCTTTGAAAAGCAACCGTAAGGTGGCTCTTTCTAGGGCTGACCAACAACAGGGGCTGTATCGGCCGATTGAGTCGTTAGCTATCGAAGCGCATCAATGCCTTGCCGTTTGGGTTGCCGGAGTGGATTTTCCCCTGTTGCTAACCAAGCAGGTCTTCAAAGACGGAGACATTGAGCAAGGGGTGCTCTATCTGGTAACCAATGACTTGACGGCCGATACGGTCAGCATTCAGACGCAATACGCCCGTCGTTGGAAGGTGGAAGAATTCCACAAATCGATCAAATCAAACACGGGCTATGCCCGCTCACCGGCCCACACGGTGCGGTCTCAAAGCAATCATCTTTTTCTATCCATGCTGGCCTTTGTTAAGTTGGAAGCCTTGCGGTTATCGACGTCAAAAAATCATTTTGCATTAAAAAGTTTGCTGACGCTAAACGCGATGAAATTAGCATTACGAAACCTTAACAGTCTCAAAAGTCAATCTACTCTATTAGCTAAGGCTGCGTAACATCAGT
>NZ_BAAHBF010000035.1:0-1037 GCF_054776875.1 Spirosoma daeguense
TTGGTCAGATTCACCAGCACATTTGCCGAATACGTATTGGTCGCCGTCTGACAGACTCCCGCCGTAACCGCTGCCGTTAGCGAACAGACTGGTGCCACTGAACAGGAAACTGGTGCCGAATACGTAGCAGTGGTGCTGCTGCAACCGGGTAACGATACCTCGACCGTGTGCGTAAGTCCGTCAGAAGGCAGATTGTTGAATATGGCGGTATACGAGTTGGTGGCAGAAGACGTGGTCGAAAGAGTTAGGCTTTCGACACCATTAGTGATCGTCAGTGTACCCGTAATTGAATTCGCCAACGTAACAACTGCCGTGAGCGAATACGTATTAGTTGCCGAAGCACAGGTTCCTGCTGTGGCGGTAGCCGTCAGCGAACATACTGGCTCTGCTGGGCAAGCGTCGGGTGCTACGTAGGTTACACTCGTTGTCTGGCCCAGATAAGAGACAACCACCGTGTGGGTTCCTGTTGCGGTTGTTAGTCCTGTGAAAGCGTAGGCAACAGAGGTTGTTCCGGCTGTAACAGAAACTGTTGTTGTGCTGGTGCCATCTGTAATCGTAAGCTGACCATCAGCAGCATTTGTGAAGCTCACAACGCCAGTAGTCGAATACATATTGGTACCCGGATTGCATATTGGCGGATCGCTCAGGCTTAAGCCGATACCAACCGAGCAGGAAACTGGTGCCGAATACGTAGCACTGGTGGTTCCACAATCAGGCAAGCTAATAGTTGCCGTATGTATGGCTCCGTCCGATAGCAGATTCGGTACCACTACGGTTACCGACGTAGCAGTAGCCGCAATAGTCTGACTCACTGGAGACGCCCCCGGAATGCTCACGGTAAGTGAACCAGATACTGCATTCGTCAGATTGACCACTATGTTGGCTGAGTACGTATTGGTGGCCGTTTGACAAACCCCAGCAGTGGCCGCTGCCGTCAGTGAACATACCGGAGCCACAGAACAAGACGTTGGTGCAGTATAGTTGGCGGTGGTAGTGCCACAACCCGGCAGGCTGATCGTCGCCGTATGAGTCGCTCC
>NZ_BAAHBF010000036.1:0-717 GCF_054776875.1 Spirosoma daeguense
GTTGGGTGGTGCCAAATAGCCAATAACGTAGTGGTGGGCTTCTGTGCGACAGGGGGCACGTCCCGTGACAGAGCGGTTTTGGCTCACTAGGTAGCTTCGGTCGACACCAGAATCGCTCCGGTTAGGGTAATTAAAAAAAGCGAGTTTGCCACGTAGCTTTCGACACGAGGAACGCCCCGAAAGGCAATTAAATAGCAAAAACAGAAAAGAATATGGTTTGTCATCGGGAAGTTTGTTTTGATAATCAGCCGCCTACACTGGAGGAAATAATCAAGCTTGTGAGTCAGCGAACCGGTATTGAGCCAATTTACGATGCGAATGACTGGTCTTTGACAAACCCTCATGACGAGATTGATTCCTTTCAAATTTATTATGAAGAACCAAACCAGGTTGTGCTAACCAACTTTGGTTCGCTGACTTATTTACTGGGAGCCACTTTACATACCTTACTGGCAATGGGTGGTACATATGATGCTAAACCAGCTACATGGCCGACCAAGAAATGGAGTGAGGTAGCTGAGAAAGTCAAATCCTTGCCCCGCCGGGAGCATCCTGATTGGGTATTTGATTAGTTTTATATGGGTGGCTGCCCGGCGACAGGATGCACGTCCCGAGGGCAAGCGGGGCAGCCCAACCCAATGAGGGTGTAAAGGTTGGGAGTTGTGGTTGTTCAAGGACGTAGCGTTCTCATCCATCAGCCCTCATGGTCGTTGGGTG
>NZ_BAAHBF010000037.1:0-701 GCF_054776875.1 Spirosoma daeguense
TAACGAGCTAAAAAGCCTGACTTCGAGAAGTGCTCCCTGTCGACCGAGAGCCGGACTTTCACTTACAGCTTTGGCCGATACACCCAACGACCATGAGGGTTGATGGATGAGGAGGTCGCTTCAAACAACAACCGGAGCCGCAACCTTTACACCCTCATTGGGTTGGGCTGACCCACTTGCCCTCGGGGGCGAGCATCCTGTCACCGGAGGGTGACAGGCGCGCAATCAAGCACCAATGCTACGTATCCGATTTTAGCCAAGCGCGAAGCCACTGCTACGTTCTCCAGCCGAGTCAACACCCTTCCTTGTCACTACGTTTCTCGGCTCCAACGCTACGTTTCTGGCGTCAACCGAAGCTGACTAATGAGCCAAAACCAGACGAACCTGGGCTTTTCTCTTCCCAAATGCTACGTTTCTGGTGTCGACTGAAGCTGCCCAATACGCTAAAACCGACCGAAGCGGGGCGCTTCTGGTGTCGACCCAAGCCGACCAACGAACCCAAAATCGTCCCATCTGGGGCGTTTCCTGTGTCACCGGAAAGCCCGTCCTAGAAGCCACAAGCCTCAACTGAGTCGTGCCCCTTGTCGCACACAAGCCCACCATTACGTTACAGCTTTTACGCATCACCCAACGACCATGAGGGTTGATGGATGAGGAGACCACTAAAGATAACAACCACAGCGTCAACCTTTACACCCTCA
>NZ_BAAHBF010000038.1:0-688 GCF_054776875.1 Spirosoma daeguense
TTGGCGGAAGGCACGGAGCTTGCAACCAGCGAATGCCAGCAGAATCGGCCAATACGCTGCATTTGTTACGTACTGATTCTGAAGTAGCCCATCCGCATCAAACGTCTCCCGGTACGCGCCTAACTGCCAGCACCACAACGACACTGGCTCGACGGGATAGTCGCTTTCTGAACTCCACAGCAGTTTGTGCGTGGAGAGTAGGGTGGTTAGTTGGGCGTGGAGGGATGTGGGTATTTGCATACTATTGTACAGGGATCTTAATAGCCTCTGACACTTCACCAACACACTTGAAGCGCGAACCTTCAGTAAAGTATCGTTCTTCACCGTCAAGATTACGTCCCCAAAACTCATCCCGACCGCAGTACCCAGTGCAGACAACCTGCTCAAAAGTTGCTGTTGCATGATCCCAGCTATCAGAACAGTTTCTTGTTGGGATAATAACAATATCGTTGACTGTTATTCGATTGTCGGGCTTGGTTTGTATCATTTTACAGAAATCATCGTTGGATATAATTCGCTTTCCAACCATGATTTCCTGATTGTGCTGACGCTTGTATTGTTCGACTAAAGCGAGGGCTGATTCGTATTGCTGTTGGGTTATTTTCATGAGTCGTTTCTCCTCTTATTTACCCTATCAAGCTACGCAAAATCCACCACTTTTGCAACTATAATCAACTGATATTTAGTG
>NZ_BAAHBF010000039.1:0-570 GCF_054776875.1 Spirosoma daeguense
TTTTCTTCATCAAGAACGAAATGCCCTTCGTTGTCACATCGACAACTTCCTGCTTCCGCTTGATCATCTGGTCCAGATCGACCTGCAAATCAGTCAATTTAATGCCGTGCTCGGCAAATGTGTGCGCAGCATTGTAAAAATGTTCCGACGAGTCAAGCAGCGCTTTCGACGGAATGCAGCCAACATTCAGGCAAGTGCCACCCAGCGTGGCGTATTTCTCGATGATGGCTGTTTTAAGTCCGAGTTGGGCGCAACGGATCGCACCGGTATAGCCACCTGGTCCCGAACCAATGATAATAACATCGTATTCCATGAAGATGATTGTTATGTCTGGATACTAGACGATAGACAAATGAGTCAGAATAAACGAATCTGATGTCTAAAATCTGCTCTCCGATCCCTATGAGTAAAGCATTATGAGTGCAAATTTGGTTCAGAATTTGATTACCTAAACCGATTTGTGAAAAAACGTGTTGGTGGTTCTGTAAGGTAGTCCGCTTTCGGTGCCGTTTAGTATAGATTTATGCGTTTCGTTTATTCTGGTTAGCTCCTGCTTACTCTGTAAGCCAA
>NZ_BAAHBF010000040.1:0-562 GCF_054776875.1 Spirosoma daeguense
GCGCCATACTGACCAGATAACGCACTCGGTCAAAACGGGTGACTGCACTCAGCAGCAGAACAAAGGCCAGACTGACACCAATTAGAAAGGCGGTGGCTACACCAGGACGAATCTGCATTGCCGAGGCCACAAACTGCTCCGACACGGCGTAAGCTTTGCTATTGACGGCGTAATCGAGTAACCCATCCGAGAACGATTGAGCAGTTACGGGCAATTCATTGAGTTCACTCAGTACATCCCAATGTACGACATTAGCGAGTCCCCGCGCCCAGGCAACGACAAACAGGACCAGGCTGATAGCACTAAAAAGAAGACCTATTACATACGTAAACCGAGCGGTGCGGCCCCACGTAGACCAGAAAAATAAGGACGACATGAAACAGAAACGCAGTTAATAGCGGGTTAGTGCGTGCCTCGCCATCTTGTTGTACAGGCTTATACTCTTCTCTCGATCAAGAACTACTGCTGCCCACCACTGATACCCGCCGTGAAGCCAACTACGTTCGTATTCGCCAGACAGGGACTTGCTCCAATCTTCGCATCAAGCGGAACACGCCACCAG
>NZ_BAAHBF010000041.1:0-545 GCF_054776875.1 Spirosoma daeguense
CAACGTCTTTGGCGAATAGGAAGTTAACGAGAACCAAAAAAAGGCATCCTGGTCAGGATGCCTTTTTTGTTGCTGGCTATGATCTCTAGTTAATTCAATACCGTGCACTGCAAGCCAGCCTTTGTCAGCAGCCGGATTATATCAGACTCCGTGTGCGATTCCGTTTCGATACGTAACACACAGTCGCAGTCCTCCAGATCGATGCTCCAGCGGCAGATACCCCGTAATTTGCATAAGCGGCAGGCCGCCCGGTGAATCCGCTGGTCTGAGTTGATATTCGTTCGGAAAACAAGTACGTTTCGCATAAGCATCGGTCAATTCTGGGCATTCCGAAGTGTCTCAAACCAATGTAACCGGGCTACGGCTTTACTGAGCATTCGTTTTAATTCGGTCAGTTCGTGCGGTTTAAAGCTAAAGCTCAAGTAACGAGAAGGTGTGCTAAGGTGAACCCGATCTTCGTGCGGATGCACCTCAAAATATACATTCATATCAATACTTCTCACATTCCATTCAAGCGCCAGAAAATCATCGTAGCATAGCCATTG
>NZ_BAAHBF010000042.1:0-544 GCF_054776875.1 Spirosoma daeguense
AACGGCTACCAACACCCCGCCAACAGTAGCCAATCCGATTGTCAATCAGGTAGGCGTTCAGGGTCAGCCCTTTGGTCTGAACGTAGCAACTGTGTTTACCGATGCCCAGACCCCGAATGCGCTCCTACTGACGGCCAACGGATTGCCCGCCGGGCTGACCCTGAATGGCACCACAATCTCGGGTACGCCTTCGGTGAGTGGTACGTCGACGGTTTCATTGACGGCGGTTGATCCCGGAGGGCTCAGTGCTACGACCAGTTTTATGCTGACCATTCAACCCGTCTCGGTAACGGCCAGTGTGCCTTTCGCCATCACGGGTGTGAATCCGCTGACTTGTACCCAGATTTCGAATAATCGCTACGACATCAGCTTCACACCCCTTTATTCGGGCCTGAATGGGCAATCGGTGAACTTCTGGGTGGTCAACGAGTTGTTTCCCACCACGGCTTCTGGGCCTTATTCGTTACAGCTTTACACCGATAATCCCACCATTGTGCTGAAAGCGACTCAGGGCGGTAGTCTGGGTGAATCGTCATTTACCTAC
>NZ_BAAHBF010000043.1:0-526 GCF_054776875.1 Spirosoma daeguense
CGATAAGCAGACCATGGAAATTCACCATGATAAGCACCACAATGCCTACGTTACAAATCTGAACAACGCCATTGCGGGAACAGAGCTGGAAAATAAATCAATTGAAGAATTGCTCCAAAACGTTAGTCAGGCTCCCGTAGCCGTTCGCAACAACGGGGGCGGTCATTATAACCACACGCTATTCTGGAACACGATCTCCGGCAGTGGTGGCGGTCATCCTACCGGCGAACTAGCCGAAGCAATCACAACGAAATTCGGGTCACTTGACGCGTTCAAAGAAGAATTTACGAAAGCCGCTACGACCCGCTTCGGTTCAGGCTGGGCATGGCTTATTGTGACGCCAGAAGGCGAATTAGCCGTCACGTCAACCCCTAATCAGGATAACCCACTGATGGATATTGCTGACGTAAAGGGCTTCCCAATTATTGGCCTCGACGTATGGGAACATGCCTATTATCTAAAGTACCAGAACCGTCGCCCCGAATACATTGCGGCCTACTTTAACGTAGTGGACTGGAATGCTGCT
>NZ_BAAHBF010000044.1:0-514 GCF_054776875.1 Spirosoma daeguense
CGTACGGGTCGGGCAAACCACACCGGCGAAGCCATCACCTTTATGACTATAGCCGAGGAATACCACGTGCAGAAGATTGAAAAGATCATCCGCATGACCATCCCCCGGCAACCGCTACCCGCTCTGGTCGAAGTCACCGAAACGCCTTTTGACGAACAACAGGCTATGCTGCGTGAAATGGACGAGCAACGGCCGAAAGAAGATCCGACGTTTTTGGGTGCCTTTCACGAAAAAAAGGAGAAAAATACACCGAGTGGAAAGGACCGCCTAAAAGCGAAATCGAAGATGACCGGAGCAAAAAAAACCACTTCTCGGCCTACTGGGCCACGTTCTGGCGCTTCGGCACGAAAATCAGGTGGGCCAACAAGTGGTGCAAAACGCTCCGGGGCAAAGGGAGGCCGTCGGTAGTATCAGCGCAATGTACTAACTTGGATTCCCCATTCGTTTTACCCATAATACCAGCAGTGTGTTAGTCAGTATGAACGTCCGGATGAATCTGGTGCAGTGGAGTTTG
>NZ_BAAHBF010000045.1:0-513 GCF_054776875.1 Spirosoma daeguense
AAGCGTTTCGTCGCTTGCCACGTCCTTCATCGCCACCAGAAGCCAGAGGCATCCCCCAGACGCCCTTGCATTACGTAATCGTAAATACTTATTTACAATTTATAAACCAACAGTTTATAATAATTGAACCTGAATGATTGTTACATCATTCCATTTCTCCCTGTAGGTCAAAGAACATATGAACCCGAATGGTTCATGTGGAGAATAACGGAGTCGAACCGTTGACCCCCTGCTTGCAAAGCAGGTGCTCTAGCCAGCTGAGCTAATCCCCCATATTTTATTGTCAGTTATAATCTATAAACCTAAGCAATAGATTAGCTGATTTGTGGGCCTGCGTGGACTCGAACCACGGACCTCTACATTATCAGTGTAGCGCTCTAACCACCTGAGCTACAAGCCCGTTGCTTTGCGTATTAATATCTTAAAGTAGCATAATGGCTCCAAAAAGGAGGTGTTCCAGCCGCACCTTCCGGTACGGCTACCTTGTTACGACTTAGCCCCAGTCGCCAGATT
>NZ_BAAHBF010000046.1:0-508 GCF_054776875.1 Spirosoma daeguense
CTCATCCATCAGCCCTCGCGGGCGTTGGGTGATCCAAACAGTGAAAACAACGTAGTGGTCGGGTTCCGGTCGACAGGGCAATCGTCCCGCGACAGAACGGTTTGGCTCGTTGGTCGGGCTCCGGTCGACACCAGAACCGCCCCGGTTGGGCAAGCTGATAAAAGCGAGTTGGGCACGTAGCGTTCGACAAGGCAAGCGCCCCGCGACAACGTAGTGAAAAGGCTTGGCGCGGGTCTGCAACGTAGTAAAAAACGCTTCGCGCTCGGCTTTAAGCGGTTGGGTGCGTTATTGTCCGCTCCGCGCTGTCACCGTTCCGGCGACAGGGAGCACGTCCCGAGGGTGAGCGTGTCAGCCCAACCAAATGAGGGTGTAAAGGTTGCAGGTACGTTCGTTCAGGTGTGTAGCGTCATCATCCATCAACCCTCATGGTCGTTGGGTGGTGCCAAATAGCCAATAACGTAGTGGTGGGCTTCTGTGCGACAGGGGGCACGTCCCGTGACAGAGCGGT
>NZ_BAAHBF010000047.1:0-507 GCF_054776875.1 Spirosoma daeguense
TACTTAAAGTTTCGATAAGCCGAGGTTTTAGTGTTTGCCATAATCCAAATGTACACTACAACCCAGTGAGTAAGGTCATTACTTTATTTGATGATAATGAACCCATTGTTAAGGAAATCAAAGAGATGAGGCAACCAGTTTTAGAAGACGCACCAGTTGAGAATACACTGAGTTTAATTACTTCAACGAATAACCAAAATCATGATGGTAGTTCATTCGATGATGAACGAGAAACTGCTTCTGTATTAAGTAGCATATTTAACATCTACAAGTGGCATAGTAACCATTATGATACAAAAACAAGTACAGAGATTTTAGTTAAACCTAATTCTAATAACAAAGAATTGATTCAGATCAGTTTTGGAAGAACAGAAGGTAAAAAGAGAGAATCAATCAATTTTGAATACGACTCAATAAGTAAGGCAATCATAATTTGTAGCAATAAGGTAGGAGAACCTAACTCATCAAAGGGTCATAGGGAGGCAATTGATCATCCTGAAGTTAACG